>CAVXXQ010000001.1:0-280000 GCA_963765775.1 uncultured Alphaproteobacteria bacterium
TACCAGCACCGGCTCGGCTTCGATCCCCAACTCGCGCAGCATGGTGAGCAGCAGCAGCGACTTGGCCTTGCAGTCGCCGAAGCGCTTGTCCCAAGTCTCCTCGGGGGCCTGCGGGATGTAGTTGCCCCCGTCCATGCCGTTCATGAGGTAGCTGACATCGTCCTGCACCAGCCGCAGCGCAAGCGCGGCGCGGTTCAGCGGGTCGGGGCTGGCGGCAGCGATCCCGGCAATGCGGCCCGCAAGATCACCGCCGGACGTCACCTTGCCGGCCGTCGCGTAATGCGATGCATGATTGCGCGAGACCGCCGCCCAGTCGGCATAGGTCGACACCTGCACGATATCGCCTAGCCGGAATCGCGTCGGCGCATCGTCGGGCATCGGGTCGGCCTCGGGGATGGGCAGGCTTGCCGACCACGTCATGAAGCCGTCCTTTGCGGTCGGCTCCGCCATTTCTGCCTTGCCAAGCTGCAGCCGGGTGACTGGCAGTGCCTCGGGCCAGGACACCGCGATACGGCCCTTCTGGAGCGGGAAGGGCTTGGCAATCAGCCCCGCCTGCCATTGCACATTGTCGCCCATCACCTGATCACTGGTGGTCACCGAATAGGCGAGCCGCAGCACATCGCCCAGTTTCGCGCCCGGCACCGCCATCGTCGCGGTCAGCGATCCGTCGACAAGGCGCTTTTCAAGCCCGCGTTCGCGCCGCAGCACCTCGAACACCGCACCGCCCTCCAGCACGTCGATCACCGTACCGCTGCGGATCAGCTCGACACGGTGGACGATGAGATCGCCCTTGTCAGGCATCCAAGTCGCCGTGAGCGTGCCGAAGCGCGTGAGCGCCTCGGGCGAATCCAGTGCGATGGCGGTGTCGATATAGCTCCACAGCCGCGCTTTCTCGATCCGCGCCTGCTGGTCGAACAGGACGATGAAGGAATTGGAGTCGGCGGGCTTGGGCTCGACCTTGGCAAGCTCGACCCAGCCGGGCGCGGGATCGTAGAGCACGGCCTCCCCCGCCAGGGCCGGCATGGCGGTTCCGCATAGCAACGCGACCATTATCGGCAGCTTGGAATCGCGGAGAATACGACGGGCAAGGCAACGCGACATGAGGACCCCTGTTTTCCTGAAGAAATGAGAGGCTAGCGAAGGGTTATTCGCTTGTCAGCGTGGTTTATGGTGCCGAGGCCCGCCCATCCACCCTAAACGCAATGTTCCACGTGAAACATTCCAGCAACAGCGTGTTAAGCGACATGCAAAACGTGTCTAGAGGGGGTCTGGAGGGGGCCTAGAGGGGGTCTAGACGGCGCTGCATGACACCAGCTGCGCCTATTGCGCCGCCTTCCAGTCACGTCGCAGCTTTTTGGCGAGGCTCCACTTGTGGACTTCGGTCGGGCCGTCATAAATCCGGAAGGCGCGAGTCTCGCGGAACATCGTCTCGACGATAGTCTTGTCGGTCACGCCTGTCCCGCCCATCACCTGCACGCACTTGTCCGCCACCCGCATCAGCGCCTCGGACACGGCGACCTTGGTCATCGAGCTCTCGACCGTTCCGAGCGATCCGGTGTCGAGCACGCCCGCGCACCAGTCGATCATCAGCTCGCATTGCTTCAGATCGATCATGTTCTCGGCGAGCATGAAGCCCACGCCCTCGTGGTCGATGAGGGGCTTGCCGAACGCCATGCGGCGGTTGGCGTAATCGGTCGCGATCTCCTGTGCGCGCATGCAGCCGCCCAGCCAGCGCATGCAGTGCGAGAGCCGTGCGGGGCTGAGGCGGATCTGGGCATATTTGAAGCCCTCCCCCGCATCGCCCAGCATCTGGTCAGCGGGAATGCGCAGGTTGTCGATGGTGATCTCGGCATGGCTGCCGGGCATCGAGCTGTCGATGGTATTCGGCACACCGGTGATCTGGATTGCGGGATCGGGCAGGTCGACGAGGAACATGCAGGCGCCGCCGTGGCTGTCCGGGTCTTCCGACTTCGCCATGATGATGCCGACCTTGGCGCCTTCGGCCCCGGTGATGAAGCACTTCTTGCCGTTCACCACCCAGTGATTGCCGTCCTTGCGGCAGGTGGTGATCATCATCGAAGGGTCCGCGCCTGCGCCGTTCAATTCGGCAGGCTCGGTCATGAAGAAGGCAGAGCGCGCACGGCCTTCGACCAGCTGGTTCAGGAACCGCTCTTTCAGGTCCGGGCTGCCGACCTTGCCGATCAGGTACATATTGCCCTCGTCGGGCGCCTGCGTGTTGCAGGCCAGCATGCCGAGCGGGGTGAGGCCGGACTTGATGAGGATCACCGCCGTCTCGCGCTGGGTGTAGTGGCTGCCGTCAGGGCGGATATGCGGAGTGAGCACGCCGGCGGCGCGCGCCAGCTCGCGCATCTCCATGACCAGTTCGTCGGTGGGCGCGCCGTGGTGGTCGCGGCGCGGGTCCTGTTCGTAGGGGACAATCGTTTCCCGCACGAATGCCTCGACCTTCGCCGCCATATCCAACGCTTCGCTGCTGATCGTCATTCTTGCCAAACTCCGTGGAATCTCGTTGCGGCCCTTTCACGGCCACCCACACGAGTCACCTCGTTATTTGATGATCGCGTATCTCGCAGAATTTGCAGTAATGCGCGCTGAGGCGGTTTACAAAAGCGCTAGGCGGCGTGAAACATTATTCGCGCTGCGGGTTATACACCCTAGACAACCGATCCAATCCGTTAACGACATCCTCCGTTTCCCAGAGCCTGCCATCCTCCTCTCTCGCTTGTACACCGCCCCGTCTCTGCGCCCCCGCTTCGCCCTCACCGGGCTGGCGATGCTGGCGCTCGCCTCGTGCTCGGGCAGTGCCGACGAGAAGCCCGCGCGGCCTACCCCGGAGGTCGGCTATGTGGTGGTCTCGGCAAGTTCGGTGCCGGTGGCGGTCGAGCTTGCCGGGCGTATCTCCGCCTTCGAGATGTCGGAAGTGCGCCCGCAGGTCAGCGGGCTGATCCGGCGGCGGCTGTTCACCGAAGGTGCGATCGTGCGCGCCGGGCAGACGCTCTACGAAATCGACCCGCGCCTTTTCAATGCATCTGCGGCGGAGGCCAATGCGGCCCTCGCCAGCGCGAACGCCACGGCCGAAGCCACGCGCATCCGCGCCGACCGCTTGAAGCCGCTGGCTGAGGCGCAGGCCGTGTCGCTGCAGGACTACACCGACGCACAGGCCGCCGCGCGGCAGGCGTCAGCCGCCGTCCAGCAGGCCCGCGCACGGGTGCAGACCGCCAACGTCAACCTCCAGTTCACCCGCGTGCCTGCGCCCATCACGGGCCGCATCGGGCGCTCGTTGTTCACGGTCGGCGCGCTGGTGACTGGCAACCAGACCGAGCCGCTCGCGGTGATCCAGGGCGTCGATCCGGTGTTCGTCGACATCCAGCAATCCAGCGCCGATCTGCTCACGCTGCGCCGCAGCCTCGCGCAGGGCGGTACCGTGCCGGGCAGCACATCGGTCAGCCTCGTGCTCGAAGATGGTAGCGAATACGGCCCGCGCGGGGTCGTCCAGTTCTCCGAGGTGATGGTCAACGCCGCAACCGGCACCGTGACGCTGCGCGCGCGCTTTGCCAATCCGCAGGGCCTGCTGCTGCCCGGCATGTTCGTGCGGGCGCGATTCGATCAGGCGATCAACACCAATGCGATCCTCGTGCCGCAAGCCGGCGTCACCTTCAACGCGCGGGGCGAGGCAAGCGTGTTCGTGGTCGATGCCGGCAACAAGGCGGCAGAACGCAAGGTGAAGGCTGACCGCGCCGTGGGCAGCGACTGGGTGGTGACCGAGGGGTTGAAGCCGGGCGACAAGGTGATCGTGCAGGGTCTCGCCAAAATCAGGCCGGGCGCGCCGATCAAGCCTGTTCTGGCAAGCAAGCCGCAAGTTATCGCCGCTCCCAAGTCCAAAGGCTGAGGCGCGGCCATGTCGCGCATTTTCATCGAGCGGCCGATCTTTGCCTGGGTGCTGGCGATCATCACCATGCTGGCGGGCGTCGGCTGCATCACGCTGCTGCCGATCGAGCAATATCCCGATGTCGCCCCGCCGCAGGTCAACATACGCGCAACCTTCCCCGGCGCTTCGGCAGAAACGCTCGAGAACAGCGTCACCCAGATCATCGAACAGCAGCTGACCGGGATCGACGGGCTCATCTACTTCAGTTCCAGCTCCACCTCGCGCGGACAGGTCACGATCAGCGCGACCTTCGAGAAGGGGACCGACCCCGACATCGCGCAGGTGCAGGTGCAGAACCAGGTGCAGCAGGCACTGGCCCGCTTGCCGCAGCAGGTTCAGCAGCAGGGGCTGCGCGTCACCAAGTCCAACCCCGATTTCCTGCTGATCGTCGGCGTCTATGACGAGACCGACCGCAGCACCAATATCGACGTGTCAGACTTCCTCGTCTCGAACCTGCAGGACACGCTGTCGCGCATCGACGGGGTGGGTGAAACCAACGTGTTCGGGTCGCCCTACGCGATGCGCATCTGGCTCGATCCGGACCGGCTCGCGTCGGTCGGGCTGATGCCGGGCGACATCGTCACTGCGATCCGCAACCAGAACACCGAGGTCGCGGCGGGCGAGATCGGCGGCCAGCCGCAGCCGGACAGCAACCGGCTCAACGCCACGATCACCTCGCAGTCGCGGCTGCGCACGGTGGACGAGTTCAAGGCGATCATCCTGAAGTCGGAACAGAGCGGCGCGATCGTGAAGCTGGGCGATGTGGCGCGGGTGGAACTGGGCGCGGAGAACTATTCGGCATCCAGCCGCATCAACGGCCACCCTGGCGCAGGGTTAGCCATCTCGCTCGCGCCGGGCGCCGACGCGCTCGCGACCGCAGATCTGGTCAAGGCGGCAGTAGCCGAGGCACGGCCGAGCTTCCCGGCGGGCTACAACGTCTCCTATGCCAACGATTCCACGGCTTTCATCCGCCTGTCGATTGAGGAGGTTGTGCAGACCCTGATCGAAGCGATCATCCTCGTCGTCATCGTCATGTTCGTGTTCCTGCAGAACTGGCGCGCGACCCTCATCCCGACGATCGCCGTGCCGGTGGTGTTGCTGGGGACCTTCGCGATCTTCTACCTCGCCGGTTTCTCGATCAACACGCTCACTTTGTTTGGGCTGGTGCTGGCGATTGGCCTGTTGGTCGATGACGCGATCGTGGTGGTGGAGAATGTCGAGCGGCTGCTCGAGGAAAACCCCGACATGACGCCGAAGGAAGCGACGATCCGCTCGATGGGCGAGATTCAGGTCGCGCTGGTGGCGATTGCGGTGGTGCTATCGGCGGTGTTCCTGCCGATGGCGTTCTTCGGCGGTTCGACCGGCGTGATCTATCGCCAGTTCTCGATCACGATCGTCTCGGCAATGGTGCTCTCGGCGCTGGTCGCGCTGATCCTCACCCCGGCGCTGACCGCGACGCTGCTGAAGCAGAAGCAGCATCACGAGGGTGCGGAGCACGAGAGCCGCCTGCACCGCAGATTCCCGTGGGCGGCCGAGCGGATCGGCAAGGCCCGCGACTGGTTCAACAACGGCTTTGCGCGCGGCACCGACCGGTATGTCGCGGCGGTGCAGCGGGTGGTCGACCGCAAGGTGCTGTTCCTTGCGATCTATGCCATTGTGGTGGCGTTGCTCGTCGTGCTGTTCGTGCGCCTGCCGACCGGCTTCCTGCCGACCGAGGACCAGGGCTCTGCGCGACTTCAGTTCCGTCTGCCCGCAGGGGCCACGCTGGGGCGCACCCGCGAAGTCCAGCTCGCCATCGAGAAATATATGCTGAACGACGAGCGCAAGAACATCTCGGTCATGTTCATCGTCGCCGGCGGCGGACAGGGCGCGGCGGGGCAGAACACCGGGCAAGGCTTCGTCAACTTCGTCGACTGGGCCGATCGCGAAGGCGCGGCAAACTCCGCCGACGGCATCAGCGAGCGGGCCGGCAAGGCGTTTGCGGGTGTTCGCGATGCGCAGGTGAACATGCTGGTCCCCGCCGCCATTCGCGGGCTTGGCCAGACCAACGGCTTCACCCTCCAGCTCCAGAACACCAGCGGCATGAGCCGCGAGGAATTCGCCGCCGCGCGCGACAAGCTGCTGGGTGCCGCCGAGAGCGATCCGGTGCTGACCGGCGTGCGTCTGGGCGAGCTTCCTGATGTCCAGACATTGCAGGTCGATATCGACCAGCCCAAGCTCGCGGCACTTGGCCTCAACCAGACCGATGTCAACGCGACGCTGTCAGCGGCGTGGGGCGGGCAATACGTCAACGACTTCATTGACCGTGGGCGGGTGAAGCGCGTGTTCGTGCAGGCCGATGCGCCCTACCGCGCGACGCCCGGCGATATCGGGCGCTGGTTCGTGCGCGGCAGCGACGGGCAGATGGCGCCGTTCTCGGCCTTCGCTCGCACCCGCTGGTCGACCACACCGACGACGCTGTCACGCTTTCAGGGCTATCCCAGCTTCCAGTTCGAGGGACAAGCCGCGCCGGGCGAAAGCTCTGGCGCGGCGATGGACCGGATCGAGGCGCTGGCCGAGGAAATCCCGGGCATCGGTGTCGCGTGGTCGGGGCTGTCGTTTCAGGAGCGGCTGTCGTCGGGGCAGGCACCTTTGCTGTACGGGCTGTCGCTGTTGGTCGTGTTCCTGTGCCTTGCGGCGCTTTACGAAAGCTGGACGATCCCTGTGGCGGTGATGCTGGTCATCCCGCTCGGGCTGGTCGGCGCGGTCTTCGCAGTGACGCTTCGAGGGCTCGAGAATGACGTCTATCTCCAGATCGGGCTGCTCACCACGATGGGCCTCGCGGCGAAGAACGCGATCCTCGTGATCGAGTTCGCCGAGCAGGCCGAGAAGCGCGGCGCGCGCGTAATTGACGCCGCGCTGGAAGCCGCGCGCCTGCGCTTGCGCCCGATTCTGATGACCAGCCTCGCCTTCATCTTCGGCGTCTTGCCGCTGGCGCTGTCGAATGGCGCGGGCGCCAACAGCCGCATTGCGATCGGCACTTCGGTGATCGGCGGGATGCTGACCGCCACCGTGCTGGCGATCTTCTTCATCCCGTTGTTCTTCGTTCTGGTGCGCCGCACCACGCGCGACACGCTGAAGAAGCTGAAGCGGGAGCCAGCGGCATGAGGACAGGAGCGATCCTTGCGCTGGCGCTGCTGTCAGGCATTGCCCTGCCGGGCTGCTCGATGGCACCCAAATATGTTCAGCCCGCCCTGCCCGTCCCCGCATCGTGGCCGGTGGGCGACGCCTATCTCGCGCAGAGCGAGGCGACGCTGCCCGTGATGAGCTATCGCGAGGTTTTCGCTGACCCCCGGCTGGCGCAGGTGATCGAACAGGCGCTTGAGGGCAACCGCGACTTGCGCATCGCAGCGGCGAACATCGCGGCGGCGCGCGCGCAGTTCCGCATCCAGCGCGCGGGCCAACTGCCGCAAATCGGCGTCAGCGCGGGCCGCACCCAGTTCGACAACGGCACGGCCAACCAGAACCGCAACCAGAGCGGCAATGTCGGCAACGATCCCGCCGTCAGCCCCTCGACCGCCGGAGTCCGCTACACCGCCGATGTCGGCGTTACCGCTTTCGAGATCGACCTGTTCGGGCGCTTGCAGTCGCTCTCCGATGCCGCGCTAAACCGCTATTTCGGCACCGAGGCGGCAGCGCGGGCGACACGGTTGACGCTGATCGGCGATGTCGCCGATGCATGGCTCAATTACGCCGCCGACGCCTCGCTGCTCAAGCTGGCCGAGGATACCGCCGCCAACGCGCGCGAGCAGGTGAAGCTCACCCGGCTAAGGCTGGACGGAGGCATCGCCCCGCGATCGGACCTGCGCCAAGCCGAGCAGATCCTCGCGACCGCAGAGGCCGACATTGCCCAGCAAAGGACCGCGCTCGCGCAGGACATCAACGCGCTGCAACTGCTAGTCGGCGCGCCGGTGGATGCAGCGCTGCTGCCGCTTTCGATCGATGACGCGGACGAGGCGGTGCGCCCGCTCCCGGCGGGGCTCGATTCGACAATCCTGCTGCGCCGTCCCGATGTCGTGCAGGCCGAATACGAACTGCGCGCCGCCAATGCCGAGATCGGCGCGGCGCGTGCGGCGCTGTTCCCGCGCATCTCGCTGACGGGGCTGGCAGGCCTTGCCAGTAACGCGCTTGGCAATCTGTTCACCGGCGCGGCGTTCAACTATTCGGCCGGAGCCGATGTTAGCTATTCCCTGTTCGCGGGCGGCGCGCTGCGTGCAGGCGTCGCGCAGACCCAAGCACAGCGCGATGCCGCCGTGGCCGGCTACGAGCGCGCGATTCAGGCGGCCTTCCGCGACGTCGCTGATGCTCTCGCGCGGCGCGGAACGATCAGCGAGCAGCTGCGCGCCAACCGCGCCTTTGTCGATGCGGCTGAAGACAGCTTCCAGCTTGCAGACCTGCGCTATCGCGGCGGCGTCGATTCCTTCCTCACCAGCCTCGATGCACAGCGCGCCGCCTATCAGGCGCGGCGCACTTTGCTGGCGACCCAACTGATCGAGGCCAGCAACCGCGTCACGCTGTATCGCGCGCTGGGCGGAGAGACGGTAGCTTCTAATCCTGCGAGTAACCCGTAACGCGCGCTTGGCTCGCGGCGATGTTCGAGCCGGGCATTAGGTTATCGGGAGATAACTGGCGGCGCTGTCAGTCCAATCGCAACTCGTCCCGCTTCGGCTTGGAGAGCCACGATGCGGGAACCTGCAGCGTGCATCGGCGCACTGACGCCGGTCTGAAAAAGCTGCGATGTTGCCACCGCAACATCGCACCATCAGACGGCAAGCTAACAATCCATTCGTGGCCCGTCGTACGGTCAGTTGTAGTGGCTGAGGGTATGGCCGAGCTACCAGTTCCGGCCTGATCCCGTTACATCCTGTGCAGGCGTACCGAGTGGCGCGAGTGGCTGGGGCTTCAACGCCGGCACCGGCTCACGCGCGATCGCATTGCTCAGCAGGCCCACTGCAGCCGCGAGTTGCGCATCCGTGCCTTTAAAGGCAGCGTGCGGCATGTTCTCAACCTCCACGTCTGGTGCCACGCCGAGGCCTTCGACGATCCATCGCCCATCGATCGCATATTGCGGACTCTCTGCGGTGCGCGCGATGCCGTCGTCGGCGAGCGACGGGCGATCCGACAGCCAGACCCCCGCCCCCGCCGTGCGGGTGCCTACCAGCGGCGCTATGCCGAGCGCTTTGATCGCGGCTGCGAAGGTCTCGCCGTCGGAATAGGTGCGCTCGTCGATGAGCACGGCAATATGCCCGCGATAGGCGTTCTGCATGTTGGTGGTCGGCAGACCCGTCCCGTTGGCGTTGGCCCAGAAGGCCCAGGCCTTGCGCATCAGCATGCTGATGATGAGGCTGTCGATATTGCCGCCGCTGTTGCCGCGTACATCGATGATCAGGCCTTGCTTACCCAGCTGCGGGAAATAATCGCGCGCAAAGCTGGCAACGTCATCCGGCCCCATGGCGCGCAGATGAAGATAACCGACTGTCCCGCCCGAAAGCCTTTCGGTCTCGGCGCGCTTGGCTTGAACGAAGTCGCTGTAGTTGGCCTGCCGGTTCCCATCCATCGTCATCGGTTCGACAATCGCACTGAATTTCCGCACGCCGCGTGTCAGGTCGAGCCTGACCTGCTGCCCGGCCTTGGTGGCAAGCGCCAATTGCAGGTCGGCAAGGCTGGCGACCGTGCGGCCATCGACGAGCCGGATCACGTCGCCTGCCTGCACGTCCACGCCCGGGCGGCGCAGCGGCGGGAGCTGCGACACCAGATCGGCCTCAGCGCGCAGGATGTTGTCGATCCGCAGCCCCTCTGCCACTGGCGTGACAGCAGCGCCGAGGAAGGCCATCGCCGGGTTCTCGCGGTCGACCCGCAGCTCCCCGCCGCCCACCTGGCTGTGCAAAGCGCCGACTTGCGAGACCATTTCGCCGAGCACAGCGTCGAGCTCCGAGCGGCTGCCGATCCGGTCAAGGAACGGCTCGCGCGCGGCGCGCACCGCGTTCCAGTCAACGCCGCGCAGCGCCGGATCGTAAAAGAAATCGCGGTGCAGCCGCCACGCATCGACGAACATTTGCCGCCACTCCGCACGCGGATCGATCGTCAGCCGCCAGTCGCCGAGCCGCACCTGATGGGCCGCAGGCTTTTCGGGCAGCTTGCGGTCAGCCGGTACGAGCGCGAGCGCGGGTTTGCCCGGAACGCCGCTCACCACCAGCGCATTCTGCCGGTCGGCAGACAACTCCATGAACCTTGCGCCGGGCGCGAACACCTCCTCGCGCGGGTCCTTCTTGTCGATCGCGATCGAGACCAGATCCTCGCCGCGCCGGGTGTAAAGGAACTTCTCGTTGGCGAGCAGCAGCCCCTCGACCCCCGCCTTGACCGGAAGCTTGTAAAGCCGGCCGGCCACGCCATCGAGCACGATCGCCGCCTTGGCCGGAGCGGGCTTGGCCTTTTTGCCCTTGCTCTCGTCCTTGGCGTCGCTTTTGTCGGTACCGGCATCTGCTTCGGTTACGGGCTTGTCCGACGCGGTAGAGCGGCTCAGCTCGTTGTCCTCGCGCATCCGGAAGGGCGCTGCGGGGTCCAGCTGCAGCGCATAGACCTCGCCCCGGTCGCTGAACGACACGCCCATGTTCCGATCGCCCCACGGGCTCCCCGGCGTGGGGTCGAAATTGCGATCGGACAGGAAATAGAGCCAAGCACCGTCATGTGCGAAGGTCGGCGCGTAGTTGTTGTACTTGCCCGACGTCGCCTGCACGCGGCTTCCCGTGGCAAGGTTCTGGATCATGATGTCGGAGGTGTTGCCGCCGTTGGTCAGCGCAATCTCGGCGTAGGCGATGTGGCTCGAATCCGGGGCGAAAGCGAGTTCGCTGAATGCATCGTCCCCTCCGCTCTCGTTACGCGCGAGCAATGTCACGCGGCCCGTGGCGACATCGACCTTCTGCAACCGCGCTTGCTTGTCCCAGACCACGATGGTCTTGCCATCGGGCGCGATTGCGAAGGACCAGATGTGCGCATCATAGCCCTTGGTCACCGCGACAGGCGCTCCGGTTCCGTCGGCGGGCATGGCGTAGATGTCACCGCGGTCGCCCTGGTCGAGCACCATGTAGACTGTCTTGCCATCAGGCGACTGCACTGCCTGGCGCGCACGCGCGGTGAGCGGCACCGACAATTCGATGCGCCGTAGCTGCCCCGGCGCGGCGAGCGCGGCGCGCCCGCGTGCGGTCACCGCCACCATCTCGCCCGATGCGGAGATCCGCGCGGCATCAAGCCAGCGCAGCGGATCGTCGATGGCGCGCACGCGGGTCTGCTCACGATCGGTGACAAGGTCGATGGAAAGCTTGGCCAGCGTGCCCTTGGCGGTGGAGAACACGTGAAGGTCGGCGCCGTTCTGGAGGAAAACATCGCCGCCGTCGATATTGGTCTGGAGCACCGGGAAAGGCAGGTCAGGCGAGTCTTGCCGCGCGCCGCTGCCGTCCTCGGCGACAGACCACACCGCGTCCTTGCCGCTCTTGTCGGAAATGAAATAGATCCGACCGCCGTAAGCCATCGGCATCCGCATCGGCGCGCCGAAATCAGCAAGCAGCTGCACCGCTTCGCTCTCAGAGCCGGTCTGCCAACGCCACAGCTGCTCCATACCGCCGCCGCGATAGAGCACGGCATTGTCGCGCGCCCGGGTGTAAAGGCCTCGGCGGGTGAAGAACAGCGTGCGGCCGTCCGCGCCGAAGGTTGCGTCATTGGCGCGCCACAAGGGCACGGCGGTGGCCTCGCCGCCAGCCGGATCGAGGGTGTAGAGCACCTCGCCCTGACCTGCGCCCGCCATTGCAGAAGAATAGACGACGCGTCCGTCGGGGGTCCAGCCAATGGTGCGCACGAACCCACCGTCGAACGTCACGCGCCGGGGCCGCCCGCCCGCCACTGGCATGACGTAGATGTCACGGTCACTGTCGTAGCTGGCGGTGAAAGCGATCAGCTTGCCATCGGGCGAGATTGCAGGCTCGCTTTCTTCGCCTTCGTCATTGGTAAGGCGGACTGCACTCCCACCGGTGCGGGCGCTGCGCCACAGGTCGCCTTCACTGGCAAAGACCAGTACATCGCCGCTTGCCGCAGGGTGCTGATAATAGCCTTCTTCGGCCAAGGCCGGTGCCGCGATCAGAGCGAGCAAGCTGCCCGCGCCGAGAAGAAAAGCTTTCATCTAAACCACCCCTGGGCTTGTCGTCTGACCTAGATGTCGCACCTCGGGGCATAGAGCAAGCTGACCGAATTTTTTGTCCCGACCAGGTCGCAGAAGGCATGACTTTTCATCAATTTTGTCGTGAGTGAGTGTCTGCTTTGCGAACTAATCTTGGTGCTTCAATTGGCCCTAGCAATCCCCCAAGATGCTGACGCTTTGAGCGCGGGGGCAAGCTGGCGGACGGCGATGTGGTTACACCAGCCGCGCGAACAAACTGTGAAGCACGTTCACGTGAACGAATGCGGTCAAGCGATTGTCGCCGATCATATCCACCAGCACACCGGGGGGAAAGAAATTGAAAAAACAGCGAACAATCCCGTGCAACCGGACCGGCTGGCGAAAGCCCCGCGCTGCTTGGCGCGGACCCGGAAGGGACCGGAATGCCAATCCCCGGCGGTGAAGGGCCGGATGCGGTGCCGAATGCACGGCGGGACCAATCCCGGTGCACCTAAGGGCAACCGCAATGCTTACAAGCATGGCGCGCGATCTGCGAAAGCCGAGGAGGCCGCGCGGTTTCTCAGGGCTATGGCGCGGCTGGTGAAGGCTCAAGATACTTGACGACAACAAAGGTCGTGGTGCGCTCTTGAATTGGGATCGCGAAAGCCGACCCAGACGCTTGATTCCCATTCGCAGTAGCTTGGCCCTGCGAATAAATACCTTTTAGCGCGGTATTCTGATCGAGCAGGATAACTGCATCGCCTCCAACTTCTCGGACTTTTTTGGCTATGCCGGATGAACCAACTGCATTGCCGTGGAATACCCCGGTTCCGCGATTGTCCCGAATTATCCCGATGATCTGGTAGCGTCGTGGGGGGTCGCCCATGGTCCAAAAGTCAACGCCATCCTTCTCAGTGCGCGAACCGCCTTGCCCCTCCACGATGGAGTTTCGGGCCTCGTACGCTTCGAAGCGGACTTTCGCTTCTGCAGGAAACGAAGCAACCGCGACGGTTACTCCAATCAAGATAGATGCAGCTTTCATAAAGCCCCGCAAACCTTTGGATGTGAGAAGTACTTGAAGCAGACTCCATTAAAAGCAAGGGGCTGCACTCGGATAACACGTCCAGACAGTTGGCCGCGCCCAATCCTAGCAAACCATGCGCTGAGGGATTCGATACTCCTCAACGATAAAGTCGCCGCCGTTGGTCGGCCTCGCTATGAGCGACACTAGGCAACCCTTGCTTTCATAAACCATGGCAGGGGTTCCGCTTGTCGTCACCGCATATGATCCGCCGCCAGTCGGGACAATTTGTGTCTGTGATCTGGCAGGGACAACTCCTGAGCCGCCTCCCCAATAAAACTGAAACGCTCTTCGTCCGTCCGGAAGGTCGAAAACATTCTCCGGCTGGCCGTAGGCCAAATACGCCTCTGAAACAGAGCCTCCGACAAACTTCTTCATGGCTGTTGAAGCGCAAGCTGATACTGAGAGCGCCACAAGCAGAATTGCAAACCACCGACGCATAATCGTCCCCTTAAAGCTGCCTGAGCCTAGATTGGCTGAAAAGGCGATCTAGGCCAAGACCTCTCTAAGGACGGCGGTTTTCAGGGAGCGTTTGTGGGAATCCGTTTCAATAGGCCCAAATTTCATTTTAGAAACAATGAGAATTGGCGGAGAGGGTGGGATAGTCCGCTGCCTCCGCTAATCGGCAGAAATCCTTACTCTTTGCCTTCGCCCCACAGGACGGATTGTAGCAGGTCTTGTAGCAGTTTTCGGCAACATGAAGTCCAATGCTATGTCCCGATACGGAGGCCTCAGGATGTAGCGCGGCGGGCTTCCATTCATATCTCTTGGCCTAATCTTCTGTCGCTCAATCACCTTTGCTCGAAGCAGTCTCGTCCGGACAATGGGCCTAAGGTCGCTAGATGCTAGCCCACCCTCGACGAGGAGTTTTTCAAACAGAAAAAACATCTCTCTCGTGTCAGGGCCGACAGCCGCCTGAAGCTGAAACAGGAGTTCCCGGAAGTCGAACCGATCATAACGGTCTGGGCCGCTAAAGAGTTCAAACACGGCGGGCCAATGTGCCTTAGTCACAAAGGCGTTGCGCTCCAACTCGACGATCCCTGCAAAGCGTGCAATCGCTTCGGTCCGGGTTCGCAATTCTGCATAGTTCCCAGCGCCTTTGCGCCGCACCTCAAACCGGATGCAATCGCTATCCTTAGCATAGACTGCCAATTTGTAGGGTCCGGCAAGATCACCTAGCACGCGCACCGACCCTTGGGAGCGGGAAAGGGTTGGTGCCGATAGGAACGGCCTTGTCTCAGTCGCATAATCGGCGGCAAGCATAGCCAATCCGCCACGCTGGACCATAATCGTCGCCTTGGGATGGGCGCGCTCGATGTAGGTCTCAATTTCGGAGACCCTCAAGCCGCCCCAATGCAAACGGAACTCGCCGTCCATGACCTGCAAAAGGTCCGTTGTTACCGGGCCGTCCGGTGGAACCTGCATCGCAAGCAGATAACTTAGGTAGGCGCGAAATTCTCGAAGAAGCAGCGGCGGGAAATGGGCTTCGTAATGACCCAGCACCCTCGCCATCTCTATCCGGTTCTCAATCCAGTTATCGTTGCCATCGAAACCGCGTGGAACGTCATCCGCAGTGGCAAAGAAGTCGGGTGGTTGGAGGTCACCCAAGCAGAAGCCTAATCGCTCATCCTCAGGGAGTTGCGCCGCACTCTCCTTCGTAGCGTCGGTCAGACGCGCAAACGCGTGAGAAAGGATGCGGGTAGGATTGAGATCAGCTTGGACCTGAAATCGGCCGTTACGCTCCCTCAGCCCAGTAAACGACAGTTTCAGTGATCGAAAGCTTACGGGTGCATCGCGTCGCTGCAAAAAGGTAACTCGTGAGCCGGACACTTCTGGGCGCCGGAGACACCCTAGTTCGATCAGATCAACGGTATCCCTAAGCCAATCATCAAGTTGACGATCATGCGATATCGACCAATCTCCAGTGATTGATATCTGCAATTTGTCGACAAACACTCGTCTTGCGGTCGGCGGATTATCAGGGGAAAATCCCGCCCGCTTGCGATTACGATACGCAATCCGCGTCGGCGTGTAGCTGGCAGTGATAATGATCTCTCTATAGACGGCTGCTGGTCGTCCCTAGTTCTCATCCTCTTATAGACGGAAGTCGATGAGGGTGAAACAGTTACCCATAGATTTTATGTCAGTCGAATTGACCCAACGGGAGGTGGGACCTTGCAACCCGTTGCAACTGCGACGCACGAGCAGGGCGCTTAACCTGCCGCTCGGCACCACCTATGATCAAGGAACATAGGCTTTATCGCGCTGGGCCTTGATGCAAAGTTGATCCCAAGCCGCGTTGATGCTGTCGCCCACTGCGACATCTGAAGCCACAAATGCGATATTGGGATCGTCGCCGGAGGCAATAAACCTCTGAAAGCCGGTGTAGCCGCCGAAACCGTTCTTGGAGTTTACCTCACCGCATACCACCGGCACAGGGCCTCCGGAGTAGAAGCGCGAATTGCGAAAATCGGCGCTGCCGGGATCGCGGAGCCGGGACTTGATCGCCCCGTGAGATTTGACGATCCACAAGGCTTGTTTGCTCTGGTCAGCGAACGGGCTTTCGTCCTCTTTGGCGACCGTAGCTGGTTTTGGTTCCGCAGACGGCTTCGCCTTAGGCTTTGTGGCCGCTGGGGCTTTGGTAGCCTTCTTTCCTACGTCAGCATTAGCGATCTCAGCTTGGACTTGCTCCTCGCTCGGGACTTTGCTCGGGTCAGCCGTTGCTCCAATCATTACCATGAAAATGATGGACGCGACCGCGAACTGCCACCGAGAAACGCGCTCAGTGTAAGGCTTGATAACTCCAAGCACGGCAGCGCAGAACACCAATACAAAGAACCCTGCCAAACCAAGCTGGCTGCTGTTTGGAGCCGTAGCCCCGCACGCCAATCCGGAAAGGAACGCAATGACTGCGAACTGCCATCGGTTGAGGTGGGTGGTGTATGGCTTGATGACGCCGAACGCGGCAGCGAAGAATACGATGAGGAAAAACCCAGAAACCACCTGCACAACCACCCCCTTGATACTTTTGGCAGCCTATCGTCTACCAAGCGCGGTGGGTGCCGCAAGCGCTTTGTAGACGATGATCTGGTGACTAGATTTTGAGGCTGTGGTCCATCGTAGCCGATGGGCCTGCGCGATAACCTTGCTGCAAATCTTCTTCGCCTGCGGCGCGAACGAGACTTGCCGCAGGATCAATTCGCCGCCGAGATCGGCATTCATCGGACCTACCTGAACCACCTAGAGAACCGTAAGCGCAGCCCAACGATTGACGTGATCGAGAAGATCATGGCGGCGCTGGACGTGGGGGTGGTTGATCTGCTGGGTGATCCGCCGACTGATCGCTGAGCGCGAGCCGCTCAACCCTTCAGGCGTCGCAATGCTGCAAACACATCAGGCTGACCTGCAACCTCCAGCATCTCGGCCCGCGACAATTCCCGCGTCAGCAAGGAATGAACCCAGTCGGCGGCTGGCATTGCCGACAGGAACTCCATCCAACGATCCGGATCGCGGAACCGTCGGTGGATTGTAAAATGACAGGATCGGCAGATTGGTCGCGCTGCCAACGGGCGAGCATATATTTCCCCGTGCCTCTGGCTCCCCGCTGGTTGGCCGCAGACATCACAGGGCGCAGTCCGCGCAATCAGGCCCAAGTTGCGAGCGACGGCGACCTTCTGCCAGCCTGCAATCCGCTCTGCGCCCGTCGCACCATTGTAGGATCGCGGCGTCGGCCAGCCCCATCTGGGCCGGAACGCGCCCTGCGCGATTGCCTCATCGACGGCTCGCTCGACGACGATGTCGAGGGGCAGTTCAGGCATCACTGCCTCCGCACATTTTGTCGATTTCGGCGCACAGGCGCTGACCACGCTTAAAGCCTTGTCGAACCTGCCGAGAAAGGCAGCGACAATGCTCGGGCGGCTGATCGGCGCGCTGTCCCTCGATTGTGATCCCGTGGAGGTATTCGAGCAGCATTGTGAGGCGTGCGAACAATTCGGCAGGTTCGGTCACGCCCGATCCTCCTTCAACAGCCTATATACCGACGCTCGGCTGCAATTGGTCCTAGCTGCGATCTCCGGGGGAGTAAGGCCCTGTTCGGCCAAATCGCGCATCATGGGCAATTGTCGGCGGGCTGTCGGCACCCTTCCCTGATACTTCCCTTCGCGCTTGGCGCGCTCGATGCCTTCACGTTGCCTGACTAGCATGAGTTCGCGCTCGAACTGGGCCAGCGCGCCGAACATGGTCAAAATCAATTTGCCTGTGGGTGACTGAGTGTCCATCTCAGCGCCGCCGAAGTCGAGCACCCTAAGGCCGACCTTCTTGGCTTCAAGCTGCGCAACGATCTGAAGCAGATCGGAGGTGGACCGGGCAAGGCGATCAAGCCGGACGATGACGAACACGTCGCCTTCACGGGCAAAATCCAGCGCGAGATTGAGTTGCTCGCGCTCTGCAACGGAACTCACCTGCTCAGAAAACACCTTGCAACCCGTTGCAAGCAGCGTTTCGATTTGTCCGTCCAAACCTGCCTTCTGGTCGAAGGTGCTGGTCCTCGCATACCCAATTAACACGCTCAATTACCTCCTAAAATCATCCTAGGAGGGTGCGCAGATGGGTAAAGGTCGATCTTAGCTTTTTCGCATCCACTTGGGCTTCGGCGTCTTCGGCCAACGCTTCCGGCCAAATATGTCGAGAGCGATACGCCGGATGTCTTCCAGCTTCTGGTTCGCTTCAGCCTGCCATTCGGGCATCCGGGCGTTCTGGCTCGACACCGCCTTACCTTCGGGTGTGCGAGGTCCAGTCGATTTGAGCCACGGCTTCGTTTCCTGAATGAGGAGACGTTGCTTCTCGCGCCGCTCGTGTGTCCATGCTGCTTTCGTGCCCGCCATCGCCAATTCCATCTTCAGTTCGTTTGGATGGTTATAATCGGCTTTGAGACACTTCCCAAGGCAAGAGTTCTGAAATTGCGAGGGATTTTTTCGTCTAATTCTGTCGGTAAAATCCGACCAAAATTGGTTGATCGACGTTCGGGATACGTGATCGGGGAAAGAGAACCGCTCTATCTGCGGACGAACAAGACTTCGCAGATCAGCGAACTGTCCTCTACGAGGCTGAAGCTGGTTCCTGTCTGCCCCCGAACCTGCTCGAACAATTCAGCGTCAAGTCTGACCTCTTTTATTTGGATGCCCGCATCCTCGCACTCGCGCAGAACAGAGGACACAATCTCAGCCGCTTCCGCCACTGTCTCGCCTTTGAAAGACAGTGGGAAGGGGTTTGGACCGCTTTCGAGGCCCAAAACACGTGCAATGCCAATGCCAATTTCTCGTGCGCCAGCCATGATCAGTCAGCGAAGAAGTCTTCGTCGAGGCGTTTGACTTGAATTGCGCGGCTGATGCGAACGCCGATACCGAACTCGATCATCAATTCAGCGAGGCGGTCGCCATCAATCAGGATCACGCGCTGCTGAAGGTTCTCGACATAATCGCGCGCCTGCTTGCTGAACGAGCAGGTCGCAACGAACACGCCCTTCGTCGCACCAAAGCCAACTAGGCTTCCGACAAATCCTTGGATCGCAGGTCGTCCGATAGTCTGCTCCGGGTCGTAGCGCTTTGCTTGGACATAAATGCGGTCGAGGCCGAGCCGGTCTTCATCGACAATCCCATCGATACCGCCGTCTCCTGACTTACCAAGTCGGCGAGCGGCACTTTCGTGTGAACCGCC
Source organism: uncultured Alphaproteobacteria bacterium (assembly GCA_963765775.1). GTDB lineage: Bacteria > Pseudomonadota > Alphaproteobacteria > Sphingomonadales > Sphingomonadaceae > Erythrobacter. Next base: position 18,931 of record CAVXXQ010000001.1, read on the forward strand.
GTATCCCATTGCTACCAGCAATTCGACTATGAGGTGCTCAAAGAAGGTTGGCGTTTGCTCATGAACGCGGGCGAGAAGGTCGGCCTTGAGGGCCTTCGTCAGCACCGCGTTCGCGGCGTCAATCTGCTCTTCCGGCGTTGCGTCCGATGCAGCTGACTGTAGTTGTGCAGCGTCCTGTTTCTCTCCGTCGCTCGAGTTACCTTTGTAGTAAAATTCCATGAAGGCGGGATATGACTTGAGCAGGTCAACATCGATGCGCGCAGGTTGCCGAGAGAGAAGAGCACGACCTTCCCCTGACGCGACAAAAACACCGCGCGATGGGCTGTCGATTAACCCAGCTTTTGACATGTAGAATTTGGCCCAGTGTATCCGATTGTTCAACACACTTTGCTTGCCACTTGGCAGAAGCTGCTCGCGTTCTTCCTCGGACAGACCGAATTGATTTGCAATCTTGTCTGCGACCTTCGGGACGCGCGTCTCGCCCTCGGCTGCGACATGGAGGACAGGGAGCATGAGCGTTTGATAGTCAGGGATCGCCATATGTCTTGATTAGCGATCTAAGCGTGTTGGGCAATGCTTAGCGTTCCCCTTGCACCTGTTGCAAGGTCAGCACAGCAGCCAATCTGGTGCCTATACCGTTTGTCGTCCAGCTTCTGGTTCGCCTCAACATTCCCCCTTCAACGTCGCTGCCCAATTTCTGATGGTGACGGGCGCTGCCTTGACGCTGTCGTTGCACCTGCGTTGGGGGCGGCGTGACCAGCGATTGCAAAACGCCGAAAAACGCCTTGCTATTTATCTACTGCGAGCGTAGGCAAATAGCAGTAGCGATTTGCTATGTGATTTAAGGAGTGCAGTCATGAGTCATTTATCTGTCCCCGTAAGCGCCGATCTCGTCTCGGAGATTATCCTGCGCTCAAATGGTCGCGCTGATGTCGCCGCGATGGTTGAGCACAGCCTTCAGACGTTTTTGGACCGGACGCGCGGCGATGCGGAGATTTGGTCTGAAGAGCACGCTGACCGAGTGACGCAGGAAGACGAAGACGATCTGATCAACGCCGTGGGTGACCCCACGCGTGGGTATAACTGGAGCGGGGTTTTCCTGCCGAACGGCACAAGGCTGCGCGTAGAATACAAGGGTGACCTGATGTTTGCCGATGTCCGGCATCAGAACATCGTATTTCGCGATGAAGTTTGTTCCCCTTCTCAGTTCGTAAGTCGCGCAGCAAACAACACGTCGCGTAACGCATGGCGCGATATCTGGATTCAATATCCCGAAACATCGAAGTGGGTTTTTGCAGATGAGGCGAGGCGTGAAATGCGGGCAAACCGCCGCACCGTCTGAGCACGCCTGAAAACAAAGGAGCGCCGTCATGAACAAGCATATTAAGGAATGTCGCCGTGTCTGCCGAACAGCGGGGCTGAGTGTCTTAGAAATCAAATACGGAACTAAGCACCTGAAGATCGTATGTGCAGAAGGCACGATCACTTGCGGCTGCACACCATCTGATTGGCGCTGGTCGCGAAATCTCCGTTCCATCGCGCGTCGCATGGCAGCAAACGACTGAAGCCCGTGGTCATTGCCGATGAGGTCGAGGACATCGATCAACCAGACCTGCTGGTTGCCCTTGCAACTGTTGCAAGAACGGCCCGGCAGTGGATCTGGGGCCTAGGCCTCAATCAGAACCTGTCGAAATGGGTCAGGCGGACCCGTATGGGAGGCTTGCAGGCACCGAACGCGTTCCAACTAGGGGAAGGTTCAGAGGGATTGAAAATTCGCTTGCGATCAGGGCTGATTGAGAGAACCTGACTTGGGCTAGGATCAATCAAATTGAGCGGTGGACGGACCATACGTCTCAGGAATATCTATCCTTTCGGCGTCACCTGAACCGCCCAAAGCTTCAAAGCGTCTGCCCGCCAACCACTGGAGCCTCTGGGATTGTGTGAGAAGAACGCGACGCAGCCCATCGGTGACCTGCCTCTCTGATATGACTTGTGCCAAACGAGAAATAATCAGTGCTCGTCTTGCGATGCGAAAATCTGGATGAGACCTAATCGCGTGAACGCTATCCGATACGATTGCAGAACGATGCGAGGGCGGTTCTGACACGGTCACAGTGGGAACCGGCGGATCTTTCTCATTCAGGATTGCCCGAAAGTGGCTATTCTCTATCGCTTTCTCAAAGATCACACGCTCCAAGGTGTCTAGATGCGCCTTCGCGGCTGCATATTCCGCGGCAGAACTCTTCTTTGTTACCTCTTGAAACTCCGGAAGTGGCCAAACTTCAATTTCGTAGACCTCGAATGGGTCTAACACGGACATTGCGACCGCATCAGTTCTCTGGTTTGTCATATGCCGCCCTATGCGGGAACTAACCATCTCGGCTGTTTGCCCGACATATATCGGTTCACCGTCGTAATCAAAGAAAGCGTATACGCCCCATCTGAAGCTGCCCAAACGACGGTCTTGACCAGCAATTGGGTCGTAGAATTTTCCGTTCAAATAAGCCTTTAGGTTTGACCGAAGGTCTTTCGTCTCGAACGGCGGCTGCTTTGTATTATCGATGCTCGGTTTGGGCATCTAAGCGGCATAATCAAACTACGCCGCAAGATCGAGTGAGTTTTTGAATAAAATCGGTTCAAGAAGGCTACTCGCGAGATAACGAACGACGGGAACCGCTACGCCGTCTCCAGCAAGCTTGTATGCATCGTTGTATCGATCAGGTAGGACGTAATTTTCGTCCAATCCCATCAGGGCGGCCGCCTCCCTTGGCGAGAGCAATCGGGTCTTCACCTGACCATTCTCCACTATGATGATCGTTTGCCTGCTCGATCCGCCACCGGGTGTTCTCAAACAACCGGCAATATTGTCGAAGCGCACCTCAGCCCGCTGTCGTTTGATCCCGTCTCCGTCGGGGCGTGTTCGCCTGTAAATAGTCCCAACCACATGGCCGCCCTGCCGCTTTGCCAATTCGATCTTCGCAAGGTTCTTGGAGGTCATCATGCCCAGCAAGTGAGCGGTTTGATCTTGAGAGTGCCATTGAACGCCAGTCGGCTGATCCTCAATCAAATCAAGTAAAGCAGTGTTTCGCGCACGGGGGGGCGGCAGGTTCCACCAAATCCAGTTCGCTTTCACCTGAGGCGAAAGCCGATCATGCGCTTTGACGAGCGCTTGAGGATGCCACGCATAATCGGGAAAACCACGCGACAAACCAACAAGATCGACAACATCCGGATGGACGCCCACCATGAAGAACCGAGGGCGTGACTGCGGGAGAAAATGGGCAGCGTCGATGATCATCGCGCCGAACCTATAACCAAGATCGGAAAACGCTTCAGCGAGGGTTGCGAAATCCTCTCCCTTCCGACTTGTGATCGCGCCTCGCACGTTTTCGATGGCGATTATGCGAGCACCCCTTCCTTCGCTGGCCAGGCCTTCCATCAACTTCCAAAAGGGAACAAACATTCCGCTTCGTTCACCAGCTAACCCCGCCCCCTTCCCCGCTAAAGACAAATCTTGGCAGGGGAACGATGCCCAAGCCAAGTCTGGACGCCCCGGCAAATCGGCAAGAGAAACTCGTGATACGCTCGCTTCAAGCAACTCGCTCCCACCATCATGGTTTTCGCGATAAATCTGAGCCTTCATCGGATCAATATCGTTCGCAAACAGGCATTTCCAGCCGGAACCAAGACCTTTCCCTGCCATGCCTCCACCAGCGAAAAAATCGTAGTATGTCAGCGCCATTTATACCTCTTGCTAGATTAGAGGATGGCCAATTGAAGCACAGCGATCAAGGGTTGCCCGCATGTGCTCCCCAGCTTTGCATCCCCAAATCCATCGTGGAACAAAGTGGGAATACCCTGCATCTACCTTTGATGTAAACCCGCTCCTATTGGGCAACCTCAATCGACAGAGGTCCATGAAAGCGGGATGCATGGCAGTCGTATACGTTCATCACAAAGTTCATCATCGCCTGAAGCAGTAGATCTACATCAATTTTGTCCATTTTGGCGTCCTCCAGTGCTGGACGGAAGTGCACAAAACTATTTCTCAAGGCGTAAACGCGGCGCCCAACAACCTCATACGGATCCGCACCTTCTGAAAACTGAAGGCCGAGTGCACGTTGAAACAGATTTAGGTCATCCTCCGGCAAACCTCGAAACAGTTCAACCAGAGCCTCATTCTCTTTTGGCCTCCAAGACAACCGCGTCTCAAGAATTTTCGCCAAGTCTATGAGAGGCCGAACGTCCCCGAGATCATTCACGAAGTCGGGAAGAACGGCCGCCGGAAAAAGCTGCTCGACACATCTGTAAAGTTCGAGAAAAAAGCCGCGCCATGAGATCGAGAGAACTCCTTGAAGAAGCAACTCATACGGAAGATATTCAGACCCAGTCTCAAAAATCGTAGCCATCTTCTCCAGAGTAGGCTCGGATAAATCCATTGGGCCATCAAAATACGAAGTCACAAAAATCAGTCCGATGAGCCTCGGAAAGTCAGATGCATAGTAAAAGTTAGGGTCTATTTTGAAGGCTTGGCACACGTCAAAGAGACGCGATATGTCCTCGAGATCGTGCCCCTCATAACCGTCTTGATCCTTGTGGAAGGCATCGATGGCCTCTTTCACCTCTAGGCCTGTAGCTGTCGGGCGAATATCGGCCTCTTCGACCGAAATGCAAAATAGAGCAGGGGTGACATCAATTGCCAAAAGCCCATCAGGGACAGACTGAAGTTCAGAAAATCCCCAGCAAACTAGCCAACTCTCAGTCTCGTGTTTGATCTTCACCGCCCTGAGTGTCCTAGTCAGCTTGAGCACATCAGAGCAGTCGGCCTTCGTCATTAGCGTAAGATCATTCTCGTTCTGCTTTTTGATCCAGCGGCCGCTGTGTGGGCCTTCAATTGTCACACCCGCCTTTTCTGCATGACTAATCAAGCGAGAAAAGAACTTGTTGCTCAACACAATTCGGTTCCTACTCGCCAACCTATGCTCTCCAGCAAGGTTCCATGTCGTCAACTGCGAAATTTTCTTCGATCAAAACCTTGAACGCGTTGTCAAAGAAGGCTCTCTCTTGACGGCCCACGGCCGCTCGTTTTTGGCCGTCTAACCGCTCAGCAAGAAGATCCAGCTTGAGAAATGATTGCAATTCGGTCGCACTAAACTTTGAAAGACGTTCGATGAACGCGCCAATTTGCGCTGTTCTCGTCTCGATAGCCGTCACAGCCTCAGCATCGTCCCGCTTCATCCCTGGGCGCCCAAGAATAGAAACTGTCATTGCGACCACAAAACCAACTCGGGCTGCCAACTTGTCGAAAATGTTCCGCCCGATTTTCACCGAAAGAGCATCGCTTCCGATATCAAAATCCGGATCTAGCCTTGAGAAAGCCAAATCCAAATCGATAAGCATTTGGAGTATCGGATAGAAAAAACGGTTGTAGCGATCACCAGTGTGAGCCTCGGTCAGATCAATTCTGGAAAATTCATCTGCCAGTGTCTCATTGGTATCAATGTCGGTTTTCCTGAGACCAAACGCGATATAGGTCTGCACAATGTCATCAGGCTTATACTGCCCAGCTTTTGTGCGCCTCTCGCCGTCTGCGTTCTCTAAGACCTTGGGAATATTAACTTGCCGGGTTATCTCTTCGACGAGAGGTGCGTAAACAACCTCTAGCTGCTTGCCGACCCTCCAAGGAACTTGCCCAGTATTGAGAACTAGCATCCGATAGATCAGACTTTCGGTTCTCGCAGCGACCCAGCACTCGAGCCGCACCTCTTGTGCCTTTACGCCAGCCCCGTGCATCAAATCGTTGGCCGCTTCCCGGAGCGCTGTGGTGCGCTGCATCCCATCGATTATCGCAAGCGACTTAGCCTTCTCCGAGATGATGAAATCAAGAATTGATCCAGGATCCTTCTCCTTGAGTGTTTCAAGTTCGGTGTCTGTCACGACAATCCCGATGACAATTGGCGGCAAAACCGCGCCAGATTGTATGTCTGAGATCATCCTCGAACGAATACGTTTTGCAGATGTCGTTTTCAGAGGAGCGCGCTGGTGCTCTATGCCACCTCTATCGAGATATGCGTTTTCAACTAAGTCAAGGAAATCTGCGACGGACAATGCGGTCATCACAGAAAGGCAATTGGCACGGCTGTCCCACAGGATGCCCGGGTCAGTGACTTTCACCATGCTAGGAGCACCTCCACTCTGAAACTAATATAAAGGCCCAAAAAACCGAGATATGTTGATGTAAGGGAACTTCGCAGTAGTCAAACGATGTCTCCGGACGCAGGCTTCTAGCGGAAACAATCTAGTTCCGATTTAGACCCGCCTCCCGGCTCTGAAGTGTCCCCTTCCAGGGTGGCTCTAAGCTGATAATCTTTTCGAGTGTCATGGCTGAACCGGCGACTTCCAAGATGCTTACCCACATAGGTCGTCGCTTTCATCCTCCAAGACGATCTTGGGGATGAGGCAAATTTCCCGGTGAAATGCCCTGACCGAGACCTCGCCGTAGGTTTCGGCAACCGTCCTAGGCGCGTGCCCTTGGATACGATCTGCAATCTCACGATCCATTCGCACATCACGAGAAATCGTCTTGAAGCGATGCCGCCAACCGTGGTGAGGTTGCACATTGGTGTCAGCTATTCCGATCTCTTCGCGAACCCATTTGGCAAGCCTTTCTCCGACCTTCTTAGATTGTGGATGTGCGAGAGAGCCTCCACGGGACCGTGAAGGGTCGTAAAAGATTGGACCTTCATCGGCCTCGGCGACATTCAAGAAGCCTTGCTCGATCAGATGGGGATGCAGGGGAACTGTTCGCGCATCTCCGGACTTGGTGCCGCCTGCTTCGGGTGTGATCCGCACGCACCATATCCCGTCTTCCTTGATGATGTCTTGTCCTCGTAGCTGGCTCATTTCGTTCACACGAGCACCGGTGTAGGCACAAAGCCAAGGTATCCAACGGCGCGCCAATCTAGTCTTTTCGGGTAGGGATGAGCGGTGCTCGGCTAGCGTCGCCGATAAAATTTGTCTCATTTCGACGTCTTTGAAGCCTTTGGGGCGCACTCGCGCTTTTCTTTTCTTCCCGACCACAGATATGCCCGCTGCGACATTCTCTGCCAAACGGTCGCTACTCACACCTCTATTCAGTGCGGTCTTTACAGCGGAAAGGTATGTGTCGCGCACCGTTTTTGCGCTCAGTGGCGAACCATCAGCCTGACCATTAGCAAGTAGATAGTCCTTCCAGTCGGAAACGTCGCGCTTGGTTATGCGTCGGGCATCATCGTGCCCAAGGAACTTCTGAAATGCGAGGACCTTCTGACGAAACGATTTTTCGCTAGCTGGTCTAAGCTGGCGCTCCCTGACATGCTCGTCGAACAGTCCGATTAAGGAGACGGGTGGCCCAAACGACTGGTCACCGGTCTGCTTCCTCTGCTCATCGAGCAGATAGGCTTCGCGGCTAAATGCCTCATCCTCGGTTTTCCCGGAACGTCCCTCAAGCAATTGCAATTGATGCTCCGCCGCCTCGATCATGCCACGCGTTACGAAACCCAACAACGCCCACCACTGGTCGCTAGTCTCATCCAAGAGCCAGTTATGGCGCTGGCACAGCGCCTCGGCTTGCCACTGCACGTCCATGACTTGAAAGTCTGATGTGATCTTCCGGGAACGCTCTAGGTCGCGTTTGAACTGCTTAAGGTCACCCAAACGCCTGCGAGCCTCTTCGACCGCCTTTCGATCAGCTTTGTTGATGTGCCTTACACGCTCTTTGCGCTGCTTGTGGGCTTCTCGGACCGCCGCCTCAATTTCCGCGTTGCTCGGCAGGTAGGGAGCGTGAGCAATCTTCGCAGGCGGCGATTGGTTCCGCGCATCAGCTACTCTTGTCTCGAAGGCCTCAATTTCGCGCTGCAAGCGCGTTCTCGCGACCGCCAGTTCAGAGGTATCAAGTGATTTCCAGTCGTCAGGCTTCCCGCCAAACGCATGGCGGACATCCTTGGGCACCCCACGTCGAAAGTAGTAGGTGTCGCCTCGAATGTAGAGATACCTCTGGCTTGGAACCCGCTTCACCCTCACCCCGTTTGTAGCAGATTTTGTAGCAAACTAATGCAGCCCTGTGCTTGAAAAGCAAGGGTTTCGGGAATTTTCAGCGAATTGGAGGAAATCTGGCGGAGAGGGTGGGATTCGAACCCACGTTACCGTTGCCGGTAAACCGCATTTCGAGTGCGGCGCATTCGACCACTCTGCCACCTCTCCGCGAGACCCGTCACGCTCGTGAAAGCCGCTGGTCGGAGCGGCTGGCAACAGGAAGCGCGCCCGTTAGCCCAAGCCTTGCCGCTTGCCAAGACCTGCACACTCACAAAATGCGGGCATATCGGATGGCGCTCTGGCCAACATGCTTGTTTTGCGTCGCCAAATGTCCATATTGCCGGACATGGAACGTGCAGAGTTCTTCTCGAGTCAGGCAGGACGCACGATCAACGCGCCTCGCCAGACCCGCGCCCGCTTCGGAATCGGCGACGTGGTCCGTCACCGCCTCTTCGCCTTTCGCGGCGTGGTCTTCGACATTGATCCGGTCTTCGCCAATTCCGAGGAATGGTACGAATCAATCCCCGAGGACATTCGCCCGCGGCGCGACCAGCCCTTCTACCACCTGCTCGCCGAGAACGATGATTCCTCCTACGTGGCCTATGTAAGCCAGGGCAACCTGCTGGCCGATCCGCAGGGCGGGCCGGTCGATCACCCCACGGTGCGCCAGTTGTTCGAGAGCTTCAAGGATGGCCGCTACCGGATGCGGGCCTCGCTTACACATTGACAACCTTGCCCTGCTAAAGCGGGGCGATGGTCAATATCACGCTCCCCGATCGCGACAACACTGCCATGGCCAAGTTGCGGCTGGCGCTGGAGCGTGAACTTGCCCCTGACGAGGTGGTACAATGGCACGGCTGGCAGCTCGGCCAGATCGACCCTCGCACGTTCGTGAGCTACATCTTTGCGGTGCCTTGGACGGTTTTCTCTGTGGCCTGGACCGGAGTGGCGGCAACTGCCGTGGCGATGTCCAACCAGACCGGTCTCGGGCTCCTTGCATGGGCCTTTCCGCTGTTCGGCACGCCCTTCGTCGCTGTCGGCGCGTGGATGCTATGGCGCCCCTTTGTACCGCTGTGGGAACACGGGCGAGTGCTTTACGTCGTGACTGACCGGCGGGTGCTGAAGCTGAGCATCGGCCGCACGCTTTCGATAAAGACCGTGCCTGCCGACCGCATTGGCCTCATCCAGCGCAGCGAGCGGGCTGACGGCGCGGGCACACTGAGCCTTGCCATCAGGATCGGGCGCGACAGCGACGGCGACAAGCAGACCGAAACCTTCGATATTAGCCTCGTTGCCGATGTCATGGGCGCACAAACGGCGATCGACCGGATTGCCACAAGCGCACGGCTTCCAGGCGGCAGCGCAGGCGCGCTCAGCTCTTGAGCTTCCACCCGCTTCGCAGCAGCGCATAAACGCCAGCGGCCAGCGCTAGGTTCAGCGCCAGCAGGCCCAAGCCCGACGCCAGCACATGGTCCCCGCCGCCCATGTCACTCGCCCCGAGGAAGCCATAGCGGAAGCCGGAGATCACGTAGAAGAACGGGTTCATCCGGCTAATCGTCTGGAACACGCCGTGGAGGTTCTCGATCACGTAGAACGTGCCGGAAAGCAGCGACAGCGGCGCGATGATGAAGTTCGTCACGGCTGCGTTGTGATCGAACTTCTCGGCCCAGATCGACGTCGCCAGACCGACCGTCGACAGCATCAGCGATCCCATCAGCCCGAACCACACGACCGCCCACGGATGTGCCATCGTCAGTGAAACCCCCGGCCACAGCGCCATCGCCAAAGCGACGGCAAAGCCCACGCAAATCGCGCGGGTCATGGCGGCGCCGAGGATCCCGGCCATTACCTCGCCCGGTGACAGCGGGGGCATCAGGTAATCGATGATAGTCCCTTGAATCTTGCCGCCGAGCAGCGAGAAGGACGAATTGGCGAAGGCATTCTGCATCATCGCCATCATAATCAGGCCGGGTGCGACGAAGGTCGCGAAGGGCACGCCCAGCACCATCCGCCCCTCACGGCCCAGCGCGACGGAGAAAATCGCCAGAAAGAGCAGTGTTGTGAAGGCCGGAGCCCAGATCGTTTGCGTCTGGACCTTGAGAAACCGTCGCACCTCCTTCATATAGAGGGCGAGCAGACCCACGCGATTGACCCCGATAATCACGGGACTCCCGCGCGGGGAGAACCGGGTGCTCCGCCCGGTCTTGTCATCGGCCGTCATTTCAGTCACGGGAGCGGCATTGTTGAGCGGATTTGCAGGAGCGTTCTCGGCCATGGCGCGGTGCCTAGGCTCCACGAGTGCCCCTGACAAGCACCCCGCCACCCGGACAATCACCGGACATAGGAACAGGTAGAACATATGAGCTGGACGGACGAGCGCATCGGAACGCTCAAGAAGATGTGGGAAGGCGGCGCGACTGCCAGCGAGATCGCGACCGAACTGGGCGGGGTCAGCCGCAATGCGGTGATCGGCAAGGCGCACCGGCTCGGGCTCAAGGCGCGCCCCTCGCCCGTCAAGGCGAACGAAAAGAAGAAGGTCGCAGCGCCGCTCAAGAAGCCCGCTCCGGCCCCAGTGCGCGCAGCGCCTGCCGAGCCGCGCGCCGAGCCTGCAGAACGCAGCGAGGCTGCCGAGCGGACCCCGGCCCGTGCTGCCGCGCCCGCCGCACCGCGCATCGAGCATGCCGATGACAGCGCCGACAGCGCAGCGCCCGCGCAGGCCGCGCCCGTGCCCCAGACAAACTTCCCGAAGATTGTCTCGGTCGGCCCCGGCGGCTTCCTGCGCCAGGGTCCGGGCGACCAGCAGCCGCCGATCCCGCCCGCGCCGCCGCGCCGTCTGGTGCCGGCCAAGCCCAGCGCCGAGATCGCCGGCAAGACCACTCTGCTTGACCTGTCGGAGAAGGTGTGCCGCTGGCCGATGGGCCACCCGGGCGAAGCCGACTTCCACTTCTGCGGCGTGCAGGTGAACCCGGGCTTCCCCTATTGCGTCGAGCATTGTGGGCGGGCCTATCAGGCGCAGCTCCCGCGCGGCGTGCGCCGTCCGCCCCCGCCCCTGCCCTTCGGCGGCCCGCGAGTCCGCTAAAGCCTCAGGCTTTCTGACCGAACCAGATGATGTGATGCGCGCCCTTGTTGTTGGGGCGCGATCTCACGTTCCATTCGGTGATGGTCAGGCCGGTATCGTAAAGCCGCTTGCGGAACGCAGGGTCAGGCCCTGCGGACCACACCGCAAGGATACCACCGGGCTTGAGAGCATCGCGCGCTTTGGCGAGCCCGGTGCGCGAATAGATGCGGTTGTTGGCATCGCGGACGATCCCGTCAGGGCCATTGTCGACATCCAGCAGGATTGCGTCGAGCTTGGCGCAGGTGCCGTCATTGGCATCGTCAATCAACGCGGCGACATCGCAGATCTTCAGGTCGAGCCTCGGGTCGGAAAGACCCTCGCCCGTGAGTTCGGCCATCGGCCCTTTTGCCCAGCCAATGATGGCTTCGGAAATTTCGGCGACGACGATCTGCGCCTTCGCGCCCAGCCGAGCGGCGGCGGCCCGGTAGGTGAAGCCCATGCCGTAGCCGCCGATCAGGATGCGTGCATTGTCCTTGCCGAGCCGGTCAATCGTGAGATCGGCAAGCTGCTCTTCGGAGAAGCGCATCCGCGTGCTCATCAGCTCGTTGCGCCCCATCACGATCATGAAGTGGCCGGCGTGGCTGTAGAGTTCGAGGAGCACGCCGTCCTCGATCTGGGCGGTGTCGATCAGTTCGCGCTTGAGCATCGGTAAAGTCCCAAAAACAAGGCCGCCCGGATCGCTCCGGGCGGCCGATGTTCATGCCTCAGGTGAGGCGTTTAGTCCTTGAGGAAGTCGGGGAGACCCGCCGGACCACTGTCGCGCGGAGCACGGTCACCACCGCCGCGACCACCACGATCACCACCACGGCCACCACCGCCGCCCTTCGGCCCCCGACGATCACCACCGCGGTCACCGCCACGGCCGCCTTCACGACCACCTTCACGGGGCTCGCGCGGTTCGCGTGCGGGACGGGTGTCTTCGAGCTCGGCACCGGTCTCCTGGTCAACGACGCGCATCGACAGACGGACCTTGCCGCGGTTGTCGATTTCGAGAACCTTGACCTTCACTTCCATGCCTTCGGACACGACATCGGTGGGCTTTTCGACCCGCTCGTTGCGCATTTCCGACACGTGGACGAGGCCGTCCTTGCCGCCCATGAAGTTCACGAACGCGCCGAAATCGACGATGTTCACGACCTTGCCATCATAGACCTTGCCGACTTCGGCTTCCTCGACGATGCCGAGGATCCACTTCTTGGCGGCTTCGATTTCTTCGATGTTGGAAGACGAGATCTTGATCACGCCTTCATCATCAATGTCGACCTTGGCGCCGGTTTCGGCGACGATCTCGCGGATCACCTTGCCGCCAGTGCCGATGACGTCACGGATCTTCGACTTGTCGATCTGGATCGTCTCGATGCGCGGCGCATGCTTGCTGACTTCGGTACGGGCACCGGTCAGCGCCTTGGCCATTTCGCCAAGGATGTGCATCCGGCCGGCCTTCGCCTGCTCGAGCGCCTTGGCCATGATTTCCTGCGTGATGCCGGCAATCTTGATGTCCATCTGCATCGTGGTGATGCCGTTCTCGGTACCGGCGACCTTGAAGTCCATGTCGCCGAGGTGATCTTCGTCACCCAGGATGTCTGACAGGACGGCAAAGTCGTCGCCTTCGAGGATCAAGCCCATTGCGATGCCAGAGACCGGCGACTTCACCGGAACGCCAGCGTCCATCATCGACAGACAGCCGCCGCAGACAGTCGCCATCGACGACGAGCCGTTCGACTCGGTGATGTCCGACAACACGCGGATCGTGTAGGGGAAGTCCTCACGTGACGGCAGCACGGGGTTGAGTGCGCGCCAGGCGAGCTTGCCGTGACCGACTTCGCGGCGACCAGGCGCACCGAAGCGGCCCACTTCACCGACCGAGTACGGCGGGAAGTTATAGTGCAGCATGAAGCTGGTGTACGACAGGCCTTCCAGACCGTCGATCATCTGCTCGGAATCCTTGGTGCCAAGCGTGGTCGTGCAGATCGCCTGCGTCTCGCCGCGGGTGAACAGCGACGAACCGTGGGTGCGCGGCAGGAAGCCGACGATCGCTTCGATCGGGCGAACCTGATCGAGCTTGCGTCCGTCGATGCGCTGGCCATCCTTGAGGATCGCACCGCGAACGATTTCGGCTTCGAGCTTCTTCATCAGCTTGCCAGCGACCATCTGGGTCTGGCCACCTTCGTCGGCGAAGGCCGCCTTGGCCTTGGCCCGCGCTTCGTTGAGCATGTTCGAGCGGGCCGACTTGTCAGTGACCTTGTAAGCCGCTGCGATGTCGCCGCCGATCAGGTCCTTGAGCTTGGCCTTCATTTCAGCGGTGTTGTCGCTGAGATCGACGGTCCAAGGATCCTTGGCAGCCTTCTCGGCCAGATCGATGATCGCGCCGATGACGTTGCGGATTTCGTCATGCGCGAACATCACTGCGCCGAGCATGACTTCCTCGGTCAGTTCCTTGGCTTCGGATTCGACCATCATCACTGCGCCTTGCGTGGCGGCGACGACGAGGTCGAGCTGGCCTTCAGCCAGCGCGCGATCCTGCTTCGGGTTGAGGACGTATTCGCCGTCGATGTAGCCCACGCGGCAAGCGCCGATCGGGCCCATGAACGGCAGGCCCGAGATCGTCAGCGCAGCCGAGGCCGCGATCATGGCGACCATGTCGGGCTCGTTCTCGCCGTCAAACGACAGAACCTGGCAGATCACGTTGATCTCGTTGTAGAAACCTTCGGGGAACAGCGGGCGGATCGGACGGTCGATCAGGCGGCTGGTAAGCGTTTCCTTTTCGGTCGCGCCGCGTTCACGCTTGAAGAAGCCACCCGGGATGCGCCCGGCGGCAGAGAATTTTTCCTGATAGTGGACGGTGAGCGGGAAGAAATCCTGCCCTTCCTTGACCGACTTGGCGGCGGTCACGGCGCACAGCACCACGGTTTCGCCATAGGTGGCCAGAACGGCGCCATCTGCCTGACGGGCAATACGCCCGGTTTCCAGAGTGAGGGTCTTGCCGCCCCACTCCAGCGATACGGTTTTCGTGTCGAACATGCATTTTCCTTTTGACCCGCGCGGCCATATTGCCGTCGCGGGGCCTCATGTGCCGGGGAAACAACCGTCCCGGTCCGGTGCGGAGCGCTTTGGCCCCAAGGCGTGCAGACCGGATGTCCGCGTGCCCCAATGCAAAAAAGGCGGCCCATTGGAGCCGCCTTTTCGCTAAACTCTTACTTACGCAGACCCAGCTTCTGGATCAGTGCGTTGTAGCGCTCGACATCCTTCTTCTTGAGATAGGCGAGCAGCGTGCGACGCTTGTTGACCATCATCAGAAGGCCGCGACGCGAGTGGTTGTCCTTGTGGTGATCTTTGAAGTGCTCGGTCAGGTTGCGGATGCGCTGCGTGAGGATCGCAACCTGCACTTCGGGGCTGCCGGTGTCGTTAGGATCACGGGCATTGTCAGCAATGATTGTCTGCTTAACTTCGGCGGTCACCGACATAGTACGTCTCTTTCTTACTCAGCGACATCGGGAAGGTTGAAGCCCCTGACGACCGTGGCCGTCCCATCCGCGATTTCCATCAGCGCGACAGGGACAGTGCCCAGTCTAGCCAGATAGAGCCCGGATGATTGGGGCATGTCAGACAGCACCCGGCCCTGTCGGACCGCCTGCGCGCTTGTCTGGTCGAGGTCGAAGGCCGGGATGTCGTCCAGCCCCGCCTCTAGCGGCAGGATAAGGTATTCAAGGCTCGCGCGCTTACCGGCTTCATCCAGTTTGTCCAGCGAAATCGCCTGTTCCTGGGTGAAGGGACCAGCCTTCAAACGCCGCAAATAGGTAACGTGGCCGCAGGTTCCCAGCGCATCAGCGATGTCGCGGGCAAGGCTGCGAATGTAGGTGCCCTTGGATACATGGGCGACAAGTGTGACGTGATCGTCGCTGACCAGCCCGGGGCTTAGGGTGAGCGAATGGATCGTGACGCCGCGCGCCTTCAATTCCACCGCCTCCCCCGCCCTTACGCGGTCATAGGCGCGCTGGCCGTCGACCTTGAGCGCGGAATAGGCGGGCGGTACCTGTTCGATGGGTCCGGTAAAACGCGGCAGCACCGCTTCGACCTCGGCGAGGGTCGGGCGCGCATCACTGGTCGCCACCACGCTGCCCTCGGTATCGAGCGTGTCGGTCTCCTCGCCGAAGCGGATCGTGAACTCGTAAATCTTGCTGGCATCGAGCATCCGTCCAGCCAACTTCGTCGCCTCGCCCAGCGCAATCGGCAGAACGCCCTCGGCCAGCGGGTCGAGCGTGCCGCCGTGGCCGACCTTGGTCTTGGCATATCCGTTCTGGCGGAGCACGCGCTTGACCGCGCTCACGCCTTGCGTCGAGCCCAGCCCGCGCGGCTTGTCGAGGATCAGCCAGCCGGACAGCGGGACGCTCATCGGGCCATCGCCTCGGAGAAATGCTTGCGGCACAGCGCCACATAGCGGTCATTGCCGCCGATCTCGGTCTGCTGGCCCTGCCTGACCGCCACACCGCTTTCATCGACGCGCAGGTTCATCGTCGCCTTGCGCCCGCAGTGGCAGACCGCCTTCAGTTCAACCAGCGCGTCGGCGATCCCGAGCAACACCGACGAGCCGGGGAAAAGCTCGCCCTGGAAATCGGTCCTGAGGCCATAGCATAGCACGGGAATGCCCGCCTCGTCCGCAAGCCGGGCCAGCTGCCAAACTTGGTCAGGCTGGAGGAATTGCGCCTCGTCCACCAGCACGCAGTCGAGCTTTGTCGCTGCGTGCGCGGCGCAGACCTCAGCCCACAGATCGGTGTCGGGATGGAAGCGGTGCGCTTCGCTCTCGAGCCCGATGCGGCTGCGCACCATACCCGCCGAACGGCTGTCCAGCGCCGCGGTCCACAGCATCGTCGCCATCCCGCGCTCGCGATAATTGAAATCGGCCTGCAGCAGATGCGACGATTTGCCGGCGTTCATGCTGGCATAATAGAAATAGAGCTTGGCCATCGTGCGCGCCTAGGCTTCGGCCCTGTCGTCGCCCTGATCGTCGTCATCGTCGAGATCGCGCAGCACCTTGGGATCGCGCAGCAGCGCCTCGATCCGATCAGCCTCGGCAAAGCTCTCGTCTTTGCGGAACCGTAACTTGGGCGCGAATTTCAGCCCCAGCCGCTGCGCGACCTCGCGCTGAAGGAAGGCGGTGTTCTGGCGCAGCGCGTGGACAACCTCGTCCTCGCCCGCGCCCAGCAGCGGCTTGATATAGGCGGTGGCGTTGCGCAGGTCGGGGCTCATGCGCACCTCGGTGACCGAGATGTGCGAGGCGCTCACCACATCGTCATGCACCTCGCCGCGCGCGAGCAGCTCCGACAGGATATGCCGCACCCGCTCGCCGACCTTGAGGGTGCGGACCGATTGCTGTTCGGCGGTGAAGGGGGTCTTGGCCA
Organism: uncultured Alphaproteobacteria bacterium; assembly: GCA_963765775.1. Taxonomy (GTDB): domain Bacteria; phylum Pseudomonadota; class Alphaproteobacteria; order Sphingomonadales; family Sphingomonadaceae; genus Erythrobacter. The sequence goes on from CAVXXQ010000001.1 coordinate 35,521, forward strand.
TTATGCCATCGCCTCGGCGATCCGCCGGATCGAACGGACATTGCGCGCGGTGCCGCGGCATCCCAGACGCTTGGCCATGAAGGGGCCGGTGAGCTTGCTGTTGGCGGCGCTGTCCACGAAATCGATATGCAGGGCCGAGGTGCCCGGCGCAAGACGCTCCGATCCGCGCCCTTCATGATCGCCGGCAAGCTGGGCGAATGCTTCGGGGCCCGGTTGGCGTTCGAGGAAATGGACATGGACCATGTTGTCCGCGCCGTCTCCGGCGAATGGACTTTCGGCGACCGAGGCCAGCAGGCCCTCGCGCGTGGTGACGATAGCGAATGTCGCGATCCCGAACTTGGCTGCGATCACTTCGGCAATGCGAGCTGAGTATTCGCTTTGATTGGCCGGGTCGCCGTCGAAGAGCACATTCCCGCTCGCCGTGATGGTTGCGACATTGGCAAAGCCCGCCGCTTCGAGCGCGGCGCGCAGGTCGGCCATCTTCAACCGGTTACCGCCAACATTGATGCTGCCGAGCAGAGCAGCAAGCCGAACCGCTACCACTAAGCCATTCCCGTATCGGTCGCCGTGGGGCGCGGGGTCGGGATCGCGGTCGAGGTTGAGCGGGCGTAGATCGTGCCATCCTCGGCAAGCAATTCGCCTTCGAGGAAGATCACCCGCTTGCCGGCCTTCACCACGCGCCCCTTGCCGATGATGGTCGCGCCCTCCGGGATCAGACGTATGAGGCTCATCGCGAGGTCGAGGTTGAGCGGGGCCATCTCGCCGCCGGTCGCCGCGACATAGGCATAGCCCATCACGTCATCGAGATAGCCCGCAACGAGCCCGCCCTGCACACCGCCGCGCCAGGTGCAAACCTCGCGCTTGACGGTGAAGTGCATGGTCGCGGTCTGCGTTCCGGCATCCCATGCGACGAATTGCGAGCCGAGCAGCGCCGTGTGCGGCGACTGCTCGGCATCGTCTGGCCCGATCCCTGTTTGGTAGTGCGAGTCGTTCAGGCTCACAGGGTCCGCTCACGCTCCTCGACGGAGAAGACTTCGAGGTTGTCGCCCGGCTTGATGTCGTTCGTATCCTCGAGCACCACGCCGCATTCAAGCCCCATGCGCACTTCGTCGACATCGTCCTTGAAGCGCCGCAGCGACTGGATCTTGGTCGCCGAGACGATGACGTCGGCGCGGGTGAGACGCGCAAACAGGCCCTTGCGGATGACGCCTTCCAGAACCTGCAGACCAGCCGCCTTGTCCTTCTTGCCCGCCGGGAAGACCTGCTTGACCTCGGCACGGCCGATAACGGTCTCGATCCGCTCCGGTCCGAGCTCGCCCGCCATGTCCTTCGCAACCGCGTCGGTGAGGTGGTAGATGACGTCGTAATACATCATCCGCACCCCGTCGCGCTTCACCAGGTCTCGCGCCTTGGCGTTGGGACGCACATTGAAGCCGATGATCGGCGCCTTCGAGGCCGCTGCCAGCAGCACGTCGCTCTCGGTGATCGCACCAACGCCCGCGTTCAGCACGCGCACCTTGATCTCGTCGTTCGAGAGGTTGTGGAGCGCGTTGACGATCGCTTCGACCGATCCTTGCACATCCGCCTTCACCACCACCGGGAATTCGATGACGTTGGAGGTGAGGCCTGCAAACATCGTGTCGAAGTTGGTCGGCGCCAGCGCCGTGCGCTTTTCGGTCGCCTTCTCCTGCCGATACTTGGCGACCTCACGGGCGCGCTGCTCGTTCTCGACCACGGTGAGGCTGTCGCCCGCCGACGGTACACCGCCGAGGCCGAGCACTTCGACGGGCATCGAGGGGCCGGCTTCATTGATCTGCTGACCCTTGTCGTCGACGATCGCGCGGACCTTGCCGCTCTGCGTGCCGACCACGAAGGTATCGCCGCGCTTGAGCGTCCCGCGGGTGACGAGCACCGTCGCGACCGGACCGCGGCCCTTGTCGAGCTGCGCTTCGATCACGGTCGCTTCGGCATCACGGTCCGGACGGGCCTTCAGTTCGAGCAGTTCGGCCTGAAGGCCGATCGCTTCGATCAGCTGGTCGAGACCCGCGCCCGACTTGGCCGAAACCTCGACGTCCTGCACATCGCCCGACATCGCCTCGACGACGATCTCGTGTTCGAGCAGGCGCTCGCGGATTTTCTGCGGATTGTACTCCGGCTTGTCCGACTTGGTGATCGCCACGATCATCGGTACGCCGGCCGCCTTGGTATGGTTGATCGCTTCGATGGTCTGCGGCATCAGCCCGTCATCGCCCGCGACCACCAGAATGACGATGTCGGTGACGTTCGCACCGCGCATCCGCATCTCGGTAAAGGCCGCGTGGCCCGGGGTGTCGAGGAAGGTGATCTTGTCCTTCGCCTTGGTGGTGATCTGGTAGGCGCCGATGTGCTGGGTGATGCCGCCGGCCTCGCCCTTGACCACGTCTGTGCCGCGCAAAGCGTCCAGCAGACTGGTCTTGCCGTGATCGACGTGGCCCATGATCGTGACCACCGGCGGACGCGAGACAAGGGTCTCTTCCGCATCTGTGTCTTCGCTGGTGTCGATGTCGACATCGCTCTCGGAGACACGCAGGATGTTGTGGCCGAACTCTTCGACCAGCAACTCCGCAGTGTCCTGGTCAATAGTCTGGTTGACCGTGACCATCATGCCCAGGTTAAACAGCGCCTTCACAAGGTCGGCGCCCTTCTCGGCCATGCGGTTGGCGAGTTCGCTGACAGTGATCGCCTCGGGGACGACCACATCACGCACCTGCTTCTCGCGCGGCTTCGACGGGCCGCCCTGGCCGCGGCGTTCCTTTTCGCGGGCGCGCTTCAGCGCGGCGAGGCTGCGCGCACGGCGACCCTCATCCTCGTTGAGCGCACGCGTAACGGTAAGCTTGCCCGACCGACGGGCATCCTTGCCCTCATCGATGGGCGCAGTGCGCTTGTCGTCCTTCTTCTTGGACTTCAGCTCAGGGCGCTTGGCCTCGGGCCGCTCGACCGGCGTAAAGCGACGTGCGGCGGGTGCGGCTTCGCTCTTGGCGGCAGGCGCGGCCGTCTCGCTCGTTGCGGCAGGAGCCTCGACTTCGGGCGCAGCCTCGGCGGCCGGTGCGGCGGCCGGGGTCTCGGCAAGCTGACGCTCGGCCTCTTCTTCGGCGCGCCGGTTGTCGTCCGCACGGCGACGCTCTTCTTCCTCGCGCTCGCGGGCTTCGGCTTCATCGCGCTTGCGGCCCTCTTCGGTCATCCGCAGCCGCTCTTCTTCGGCCTCCATCTGAAGTCGCTTAACGCGCTCCTGCGGAGTTTCGCCAGCGGGCGCAGGGCGCGCAGGCTTGGGCGCGGGCGGCGGCGGCGGCGCAGGACGCGGTGCTTCGGCGACGGGCTCTGGAGCGGGCGGCGGCGGCGGCGGAGCAGCCGCAACTTCGCCAGGCTTGCCGAGCACGCGGCGGCGCTTTACCTCGACCACCACCTTGTTGGTGCGGCCATGACTGAAGGTCTGCTTGACTTCACCTGCATCCACCGAGCGCTTGAGGCCCAGGGGTTTGCGGGTGCGCTGGTTGTCGTTGTCGTCGCTCATTATCGCTCGTTAGTCCTTCACGTATTCATCAATATGCGCTGTCCCACCCGCAGGCCGGTCAGCGTCGCCGGAAGTGTCCCGGCCCGCATCTTTTGTCGTCTCGTTCGTCTCGTTCGCCCGATCATTCCCGGCCGGATCGTGTCCGGACCTACCGTGCCCAGCCTGATCGGGCTCAGCATCATCGTGGCGGGCAAAGTGCACAAGCCGGGAAACCGCCTGAAGCACGCGGTTTGCGGCGCGCATGTCACCGGGGTGACCGGCAACGCCCAGATGGACCACGTTATCGCGGCCCAATGCCACAGACAGCGCGGTGCGGTCCAGTGGCAACACCGTGCCGCGCTGACCCGAGCCTTCCGCATCGCTGCCGACGCGCCAGGCCTGATCGAGCTTGCGTCGTCCGTCCGCGCTGCTGTCGTTGGCGTGGAGCAGCGTGGCGATGCGGCCGCTGCGCGCCTGCTCCTCAATCCGTGCGGAACCGAGCACGATGTTGCCCGAGCGAAGTTCAAGGCCCAGCCGGTCGCCGAAATGGCGGGCAAGCGCGGCTTCAACCCGTTCGGGCAAGTCCTCGGGAATAGTGAGATCCGCACCCTTAAAGGCGCGCATCAGAGCTTTTCGCAGATGGCCCTCGGCGAGCGCTTCTTCAAGCGCAGCGCGGTCCACCCCAATCCACGCTCCTCTGCCGGGAGCCTTGGCTCCGGCATCGGGAAGCACCAGACCGTCAGGCGAGATCGCCAGACGCAGCAGACCGTCCCGCGCCGATGTGTCACCGGAGAGGATACAGCGCCGCTCACTCCCCGCATCTGCGGGAAGCGCCGGCTCAGCGATGTCGGACGTCAGGCGCTCATTGGGTGGAGTCCGCATTGGCGGCCTCCTCGGTCGGCTCGGAGACGGCTTCGTCTTCGAACCAGTGCGCACGCGCAGCCATGATGATTTCGTTGCCGCGCTCTTCCGACAGGCCGTATTCACCCAGCACGCCGCCCTTGTCGGTTTCGCGCTGCGGACGGCGCTGCGGGGGCCCTGCAGCATCGTTATTGCGGCGACGCGGCGCTTCACGCTTCTTGGCGATCAGCTCGTCGGTGGCAAGGTCGGCCAGATCGTCGAGGGTCTTGATCCCCGCCTTGCCGAGCGTGACCAGCATCGCTTCGGTGAGGTGCGGGATCTCGGCCAGCGCATCTTCGACGCCTAGCCCGCGGCGGACTTCACGATGCGCGGCTTCCTGACGCTCGAGCGCCTCAAGCGCGCGGCTCTGGAGTTCTTCGGCGAGATCGTCGTCGAAGCCTTCGATTCCGGCGAGCTCGGAAAGGTCCACATAGGCCACTTCCTCAAGCTCGGCGAAGCCTTCGGCCACGAGCAGCTGCGAGAGGGTCTCGTCGACGTCGAGCTCTTCCTCGAACATCTTCGAACGTTCGGCAAATTCCTTCGACCGCTTTTCCGAGGATTCTTCCTCAGTCAGGATATCGATCTGGTGGCCGGTAAGCTGGCTCGCCAGACGCACGTTCTGACCGCGGCGACCGATCGCAAGGCTGAGCTGGTCGTCGGGAACCACCACTTCGATGCGACCATCATCTTCGTCGAGCACGACGCGGCTGACGGTGGCCGGCTGGAGCGCGTTGACGACGAAGGTCGCAGTATCATCGCTCCACGGGATAATGTCGATCTTTTCGCCTTGCAGTTCCTGCACAACGGCCTGCACGCGGCTGCCCTTCATGCCGACGCAGGCGCCGACCGGGTCGATGCTCGAATCGCGGCTGATCACGCCGATCTTGGCGCGGCTGCCCGGGTCACGAGCGGCGGCCTTGATCTCGATGATGTTGTCGTAGATTTCGGGCACTTCCTGCGCGAACAGCTTCTTCATGAAGTCGGGGTGCGCGCGGCTGAGGAAGATCTGCGGACCGCGATTGTTGCGTTCCACCTTGGTGATCAGCGCACGCACGCGCTCGCCGGTGCGGGCGGCTTCGCGCGGGATTTGCTGGTCGCGGCGGATCACACCCTCGGCGCGGCCGAGGTTTACGATCACGTGGCCGAACTCGACCGACTTGATGACGCCAGTGATGACTTCGCCCTGACGGTCCTTGAATTCCTCGAACTGACGCTCGCGCTCGGCATCGCGGACCTTCTGGAAGATCACCTGCTTGGCTGACTGCGCGTCGATGCGTCCGAGATCGACGGGGGGGAGCGGATCGACGATGAAGTCGCCGACCTTGGCACCGGGCTGCAGCTTGTCGCCCTGCTTCAGGTCAACCTGCTTGAAGTAGTCTTCAACTTCCTCGACCACCTCGACCACGCGCCACAGCGTCAGATCGCCGGTTAGCGGATCGAGCTTGGCGCGGATGTCATTCTCCGCGCCGTAGCGGTTACGCGCGGATTTCTGGATCGCTTCTTCCATCGCCTCGATGACGATCGACTTGTCGATCATCTTCTCGGTGGCGACCGCGTTGGCGATTGCGAGGAGTTCGGCCTTGTTGGCGGAAATGGCACTCATCAGTCGTCTGCCTTCTCTTCTTCTTCGATGAGTTCGTCAGCACCGCTCGTATCGAGCGGGCGGGTGGCGGCAATGAGCGCGTCGTTAAGGACGAGCTTGGCCGTATGAATTTCTGCAAGCGGCAGGCGCACATCGCCAGCCTTGGCCTCGGCGACCAGTATCATACCATCGACAAGGCCGCCGAGCACGCCCTTGTTGACGCGCTGGCCGTCATAACCCTTGTCCATGACAATCCGCACCTCGTGACCGGCCCAATTGGCGAAATCTTTTTCGCGCGTAAGCGGCCGGTCGATGCCGGGGGACGAGACTTCGAGGTGATAGGCGCCTTCGACGAGATCTTCGCCCGCTTCCTCGGCAGCGTCCATCACATCCGAGACGCGGCGCGAGAGCGCAGCGCATTGGTCGATTACAAGCTGGCCGGTGGAAGGGTCCTCAGCCATGATCTGGAGCGCCATTCCGCCGTCACCGGCCTCGGAAGGCAGCATCGCCACGCGCACGAGCTCAAATCCGAGCGCATGCGCCTCGGGTTCGATCAGCTCGGTCAGGCGCGCGATATCGGCCATTGGGTCTCCAGATTCGAAGTCTATTGCACAAATGCAGTGTCGGGCCGGCCCCCGGAGGCGCCAGCATCCAAACCTTGTCGCGACAATGTCGGGATTGGCGGTGCACCTAGGGGCTTGGCGGAGATTTGGCAAGAGCGAACCGCAAGCGCGCGCGCAGGGCGAAGGTTACGGCTCCCCGGTCACCCAGCGGCGAACCAGATTGCGCAGCGCCAGGCGCTCGCGCATCTCGAATCCCTCGGCGAAGCGGCGGACTTCGAGGACGTCGGCTGGGGTGATCGGGTCATCGAAGGCCAGGGCATTTGCCCCGCCATCGACCCCGCGATCGGCGCGAACAATCGAACCGAACAGCTCGAACTGTGCGAATGCGACGAATCCGGACTGGTCCTCGGCAAGCGGACGGGCCAGCGCGAGCCGCGCGCCCGTGCGAGAGATGTCGAGCAGGATGCAGTCTTGGGTGGAATAGATCGATACAAAGCGGGCCGGGATCGCAAGCCGCAGGCGCGCCGCCGCCCGGCGCCCGATGGGCACCGCGGCGTCTTGCGTCAAAGGCGAAAAGGGCTCGGCCATCATAATCGCACGAGCATGGCGGAAAGGCATAAAGACGGTGGCCGCAGTAGCCTAGGGACTTTTACGGTTTGCCGTAGTCCAGATATCCGCAATGATCGGCCAGACGTGCGAAACCGATAGAGCCGACCTTAGTCCTGCCCTTCCATCAGCGCGTGCTTGCGGATGCAGTGGCGCAGCTGGTCATAGGTAAGGCCGAGCGCGCGCGCAGTCTGGCGCTGGTTCCAACGGTGCTTGCCGAGCGCATGCGCGAGAATCGAACGCTCATGTGCATCGACAGCGGCGCGCAGGTCCTCGATGGAATCGAAATGGGCCGGAGCATGGGCAGGAACGGCCTCGCTGACGCGGCTTGCCGCGGCATTCATGCTTCTACGGCGGTGTTCAGGCTGGCGCGGGCGCCAAGGGCTGTCGAAGGGGTCGAACTGGACATGCGCGATCGGCATATCGGGCGCAGCCCATCGATAGACCGCGCGCTCGACCACATTGCGCAGCTCGCGGACATTGCCGGGCCAGGGATGATCGTCGAGCGCGTCCATCACGTGCGTCGAGAACCCCGGCCAGCGATCCCAGTCGAGTTCGGCGGCCATCCGGCGCCCGAAATGCTCGGCGAGCACGCCGATGTCGCCTTCCCGCACCCGCAACGGCGGAAGCGTAATCACTTCGAAACTCAGCCGGTCCAGCAAATCGGCGCGGAACTCGCCAGCTGATGCTAGTGCAGGAAGATCGTCATTGGTCGCCGCGACGATGCGCACGTCGACGCGGATCGGGCGCGAGGCACCGATACGCGTGATCTCGCCATACTCGACCGCGCGCAGCAGGCGCTCCTGCGCCCCCATGCTGAGCGTGCCGAGTTCATCGAGGAACAACGTTCCGCGGTCGGCTTCCTCGAAACGTCCGGCGCGGGCTTTGGTGGCGCCGGTGAAGGAGCCCGCCTCGTGGCCGAACAGCTCCGCCTCGATCAGCGTTTCGGGGAGCGCCGCGCAGTTCATCGTCACCAGCGGCTCGTCCCAGCGGCTCGACAGGCGATGGAGGCGCTCGGCGATCAGCTCCTTGCCCGTGCCGCGCTCGCCGATCACCAGTACCGGGCGGTTCATGGCAGCAGCGCGGCTGGCGCGCTCCACCGCGTCGAGGAACGCCCCGGATTGACCGATGAATTGGCTCTCGAGCTTCATGTCCAAACTATAGTGAAAAACCCCAATGCTTGGCAATAGGCGCCAAGAGGCCCTGCACGCTCAACGCGGAAAACCTCGGAATTCCGCCATTCTCTCAGTTTGGCACGGCGGTTGCAAAATACCTTGCAACACCACGCACAACACCTGGGAGGCCACCATGATCGACACCGCCGCCACCAAGAGCAAGTTCTGGAGCTCCAAGCTCGGACACGCCGCCATCGCCAGCATCGCCGCCATGACGATGATGGTGCTGCTGTCCTCGCAGATCCAGCCGGGCGCGGCGAGCGCCGCCCCGCTGACCCACCCCGCCGCGGCAAGCGGCGCGATGATCGAGATCGCCTGACATGGGCGATCCGTTCGACCCCCTCGGGCCGGAGCGCCCCTCGCGGGAAGTCCCCCCCGCAGACGCTGCCGACGGCGCCAAGCCCACCCGCGCCGGCCAGGACAGTGATGCTCCGGCCCAACCCTCCCGCCTGCTGTCTGCCGGACGGCTGTCACGGCTCGATGAGGAAATCGAAGCCTTGCGCCGCAGCCCCGACCCGCAGTCGCGCCGCAACACCGACGACCGGCAAACCGCCCGGCCCGCGCCGCGCGACCAGGTCAATTCGTTTCTCGATGGAGTAGCCTTCATGGGCATTTTCAGCCGCACGCGTGACATCATTGCCGCCAATTTCAACGATATGCTCGACAAGGCCGATGATCCCACCAAGATGATCCGGATGATCATCCTCGAAATGGAGGAAACGCTGGTCGAAGTCCGCGCCAGCGCCGCGCGCACCATTGCCGACCAGAAGGAAATGCACCGTCACTGCATGAAGCTCGACCGGCTTCAGGCCGACTGGTCCGAGAAGGCGCAGCTCGCGCTCAGCAAGGACCGCGAGGATCTCGCCCGCGCCGCGCTGGTCGAGAAGAAGAAGGCCGGCGACATGGCCGACCAGCTCAAGAGCGAGATCGCGGTGCTCGACGACGCCCTGCGCGCCTACGAGGAAGACATCGCCAAGCTGCAGCACCGCCTGCGCGAAGCCCGCAGCCGCCAGACCGCGATCGCCGCGCGCCTCGAAAGCGCTGAAAACCGCGTCAAGCTGCGCACGCTGATGAGCACCGAGCGCACCGACGAGGCGCTCGCCCGCTTCGACCAGCTCGAACGCCGCGTCGATTACGCCGAAGGCCGCGCCGAAGCGCTGCAGATCGCGGAAGGCACGCCGCCGTCGCTCGCCGATGAAATTGCAGCGCTCGCCGGATCGGACGCGATCGATGACGAATTGGCTGCCATGAAAAAAGCGCTCGGCAAGCCCGACGACAGCGAGGGAAAGTAAGTCATGGAAGAAGCCATCATCATTATCCCGGCGATCTTCATCGGCCTTCCATGGCTCGTTCTGCACTACATGACCAAGTGGAAGACCGCGCCGACCATCACCGCTGATGACGAGGTGCTGCTTGAGGAGCTCTACAACCTCGCCAAGCGGCTCGACGAGCGGATGGAAACGGTCGAGCGACTGGTCGCTTCGGACGATCCGGAGTTCACCCCCCACCGCCGCCTGATCGCCGATCAGGAGAAGGACAACCAGCAGCTGCGCGAACTCGAGCAGCTGATCGCCGAGAAGAAGGGAACCCGCGCATGAACAGCCCTCGCACCACGCTTTACCGCGACAAGCACAATGGCAAGCTGATGGGAGTGTGCGCCGGAATTGCCGACTACACTGGCGTCGACGTCTTCTGGGTGCGCCTCATCGCAATCGCGTCGATGTTCATGACCAGTGGCTCGTCGATCTTCGCCTATTTCATCGCAGGCTTCATCCTCAGCAAGAAGCCGCCGCACCTCTACCGTGATGAGAGCGAGAAGAAGTACTGGCAGGGCGTCCGTCAGAGCCCGCGCCGCACCGCCCGCGAGATCAAGGCGAGCTTCCGTGACATCGACCGCCGCCTGGCTGCTGTGGAATCACACTATGTCAGCAGCAACCCGCGCCTGACCGCCGAAATCGAGCGGCTGCGCTAACTTCTCATCCTACTCAACAGGGGACTCGTACAATGGAAGGCATAATGGCCCTTTCGATCCCGATCTTCGCGCTGATGATCCCGATCGTCGCAATCTGGACGAAGCACCAACAGAAGCTCGCCGAGATGCAGGTCGGTGCCACCGCCGAACAGACCGCCGAGAAGGCCGCGCAATATGCGACCCACATCCAGCGGCTGGAAGACCGGGTGCAGGTGCTCGAACGCATCGTCACCGACCGCGGCTACGACATCGCGACCCAGATCGAGGCGCTGCGTGACACGCGCCGCGTCGACGAAGGAAGCACGGGCGTGCCGCTCGGCTTCGAGAAGAAGGAGCGCGTGTGATGGAGCCTGCTGACTTGCTCCCTTACCTCGGCTGGATCGTCGGCGGGGCGTTCACGCTCGGTGCGATGGGGATCGCCACTTCGTTCCAGACCACCCGCATGAAGATCAAGAACGGCTATCCGCTCGAAGGGATGTGGGGGCAGTCGCTCAAGCCCGGCTCGGACAAGGAGACCGCGCACCGCGTCACCCTGCTGACCCAGGAAAACGCCGAGCTGCGCGCTGAACTTGGCTCGATGAAGGACCGCCTCGCCAATGTGGAGCGGATCGTCACCGACGGCGGATACCACCTCGGCGCCGAGATCGACGCGCTGCGGGATCGTGCCCTGACGGGCCTCAAGGACAAGGGCAAGGCGTGATGAGTTTCTGGACCGCAGCCGTTATTATCGTTGCAATCTGGGGCTTTGTGCAGATCTACTCGCGACGTCACGACCGTGAACTTGGTGTGACCCGTGACGAGGACGGCAACCCTGTCTTCGCCCCGCGTGAGGAACCTCGCAGCAGCGCCGACCTCGAAGTGGCCCGCCGCGAACTCCACGACCTGCGCGAGCGGATCAAGGTGCTCGAACGCATCGCCACCGACGCCAATACCGGCGAAGCGCGTGAACTTGCGCGGATCACCGCCGAAATCGAAGCCTTGCGGGCACCGCCTGCAGCCAAGGAGGAGTAGTGCAGATGATCACCAACCTGCTCGAACCGACCCTGATTATGACCAGCGGCAGCGTCATCGGCCTCATCGTGGTTGCCGCAGCCTTGCTGCGCGCCTGGCACGGCTGGCTTGAATTCAAGCGCCAGGAGCTTGAGCGCGGCCATCCGCGTGGGGGTAGCGAGGACGGGTCGAGCCTCGGCACCGCGCGCATCGAACTGGCTGATCTGAAAGAGAGAATCCGCAAGCTTGAAGCCATCGCCAGCGGTGTCGAACTGTGAGCGGACCGCGCACCACCGCCGCGCAGGCGGGCATCGGCCTTGGCACGGCGATTGCGGTGACGATCAGCTGGAGCCTTCACAAGTCGATCATCTGGGCGATCATCCACGGCTTCTTCAGCTGGTTTTATGTGATCTACTACGCCCTCACCCGGCCCGGCGGTATCGGCGGCTAAACAGCCCTTTGCGTTGGAACCGCGCCCCCGTTAAGGGCGTGGCATGCGCACCCTTTCCGACATTCTCGAAGAGTATGAATTCCTCGAAGGCGACGAGCGTTACGGCCTGCTGATCGAGCTTGGCCGCGCGCTCGAACCCATGCCCGATGCTCTGAAAACCGACGCGACCTTGGTGCGCGGATGCTCCGCGTCTGTATGGGTTTACCCCGCGGGCACGGAGGCGGAGCGCCTGCATTTCCTCGCCGACAGCAATGCCGCGATCACCAAGGGGATCGTCGCGCTGGTCATCGCCGCGGTGCAGGACAAGCCCGCTGCCGAAGTTGCGGCGATGGACGTGATGGCAACCCTTGCCCCCTTCGATCTCAAAAGCCAGCTTTCCAGCAACCGCACCCAAGGGGTGCCCAACATGATCGGGCTGGTAAAGGAGCATGCCGCGCGGCTTGCCGCCAGCTGAGCCAGTGTTTCACGTGAAACATGCCAGTGATGGCGTTCTGGAGGGGGCCTAAGGGGGGTCTAACAGGGGTCTAGAGGGGGTCTAAACCGCTCTGGACGGCCTCTAAACCGATCAGGCGCCCCCCTAAAATCTCCAACAGTTCTGAAAATCCCGAGAACAACGCCGCGCAGGTCGATGCGTCGATGGCCTGCTTTCACGACGCCGATGGCACCAACCTGAGCCGCACGGCGTACAGCTGACGCTTAGAGGTTGCGGCCCACGGTCTCGAAGTCCGCTGCCCCGACGCTGTCCCGCACCACGGCAAGGCCCGCTTCCTTCTGCGCCTTCAGCTCGGCCTTCAGCTTGGCCGGATCGCGCGCGAAGACGAAGCCGAAGCTTACCCCGCCCTCCTTGCCGATGGTCGCATGGTGCAGCTTGTGCGCCTGCACCAGCCGCTTGGCGTAGCCCTTGCGCGGCACCCAGCGCCAGTAGCGCTGATGCACCAGCCCGTCATGCACCAGCGTGTAGATCACCCCGTAGAGCGTGATTCCGACTGCGGTCCACCACAGCCACTCCACCCACAGCGAGCCGACGATGTACATCACAGCGTTGATGGTGCCGAACACCACAGCGAACAGGTCGTTCTTCTCCAGCGCCTTGTCGTGCGGCTCGTGGTGGTCGCGGTGCCAGTCCCAGCCCCAGCCATGCATGATGTATTTGTGCGCATACCAGGCAAACAGCTCCATGCCGACCAGCGCGGCAAAGACGACAGCAGCGGCTTCGAGCCAGCTCATGCGGAAACCTCTTCAGTGAGTTTAGTCTGCCCCACCCCGGCCCGGTGAGCCGCGGGGAGCGCCCACCACGGCACGTCGGGACGGCGGTGATGTTCAAGATGATAGCCGAAGTGAAAACAGGTTGCGAGGCTCGCCAGCGTCCCGAAGTCCTCGCTGCGGGTGTTATGGCGGTCCGAAAACGCCTCGGCATCGTCATCGTGCAGGTGGCGGTGCGGGCGGAAAGTGCCGAAGTAGAACAGCTGCAACGATGAACCCAGCGCCGGCAGGCCGTAGAGCATCACGATCTGCACCATCGGAATATCCAGAACCAGCCAGTAAATGCCGACCACGGTGTGCACGAACAGGATCGAACGCCAGCCGAAATAGCGGCGGAAAAAGGTCGCATACCAGCGCCGAAAATCGCCGGGGTTGTGCTCGTCGAAATCGGGATCGCCCGCGCGGCCCGCCAGCTTGTGGTGCGCGAAATGCGCGTCCCTCAGCTGCTTCCACGCAAAGCCCGCATACAGCGCCAGCAGCACCGCACCAATCGCGCCGTTGGTGCGCGGATGGCCGGGCACGAGGCTGCCGTGCATCGCGTCATGACAGACGATGAACACGCCGACCGAAAGCCAGCACTGCACGCCCGCCATAACCAGCGCGAGCGGCCAGTTGCTCCACGTAAGCTCGAAAACGAACATGCCGTAAGCATGGATCGCCAGCCAGCTTCCGGCGATCGCCAGACCCAGCAGCAGGCCAGCAGCGCGCTGGACGCGGCGTTCAGGCAGCATGAAGGATGGGGCGAATTGCGCGTTCATTGCGCAAAGGATACGCGGGGGCAGGCCATGAGGATGCGTATAGACCGCGCGCGGAACGTGGCAATTGCGTTTCGCGTCTGGCAACGGCGCGGGCGGCTCAACCGACGACGACGCCTTTCCAGAAGGCGATGCGGTCCTTGATCTGGGCCGCCGCGTCCTTGGGTTCGGGGTAGTACCACGCGGCATCGGTGTTGACCGCGCCATCGACGCTCAGCGAATGGTAGGAGGCAACGCCCTTCCACCCGCAGGTCGTGTGGGTGTCGCTGGCGACAAGGTAATCTGCGCGCACGGCAGCGCGCGGGAAATAGTGGTTGCCGTCCACCACCACCGTATCGTCGCTTGTCGCGATGACCGTGCCGTTCCATGTTGCCTTGACCATGCGTCCCTTGCCTTTCGTGATCCGACGCCCGGTCGATCAAATCGTCGGGTATCGAAGACCCCTGCTGCACCCGCACAAGGCCTCATGCAAATGGCTTTGTCCGAATGGCGCGAAAATGCGCTGATCGGCGTCGTGGCGGCGGCAGAGGGACCGCTACTTTCGTCACCCCGGCTTGCACTGGGATGACGTGCGGTGGCAGGTTTTAGCGCTGCGCTCTGCAAGGGGAAGTGGCTGGGATTGGGTGGTTAGCTACCTTAGCCCTCTCCCCTTGCGGGAGAGGGTTGGGAGAGGGGTCCGGAGCGAAGCTCCAGCCCTGCCCCCTCTCAATTGCGACTAGGCAGCAGGCTGCCAAGTCTTCATATCTCTCCCGCAAGGGGAGAGAAACGCTTGGCAACAGCGGGGTCGTTTGCCGAACGGCAGCTCTCATCCAGCCGCAGGCCAAAGCGGACGCCCCGCCGCATGTGTCATTTACCCCATGTTGCAGTGCGACAAATCGCTTGGCGGCAAGGTCTACACGCGTATTCTCCTCGGCCATGAGTGACCTCTCCCCGCTCGCCCTTGCGCTTCCGGCTTTGCTGGTGGCCGGCGCGGCTGCTGGCTTTGCCGGCGGCCTGTTCGGGATCGGCGGCGGGTTCGTGGTGGTGCCCGCGCTGATGTTCCTGCTGCCAGTGCTCGGGGTCGCGCCCGATCAGGCGGCACACGTGGCGGTCGGCACATCGCTGGCCTCGATCATCTTCACCTCGATCCGTTCCACCGCCAGCCATGCGCAGCGCGGCGCGGTCGATTTCGGGCTGCTCAGGGGCTGGGCCGTGTGGGTGGTGCTGGGCACGGCGATCGGCACCGTCTTTGCCGATCTGGTCTCGGGCGCCTATCTGGCGGTGATCTTCGGCACCGGGGTGATGGGTTTTGCGGTCTATTTCCTGTTGCCCGCCCGCCAGGGCGCGCCGCTGTTTGCTGCCCTTCCGTCGGGCCTGCCGCGCGCCGGGATCGCCAGCGCGCTGGGGGTGTTTTCGACCCTGCTCGGGATTGGCGGCGGCACGCTCACCACGCTGACGATGACGGTGTGCGGCACCCCGATCCACCGCGCCATCGGCACCGCAGCCGGGATGGGCGCCGTGATCGCGATCCCGGCCACGCTGGGATTTGTCCTGATCGGATTGGGCGAGAGCGGGCTGGCGTGGGGATCGCTGGGCTATGTCCACCTGCCCGC
This sequence comes from uncultured Alphaproteobacteria bacterium, assembly GCA_963765775.1. Classification (GTDB taxonomy): domain Bacteria; phylum Pseudomonadota; class Alphaproteobacteria; order Sphingomonadales; family Sphingomonadaceae; genus Erythrobacter. The sequence continues at coordinate 50,899 of CAVXXQ010000001.1, forward strand.
CGCCGCCGCGCTGATCGCGACCTCGGTGGTGTTCGCACCCCTTGGCGTGGCGGCTGCGCACATGCTCGCCCCTGCCATCTTGCGCCGCGTATTCGGCCTCTATCTCGCTGTCATAGGCGTGCTGATGATCGCCAAGTTCTGACCCCCAAGTTCTGACCCTTAGCCACCTGACTTAAAGGAGCTTCCCATGCAGACCAACCGCCGGTCCTTTCTTGCCGGAGCCACGCTTGCCACAGGCTTGGGCGCCATGCCGCTATCGGCGCTGGGCGCGGCTACAGCGGCCCCGGCGGCGGAACCGGTGTTCGGGCCCAAGATCGGGCAGGCGCTGCTCAGCCGCAATGAAAACCCCTATGGCCCTGCCCCTTCGGCCCTGCGCGCGATCAGCGAGACGGCGAAGATGGGCTGCTATTACACCGACCGCGGCCACGAACGCCTGATCGCGATGATCGCCGAGCGGCACGGCGTTGCGCCTGCGCAAGTGGTGGTGGGCGACGGATCGACCGAGATCCTGTGCGCCATCGCGCTCGCCTGGGGGCGCAAGGGCGATATCGTGTGCCCCGATCTGTTCTGGGATACGACCGTGCTCTACGGCGAGCGGCAGGGCGTCAAATCCGTGCGGGTGCCCTTGGCGGCGGACATGAATGTCGATCTGCCCGCGATGGCCGCCAAGGCAGCCAACGGCGCGTCGCTGGTGCAGATCTGCAACCCCAACAACCCCACCGGCATGCTGATCAGCCCCGCCGCCTTGCGCAACTTTGCCGCCGAAGTCACCCCGCACGCCACCCTGCTGGTGGACGAGGCCTATATCGAACTGACAGACCGGCCCGATGACAGCTCGATGATTGATCTGGTGCGCAGCGGCGCCGACGTGATCGTGTGCCGCACCTTCTCCAAGATCTACGGGATGGCGGGGCTGAGGGTCGGCTATGCGATTACCAGCGAAGCCAACGCTACGCTGATCCGGTCGCACCTGATGAGCTTTGGCGGCAATCTGGCCGGGATCGCGGCGGCCATCGCCAGCTATGACGACACCCCGTTCCTCGACCAATCGCGCGCGGCCGTGCTGGAAGGGCGGGCGATGATCGTCGATGCTGTGGCCAAGGCCGGGCTGACCGCGCTGCCATCGCAGACCAACTTCGTGTTCGTGGCGGTGCCCGATGCCAACGCCCTGCGCGATGCGATGGCCCAGCGCGGCATTTCGATCCGGGGCGCCTATGGCACATGGGCGGGGTACTCACGGGTCAGCACCGGCAAGCTCGACGACGTGGCACGCTACACCGCCGCGCTTCCCGAACTGGCCGAGAAGCTCTGGGCGTAAATGGGTGCGGCTAGAGCGGGGTCGACGGGAGGATCAAAAGAACCGCCTCGTCACCCCAGCGAACGCTGGGGCCCAGGGCCGCACAGAGCGGTGCCTGCCGCCCTAGGTCCCAGCGTTCGCTGGGATGACGTGCAGTGGGAGGTTTTGGCGCTGCGCTCTGCTACGGGAAATGTCTGGGATTGGGTGGTTAGCTGCCTTAGCCCGCTCCCCTTGCGGGAGAGAAAAGCTTGGCCGCCTCGGAGTCGTTTGCCGAACGGCAGCTCTCATCCAGTCGCAGGCCAAAGCGGACGCCCGGCCGCCCAACCCTATTTTGCCCCTCACTCCCCCTTGGGAAAGAAGAACTCGCGCAGGTGTTCGCCGATGCGGGCGGGGCGCAGGGTTTCGGCGTCGATGCAGCACCAGCTCGACTGCACTTCGGCCAGCACGTCCTCGCCGCGCTTGATCAGCGTGGAGTAGAACGCGCGCGCGCCGTTGAAGCGTTCGAGCACGGTCTGCGCGATCACGTCGTCTTCGAGGAAGGCGGGCTTGCGGTAGGTGATCTCGTGCTTCAGCGCGACCCACGCCTTGCTTGCCACATCCTCGGCCGGAGCAATCCCGCGCCAATGCGCCAGCACCGCGTCCTGCACCCAGTTGAGGTAGCGCGCGTTGTTGACGTGCCCCATGAAGTCGATGTCCGCGGCCTCGACCTTGATCGGGTGGTTGAAGGCGGTGGCGCCGCCAAGGGACACGGGCATCTGAAGAATCGCATTTGCTGACATGGGTGTAAGCTAGCGCAAGTTTATGACAAATTCTACTCGCGCGTGCCCGTGTAGCGCCGCAATCTTGCCACGGCTCTCGGAACAGGATTAAGGGCGTCACCAATGGGCCGCGTTTGTGCCCTCAACCGATGGACCCGATCATGGCGAGCCGCCCCCGCACCCTCTACGAGAAAATCTGGGACGCGCATGTCGTCGAGACCCGCGATGACGGGACGGCGCTCATCTATATCGACCGCCATCTGGTGCATGAAGTCACCAGCCCGCAGGCCTTCGAGGCGCTGCGGATCGCCGGGCGCGGCGTGCGGCGGCCCGAGCTCACGCTTGCGGTGCCCGATCACAACCTGCCGACGACCGCGAGAGTGGACGCTGCGGGCAAGCCCGTGCCCATCGCCGACGCCGAAAGCGCAGCGCAGCTCGCCGCGCTCGAAGTCAACGCCCCCGCCTTCGGCATCCGCTACATCCCCGCCACCGCCAAGGAACAGGGGATCGTCCATGTGGTCGGCCCCGAACAGGGCTTCTCGCTGCCAGGCACCACCATCGTCTGCGGCGATTCGCACACCGCCTGCCACGGCGGTCTGGGCGCGCTGGCCTTCGGGATCGGGACGAGCGAGGTCGAGCATGTGCTCGCCACGCAGACCCTGCTGCTCCAGCAGTCGAAGCCGATGGAAGTGCGCGTCGAAGGCGACCTTGGCCCGGGCGTGAGCGCCAAGGACCTGATCCTCCACATCATCGGCCAGATCGGCGCGGCGGGCGGCTCTGGCTACGTGATCGAGTATCGCGGCCGCGTGTTCGAAAAGATGACGCTCGAAGAACGCCTCACGGTTTGTAACATGAGCATCGAGGCCGGTGCGCGCGCCGGGCTGATCGCGCCGGATGACACCACCTTCGCCTACCTCAAGGGCCGCCCGATGGCACCTGCGGGCGCGGAGTGGGACGCGGCGGTCGCTTACTGGCGCACGCTCCACACGGATGAAGGCGCGACCTTCGCCAAGTCCGTCCTGATCGACGCCGCCGGGGTCGAGCCGAGCGTGACCTGGGGCACCAGCCCCGAGGACGTGGTGGCCATCGGCGGCCGCGTGCCCTCCCCCGATGACTTCGCCGACGAGAGCAAGCGGGTCGCAGCGCAGAAAAGCCTCGACTACATGGGCCTCACCCCTGGCACCCCGATGACCGATGTGGCCATCGAGAACGTGTTCATCGGTTCCTGCACTAACAGCCGCATCGAAGACCTGCGCGCAGCCGCCGCAATCCTCAAGGGCCGCCACAAGGCTGCCAACGTGCGCTGGGCGATCGTCGTGCCGGGCTCGGGCCTCGTCAAGGCGCAGGCCGAGGAAGAGGGCCTCGACACAGTGTTCATCGACGCAGGGTTTGAATGGCGCGAACCGGGGTGTTCGGCGTGCCTCGGTATGAACCCCGATAAGGTGCCGCCGGGCGAACGCTGCGCCTCGACCAGCAACCGCAATTTCGTCGGCCGGCAAGGCCCGGGCGCGCGCACGCACCTTGTTTCTCCGGCAATGGCGGCGGCTGCGGCGGTAACGGGGCGGCTCACCGATGTGCGCGCTCTTGTGTGACGTCAAAGGGTTGAAACCAAATGCCGCTGGGCGCATGGTCGCATCATGACCGACAAGCCCAAAAACAACAACGCCCGCAACGCCGCGATCGCTGCGGCGGGTGCCATCGGATCGGCGGCCATCGCGGCCGCGCTGCTCTACACGCGCAAGAAAAAGCCGAACGAGCCGACCCAGCCCGGCCCGATTCCGTCGGGCGAGCCGCCGCAAACTGACTGATTTTGACCGACTGAGGACGAACGCCCGATGGAACCGCTGATCCGCGTCGAAGGCCGCGCCATCCCGCTTGGCCTCAAGAATGTCGACACCGACATCATCATCCCGGCCAAGTGGCTCAAGACCATCAGCCGCGAAGGCCTTGGCGCCGGCGCGTTCGAGGCGCTGCGGGCAGAACCCGGCAATGTCATCGACGACCCCGCCTATGCGGGCGCGAACATCCTCATCGCGGGCGACAATTTCGGCTGCGGATCGAGCCGCGAGCATGCCGCATGGGCCTTGGGCGACTTGGGCCTTCGCGTCGTGATCGCGCCGAGCTTCTCGGACATCTTTTCGGGCAACGCAGTGAAGAACGGGATCCTTCCAGTCGTGCTGCCGCAGGAGGCGGTCGACCGGTTGCTTGAGGTCGCACGCGAGGGCCTCGCCATCAGCATCGATCTGGAAGCCCAGACCGTCACCACGCCCTATCAGGACCGTTTCACCTTCGCGATCGACCCGTTCCGGCGCGATTGTCTGCTGGGCGGGCTCGACGAGGTGGGGCTGACGATGGCGCGTGGGCATGCGATCAGCGGCTTCGAAGCCAGCCGCACCGCCGCCCAGCCGTGGCTGACGCGCGGCACCGCTGCCGCCTGAAATCACAAGACGCAGGAGAGACATCATGAGAGCCATCCGCACCCACGCCACAGGTGGGCCCGAAACGCTGACGCTTGACGAGATCGACGCGCCCACCCCCGGCAAGGGCGAAGTGCTGGTCGCCGTGAAGGCCTGCGCGATCAACTATCCCGACGGGCTGATCATCCGCGACATGTACCAGTTCAAGCCGCAGCGCCCCTTCTCGCCCGGCGGCGAGATTTCGGGCGTGATCGAGGCGGTCGGCGAAGGTGTCGAGGGCTTCGCTGTGGGTGACAAGGTGCTTGCCGGGATCGGCAATGGCGGGCTGGCCGAGAAGGTCGTGGTGCCTGCCGGGCGCATGTTCGCGGTGCCGGACGGCGTGCCGTTCGAGAAGGCGGCTTCGCTCCTGATGACCTATGGCACCACCATCCACGGATTGAAGGACCGCGGCCATATCAAGGCGGGCGACACCGTGTTGATCCTCGGCGCGGCGGGCGGCGTTGGGCTGTCGGCGGTGGAACTCGCCAAGGCCTTCGGCGCGCGCGTCGTCGCCGCTGTCTCCTCCGAAGCCAAGGGTGAAGTCGCCCGCAAGGCCGGCGCGGACGAAGTGGTAATCTACCCGCGCGAGGCGATGGACAAGGACGCCTCCAAGGCGCTGGCCGAAGCCTTCAAGAAGGCCTGCGGCCCGAACGGCGCAAACATCGTCTATGACATCGTCGGCGGACAATATTCCGAGCCTGCGCTGCGCGCCATCGCCTGGGAAGGCCGCTTCCTGGTGGTCGGCTTCCCCGCCGGGATCGCCAAGATGCCCTTGAACCTCACCCTGCTGAAGTCCTGCGACATCTGCGGCGTGTTCTGGGGCGCCTTCACCGCGCGCGAGCCCGAGGCCTTCCATGCGCAGGTGCAGGAGCTGTTCGCCCTGATGCAGGCGGGCAAGATCGACCCGCTGGTGAGCGAGACCTTCCCCCTCGCCCGCGCCGGTGACGCCATCGCCAAGCTCGAAGCGCGCGAGGCGGTGGGCAAGCTTGTGGTGACGATGGACTGATCGCGGCTTCATGCTTGAAGCCATGCGCGCCCGCCTCTAACGCTGGACGCGGATCGTATCCGAAGGGACACAGAAATGACCGACGCTTTCAAGGACCGCGAACGCGCCGAAGAGGCCAAGTTCGCGCTCGACAATGAAACCGCCTTCCGCATCGCCGCACGCCGCAACCGGCTGCTGGGCGAGTGGGCTGCGGGCCTGATGCAGCTCACCCCCGAGGAGACCGACGCCTATCGCAAGGCAGTGGTGCAGGCCGATTTCGAGGAATCGGGCGATGAGGACGTGGTGCGCAAGCTGCTCGGCGATCTCACCGGCGCGCAGGCCGATGTCAGCGAGGCGGACATCCGCGCCAGGCTCGAGGAAATGACCATCGAAGCCCGCCGCCAGCTGTTCGGCGAGGACTGATCCGATGCCCATGAGCGCCGCCGCTATCGAGTCCGCGATCCTCGCCGCCCTGCCCGGCGCGACGGTCGAATTGCGCGACCTTGCGGGCGATGACGACCACTGGGCGGCAACCGTCACCGCCCCGCAATTCGCCGGCCTCAGCCGCGTTGCCCAGCACAAGCTGGTCTATGCCGCATTCGGCGGGCGGATGGGCGGCGAGCTGCACGCCTTGCAAGTCACAACTGTGGTCCCCAATTAATCTGCAACATCATCACCTGTCAGGGGCGCCAGCCAAAATGTCAGACGTCAACACCCGCCTTACCGATCTCGTCACCACCAATGACGTCGTGCTGTTCATGAAGGGCACGCCGCTGTTTCCGCAGTGCGGCTTTTCCGGCAAGGCGATAGCAATCCTCGACCATTGCGGCGTCGCGTTTGAAAGCGTCGATGTGCTGCAGGACATGGAAATCCGTCAGGGCATCAAGGCCTTCTCCGACTGGCCGACGATCCCCCAGCTCTATGTGAAGGGCGAATTCGTCGGCGGCAGCGACATCATGATGGAAATGTTCGAAGCCGGCGAGCTGCAGCAGCTCCTCGACCAGAGCGGTGTTGTGAAGGCGTAGGTTTGTTTTCCGCACGCCATCCGGCGCGCGAAATCCTCGCTCACGCGACCTGAAGGTCGCATCGCTGCGGACGGCCGGTCGGCCTTGCGGTCGCTGTGCGACCGAATAGCGCCTCATTGGTAGCCTAGGCACGGCCCGGAGGGCCGCAAGCGCGACCGCGCGCCGGCCGGTTAGGCCGGAAGCCAAGCAGCGCGGACGCGCTGCGCCCGGCGTCTGAGGCGCAAATAAAAAAGCGCCCCGCAGGACCAGTGCGGGGCGCTTGTTTTTTCGGGGAGGCGCAACCCGGAGACCAGGGTGGGTCGCGCCTGCCTTCGAAGACCATTTGGGACCGTAACCTACTATGCACAGCGCGTGCCAAACTTGAAAAACGGCGGAATTTTGGGGTTTCCTTCAGATTGATAACCCTTTGGCAACCACGGGTTGTAAAGCATCCCGACACCCCCTGTCGAAACCGGCAGCCTTGCGCCTTGGCTCTTGGCAATCGCCTGCCGCAGGGCCATCCTTTGCCATAATGACCAGCGAATCCGGCAACACACCCGAGCATGGGGGCATCCCCGCCGCCACCATCATCATCTTCCGCAACGCCGCGCAAGGCGCTGCGCCCGAGGTGCTGATCACGGTGCGGTCCCGCGAAATGTCCTTTGCAGGCGGCATGGCGGTGTTCCCGGGCGGGCGGGTCGATCCGGCGGACTTCGCGCTCGGCGAGGCAATCGCACAAGAGCACGGCCTCACCACCGACGAAGCCGCGCACCAGATCGCCGCCGTGCGCGAAACGCTGGAGGAGACAGGCCTCGCGCTCGGGCTGGCCGGCGACATCTCCGCCGCCACCGCCGCCGCAGCGCGCGAAATGCTCGCCGAAACGGGCGCGCTTGCTCCGGTGCTCGATGCTTTCGGCTGGCGGCTCGACCTTGCGCAGATCACGCCCTTTGCGCGCTGGTTCCCCAAGAACGAGAACATCAGCCGCGTCTACGACACGCGCTTCTACCTCGCCAATCTCGGCACCGGCGCGGTCGAGGTGTCGATCGACCAGTCGGAGAACACCCACCTGTTCTGGACATCGGCGCAAGGCGCGCTGGACGCGGCGGAGCGCGGCGAGATCAAGGTGATCTTCCCCACCCGCCGCAACCTTGAACGCCTCGCGCTGTTCGCCAGTTACGAAGAAGCCCGCACGCAGGCGGAAGCGATCCCGGTCAAGACGATAACCCCCCGCGTGGTCGAGGAAGGCGGCAAGCCGTGGCTGACCATCCTCGGCGACGCAGGCTATCCGGTGACCGCCGAACTGCTGGAGACCGTGGCGCGGGGGTAATTGGCAGATTTGGCTGGCGGGTCTCGCTCAGGAACGCAACGATGGTCTGCGCAACCGACATCTGGTCGATCACGATTTCGCCTGCGCGCGGCGGACCGAGTTCGGGGAGTAACCCGAAGGTGGGCGGGGATCGAATACTTGGGGGGCACGGCTTAGAAGCGGTGTAGCAGCTCGCCAAAGTCGAACCGCAGTTCTCGGTCTTCGACCACACGCACGTTCGACACTCGCCAAATTCCGATGTAATTCTTGCGCCGCCACTTTCCGTCAGCATCGGGCGGGTGGCTCGTCGTGAGGATTGCTAAGCCATCCTCTTGCAACGATTGAACAAACGGGCCCCACTCCGGACGATCATCGAAGCCTAAATCAGCGTATTCCGGCCACGTTCCACGCGTCCAATGCTGGTGCACGCAAGGTATGTTCTCCCCTTGCCATTGAGCAAACCAAGAACCTTGCCGTCCTTTCGGCTTCGTCATCGGCCTCTCCCCGCTCCCCAGACGCTATGTAATTCCGCTCACGCCGAACAAACGCAACTTTCACTGCTGCCTGAGCGCACGCAATGCAATCTATGCGATCTCGGCAAAAAACTGGCGCGCCCGGCAGGACTCGAACCTGCTACCTCAAGATTAGAAGTCTCGCGCTCTATCCAGATGAGCTACGGGCGCGCGCCGCTCCGGCCAATAGCGTGCTTTGCGGACAATGGGAATCGCGCTAATCCGCTGGGCGATGGAAAACACCGCTTCAGCCGATCCGGCGCTTGATCCCGCCTTCGATGCCGATCCCGGCGACGGCATAATCGCCACCTCGCGCCCGCCGGTCGCGTTCCGCCATTATGATCTCGTGATGGCGGCCTTCGTCGCGATCCTGCTCTTGTCGAACATCATCGGCGCGGCCAAGCTGACCTTTGTCGAAGTGCCGTTCTGGCCCAAGGGCTGGTGGCCCGCGGCCGACGGCACCTTCATCTACGGCGCGGGGATCCTGTTCTTCCCGCTGGGCTATGTGATCGGCGACGTGCTGACCGAGATCTACGGCTTTGCCAAAGCGCGCCGGGTGATCTGGGTGGGCACGGCGGCGATGCTGTTCCTCGCCTTCATGAGCTATGTCGTCACCGCCCTTCCCCCGTTTGCCGGCTGGGAATGCGCGGCCAGCGGCTTTGGCGGCGCCCGCCCGATAACCTCCACCGCTGACGCGGCCATCCCCGGCGGCGCGATCTGTCAGAGCACCTACGAGAGCGTGTTCGGCAGCACCTGGCGGATTGTCGCCGGCTCGATCATCGCCTTCTGGGCGGGCGAGTTCGTCAACTCCTTCGTCATGGCCAAGATGAAGGTATGGACCAAGGGCCGCGCCTTGTGGACGCGCACCATCGGCTCGACCTTCGTCGGACAGGGCGTCGACAGCCTGATCTTCTATCCGATCGCCTTCTACGGCATCTGGACGACCGAAGCCGTGCTGACTGTGATGGTCACCAACTGGGCGCTCAAGGTCGTATGGGAGGCGGTGCTGACGCCGGTGACATATGTGGTGGTGAACAAATTGAAGGCCGCCGAGGGCGTTGACCTGTTCGACATCGGCACCGATTTTTCGCCCTTCGGAAGCGATACAGCGAAAACCGCCTAGCGCACGATCTCCGGCACCACATCCACCCGCCAGCCGAGGCCCATCCGGCCCGCGAGCAGCTTCATGTCCTTCTCGGTCGGCTGAGCGAACAGCGCCTCATGGCTCTGCGCGAGTTTCAGGACGAGCGCGCCTTCTTCCACCACCAGACGGCTTGCTTCGAGCGAGCGGAGCGATTGCGCGCCGAGCCTGCGCGCGAGCCGCAGCGCGAGGCCCCAGCGCACCGCTTCCTCGATCGCGTCCTCGCCGGCCAGCGCGCGCACTGTGGCGGGGAGCGAAAGCTGGTTGCCATTGGCCGCGATGGCTGCGGCAAGCATCGCCCGGCCCTTGGCGTCGATGCCGACCCAGCGCTTGTGCAGCGCCCATCTGATCGCCTGGGGCAGGCGGATGTTGGGCTCGATCTGCATCGCGGCGAGCGCCAGCATCGTCGCTGCCAGGCGCAGCCGCTCGCTGCCGTGCTCGCGTGCGGGCGCGGCGTCGTGGGTCCACGCGGCCATGAGTGTCGCCAGCTGGGGCTCGGTGCCGCGCTCGGTCGCGAACACCGTGACGCCTGCGAGCAACGGGTCTTGTGCCTTGCTGTCATCGGGCAGGCGATCATAGAGCAACCCCTCGCGAAGGCCCCACGAGGAAAACACCACCTTCTCCGGCGCCAACCGCGCGAGCAGCGCTTGCAGCAGCAAGGCAGCGTCGGGCAGCTTCTCGGCGCGCATCGCGGAGATCCGCTCGCGCGTTTTCAGCGTATCGCTTTCGCTGGCGGACAGCGCGGTGGCGAGGTCCTGCGCGGCGGCGGCATCGATCACGAAGCCGTGCGGATCGCTGAGCGGATAGCCCCTTGCGGCCATCGCGTAGACTGCCATCGCCCGCCACGTGCCGCCCACCAGATAGAGCGCGCCGTTCTGCTGGGGAGGATTGGCGGAAAGATCCCATCCCGCCTTGCGGATCACCTTGTCGAGCGACTTGCCCATCTGTGTACGGTTGCCCTTGCGGTGATCGGGCAGGCGCAGCGTGCCGAGCGGGAGCGTGCTGGCGCTGTTGGTGGTGCCATTGGCAACTCGCACCAGTTCAAGGCTCCCACCGCCCAGGTCGGCGACGATGCCGCGCGCATCGGGGAAGGCGCCAATCACGCCGTGGGCGCTGAGCAGCGCCTCTTCCTCGCCCGAAAGCACACGCGGCGACAGGCCAAGGCTGCGCAGCTCGGCGACGAATTGCGGGCCATTGGCAGCGTCGCGCACCGCCGCAGTGGCGACCGTTTCCACGTCCTTGATCCCCAGATCATCGATCAGCAGGGCAAACCGCCTGAGGCCTTTCAACGCCAACGCCATCGCCTCGTCGGCAAGCCTGCCCGTCGCCGCGATCTCGCGGCCGAGCTTGGCCGTCACCTTCTCGTTGAGCAGCACCGTCGGCGCGCGCATCGTCCCGCCGTAGACCACAAGGCGCACGGTGTTCGAGCCGATGTCGATGATCGCCCGCTCGCCCGCGCTCGCCCCGGATCCACCATCGCGGTTGTCACGCCGTCTGCGCCAGATCATGAAGCAGCCCCGCGGCGCAAGCTGAGCTTCGGCACGGCGCCAGCTTCAAGCGCGCCGCCGCGGCCGGACAGCGAGGGGTTGGTCATGAAGTAACGGTGGCAGTTGAAGGGCCGCGCGCCGTCTTCCATCTCGACCCGCGAATAGCTTCCGTCGGGATGCAGCCACCAGCTCTGCTCGGTGTCGAGCATGTTGGCGAGCAGCACCTGCTGGAGCACCTGATCGTGCACCGTGCGGTTGAGTATGGGGATCAGCGCCTCGACCCGGCGGTCGAGATTGCGGCTCATCAGGTCGGCCGATGCGATGAACACTGCCGCATGCGCGCTCGGCATCGGATGGCCGTTGGCGAAGGCATAGATGCGGCTATGCTCGAGAAAGCGGCCGATGATCGACTTCACGCGGATGTTCTCCGAGAGGTCCTCGATGCCGGGGCGCAGGCAGCAGATGCCGCGCACGACAAGTTCGACCTGCACGCCCGCATTGCTCGCGGCGTAGAGCCGGTCGATGATGCCTTCATCGGTCAGCTGGTTGCACTTCATCCAGATCGCGGCCGGCTTGCCGGCCTGCGCGTTGGCGATTTCCGTGTCGATGCGCGTGTAGATCTCCTCGCGCAGGTCGATCGGCGCGATGTGGATCCGCTCAAGCGCGTGCGGCTCGACATAGCCGGTGACGAAATTGAACATCTTGGCCGCGTCGCGCCCCAGCTTGGGGTCGGCGGTGAAGAAGCTGAGGTCGGTGTAAACCTTCGCCGTCACGGGGTGATAATTGCCGGTTCCGAAGTGGCAATAGGTGCGGAAGCTCTCGCCCTCACGCCGCACCACCATCGCGGTCTTGGCGTGGGTCTTCCAGTCGGTGAAGCCGTAGATCACCTGCACGCCTGCGCGTTCGAGCTTGCTGGCCCACTTGAGGTTCTGCTCCTCGTCGAAGCGCGCCTTCAGCTCCACGACAGCCGTGACCGACTTGCCCGCCTCGGCGGCCTCGATCAGCGCGCCCACCACGGCCGATTGCGAACCGGCGCGGTAGAGCGTCTGCTTGATCGCCACCACGTCGGGGTCAGCGGCGGCCTGACGGATGAAATCGACCACCACCTCGAAGCTTTCGTAGGGGTGGTGGATGACGATATCTTTCTCGCGGATCGCGGAGAAGACATCGCCGTCGTGTTCGCGCACGCGTTCCGGCAGGCGAGGGGAATAGGCGTCGAACTTGAGATCGGGCCGGTCTTCGCGGACGATTTCGGCAAGGCCATCAACGCCGATGATGCCGTCGGTCTTGATCAGCGCGGCTTCGTTGATGCCGAGCTGGTCGAGCAGCAGGGTTTCGGCGGCAGCATCGAAATCCTCTTCGATCTCGAGCTGGATCACCTGCCCGCGCCGCCGCCGCTGGATCGCGCTGCGGAAGGTACGGACCAGATCTTCGGCCTCTTCCTCGATCTCGATATCGCTGTCGCGCAGCACCCGGAACAACCCGTCACCCTGAATGGTGAAGCCGGGGAACAAGGCTTCGGCATAACGCTGGATGAGCCGCGCGATCGAGATGTAGAGCACGCTGGCATCGCCCGAAACATCATCGGGCACGCGCACGAAGCGGGGCAGCGCGCTGGGGATCAGCACCATCTCGATCAGCTGTTCGCGGGTGGCGTCGCGGGTCAGGGTGAACAACAGGCCCATCCCTTCGTTCTGGACGAACGGGAACGGGTGCGCCGGATCCAGCGCCTGCGGGGTGAGGATCGGCAGGATCTCGTTGAGGAAGAAGCTTTTCAGCCACTTGTGCGCGGCGGGGCTGACGCGCTGTTCGTCGGCGATGTGGATATCGGCCGCCGCCAGACCGCCCTGCACAGAGCGCCAGATGGTCTGTTGAAGCTGCGAGAGTTCAGCCAGCTTTTCGCGGATCGCGGCGAGCTGCTGCGTGGGGCTGCGCCCGTCGATCGACGGCGTCTCCAGCCCGCGCTGCACCTGCCCGACGAGCCCGGCGACGCGGATCATCATGAACTCGTCGAGATTGCTGCCCGAGATCGACAGGAAGCGCAGCCGCTCAAGCAGCGGATAGGCCTCGTTGCAGGCCTCGGCCAGCACGCGCTGGTTGAATTGCAGCCACGACAGCTCGCGGTTGAAATAGGGGGATTCGTCGGGGCCAAGCGCAGCCATAGTTGCAGCTCCCGCGGGGGCCGAAAGGGGCTTGTTGCCGGTCGGTGACGTGCTCATCGCTTTCCTGTTCCGCCTTGCGCGCAGCCGTGCAGCGCTGGCCCCGAGCATGTGTTCGCTCGGGCCACTGGTGTAAATCAGCAAATCCGCCTTGTCACATATCGTTGTGATTGCGAGGTGCGTTTGGCGGGGCTGAACCCCCGCCCGCGAGTCAGATGAGCGACGCGGTCTCCGCGATGCTCGTGATCCCGCGCTTGCCGTTCGCGTCGCGGCCGAGCTGCACCATCACGTCGATCACGCTTGCCGCATAAGCAATGGTGTCCGCGCGGCTGAGGCCGATCCCGGTCTGCATCACCATGAGCGAAAGCTGCTCCAGCGCGCCGCGCAGGGAGTTGGCGTGGATCGTCGAGAAGCTGCCCGGGTGCCCGGTGTTGATTGCGCGCAGGAAGCTGACGCTCTCGGCGCCGCGCAATTCGCCCAGCACGATGCGATCAGGGCGCAGGCGCAGCGCGGCTTGCAGGAGCTCGTTGGCGGTGACCTTGGCCTCCCCCAGCTCGCCCTTGACTGCGACAAGGCCGACCGCGTTGGCGCCGGGGAACTTCAGCTCGGGGGTATCCTCGACCAGCACCACCCGTTCGGCCTGCGGGATCTCGCCAAGCATGGCGTTGAGGAAGGTGGTCTTGCCGGTGCTGGTGCCGCCGGAAATGAGGATCGTGCGCCGCGCGCGGATCGCGGCGCGCAGGAACGCGATGGGCTCGGCCTGCGGGTCGGGCAGCACCACTGTGCCCTCACCCACCAGCGGGCCGGTGTCATAGGCATCGAGCGGCAGGTCGAGGCGGCGGTGGCGGCGGATCGCCATCACCCAATGACGGCGCGACGCGGGCGGCCCGCAGAACTGGATGCGCGCGCCGTCCGGCAAGGTCGCGCCGAGCAAGGGATGCTCGCGGTTGATCCCCTGATGCGAGACGCGTGCGACCTGTTCGGCAAGGCGCTGGACCAGCCGGTCGTCGATCTCGGGCGTCGCGATGCGCTGCATCCCCGGGCTGGCGGCATCCTCGATCCACACCTCGCCCGGACGGTTGACCATGATTTCGGTCACCGTGTCGCGCTCCAGCCAGCGGCGGAACGGCGCGAGATAGGCGTCAAGATAGACGCTCCGCTCCGCTGTCAGTGGCACTACGCCATCGTCGCTGCCCAGCCGGTGGATGTCCGCGCTCATGCCGCTATGCTCAGCCGGTGACCGAACTGAAGTCGAGATCGCGTGCGGTGAAGACGCGGATCGGCTCACCCATGCGCACGCGAATGGTCGGGCTGATCTGGCCTTGCGACTGCACCGCCGAATTGGCCGCGCTTTGCGCGCCCCCTGCGACAATCACGCCGCCGATGCCGCCGGTCGCGATAGCACCGAGGCCGCCGACCACCGAGAGCAGCAGGCCCGAGCCGAAGCGCTGGAAGAAGTGGCTGTTGACGTTGCCCTCAAGCCCCGTGGTGCCGTCGAATGCGACCGCGGGCGAGGCGAGGCTGACCGACACACCATCGGGCCGGATCAGCCGCGTCCAGATCACGTAGGCGCGCTTCTGCCCCTGCTGCAAGCCCGCCTGATACTGTCCGATCAGCCGCGAGGAGCGCGGGACGAGCACGCGCTTGCCGTCGAAGCTCTTCACATCCTGGCTCACCACCGCGCGCACATAGCCCGGCACGTCGGTGTTGATCGCGGTCTCGAGGATCGCCGGGATCAGCGTGCCTTCGGTGACAGTGGTCGAAGGGTTGACCATCGAACGCGCCTGCGCGGGCGCGCCGCCAACGCCGCCGATGCTGCTGGCAAAGGCCGCAGCACTACCCGTCCCGCCGACATTCGCGGGAGGCGTACCGGGAACGACGGGCGGGAGCCCCTCTGCGGCGCGGATCGCGCGTGCGACGCTTGCATCGAAGACCAGCTGCGGGCTGCCATAGGGGTTGACTGCGGTGCCGGGGGCCGCGCCGGGATTGATAGCGTAGACCGGCGAAGGCGCAGGATCGACCTGTGGGACGACCGGCACCGCGCCGGGCACGAGCGCCGGATCAATGGGCTGCACCACGACAGGCGCGGCGGCTTGCGGCGGGGCAACGGCGGGGTTGCCGATGCCCTGCGGCTCGTCGGTGCGCGCGGCGTTCATCGCCCAGAAGGTCACCGCGCCCAGCAGGCCAACCACTGCAACTCCGGCCGCGAGCCCCAGCCCGTCACCCCTGACCTTGCGGTCGGTGACGGCCGGGAAGGCCGCACGGCTGGCGAGATCGATGATCTCGGCGGATTCGCGGGTCCGCGGGTCGACGCCCTCGCTGGAGCCGCTCTCACCCTTCTTGTTCGGCAAACGCATGGCCAGTCGCATCAGATGCACTCCTTAGCGGTATCGGTCTGAATAAGCATCACTTCGACCCCTTCCCGCGCGGCGCGCTCAGCCCGGCGCTGCGGGCAGACGGGGCGAGCGCGGCGGTGTTGGTGAGGGTTGCGGTGTCGCGGCCGGACCGCAAGATGAGCTTGGGCGGAACGCCCTCGACCACCACGGTGTCGCCGCGCACGGTGTAGTTGACCGGGCCTTCGTCGCCCGCCTCGTTGGTGATGAGGATTGCCGGCACCGAGACGCCCGCGGGCCAGGTGAGAAACACCGCGTCGCCATCATCGAAGGCGCGGGTTGGCAAAAGGTCGGCGTCGCCCGTGCTGGCCCAGGCAAAGTTGAGCTTGGCCGGATCGACGGTCACGCCGGACGGAGCGGTTTCGGGCGCAGCGGCGGCTTTCGCGGCCAGTGCTTCGGCCTCGGCAATGGCGGCAAGGCGAGCTTCCTCCGCGGCTTTTTCAAGCTCGGGATAGCGGAATTGCAGCACGTAAAGCGCTGAATTCCTGGGCGATGAGACCAGATCGAACAGGTAGGTGCGCTTGTCGGTCACCACCGTCATATTGGTCCGCGCGGCGGGTTCCAGCGGCTTCACGAACAGGATCGACTGCGCCTTGTTGGGCTGCACCTGCCATGCGGCAGAGTCCCCGATCGCGACGTTCTCGATCACCTCGTCGGGCGCGAACTTGATGGTCGTCTGGACCTTCACCTTGCCGTCGACCCGCACCACGGCATTGGCATTATAGACCAATGTTTGCAGGCGGTTATCCTGCGCAGTGGCAGGCACGGAAAGGCCGAAAGCGAGCGCAGCGAGTAGCACGGCGCGGGTCATTGATAGGTCTCCGGAGGGGGCGCCTTGGGGGCTGGCGCAGCTTTGGTCGCAGCAGCGGTGCGGAAGCGGTTGCCGATCCCCTGGGTGCGGGATGTGGCGGGGTTCAACGGAGCCACCTGAGAGCCTGCGTTGCTGGTGGCAAGGACGCGTGTTTCACGTGAAACACTGCTCGCAGGGCCCGTGTCATTGGCGGCTGTGACGGTCTGCAAGGGGCCTAGATCGACCCTGCGGGGGGCCAAACCGGCGCTGGCGGGGGTCAAGACCGCCGTGCGCGGCGCGCCGCCGCCAGCCGCCTGCTGCGCGACCGGAACAGGGCGCGGACCGTCGGAGGTGCGGGCGCGCTCTTTGTCTGGCACCAGCCCGAACACCTGCCAGCCTGCGACCATCGTCGAGGCGACCTTCAGCGACAGCAGCATCAGCGCCATGTGCACCGCGCCGACCAAAAAGAACGCCATCGCCGCCTGCTGATCGATCTGCCCCGGTACCTTGGTGAGCGCCTGCAGCACCGGCACCGCCATCTCGAGCATGATCGACCCGCCCAGCACCGCAAACAGCGGCGCAAGCGCCATCATCGTCAGCCCCTTGAGCCAGCCGGTGAACAGGCCTCGGGTTCCTTCGAACAGCGCCAGCACCACGAAGATCGGGCCGACGGCGAGCAGCAGCGCCAGCGCGATCCGCGCCGTCACCAGCAAGCCGACGGTCCCGAGGAGCAGCAGCATCGCCCCCACCCACATCATGCCCGGCGGCGAGAAGGCGCTGATATCCTTGGTGTCCCCGCTGGCGTTCTGGATCGCCATGAACACCACGTCGAGCTTCTGCGCAAAGACCGCCGTGGCGCTCTCTCCGCTCGTGCCCGTCAGGATGCCCGCGATCTGGTCCGGCCCGCCGATGAAGACGTTGTAGAACACGCTGGAGAAGGCGACGAAACTGGTCGCAAAGGTCAGCACCAGCCCCAGCGTCATCATCTTCGGCACAAACGCACGCACCGAAAGGTTCGCGCGGCCCAGCATCAGCGAGATGCCGAAGAAGGCCACATACAGCCCGAGCAGGATCGACAGCGCCAACGCCAGCTGGCCCTCGGTCCCGAACAGGCGGTTGAAGGCCTGCTCGCTCATGGTGCTGGCGATGCAGTCGACCGCCGTCAGCGCGGAGGAGACGCCCGTGCCCATCGACTGGGCGGCCATGTCGCAGGTGGTGCTCATTCGGCGGCCTGCGACAGCGGATCGGCCTCGGGTTCGGCCGGAGGGATGCCGGGAGGAAGGTCAGGCCCATCGGGCGATGCGGCAGCGGGCCAATCGCGGCCGGTGAGCGCGGGATACCACGCCTCGGGCGCATCGCCCACCGCTTCGCGCAGCAGGTCGAGGCGGCGTACCGCGCTCTCGCGGCCCGACAGGATGGTGAGCACCTCGGGCGCGCCCGACAGGTCGAGCCGCACCACCACCGATGCGTCAGGCTGGCGCACGAGGAAGGCGCGGCTATGCGCGGGCAGCGAACGGATCAGCGCGAATTCATGCGGGGTAAGGCCGAAGCCATCGCAGTAATCCTCGGGCCGAGCGCGGCTGTTGGGCATGAACACCATCGTCGCGGTCTGCTCGACCAGCGCGGTGGAAATCTTGCTGTCGAGCGCATCGCGCGCGGATTGCGTCGCGAAACCGACCAGCGCGTTGCGCTTGCGCAGCGTCTTGAGCCAGTCGCGGATGCGCGCGGCGAAGACCTCGTCATCCAGCGCCTTCCAGCCTTCATCGATGAGGATCATGGTCGGCTGCCCGTCCAGACGCTCCTCGATGCGGTGGAATAGGTACATCATGGTCGGCGTGCGCAGGCGCGGATTTTCGAGCAGCGCGGTCATGTCGAAACCGAGCACGCGGGTCGCCAGATCCAGCCGGTCCTGCGCATTGTCGAACAGCCAGGCGTGCTCGCCCTCCCCGATCCACGCGGCCAGCCGGTCAGCGAGATCGCCGGGGGTCGGACGGCGCGCGCCGGACAGCAGTTCCTTGAAGTGGCGCAGACGCCGCAAGCTCGGGTCGTTGGCGTAGGTCGCATCGACCGCCGCGCTGATGGTGGAGAATTCCTCCGGCCCATCGGCCTTCAGCAGCACCGCCAGCCAGTCGCGCAGGAAGGCGCGGTTGGCAGGCGTATCGGCAAGGCTGAGCGGGTTGAAGCTGGTCGGCGTGCCCGGATTGATCCGGTCATAACGCCCGCCGATGCCGCGGATGAACAGCTCCGCGCCGCGATCCTTGTCGAACAGGATGGTGCGCGGTTTGAACTTCTGGGCCTGCGCGGCAAGGAAGTTCATCACCACGGTTTTGCCCGAACCGCTCGGGCCGATGACCGAGAAATTGCCCAGATCGCCGTGGTGGAAGTTGAAGAAGAACGGTGTGGCGCTGGTCGTCTCCAGCAAGGTGACCGCATCGCCCCAGTGGTTGCCGCTCGCCTGCCCCAGCGCAAAGCCGTGGAAAGACCCGAAGCCCGCCATGTTGGCCGAGGAGATCAGCGCGCGGCGGACGATATATTCTTCGTTGCCGGGGAACTGCGCCCAGAAGGCGGGTTCGAGATTGGTGTCCTCGCGCACCGCGATTGCGCCGGTATCGGCCAATGCGGCGGCGCAGGATGCCACCGCCTCGTCCAGCCGGTCGAGCGTGCGTTCACGGATCAGCACGGTGAGGTGGTGGTCGCCAAACCCGACCGCGCCGTTGCCCAGCGCATCGCGCGCGGCGAACATTTCCGCACGCTCGGCAGCAGCGTCCTCGTCCACCGAACGCGAGCGGCGCAGCGCAAGGTCGATCCGCTCGCGCGCGGTCGTACGCTCGTTCGGGGCATAGCTTTCGGTGACGACCATCTCGTGCGGCAGGCGCAGCAGGTTGTCGAGCAGGCCGGGCGAGGTCGCCTCGGGGTAGTCCTTGAGGCCGAGAATCGCGGCAAAGTCCGGATCGGCCGAGCCGCGCAGCTCCATCGCATCGAGCCCGAAGCTGGCGCGGCGATAGGGGAGCATGTGGCCGATGTCGGTCTCGGCATTGGGGCGGCGCACCGGGCGCATCTCGCCGTTGTAGAGTGCCGAGAGCAGCTCGAGCATTTCCGAATTGGTGCCGCCGCTGGACGAGCCGGGGGCCTGGTAATCGCCGAGCACCGCGGCGCCGTAGCTTTGCAGCGAGGCAACCAACCCGGTGATCGCGGCCTTGAGGCTGCGCAGGTCGCGAGGGTCGGCTTCGAGCTCATCGCGTCCGGCGCGGCTGAACATCTTCGCAAACTTCTCGGGCAACCCCGTCTTGCCGCGCGCAGGCCGGCGGATCAGGGTAACGAACTGGTCGTTGATGAACAGCGATCCGCCCGCCAGCCTCTGCTTCCAGCGCGCATCGATGTGGCGCGACAGGGGATCGGGGAACTCGGCGTCAAGCTCCACCTCCACGCGGCGGCGGATCACGTGGTGATACATCACGAAGCGCGCATCCAGCGTGGAACGCAGCATCACTTCGCGCGTGGCGGCGTGGGCGTTGAGCGCGTCGGAATCCTCGGTCTCGAACAACAGGCCCGGCACCTGAAGCGCGCTCATCACCGAACCATCGCGCAGCAGCACGGTGTTCTCGTCGATCAGCCGCGCATAGGGCAGCCGGTCGCCGACGCGGGCTTCCTTGGCGCTCCAGGCAGCGGCTCCCATCCACTTCACCATGTCGGGGTCTTTCTACGGCGCATAGGAATTGCAGCCCCAGCGCTTATGATTGGGAACGCGCGGGCAGCGCGAAACCTTCGTGATCCACAGGTCGAAAACGCGCGGTTCGCGCAGCGAAGCGAAGTAGCCGATCACGTGCATCACCGCCGGGACCGGCAGGATCCACCAGCTCTTGAGGATCAGGAAGGCGATCGTCGTCACCATCAGGTTGATGATGAAGAAGTTCATCGTCACGCCCAGAAACATCTGCGGGCGGGTGAGCGCACGGTGGACGGGGTGGCGGACGAGGTCGTTCATGCTTCTATCCGGCGGCCGACTGGATACCGGCGACGATGGTGGTCGCGCCGAACAGGATGAACACGCCGATGATCACGGTCGCGCCGAAGCGCCAGTTCATCCGGCCGGTCAGCATCATGAAGCCGATCGCGGCGACCGCCATGACCGCAACCGTGGTCGCCACCGTGCCGAGCAGCGTGCCTTGCAGCCACAGAAGCGCATTGTTGATCGGCCCGGAACCCGCCGGGTCGGCGCTCTGCGCAAAAGCGGCGCTCGGCGCGAGGGCGAGTGTCAGGAAGGCGGCGAGGCGGCCAAAGAAGCGGGGAGCAATACGGAACAAGGACATCATCTCTCTGTCAGGCTTTCTTGAAGAACGGCCGCGCGCCGGTCACTGTCCGGCAACGCGCGAATGGTCGGCGAGCCGGCCAATGATGGCGGCAACATACTGCTTTGTCTCGCGGATATTGGGGATACCGCCGGATCGTTCGACGCGGCCCGGTCCCGCATTATAGGCGGCGAGCGCCTTTTCGAGGTTGCCGTCGAACCGGTCGAGCTGTTCGCGCAGGTAGCGCGCCCCGCCCTCGAGATTGGCGAAGGGATCGTTCGGGTTGACGCCGAGATAGCGCGCGGTGCCGGGCATCAACTGCGCGAGGCCCTGCGCCCCGACGGGCGAGCGTGCGTCTTCGCGCCAGCGGCTCTCCTGCCAGACCAGCGCTTCCATCAGCGCTGGCGAAAGGTCGAAGCGCTCGGCAAGTTCGGCGAGTTTGGCGGCGTAGCGCGCGGGGATCGCCTGCGCATGGCGCGCAGGATCGGCGATCGCGTAATCGGGAACCGTCGCATCATCCGGCCCTTCGAGAGCGGCAAGCGAGAAGGAAGAGGGCGCGGCAATCGGGGGCTGGTCGGCAAGCGGACCGGCAACCCAGCGCGCGCCGTCGGGTCCCAGCTCGAGCACGTCGGCCCTACCCTCGACCGCAAGGCAGAGCGCGGCTGCAGCAATCATGACGCGGCATGCCGCGGCGAGAATCATGTCTCGAGCCTCCCGAAGGTCTCCCTTTGTCTATCCTAAATGACAGACTGGTGACAGCCTTGTGAAACCCGAATGCGTCCAGCGCTCCCGGCGGGCACCACACAATGCCGTGTCGGGAGCCCTTGTTGGTCAGTCGCGAAAGGTCAGCGTGCCGGTCCGCGCCGCGGCAGGCCGGAACTCGCCGCGTTCGAGCATGCGGACCGCTCTGCGCGCGAGGCGCCGCGAATCCGTGCTGGTGCCATCCGCAGTGTCGACTTCGATCACCTCGTGGCAGGCGATGGCCTGTTCAAAGGCCGCCCTCGCCTTGGCCTCCTGGCCAGAGTGGGCATAGGCGATGCCGAGATTGATCAGCACAGCCGCGTCATGCGGCGCAGCGATGCTGGCTTTCTCGAGAGTCGCAAGCGCTTCCTCGGCACGCCCGGCGGCGAGCGTCTGCGCGGCCAGTTCGGGCGCATCGGCGAGGCGCGGCGCAGGCACGCCCACAAACGGGTTGGCTGCAACGAATGCGAGAGCGAGAGCGGTTATCGACATCGGCAAGGCTCCTCCATGAACGAGAAGCATAATGACTCGATCGCAGGGCCAATGCAACAAAACCGTAACATTGTCTTTTATTTGTAATCCAGCGGATCAAAGCGCTGTTTTCCCGACGTATCTTTGTGACAATTTCGATCCCCCGCCAAACGTCATCGCGGTCACAATTGACTTTCTTCGGTCATAATCGCGATTGTGACACACGCCTGTCATGGTGAAAGAATTCTGTCATGAACGCCCCCTAGCGACCGTCCCAGCGCACCAAAGCCGACGCGCCTGAATTCGATTCTCGGCTCTAGAGGGGACCGCAGCTGTGAAAAATCTTCAACGCACTCTTATTCTCGGTTGCAGCATGTTGGCCCTGGCCGGCTGCGGCGCGGACGAAATCGTCTCGCCCGGCACCGGCGGCGACATCATCATCAACAACCCGGCTCCCACACCCACGCCGACTCCGACGCCGACGCCGACCGCGACGCTGGTGACCCCGGCCGCTGGCTGCCCGACGATCGCCACCGCAGGCGGGTTGGTTGACGAATCGACCATCACCGGTCCGACCGGCACCTATCGCGTGTGCCGTCTGCCGGCACGCTTCACCTCCACCGACACGCTGCCATTCATTCGCGGGCTGGTGTACCGCATCGGCGGCCGCGTCGAAGTGGGTGACGACCGCGGCTTCGCGAGCACCGGCACCACGGTCACGCTGACCGTTCAGCCGGGCGTCCTCCTCTTTGGCCAGCAGGACTCCTATCTGGTCGTCAACCGCGGCAACGCGATCCAGTCGAACGGCACCGCCGAACGCCCGATCGTCTGGACCAGCCGCGACAACATCCTGGGTCTGACCGACGATAACAGCCAGCAACAGTGGGGCGGCGTCGTGCTGCTCGGCCGCGCGCCGGTTTCCGACTGCTCGAACGGCGTGTTCAACACCGCCGCTGCCCCGACCAACAACCCGACCTGCGAAGGCCGGCTTGAAGGTGCGGCGATCGCCACCCCGTTCGGCGGCAACAACGCGGCCGACAATTCCGGTTCGTTCCGCTTCAACCAGATCCGTTTCTCGGGCTTCGAACTGGCGCCCAACAACGAACTGCAGTCGCTGACGACCGGCGGCGTAGGTTCGGGCACGGTGATCGAAAACCTGGTGTCGTTCAACAGCTCGGATGACGGTGTCGAGTTCTTCGGTGGCGGTTTCAATGTCCGCAACCTTGCGGTGATCGGTGCCTCGGACGACTCGCTTGATGTCGACACCGGTGCGCGCGTCAACGTCGACACCATGATCGCGGTGCAGCGTTCGTCGACCGGCGACCGTCTGATCGAACTCGACTCGCCCAACGTGTCCGACCGCACTCCCGCAAACGCCATTCCGCAGACCATCCTGCAGGTGAACAACTTCACCTTCGTGGTCCGCGACGCGGCTCCGCAGGTGATCCAGGCACGCGGCGGTGCGGCACTCGGCCTCACCAACGGCGTGATCAACGCTGGCAACAACCACTGCTTCCAGATTGACGAGCCGGCCACTCTGGCGGCGATCATCGGTGTGGATTCGGTGGTCGGCGATTGCCCGGCGACCGATCCGATCCGCGGCGGTTCTGGCAACACCAATGCTGACGTGGCAACGCGCATCAACGCCGGTACCAACAACAACCTCGCCTTCGCGATCACGCTGACCAACACTGTGGTCAACGGTGCTGGCGAGACCGGCCGTACCGCCTTCAACGCCAGCGCCCGTTCGGCCTTCTTCCCGTCGACCCGCACTTACATCGGCGGGATTCAGAACGCTGCGGCGCTGACCACCATCTTTGGCAACTGGACCTGCAACTCGTCGATCCAGAACTTTGCCAGCACAACTGGTGCCTGCACCTCGCTGCCGGTCTACCCGGCCTAAGCAGCGAACATCACAAGGAGGGGGGCGAGGCCGCAGCACGATGCAGCGCCTCCCCCCCTCCTTTCGCATATCGGCAGGCTGCGGAGCAGCTTGTGACAATACTACAGGCCATTTCATGAGGGGGTCCTCACCTATGTCGACCGGCGCGCGCCTTGCAGGGCTGCTGCTTCTCACCACGTCGCTGACTTTGCCGTCGGTCCTCCACGCACAGGACGCCTCGCCAGATGCGACCGAACCGGGTGTGCCGCCTGCAGAAGACGTAGCGGACGAGGCCCCGGCCGAGGATCTGCAAGAGACGGACATCTCGCTGCCCGGCGGCGCGATCATCGTGACCGGAAAGCGCAACCGCGATCCGTCGCGCAATTCGGGTCAGGTGCTGTCAGTGCTCAGCGAAGCCGACATCGCGCGCACCGGGGAAGGCGACATCGCTGGCGCTTTGGCGCGGGTCAGCGGCCTTTCGCTCGTTGGCAACGGCCGCGTGTTTGTACGCGGCCTCGGCGACCGCTACTCGCTGGCGCTGCTCAACGGCCTTCCGTTGCCCAGCCCCGAGCCGCTCAGCCGCGTGGTCCCGCTCGATATCTTCCCGACCAGCGTGATCTCCTCGAGCCTCGTGCAGAAGACCTATTCGGCCAACTTCCCGGGCGAGTTCGGCGGCGGGGTGATCAACCTCACCACCAAGGCCATTCCGACCGAGGACTTCCTGACGATCGGCGGCTCGATCAGCGGCGACACCGAAACCACCTTCCAGAACGGCCTCACCTATTTCGGCAGCAACTGGGACGGCTTTGGTTTCGATAACGGCAACCGCGATTTCCCGAGCGCGCTGCAAGGCCTGATCAGCAGCGCGACCCGCGTCAACGACGCGCCGGTGGCGGTGCAGCGCCAGCTGGCCGGACAAATCTTGCCGACGAACCTGGTCACGCTCCAGAAGAACGACGTCCTGCCCGCCAACTTCAACGGCAGCATCACCGGCGGCGCATCCTTCGAAGTGGGCGATGGCAACTACCTCGGCCTGATCGCCACGGCGGGGATCACCAACACCTGGCGCAACCGTTCGGTCACCAGCCAGCAGTTCGGCAACGCGGCAGCCGGACAGATCCTGTTCGATTCGCAGAACTTCATCACCGACAACAAGGTGCTGGTGAACGGCCTGATCGGCCTCGGGCTCGACATCGGCGAGCACACCGTGCGCTGGACCAACCTCTACATCCGCGACACCCTCAAGACAGCGCGCCTTGCGACCGGAACGGATTCCTTCACCGACGTTGCCCGCCCGTTCGACTTCCAGACCCAGCAAACCGGCTGGTTCGAGCGCCAGCTGATGGACACGCAGATCGTCGGCGAATTCAACTTCGACGGGTTCGAATTCGATGTTCGCGGCGGCTACGCCCGCACCGATCGCGAGGCGCCCTACAATGCGATCATTCCCTATATCCGCACCAACATCCCCAATGATCCGTTCGGCGACAAGTTCGTGGTCGATGTCGGCGCGCTGATCGGCGGGACCGAGCGTATCCAGGTCGGTTTCGAGGATCTCACCGAGGAGCTGTGGTTCGGCAGCGCCGACGCGACCGTCGATGTCACCGACACGCTCTCGTTGACCGCTGGCTATGCCTATTCGGACACCAGCCGCCGGTCGTTGTCGTTCATCGTTCGCCCGCTGATCAGCTCCCCGGCCCAGTTCACCACATTGCTGCGCGCGCTTGGCCTTCGGCAACCGGGCAACATCATCAACGGCTCGACACTGGCGACTGATGCAAACGGCGCGCCGTTCTTCGGCGTCACGGTTTCCGACCCGACCCCCTTCCCCGCCTTCGACGCCGCGCTGACGGTGCACGCGGGCTACGGTCTGGCCCGCTACCGCCCGACCGATCGGTTGAGCATTGAGGCTGGGGTTCGCTTTGAGGACGGTCTGCAGATCGCTGCGCCCGATCCGGCCTTCGGCGGCGGCAACACTGCCAACCCGACGCGGATCGCCAACGAATATCTCCTGCCCTCGGCGACGGTGACCTGGGAGGTGATCGACGATCTGCAACTGCGCTTCGCGGCATCGCAGACCATCGCCCGCCCGCAATTCCGCGAGCTTGTCGAGCAGACCTATTTCGATCCCGAATCCAACCGCCGCTTCCGCGGCAATCCCTTCCTTCAGGATAGCGAGCTCATCAATCTCGAGGCGCGCGCCGAATACTACATTGGCGGGCCGAGCAAGGTCAGCCTCGCCGGCTTCTACAAGGAAATCGACAAGCCGATCGAGAACTTCCTGATCACCGCGCCGGGGATCATCGAGACGAGCTACGCCAATGCGCCGTCTGCCGAGCTCTACGGAGCCGAGCTCGATGTGGCTTACGGCATCGATCTTGCCGACTGGGGCGGGATGTTCGAGAGCAAGCAGTTCCTGATCCTGGCAAACTACACCTACACCCAATCGAGCATCTCTGTGGGCGCGGGCGACCTTGCGCCCATTCCCGGCTCGCTCAATCAGGCGGCAGGCCAGCTGTTCGACAGCGGCGCGCCGCTCGTCGGCCAGTCCGACCATGTTGCGAACCTGACGCTAGGGATCGAAGACCTCGACAAGGTCCAGCAGTTCACCGTGCTGTTCAACTATGCGAGCGAGCGCGTGACCCTGCGCGGCGGCGCGCTGCCCGACGTGATCGAGGATCCGGGCCTGACGGTCGACGTGGTGGCGCGTTCGGAGATCAAGCTGGGCGGCTTGCCGCTTGAACTGTCGTTGGAAGCCCGCAACATCTTCGGGCGCGATAACTTCGAATATCAGCAGCTGGGCACCAACCGCGCCGAGATCAACACCTTCGACGTCGGCACGAGCTTTTCGATCGGGCTGAAGGCGAAATTCTGAACAGGACGGGGGCGGAGCCGGTGCTTCGCCCCTCTCTTTCGGCCCGGGTTTACCCGCGAACGGCCGTGTGAAAGGCTGCGGGTGGTCGGAACACGGGGTTCCGTTACCCTCCGTCGAAAACATACCCCAATGACCGGACCGTGCGCAGCGGGTTACCGCCCCCGGCAGTCTTGATCGCGCGCCGCAGCCGTCCAACCCACACGTCAACGGTGCGCTCGTCGATCGGCGGTTCGCGCTTGCCGAGGCCGGCGATGAGATCCTCGCGGGTCAGCACGCGGTTGGGGTTTTCGGCAAGGAAGCGCAGCAGCCGGAACTCGTTGGGGCGCAGCACGATCGGCGCCCCCGCCCAGCGCGCCTGAAGCGCGGACATGTCGATGGTCAGCGCGCCAAATTCGAAGCGGCGCGGCGCCTGGCGTTCGGCGGTGCGCGATTGCAGCGCCAGCACCCGGTCGAGCACCGCGGTGCGGGTGAGCGGCCCGATAACATAGTCATCGGCCCCCGCCCGCAGCGCGCGGCGGCGGTCATCGGCGTCGTCGGCATCCAGCACCATCGTCACATGCGCTTCGCAGGTGCGCGGATCAGCGCGCAACCGGCGGCACATCTCGAGCCCGGCCAGCTCCGGCAGCACCCAGTCGACAAAGGCCCACATCGGCCCTTCAACCAGCCGCACCGGACCTTCCGGGCCAAGCCGGTCGAAGGTGAAGCGGCGCTGGTCGTGGACGAAGTCTTCGAGGCTTTCGCCAAGATCGCCGGTCACGAAGATGTTGATGACGTCCATAGTGCTGCCCTGGCCCCGGTTTTCCGGACCGGACGTGGCGCAAGCTTATGACGCGATTGTGACTGGATTTCAGACTCGTGTCACAGACGCCGGATTCGGCTCAACCGATAACGCTCACCTGATCCATCGTAGGCATCGGCATCCCCATTCCGGTCGGGAACTTGGGGCGATAGGGCGCTTCCAGCATTGCGATTTCGTCCGCCGACAGCGTGATGTCGAGCGCCTTTACAGCATCGGCGATATGCGCAGGCTTGGTCGCGCCGATGATCGGGGCGGTGACCTCGGGCTTGGCGAGGTGCCACGCAAGACCGATGCTGGCCATCGCCGCGCCGCGCGTAGCGGCAACCGCCTGCACGGCGTCCACCACCGCACGGTCAGCCGCGTCCTCGGACTTGTAGAGCGCCTTGCCGACCACATCGGTCTCGCTCCTCACCGTGGCCTCGCCCCACGGGCGCGTCAGGCGGCCGCGTGCGAGCGGGCTCCACGGGATCACGCCGACGCCTTGGTCCGCACACAGCGGCAGCATCTCGCGCTCCTCCTCGCGGTAGAGCAGATTTAGCTGGTTCTGCATGGATATGAACCGCGTCCAGCCATTGGCGCGGGCCACTTCCTGCGCCTTGGCGAACTGCCACGCATACATCGACGACGCGCCGATATAGCGCGCCTTGCCCGCCTTCACGATGTCGTGGAGCGCCTCCATCGTTTCTTCGATGGGGGTCACATCATCCCAGCGGTGGATCTGGAACAGGTCGACATAATCCATGCCGAGGCGGGTCAGGCTGTCGTCGATCGCCGCCAGCAGCGCCTTGCGCGAAAGCAGGCCGCAATTGGGAGCGTTGCGCCACAGCCCGAAGGCCTTGGTGGCCACCACAATCTCGTCGCGCCGCGCCATGTCGCCGAGGAGCTTGCCGGTGATCTCCTCCGAACTGCCGCCCGCATAGATGTTGGCGGTGTCGAAGAAGTTGATCCCGGCCTCCAGCGCCTCGCGGAAGAACGGCCGCGCGGCATCCTCGCCCAGCAGCCAGTCGCCATGCCAGCCGCGCGCGGTGTCGCCATAGGACATGCAGCCGAGGCACAGGCGCGAGACGGTGAGGCCGGAAGCCCCTAGACGGGTGAATTGCATCGCGTGTGCGTCCTTCAGGAGAGGGTCAGGCCGCCGTCGACCACCAGCGTCTGGCCAGTGATGTAGGCGGAAATCGGCGAGGCCAGAAACAGCGCCGCGCCGGCCATGTCCTCGGGCGTACCCATGCGGCGCAAGGGGATGGACTTGATGCTGGCTTCGAGGCGCTCAGGGTGGTCGGTGGTGACGCTGGTGAGCTTGGTCGGCACCAGCCCCGGCGCGATGCCGTTGACCCGGATGCCGTCCCTCGCCCAGGCCTCGCCCAGAGTCTTGGTGAGGCTGGCCGCGCCTGCCTTGGATGCG
Source organism: uncultured Alphaproteobacteria bacterium (assembly GCA_963765775.1). Lineage (GTDB taxonomy): Bacteria > Pseudomonadota > Alphaproteobacteria > Sphingomonadales > Sphingomonadaceae > Erythrobacter. Next base: position 79,646 of record CAVXXQ010000001.1, read on the forward strand.
GCATAGGCGGGCGTGCCGATGGTGGATTTGAACGCGGCGACCGAGGAGACGATGATGATCGCGCCCTTGCTTACGGCGAGCGCCGGGTGGAAGGCGCGCGCGGCGTCCATCACCGAATTGAGGTTGATATCGACCACCGCATCCCAGCCCTCGCGAGTGAACTCCTGCCGCCCGTAGCGCACGGTGCCTTGGGAGAGCACCAGCACATCCACCGCGCCGAGATCGCCCGCCAGACGCCCCGCCGCCTCGCGGTCGGTGAGGTCAAGCTGGCGGTAATCGAGCCCGGTGAAGTCGGAATCCTCGGCCTCGAGATAATCGCCAAAGTCGGGCCGCGTGCCGGTGACAGTGACACTTGCGCCGCGCTGGCGGAAGCCATGCGCAATGCCGTTACCGATCCCGCTCGACCCGCCGATGACGAGAACGCGTTTGCCGGTGAAGTCGAGGGGGTTGGTCATCTCAGATGCTCCCTCAGATCGAGCGGCTGATCACTTCCTTCATGATCTCGTTCGTGCCGCCAAAGATCCGCGTCACGCGCGCGTCACGCCACAGGCGGGCGATGGCGTATTCGTTCATGTACCCCGCCCCGCCGTGGAGTTGCAGCGATGCGTCGCACAGTTCCCATTGCAGATCGGTGTGCCACAGCTTTGCGGCGCTCGCCTCGGCGGTGGTCAGCTCGCCGGCGAGGTGCTTGCGGATCGCCCAGTCGAGGTGCGCCCAGCCCACTTGCAGTTTGGCCTTGAGGTCAGCCAGCGTGAACTTGGTGTTCTGGAACTCGAACACGGTCTTGCCGAAAGCCTTGCGGTCCTTGGTGAACTTGACCGCCTCATCAAACGCCCGCTGCGCTGCTGCCTGCGCACCGACCGCGATGCCGAGGCGCTCCTGCGGCAGTTCTTCCATGAGGTGCACAAAACCCATGCCTTCCGCGCCGAGGATGTTGGTCATCGGCACGCGGCAATCGTTGAAGAACAGCTCCGAGGTGTCGGCGGCGTGCTGGCCGATCTTGTCGAGATTGCGCCCGCGCTCGAACCCGGGGGTGTCGGCGTCGACCAGCACCAGCGAAATGCCCTTCGATCCGAGCTCGGGATCGGTCTTGGCGACCACGATCACGCAATCAGCGTTTTGGCCGTTGGTGATGTACGTTTTCGAACCGTTGATAACGAGGTGGTTGCCGTCCTTCTTCGCCGTGGTGCGAATGCCCTGAAGGTCTGAGCCAGCGCCCGGTTCGGTCATGGCGATCGCGGTGATGATGTCGCCGCTGACCATGCCGGGGAGGTACTTGGCGCGCTGTTCGGGGTTGCCCAGCCGCTCGAAATAGTTCGCCGTGATATCGTTCTGGAGCGTGAAGCCAGCCGACGAGCCTAGATAGCTCAGCTCCTCGGTCAGCACGCAGTTGAAGCCGAAATCGAGGCCGAGGCCGCCGTTCTCCTCCTTCACCGTCATGCACAGCATGCCCGCATCGCCCATTTTCTTCCACACATCGCGCGGGACGATGCCGTTGGCTTCGTGCTCTTCCATGTGCGGAGTCAGATGCTCGGCGAACACCTTGCGAACGGTGTCGCGGAAGGCCTCGTGGTCTTCGTTGTAGGCGGTGCGATAGGAGGTCGCGAGCATGGGGGTTCTCTCCGGCAAAACGGTTTTGATTTGCCACGATTGAACAGCGCCGCCGGGCGGGGTCAAGCGCGAAAGTGGGGGTGGGAGCCTAAAGCCAACCACACCGTCACCCCGGACTTGATCCGGGGCTAGGCTTCACTCCAACTCGCCAGAAAACAGCCAAGCCCCGTGTCAAGCACGGGGCGACGCCGGATGCTTACCCCACAAACGCCCGCTCGATCACGAACTGCCCGGGCTTATTGTTGGCGCCTTCTTCAAACCCGCGCCGTTCCAAATCAGCCGCGTGGTCCTTGATCATCGCCATCGAGCCGCACAGCATCACGCGGTCTTCATCCGGCACGAAGCGCTGCGGGCCCTTGCTCTGTTCGAACAACCGCCCATCGTCGATCAGCGCCTGGATGCGGCCCTGCGTGCGGAACGGTTCGCGGGTCACGGTCGGCACGTAAATCATCTTGGCGCGGTCTTCGTCTTCAAGCAGCGGGTCGCCTTCGAGCTTCGATTCCAGCAGCTCGCGGTAAGCCAGCTCGTTCACGTTGCGCACCGAGTGGACGACGATCACTTCCTCGAACATCCCGTAGACGTCGGGATCGCGCACAAGGCTCAGAAACGGAGCAAGGCCGGTGCCGGTCGATAGCATGAACAATCGCTTGCCCGGCAGCAGCGCGTCGGTCACCAGCGTGCCGGTCGGTTTCTTGCCGAGGTAGATCGGATCGCCGACCTGAATGTGCTGGAGCCGCGAGGTCAGCGGGCCGTCCTGCACCTTGATCGACAGGAATTCGAGCTCCTCGTCATAGCTGGGCGAAGCGACCGAATAGGCGCGCAGCAGCGGCTTGCCGTTATCACCCGGCAGGCCGATCATCACGAACTCGCCCGAGCGGAAGCGGAAAGCCGGCGGGCGCGTCATCTTCAGCGTGAACAGCCCCTCGCACCAGTGGTGGACATAGGTGATGGTCTCGACAGAGAGCGCCGCGCTTTCGGTAAACTGGTCGCGGAGGGTAGTGGGCTGGTTCAAGACGGGCCTCGGATACAGGAGTGCGGTGCCCGGGAGGGGCAGCCAGAATGGGCGCGCAAATGGACTAGACCTGCGCGCCCTTCAAGACAGATTAGTGTTAAACGCTGAAAGCGGGCCTTGGACGCGCGCCATCAGTTCCAGCGGGCCGCGTTGTACAGCAGGGCCGCTTTCGCCTCGTTCTTGCCGATATCCGCCGCAGCCAACGGGTCCGCCTTGAAGGGGCCGAGCGCCTCGACCGCCGAGGTCGGGGCAACACCCTTGGCGGCCGGGTATTCGTTGTTGCCATTGGCGAGATACTTCTGCGCACTCTCGGACGAGAGGTATTCGAGGAACAGAATCGCATTGGCGCGGTTAGGCGCGGTCTTCACCACCCCGGCGCCGCTCATGTTCACGTGGGTGCCGGTAGTCGCCTGATTAGGGAAGATGATGCCGATGCTGTCCAGCACCTTGCGCTTATCCGGGGTGGCGAACCGCGCGAGGTAATAGGTGTTGACCAGCGAGATGTCGCACTCGCCTGCCGCCACCGCCTCGATGTTCGACATATCGTTGCCCTGCGGGGGCCGCGCGAAATTGGCGACGATGCCCTTGGCCCAGGCGCCTGCCTTGTCCGGCCCGTCATGCGCGATCATGCTGGAAAGCAGCGCGATGTTGTAGACGCTCGACGACGAGCGCATGCAGATGCGACCCTTCAACGCGGGGTCGGCAAGGGCCTCGTAGGTGTCGAGCCCGGCGGGTTTTCCCTTAGCCTTGTTGTAGATGATGATCCGCGCGCGGGTCGACAGGGCGAACCAGCGCTTGGCCGGATCGCGCAGGTTGGCGGGAATGCGCTTCTCGAGGATTTTGGAATCGACGGGCGAGAGGATGCCCGCCTCCTCGGCGCGCCACAGGCGTCCGGCATCGACGGTGATCAGCAGGTCGGCGGGACTGAATTCGCCCTCGGCCCTGATGCGCTCGATCAAGGCATCGGCATCGGCTTCGATGCGGTTGACCTTGATGCCGGTTGCCTTGGTGAAGTCCTCGTAGAGCGCCAGATCGGTGTCATAGTGGCGCGAGGAATAGATGTTAACCTCGCCCGTGATTGGCACGGCCTCTGCGGCTTTGTCCCCTTCGGCATCAGCGCAGGCACCGAGCAGGCCGAAGCTGATGCCGGCCAGAGCAGCGAGGAGCAGTCTTTTCATGGGGAGAGGCTTTCCGGTCTATTCTTGCGAATGACTTGCAATATTATCGCACCCCGCGCAAGGCAAAATTGTGCCGGGATCAGCTGCGCACGAAGGCCCTCACGCTCTCAGGATCGGGAACCACGCTGTATGTCTTGGCAGGATCGACCGGCAGCACAGTCTCGACCGTGATCGTCGCCCCGTCCACGCTTTCCAGCAGCACGCGGGAACGCGCGCCCATCGGATGTACGTCGCGCACGCGGCAACCCCGCATGTCGGGAACAGGCACCAGCCGGTCGGCCTGCACCAGCAGATCGAGCGCCGGGGTCTCGGGCAATTCGCCGACGAGCGAGCCCAGCGTCCACAGGCCGAACGCCGTATCAAGCCCTTCCTCCCTGGGTGCACCCGCGATCACCTGCGCGCCGCCGAAGATCGCGCCCACAGACGCAGTGGCTGGCGCTTCGTGGAGCTCTTGCGGCGTGCCGAACTGGATGATGCGCCCCGCCTCCATCACCGCGATCCTGTCACCGATGTCGAGCGCCTCGGCGGGGTCGTGGGTGACCATCACCACCGTCGCCCCGGCTTCGCGCAGCAGGATGCGGCATTCCCGGCGCAAGCGACGGCGCAGCACGATGTCGACGCTGGCGAAGGGCTCGTCCATCAGCAGCACGTGGGGTTCAGGCGCCATCGCCCGGGCGAGCGCGGCGCGCTGTTGCTGGCCGCCGGAAAGCTCGTGCGGGAAACGTGCGCCCATCCCCGCAAGGCCGACCCGCGCGAGCCAGCTCTCTGCCTCTGTCCGCCGCGCCTTGGGGAGCCCGAAGGCGACATTGGCGGCCAGCGTCATGTGCGGAAACAGCGCCCCGTCCTGGAACACGAGGCCGACGGGCCGCGCCTCGGGCGGCGGGCTGCGATGCGCGTCCGCGAGCACTTCGCCGCCGAGCACGATCTCTCCCTGCTGCACCGAAAGCAGCCCCGCCGCGAGGCCGAGCAGTGTTGACTTCCCGCAACCCGACGCGCCAATCAGGCAGGTGATCTCACCCGCGGGCGCGGTGAAGCTGACGTCCTCCAGCGCTCGCACCGGGCCGTAAGCATGGGCAATATGACGGAATTCGAGGCTCAATGACTGATCCAGCCCAGTCTACACAGGGGTTGCAAGTGAGCCGCATTAGGCAAATTCGCACCCGCTACGCAAGCGGAGCCGCCAATAGCGGTGACGGCAGCGGGCGCTGGACGCTTGCTGCGCTCGCTATCGCGCTGCTGGCCGGACTACCGATCGCGGCGATCCTGTGGGAATCGCTGGCGGGCGGCGCGGGCGCGCTCGGCCAAATCGCCGGCACGGTGTTGCCGACCTATATCGCCAACACCGCGCTGCTGATGCTGCTCGCCGGAGGCATCGCTGGCGTGACCGGGACAGGCTGCGCATGGCTGATCGCCGCGACGCGATTTCCGGGAAGGCGCGTGCTGGGGTGGGCGCTGGTGCTGCCGCTGGCGCTGCCGGCCTATCTCGCCGCCTATATCTACGCGGGGATGCTCGACTATGCGGGGCCTGTGCAGACCGCCTTACGGACAGCGACCGGCTGGGGCGCGAGCGATTACTGGTTCCCCGACATCCGCTCCTTGGGCGGCGGAGCGTTTGTGCTGGGCATCGTCCTTTATCCTTACGTTTACCTCCTAGCGCGCACCGCCTTTGCGACACAGAGCCTCACCCAGTTCCGCGCCGCGCGCAGCCTCGGAGCAGTGCCTGCGCGGGCCTTCTGGCACGTTGCGCTCCCCGCCGCTCGCCCGGCGATCGCCGGCGGTCTCGCGCTGGTGCTGATGGAGGTGCTCGCGGATTTCGGCGTCGCCGAGTATTTTGCGATCCCCACCTTCTCGACCGGCATTTTCAGAAGCTGGCTTGCGATGGGTGACAAGCCCGCTGCGCTGAAGCTCGCCGCCATCATGCTGATGTTCGTGATCGCGCTGGTGGCGTGGGAAGCGCACACGCGGCGCGGGCGCAGCGATAGCCGTGATGGCCTTGCCGCGCGGCCCTCTGACGAGCCGCTGGTGGCGCTCTCGCCGATGGGCAAGGCGCTGGCCTTCGCGGCCTGCCTCACCCCCATCATCCTCGGCTTCGTCCTGCCCGCAGGCTACCTCGTCAGCCTCGCGATGAGCGACACCGCGCAGAATGCCGCTGGCGACCTGGCAACCTATCTCGGCGGGAGCCTGAAGCTCGGCATTGCGGCGGCGAGCCTGTGCCTTGTCGCCGCGCTCGTCCTCGCCTTCGCCCGCGCGCGCTCAGCCTCGCGCGTGGCCGCTAGCGCGATCCGGCTGGCGACCTTGGGCTATGCCCTGCCCGGTGCGCTGCTCGCCGTGGGTCTGCTCGCCCCGCTTGGCGCCTTCGATGTGACCGTCACGCGGTTTGCCCGCGACAATCTCGGCTACGGCGGCGGGCTGCTGCTGACCGGCACCAGCGCGGTGCTGGTCTATGCCCTTGTCGTGCGGTTCATGACCGTCGCATACAACTCCGTGAGCAGCGGTCTGGCACGCATCCCCCCCGGCCTTGACGCTGCCGCGCGCAGCCTTGGCGCGCGGCCTTCGCGGGTGCTCGCGCGCATCTATGCCCCGCTGCTCGCGCCCAGCTTAGCCGGAGCGGCAGCGCTGGTGTTCATCGACACCCTGCGCGAGCTTCCCGCCACGCTGATCCTGCGCCCCTTCAACCTTGAGACCCTCGCCACCCGCACCTACCGCCTCGCCGGCGACGAGCGGCTGGTCGAAGCCGCGATCCCCGCGCTGATCATGATCGCGGCGGGGCTGCTGCCGGTGCTGGTGTTGAATCGACTGGGCAAGCGATGACGCAAAAAGTGTAATGCCAGCTTGTCAGTAGGCTTGTCCAAAGCCCTTCGAGCGTTAAAGGTGCGCCGCATGGCACGCTTCCCATTTTCCGCGATCGTCGGTCAAGACGACATGAAACAGGCGCTGCTTATCGCCGCCGTCGACCCCAGCATTGGCGGGGTGATGGTGTTCGGCGATCGCGGCACCGGCAAATCGACCGCCGCGCGCGCGCTTGCCAGCCTCCTCCCGCCCATCCTCGCTGCCGAGGGGTGCCTCTATGGCTGCTCCAAGGAGGACCAGGCGCGTTATCGTGACGTGTGCGGCACCGGCAAGATGGTCCAACGCCCCGTCCCCTTCGTCGACATGCCGCTGGGCGCAACCGAGGACCGGGTGATCGGCAGCCTCGATCTTGAACGCGCGCTGCGTTCGGGCGAGAAGGCGTTTGAGCCCGGCCTGCTGGCCAAGGCCCACCGCGGGTTCCTGTATATCGACGAGATCAACCTGCTCGAGGACCACCTCGTCGACCTGCTGCTCGACGTCGCCGCCTCGGGCGAGAACGTGGTGGAGCGCGAAGGCCTTTCGGTGCGCCACCCGGCCAAGTTCGTGCTGATCGGCAGCGGCAACCCCGAAGAGGGCGAACTGCGCCCGCAGCTTCTCGACCGGTTCGGGCTGTCGCTGGAAGTGCGCACGCCCAAAGACATCGAAGTGCGCGTCGCGATCATGAAACTGGTCGCCGAGAACGAGGCCGACCCAGAAGGCTTCGCCGCGCGTTGGGCGGAAGCGGACAACGCGATCCTCAAGCGCGTCGCCAAGGGCAAGGCCCGGCTCTCCAAGCTTTCCGCAGGCGATGATTTGCTGCGCGATGCGGCCAACCTGTGCCTCGCGGTGGGCGCGGACGGCCTTCGCGGCGAACTCACACTGATGCGCGCGGCACGGGCGCTGGCGGCACTGGAGGGCGCCAAGAGCGTCACCCGCAAGCACCTGATCGCCATCGCGCCTGCCGCGCTGCGCCACCGGCTGCGGCGCGACGTGCTCGACGAGACCGGCTCCACCGTTCGCATCACACGGGCGATCGACGAGCTATTCGGATGACGGTCGAGGGCCTTGTCGCCCCGCCCGCCGACCCGCTGGAAGATGCGGTGCTGGCGGCGAGACTTTTCGCCCTCGCTCCGCAGGTCTTCAAGGGCATGGTGCTGCGCGGGCCTGGCCCGGGGCGCGAGGCCTTGGTCGTCGCATTGGGTGAGAACATCGCGCTGCGCCGCATGCCCGGCCATGTCGATGACGAGCGGTTGCTGGGCGGCATCGACCTAGCCGCGAGCCTGTCGGCAGGGCGACCGATCCGCCAGACCGGACTGATCGAGGAAGCATCGGGCGGCGCGCTGATTGCAGGCATGGCCGAACGGATGGACACTCGCGTAGCCGGACGGCTCGGGCAGGCCTTGGACGAGGGCGCGACCGCGCTGGTCCTGCTCGACGATGCAAGCGAGCCTGAGGAAGGCCCTCCCCAAAGCCTCTCAGAACGCGTCGCCTTCATCGCCGACCTTTCCGCCTCGCGCCGCTGGCAGGGCGTCGAGATGGCTCCGGCGACGGGCGTGTTGTCGGACGTGGCTCCGCTCGACGACGCAGCCTTGCGCGCGCTTGCCGCGACCGCCGAGGCGCTGGGGGTGGATAGCTTGCGCGCGCTGATCTTCGCTGGCGAGGCGGCGCGCGGACTGGCGGCGCTTGAGGGCCGCGACGTTGCGGGCAAGTCCGACCTGACCGGGGCCGTGCGTCTTGTGCTCGCCCCGCGCGCCACCCGGCTCCCCCCTCAAGAGCAGGACGCCCCGCCCGAAGAGCCGCCGCCGCCCGATGGCGAGCGTGACGACCAGTCGGACAGCGAGCAGCAGCAACAGGAACCCGACCTTTCCGAAATCCTTGTCGAGGCGGCCAAGGCGTCGATCCCCCCGGATCTGCTGGCGAGCCTCGTACAAGGCAAGGCCCCGCGCCGGTCAAGCAGCAGCGGCACCGGACAGAAACGCAAGGCGGCAACCCGCGGCAAGCCGCTCGGCGCGCGTCCGGGAATGCCGCGCGGCGGGGCCAAGCTGGCGCTGATCGATAGCCTGCGTGCCGCCGTCCCCTGGCAGGCCGTGCGCAAACGTGAGGCGGGCGCCAGTGACACCTCGTCGATCCTCATGCGCAAAGAGGACCTGCGCATCCGGCGCTTTGAGGAGCGTGCCGCGCGGGTCACGATCTTCGCGGTCGACGCTTCGGGATCGGCAGCAGCAGCGCGACTTGCCGAGGCCAAGGGCGCGGTCGAGCTGATGCTGGCGCAGGCCTATGTCACCCGGTCCGAGGTCGCGCTGGTCGCGTTTCGCGGCACCACCGCCGAACTGCTGCTTCCGCCCACCCGCTCACTGACCCGCGCGCGGCGCACGCTGTCGCAACTCCCCGGCGGCGGGGGTACGCCGCTCGCGCTCGGGCTCAACGCCGCACGCGAGGTCGCCGAAAGCGTCATCGCGCGCGGACGCAGCGCGGCGCTGGTGATCCTCACCGACGGGCGCGCCAATATCGCCGCAGACGGCTCGCCGGGCCGTCCGCAGGCCGCCGCCGATGCCGCAACTGCTGCCAAAGCCATCGCCGTGCAGGGGATCGATGCGCTGGTGGTCGACATCTCGGCCCGCCCCGGCCCCGAAGGCGCAGCGCTGGCAAACGCGCTGGGGGGCCGCTTCCTCGCCCTCCCCCGCGCCGACGCGCGCATGATCCAGAAGGCGATCAACGCTGTCCAGCCGATCGGGCGCGCGGCGTGAGCATCCTTGACTGGAACCGTGAGGGGCAGATCTGGCCGAACCGCGAGGCAAGCACTTTCGTCACCACAGGCCGCGCGCGGTGGCATGTGCAACAGATGGGAGAAGGGCCGCCCCTGCTCCTCATCCACGGCACCGGTGCCTCGGTGCATTCGTGGCGCGACCTGATGCCGCTGCTCGCGCGGGATTACGCAGTCACCGCCATCGATCTGCCGCGCCATGCCTTCACCAAGGGGCACGATGCTTACGCGATGAGCCTGCCAGCGATGGCGCGAGAGATCGCGGCATTATTGGCTGTGCTGGAGCTCGAACCGGCGGCGATCATCGGGCATTCCGCAGGCGCGGCGATCGCGCTGCAACTGGCGCTCGATCACGGGTACGCCGGGCCGATCGTGGGCCTCTCCGCCGCGCTGCGCCCCTTCCCCGGCGCGATGGCGCAGATCTTCCCGGCCATCGCCAAGGCATTGTTCGTCAACCCGCTGGTGCCGCGCATGTTCGCGGGTACCATCGACCTCGCCGGCGGCGCGGAGCGGTTCATGTGGCGATCGACCCGTTCGCGCATCGATGCCGGCGGTATGGCCTGCTACCGCACCCTCCTGAAGAACCCGGACCACGCTGGCGGGGGCCTGGCGATGATGGCGAACTGGGATTTGCCGGGACTCAAGGCACGCATGGGCGAGGTGGCAAACCCGGTGCTGCTGGTCCACGGCGCGCAGGACCCGGCGATCCCGCTCGGCTGGGTCAAGGACGCGGCTGGCTGGCTGCCGAACGCGCAGCTGGACGTGCTTCCCGGCCTGGGCCATCTTGCCCACGAGGAAGCGCCCGAACCAGTCGCCGCGTTGATCGCGGGCTTCCTCGCGGACCAAAACTAGGAGAGACGCAATGGGCAGCATGGGCTGGATCGAACTGGTGCTGTTCTACGGCATCGCGATCGGATTTGGCGTGTGGCAGTGGCTCAAGATGGACCGCATGCTCAAGCAGACCCGCGCCGAAAAGGCGGCGAAGGAAGCAGCGGAACGTGACGCAGGGCCGCCTCCGGTCTGACGCAGGCGCCGGAAGGGCGCAGCCGCTTCGCGCCAAGCGAACATCAATTCACCCGGACCCGCATCTGCACGGTAAACTGACCATTGGGCACGCCGCTGGGCAAGGTGCCCTTGGGGTTGATACAGACATGGCGAACCTGCGCGTCATAGCCCGCCGCAGGGGTATAACTGCACTGCGCCAGTGATGCGGGCTGAGCGGCGCTGTTGGAAAATCTAAGGTCAGTGCCCGGCGTGAAGGTCAGGGCCGGCGCGCTGGTGCTGAACGCCGCGGCCCCGGCAAAGCCCGGCATCACATCATTCCTGAACGTGTGACCCGGATCAATCGCTATCACCGCAAAGATCGAATCCGCATCGGTGGTGCCCGTTCCGACATTGCTGACGGTGGCGGTGAGCAGGATGTCATTTCCGGGCGTGGCATAGGGATTATCGGCAGGCGGATCGGACACTGCGGCGGTGACTGCGGCTGCGAGCTGCGCGACCCCATCCGCAGTGGCGACGGCGGAGAATTCGGACGTGATATCCCAACTGCCGCCCGCTGTGCGCCGGGTGGCGGTGGCGGAGATGATATCGCCGATGCTGACAGACTGAAGCGTAGCAAGCGTCCCGGTAAAGTTCCGCACGCCGCCTGCATGGGCAATATCGACATGGCCCAGATACCGTTCGCCCTCACCAAAGCCGCTGGGATCGGCAGCGCTGTTGGCGAAAAATTCGACGCGGTAACCGCTCGCCGCTGCTGGCACATCGAGTGTGAAGGCATAGGCCAACTGATTGGCACCGCGCACATTGACTGCGGTAATTGCGGGGAAATTCAGATGATCATTGGGGCCGCTATCCCCGTCGCCGGCATCATTGGCCGTTGCGCCATTCGATCCGAGATCGATGCCCAGACCGCCGCTTCCGCTGATGCTGTTGCTATAGATTGCAACCTTGCTCCCACCGACAACGTCCACGCCCCCTTGGGTAATATTCCTGATGGTATTGCCGGTTACCCTTATGTCCATGCCGGTCGAGTTGACGTGAATTCCCATGTTGCCGCCATTGGCTAGCAGGTTGCCTTGCCCGTTACTGGCGCCGCCGATCAGAAAATTGTTGTGAGATCGCAGGGACGAATTCGGACCGCTCATAAAAATCAGAGCTTCAGTCGTTGCGGGGCCGAGAAAAGTGGTGCCATCAGCCCCGACCCCAAGGTTATTGCCCTGAATGGTCACGTTGGTGACGTTGGTTTCCCAAAAATCAAGCAACGAGCCTCGGAAAGCGCCTATGACGTTGCCACTCACTACGATATTTGATGCCGAATTACTTGAGCTGGAAAATACCAGGGCATCGGCGCCAGCGTCGACGATACTTCCGGCGTTCGCAACTCCCACGTTACCTGTGAAATCTGTTCCGATATAATTGTCACTAATCGTAATGTTGCTGAACGATCCAATGTTGATCATGGCGCGCCCGAAGCTGCCACTGATTACATTTCGGCCATCGGCTGACCCATTGCCGACCGTTATGAAGCTGGACCCAAGATTGTCGATGCCGTTTCCGCCGTTGGGAATTACCGCCAATCCGCTGGAACTTAGGCCAATGTAATTATTCAACAATGTTATGCGGTTCACCCCCGTCAGGTTAACCCCTGATGCGCTGTTGCCGGAGATGACGTTGCGATCTGCGATCGCTGTACCGCCAATCCTGACATTGGAGATTGAGCCGGCGGAGAACCTGATCCCATCGCCGACATTCGCTATTGCCGATGTGCCCGTGCGGTTCACCCCGATGTAGTTGCCCGCGATCACCACGTCACCGGATGAGCCGGTGATCACATCGTCGGTTTCCAGAATGATCCCGGATGTACTGTTCCCGGAAATGAGGTTGTGGGTGATGTCACGCCATGTGGCCGCTCCGAAGAAGTGGTTGATCCCGGTGCCATTGGCGCGGGCGCTTGTCCCTGCGGCATCTGTGCCAATGAAATTGCTCTGGATCGAAGTGTCGGTAGTGCCGGTGGTGGTGACGATGCCCGCGATGCCATTGGATGAAATCACATTGCCCTGGCCCGCCGTCAGCCCACCGATCCGCGCGCTGGCGCCGAAGATGTATACCCCCCGCTCGATATTGCCATTGCTGCTGCCGTCGGCGAGCAGGCCCACATGATTGCATTGGACCGTGGCGGTATTGCTGGTTGAGAGCAGGTTCACCCCGTTGGCAAAGCCCGAGATCGAAAGCCCCCTGACGGTCTGGTTGCTGCCCGCCAGCCGGAACCCGTCGAACCCTGAACTGCCGCGCACATTGACCCGCAGATAATGCCCGTTCCCGGCCCACAGATCGCGGCATTGTGTGCCGGATTGGGTGGTGCCGTCGATGGTTACGCCACTGGCAGTGATGTTCGGCAGCGCCGAGGCCAGCGTGATCGTGTGCGGCCCTGCGCCGGGGATAGCGAAGGTGACGGTCGCCGGGCTCGGCGCTGTATTGGCCCAGGTGACAGCGTCCCTCAGCGATCCTGTGCCGCTGTCATTGGTGTTCGTGACAAGGCCGGCTGGCACAATCACCGGACGGATGGACAAGAGGCCCATCGTCCAAGGCTGAGCAATCAGAAGCGAGTAGCTCATGGTGGTTGTGGCAGAACCGGTTTTCGTGCTGCCAGCTCCAATGACATCCGCCAAATTCAACAGGTTCCATCGGCTGGTCTGTCCAGACCCTGCCGTGACGATAAGAGCAGCATCATTTGCCGCAAGGGATGCCAGAACGACTTCATCGGCAGCGCTGGCGACGTTGGCTGAGGCGGTAAAGACGCCCGTTCCGCTCGCGAATTGCGATTCGGAGATCGGACTGGTCTGATCGACATTGGCAAAGGATATCGCGGCTACGACGGTTGCGGCCGAAGCGTTGAGTGTGACGGAAACAACATTTGTCCCGGTGGCGGGAGCGATCAGGCGCCAGACTTCCAATCTGGACGTCAGGCTCGGGTCGACACTCGTCCCTACGAAGGTCATCGGCTGGCCGGCATAGGTGGCCGAGACGACGCGTTCGTCGTCCCGCTCGATTGCGACGGTCACAATCAACAGCCGGTTGGCACCGCTACCGACCGTGTGGTTCAAGTTGACCGTGGTCGTGGCCGCCTCAACCGCGCTGGCCGGATCGATGGTGATCGGCTGGGCCTCGGCGCGGCCCACCATCAGTGCGAGCACGAGCAGCGCGCAAAGCCACCATGCAAATCGTTGTATCACGCGCGGCAAAGCGGTCTCCCTGCCGGGCGAGCGCGTGATCGCTCGGCCCGGTTGGCGGCGTGTCTGCACAGGCGCGCACGGATTTATGGTTAGAGCGCTACTGCGGGGTTTCACGAGGTGCCTCCTCGGCCGGTGCCTGCGCGCTGCCAGTTTGCAGTCCCAGCAGTCCCGCATCGAATTTGAACCGGACCGCTGCAAACACTCCCTGATCGAGTGCGCGGTCAACGCTGAAATCGGGATCGCGGAAGCCTGCGACGTTGTAACCAAGGCTCAGCAGCGCGCCTTCAGCCACCACAAAACTCATCTGCGGGCCGACCGCATAGCTGATGCTGCCATCGCTCAGATTGGCGCGGACGGTGGCACTGCCGCCGATGTCGACTAACGGGCTGAGCCCTACCCGCAGATCGAGTCCGGCCAGCGCGGTCACGCCGGACAGATCGAGCCCACCGATCTGGTCGAGACTGTAGCGCGTGCCGAGGAATAGGCCGACCTCGCTCAAGCGCCCGGCGCCTCCGGTCTGGCGCGGCGACCAATTGGCCGAAACGCTGCCGATCAAGCGCCGCGACAGCGCATCGCCGGTTACGGTCAGCGCGGTGCGCCCGGCCGGGCCGACCTCACCCGCCACCGCGCCGGTCACGGCATCGGAGCGATAGGCGATCCGGCCGAGAGCCGCGAAATCTGACCCATCGGGCCGGAACGCCAGGGTCATGGCGGCGTCGGTGACCGCGCTCGATGCGCCGCCGGGCGCGGTGCTGCGGGTCCACACCAGATTGCCGCCAGCTGCGCGGCCTTCGCCCAGCTGGCGGATCACGCCTAGCGCCAGGCCCATACGATCAGCGAATTGCCCATCACGATATTCGGCCCGCGCCGTCGCATTCCATGCGCCTGCACGCCACGCTCCGCTCATCGTCACGGCGGTGAAGTCTTCAAACAGTGTGCGATCAACGCCCAACGGGCCGCCATTGGCGAGCGGCTGGCCGGGGTTGTTGCCACTTTCGGGCGGCGGCCTGGCGCCCAGCACGCGGTTGCCATCAAGCGTCGCGCTGAGCGTAAGCGTCGGCGATATTGTGACGGTCTGGGCCATGCCGAACCCCGCCAGCGGCAGGCTTTGTGCAGCGCCCCCCGATGTCTGCCCCAGCGTTGTGGCGATCCGCCCGCCCTGCCACGGCGTCACCTCGACCCCGGCGCGCATGGTGCGAGCCTCGATCGCGTCCCCGCTGGCGATTTCGTAAGTGCCCGTCAGCCGCACATCGGGCGACAGGGCATAGCGCAGGCCCAGCCGGTTGCGCGCGGGCAGGTCGACTGATCCCGCCTTGCCCAGTGCAAAGCTGGAATCCGCTGACAGTTCGAGACTGTTGCCAAACAAGCGCTGCGCGCCCGCCGCCTGAAGCAGCGTGGACGCACCGCGCTCGCCGGTCGCCAGCCGGTCATCGAAATGCGCCAGCCCCAGCCGCGCATCGGTGGACGGCGAGCGCCATGCCAACTCGACTTCGCCCCCGCGCCGACGCGCCTTGTCGGTCAGGCTGTCGTCAGCCAACAGGCTGGTGGTGGCCCACAGATGTTCATCCAGCCGAAGCCGCGCATCCAGCCCCAGCTTGCGCCGCCCGGCTTCGGCGATGCCCTGCTGGCCGGTGCCGTAAGCGGCCTCGACGGTGCGGGCATAGGCAATCAGATCGAGCGCGCCGGTCTGATGTTGGACCTCGGCCAGCCAAGCCTTGGCGGCGGTGCCTTGGCTTGCGCTCATGCCCACCTCGCCGCGCAATTCGGTGTGCTCGCCAAGCTCGACCCGGGTATCAACCACAGCGACGTTGGTGCGCGTGCCATCGGTGACATCGGTGATCGCCGTTGCCCCGATGCGCACCGGGCTATCGCCTGCGCCGTCACCCGGCGACCATTCGGCCCGCACCCCGGCGTTAATGGCGCCGCCGCCGTTCCCGCCGTCTGGCGCCGCTTCATATTCGATAATGACAATCTGCGGATTAAGCTCACCGTCGCGCGACAGGATCGGTTCGCTGAAGGTGATGGTGCCCGACAGGATATCGATATTGTAATCGATGAACCGGGTCAGGCTGCGCGCGGAGACCACCACTTCGGACCGGAACCGGTCGCGCACCTCGATGGTCACGCGTTCGGAATTGAACAGGATGTCGCGGCTGCCCAGCCGGTATGGGCCGGCTAGGCCATTGCCCTGAAACTCGTCGCGCCGGAAGGTGCTGCCGATCCGCGCGCCGAATGCCTCGGCCCGGACATCGCCGATCTGCGCTGCGGCGCGTAACCCCGTGGCAGTGCGTTGGTAACGGCCCAGCGTGGTCTGATCGAACCCGGTCTGGAAATCGCCGTACAGCGCAAAGAACGTCGCGGTCTCGATCCGCACATACAGGTTTTGCGCCGAGGCGGCATCGAACCGGCGCTGCGAATTGTCGCCAAAAACGGTGTAATAGGCCGCCGGATCAATCGCGCCGAGCATGGGCTGGTCGCCGCGCTGCTTGGCGCTGTCATAGGCGAGCGTCAGCAGATATTTCCCCAGCACCCGCCCCTTGGCATAGAGCGCAAGGCGGGCGTTGCGGCCCAGATCGCTGTCGAAATTCTCGGCCCGCTCCATGTTGTCGGCAATGCTGCGCGCGCCGAGCGACGCCTCGCCCAGGCCGATGATGGTCCATTCGACCTCGCCCGGCACCACCCAGGCTTCGATCTCCTGTCGGCGGCGGATATTGTCGTTGCTGAAGTCGAAGCCCAGCCGCAATTGGCCGCTGACCATGGTGGGGGCAAGTTCGATGCGGGCGATGCCGTTGTCGCCCTCGATCACCCAGCGCGCCGTAGCCTGGCCGATGCCGCTCAGCTGGCGCAGTTGCTGCTGTTCGATCTGGCCTGCGCTTTCGAACGGGGCATTGAGCGTGAAGGTGCCCGACAGGCCCTCGCGCAGCGGGCGGCCGCCGCGATCGGTGAAGCGCACCGCCGCCACGGGCCGGGTGACACCGTCGGCGACCAGCAGCGATTGATCGGCAACCAGTTCGGCCCGCGCTGGCTGCGAGGTGAAGAACACCTCGCGTTCCAGCCGCTGGTTGACCCCGCCCAGCGAATTGACGATTTCGGCGGTAAGCACGGTTCGCTCGTTCAGCAGCGGGATGCCGCGCCACAGGCTGACGGCATAGCCGCCGCCGGGAGCCTTGAGCGTGCCGTCAAAGGCAGCCGCATCGACCGGCTGGCCGTCGACATAAAGGCGGATCGTCTGGCCCGCGCGGTGCCGGAAGGCGACCTTGATCGCGGGCACGCGCGGGTTGGCATCCGGATCGGGGGCCAGCCAGCCATCAGGGCCGTCGCCCAGCGCCAGCCAATCGGTCTGCGCCTTCGTAGCGGACTGGGCCGGTGCCGCCGCCCGGGCTCCGATTGTCACTCCGTCGCCAAGCGCCAGATCATGGGCCAGCGCGATACGCACTGCGCGTTCGCCCTGTTCCTGCACGACGTGAAAATCGGCGCGAGCGAGCGATCCGCCCTGCCCGACCACAAATCGCGACCCTGCATTGCCGGCGCTGCGGGGAGAGCGCGCGCAATCGGCCAGCCGGCTGCCGTGCGGCAAGGTGCCGCGCGCAACCTGCACCACGTGGGTGCCGGGCACCACGCCTTCGAAGTGATAGCGCCCGCCTGCATCGGTGATCGCGAAGCTGCCGTCTTCCAGCATCACGCGAATGCCGCTCAGCCCCGCGCCGCCATCGTCCTTGCTGCAGTCGCCTAGCATCACCCGGCCGATGATCGTCATCCGCCCGGCGACGGAATCGCGCTCGACTGCGATGGCGGCCTCGGCGCGGGCGGCGCGGCCCAGCGCGTCGCGCACTGCCGCGCGGACGACCAACTGTCTTGGCGCGGCATCAGCGGCAATCGTGGCGGCAAAGCTGATCGTCAGGCTGCGACCGCTGCCGAGCCTGTCAAACTTAGCCGCCACTTGCCGCCCGTCCGGTGTCAGAGTGAAACTGCCGGGGGCCGGCGCCGCGCCGTCCACGCGGATGGTGTCCTGCCGCAGCCGCAAGCCGCGCGGCAGATGGATGGTCAGCGCAAGGCCGCGACGCTCCTCGGGCTGCGGATTGCTGATGGTAAGCGTATAAAGCGCCGCATCCCCCGGCTGCGCGCGCGGGCGCGAGACGACCAGCGCAAGGCCGGGGGCCGCGCCATTGCGGTCGACCGGAATGTCGATTTCGACCGGCGCAACGCTCGCCACCGCAAAATCGCTGCCGAACGACCCAGCCGAAATGGCAAAAGCCCCGCCGCCCGGTCTGGTCAGCAGCGCCAATCGCTCAGACGGGACGATGGATGGCGCCGTAAAATCCGGTGGCGGCTCGATCTCCAATCGGTAACGGCCCAACGGCACGAGCGGGAACCAGTAGCGCCCCGGCGACATCGGAGTGGTATTGCCCGCAGCATCAGTGATCGGGTCGCCGCTGATCAGCGTTGAGGGCCAGCGCGTGACCCCATCCGCTGCGAACACCTGCGCGTGGGCGCCGGTGGCCGCATCACGCAAGGTGATCTGCGCGCCCGACACCGGCGCCCCGCTCTCACTATCGAACACCGTGCCAAAGGGATCGGCGAGGATGATGATGTCGCGCGACACCGGCGCGCCGCCGGGCGTCGCTTCGTTCGTGGCGATGGTTACAATCTCGCCCACCGTCACGGCGAGCAGACAGTCGCGGTTCGACGGGCTTACGCCAGCTCGGCGCGTGCCGATCATGCCTGCGAACACCCCGGTGTCGGCCCCGGTTTCAAACACCAGCAATTCGGCCCACGCATCATTCGCGCCGCCGCCGCCGACAATCATCCGCAGACTGTCGATTGCGCCGGGGTCGCGATTGAACGCGGGCGCGACAAGCGTGAAGACGATCACCTCACCCACACGATACTGGCTCGCCGGTTCGATCCCCACGGTCTGGACCGCGCCAGCCGCGCCAATGCCACCTGTGCCCGTGCCACCTGCCTCGCACTGCGATGGAGTCAGGGCGATGGTGGCTGCGCTGCCGGGGGCGATCCGGAACGTCTCGATCGACGCTGTCGGAGCGGCGGCACGCGTCACCGCGACGCGGTTGGATTGCGCCTCGGCGGCCGCGCCCGCCTCGGTCCAGCGGGCATGGGCGATGTTCTCGATGGTCTGCGAGGCGGCAGGCACCGCACCGAGCCCCGAAGCGATCAGGCCCAGCAGGCCAAGTAGCAACCACCAGCCCTTGCGCTGCCATGTATTCGGGATCGGGATGGCCATGCAGCGCGTCCGGCAGGACCGACGGCGTCAGTTGATCGTGGCGCGGAAATAGGCCGTGCGGGTCTGGTTGGCGGCGACATTGCTGAGCGGCGCGGTGACGGTGCTGCCGGTCAGGCTGCCGCCAGCGACGCCATCATCAAGGCATGCGCCTCCACCATCCACCGTCCCGTTGACGCGGATGCCGTAGGTTCCATCAAAGGTCAGATCGGCGGGCACGACATCGGTGACGACAATGTCGGTGGCCGTCGCAGAGCCTGGTCCGTTGAACACCGCGATGCAGTATTCGATCGTCGCGCCTGGAATGGCCTTGGGATTGGTGGCCGCATTGACCGGGTCTGACAGCACGCGGCTGGACTTGACCACATTCAGCGTGGCGGCCGATGCGGTGTAGCTGCCCTCGGCCGAGTGCACCCCGTCACGGGCAGCGTCGTTGACCCCCGCACCATCTGCCAGCACAGTTTCGACATTGTCGGTATCGGGCCCGGTGCTGGCGGTCACCACCGCCCCTTGCGAACCCGGCGTGCCGCCTTCACGGGCGGTCGCCTCCAGTTGCACGCGAGCTATGTCGCCATTGGTTTGCGACAGAGCGACATCGCTGACGACGAACACCCGCACAGTGGCGTCTTCGGCCACTTCATCGAGCGAGGTAATCAACGCGTCGCCCGCGTCGAAGACGTTGTCGCCGTCATCGCGGTAGATGCGGATGTTGCTGATGCCGCCGTCGAGGTCACTCGTCACCAGCCCAGCGTCGATCGCGGCGTTGGACAGGTTGGTGACGTCAAATGCGATCACGGCATCGGTCTGGCCGGGGACGACGGTGGTGGTCGGATCGGACACACGGGTGACGACGAGATTGATCTTGCGGTCCACATCAAAGCTGTCGGATGCGACGACAGCGGTCTGATCGACCGTGCCGACGCGGTAATTGATGGTCGCGGTGTTGGTGATGGTCGTGCCTGCGCTGGTGCCTTCGGCCAGTGCGGGAGCGGTTTGCAACGCGATGATGGCGGTGCCAGCGGCCAGCGCCACCAACCGGGGATTGCGGCTCATATCATCTTACTCCATCGGCCAGCCGAACAGGCGCAGTCCAAGGCGCGGCAGGCCATCAGCGAACAGTCACGGGAAATTCGAGCACTCCGGTTTCGCCCGGCGCTATGCTGGGCAGCACCCAGCGGACATTGGTGATGTCGGCGGGCAGAGCCGCGCGGCGCGCGCCTGCCGCATCCGCGATCTCAAGGTCGGCCAGCTTGCCCCACGCCGTGCCGCCATCGACCGACACCTGCACCCCCGGATCGATCTCGCCCGTCACGCTGACGGCAGCCGGGACGGCGTTGGACACCACGAACTGTTCGATCGGGGCCGAGCCCCTGTTGGCAAAGCGGGTGCCGAAGATCAGCTTGTCACCGGGCACGACGGTGACAGGATCAACCCGGTTGACCCGGCGTTCGCCGGCGGCGTCGGTTGTCACCTTTTCCAGCTTCACATAGCCGCGCAGTTCAAGCGGAGCGTCGGACGCGGCGCCAGAAATGAGAGCGGTTTCGGCTGCGGCAGGCGGCGGTGCGACTAGCGCCGCGACCAGCGCGCAGACTAGTGCGGCAGAGCCAAGCCTGAAGGGAAAGCGCATCGGTTGCTCCTATTCCTCGATCAGGACGGCGAAAGTGACGGTTCTTGAAGCCCCGCCCGACACGCTGCCCAGATCCACCGCGATCCCTAAGGCCGATGCGGCCCCTGCATCATCGCCTTGCCCATCGCTGAGCGGGGCATTTTCGAGCGTGAGGGAGTTTGCGACATACCGCGTGCCCGCCGGGATCGCGTCGGTGAGCACCAAGCCGTCAATCGTCGCCGATCCACTGACAAGCACCTGAATACCATAGGTTATCGTCGCCCCCGGCGTGGCGGCCGATCCGCCGAAGGGATCGTCGACCGATGCCCACTTGACCAGCGTGACCGTGCTGGCGCTGGCAAGCATCTGGCCAGTGGCCGTGGCCATCCCGCCGCCCAGCCCGACCACGGCATCCGCGCCGCCTTCGCCCGCGCCTGCAAACACAGTGCCGGGCGCCCCGGTGCCGGTTGCGGTGCGCAGGGTCAGGTTGACGCTGCTGCGCGCACCGTCGCTCAGCCCGCCCGGAACCGTCACAATCGCGAACAGTGTCTGCGTTGCGCCAGCGGGCAGGCTTGCCGTTGCCCCCGAAACGGTCAGCGCCATATCGACCCCCGGATCATAGACCCCGTTGCCGTTGCTATCGACCGCAACAGTATCGAGCGCGGCGTCGAAACCATTGCCGGCAACCGCCGTAACAACCTCAACCGCGAAAGCTTCCGGACCGTTGCCGGTGTTGCTCACCAGAAAACTCAGCACCGCCGGCCCGCTGCCAACCGTGACAGGGGCGGGATCGAGCGTTGCCGCTGCCACGCCGAGCAATTCGTCGACCCGCACCTGCACCGTATTGGATGTGACGGCGCGCGTGACGCCGGCCTCGCTGTACGTCGCCTCGGCGCTGCTTTCGATCACGCTCCCGGCCGGCGCGGGGGCGGCCGCCGCAGGGGCGCACAGCCACAGCGCAGCCGCCGTGCCCAGCACAGCGCGCGCCGCAGGTCGAGGACGTAAGGTGAAAGGCCGGATAACCATTCCCGGCCATTAGCTTAGGCAGTGTCACGCATGGCTGAAGTGACGGCTGGACGAGATTACCTACCCGGCCGCACACAAGCGCTAAGCATGACAGCCGAGGCACGAGCGCGAGGATAGGGCCAGGTCAGCCCCTTCTCGGTCCGAGCCTTGCGGCCTAGCGGGCTTTTCTGGGCATCCGGTAAGGCAGCATGAACTGCACGATCGGCGAGGAGAAGCGCCGCATGTCGAGGCTCTCCTGCACCGCCACCACCTCCTCGCCCGCGAAGCGCGAGGCGAGTTCGGAGCGGGCGTAGAAGGGCGTATCCTCCCACGTCCGGCGCACCTCGGCGACCCCGATGTCGGAGCGGGTGCGGCGTTTGATGCCCCACTTGCTGTTGGGCAAGGCGGCGATCGGCGGCAGCTCGACTGGCTCGGGCACGCCGTGCCGATCGAAGCGCAAGGCGCTGGCGAACAACGATCCGTCGCCCCGCTCACCCTCGTAGCACACCAGCGCGCCGTCCTTGAGATGTGCACGCGACCAGTGCCAGGTGTTGAAACCGGTCTCCAAAGGCTCGGCGCCGCGGTTGTGGTCGAGATAGGCTTTGCCGGACCATGAGATGCCGGGCGACGTCATCTCGACCTCAATCCGCGCGCGGGGAGCAAGGCAGTGCCAGATGTGGCTTTCATTGCTGTCGAGCGCGAAGGCGGTGCGGTTCAAGGCCTCGGGGATCACCCGCACGCGGCCGCGCACGGGGCGCTGCCAGGGGACGAACAGGCGGGAATCGCCTTCGACGATGTCGATGACCAGCGCATCGCCCTCCCAGCGCACGTTGCTGGGGCCGATGGAAAGATTGCTCGCGTCGCGCTCCACCGCGCCGGATGCGCGCTCGGTCATCGCCCAGCGCGCCTGCGGCCCGTAAAACGCGACGTTGATCGAGCAATGGTTCAGCGGATCGCTGCGCCCGCTCTTCTTGTAATGGGGCGAAAAGACACTCCCCAGAAAGGCGATGATCGTCAGCCCATGCTGCCCGTCGTCGGAGATCGCGTCGACATACCACCAGGAATAGCCGCCGGGCGCGATGTCCTCATTGAAGCGAGGTCCTTCGCGATCACCCGCGCTGCCAGCTGCCCGGACAAGGCTGCCATTGGCACCCCAGCTGCCGGATGGGTCGCCCCGCCCGTGCAATAGAGACCGGGCACCTTGGTCTTGGGCCCCTGCCGCTGGAAAGAGGCCGCCCAGCCGTGCGAAGCTCTGCCATAAAGGGCGCCGCCCGTGGCCGGGAACAATTCCTCCCAGTCCTGCGGGGTCATGAGCTGGTGCGGCAGCGGATCCTCGAGTTGCAGGCCGCAGCGTCGGAGCGTGGCCATCATGGCTTGCGTGCATTGGTCTCTCTCCTCGGGTGTGTAGTGATGAACGTCCCCGTCGGCGGGGGCATTGACGATGATCTGGAGGCGCTCGCGGGCACCACTGGGCGGGGCGGGGTCGCCGACGCGCGCGCTGCGGTCGATGGCGCAGACATATACGGTGGGCTCGGAAGGCGTGGCACCGCCCGCGATCTCGCGGAATTCCTTGGCGTAGTCGCGCGAGAAGAAGACATTGTGGTGGGAAAGCTCGAAGCCCTCGGCCTTGGTGTGGGCGTACCAGACCAGCGCCGATAGCGAGCGCTTGGCTCTCGGGATCGCGGGCACGGCCCGGATTGCCGCTTCGCCCAGGCGACCTGTGGCAAGCGCGCCGGGATCGCCGTTGCAGATCACGATATCGGCGGGGATCACCTCGCCGGTCGCAAGGCGAACCCCGCTGGTGCGGCCGTTGTTCGTGAGAATCTCGGCAACCGGCGCATTGGTACGCACGCGCGCGCCCTGCCGTTCGGCTAGGCTTGTGATTGCCTTGGCCAGGGCGTGGATCCCGCCCTCGATCAGCCACACGCCCTTGGCTTCCACATGCGCGATCAGCATCAGTGTCGCGGGCGCAGAGAAGGGCGATGAGCCGCAATAGGTGGCATAGCGCCCGAACAATTGCTGCAGGCGCTGGTCCTTGAAATGGCCGCCAAGCGCGTTCCACATCCCGTCGAAGGGCCGCATCGCGAGCATGTCGCCCAGCTTCCACGGGCCGATCCGCCAGATCATCGGCAGCGGCGTTGATGCCTTGCCGCCGCGCAGGAACGGCTGTTCCAGCACCTCGAAGATGCGCTTGGCTTCGTGTGTGAAGGAGCGGTAACCGCGCGCCGCCTCGGAGCCGGCGAAAGCGCCGACTGCTGCAGCGCTGGCCTCGGCATCGGCGAACAGGTCGAGCGAGCCGCTCTTATCCCACGCATGGCGGGCAAGCACTTCGGCGCGGGTGATGCTGACATGATCCTCGAGCCGGGCGTTGCAGGCCGCGAACACCTCGTCGAAAACTGCGCGATAGGTGAAAACGGTGGGCCCGCCGTCGATCGCGGCACCGCCGACTTCAACGCGCCGTGCCTTGCCACCGACCCAGGCTTCCTTCTCGAAAACAGTGACGTCTGCACCGCGCGCGGCGAGCAGTGCGGCGCTGGTGAGCCCGCCTATGCCTGCCCCGATCACGGCGACTCGCGCGTTCACCCTGTTCTCGCTCCCGTCCATTCCCCGGATTATCATTGACCTTACGGGCGTATCTGTCCAATCATTTAGACATATGGAAGGCACAGCACCTTGTCACTGAACAATTGGGCCGCCTTCCGCATCGGCTATGCGAAGCGCCGCAACCGGCTTTTTGCCTCACCGAAGTTCCAATATTGGGCCGCGCGCCTCCCCGTGATCCGCTGGATCGCGCGCAGCCGCGCCAACGGTGCCTTCGACCTGCTCGCCGGTTTTGCCTATTCGCAGGTGCTGCGCGCCTGGGTCGAGGGCGGGCTGTTCGACATCCTCAAGGACGGTCCGCTCGCGCCCGCTGCAGTCGCCGCGCGGATGGATCTCAGCGAGGACGCGGCGCTCACGCTGCTGCGCGCGGGCCGTTCGCTGATGCTTGCCGAAGAGCCTGCGCCCGGTCTGTGGATGCTCGGTGAGCAGGGCGCAGTGTTCGCCTCCAACCCCGGTGTGCAGGCGATGGTGCGCCACCACCGCCTCCTCTACACCGACCTCGCTGACCCGCTTGCGCTGCTTCGTGCCGACCGCAAGGAGCCGACCGCCCTGTCGCGCTTCTGGACCTATGCCGGCGCGCTCCACGGGGCGACGACACGCGGAGCGGACACGGCGGAATATTCCGAGCTGATGGCCGCCTCGCAGCACTTTGTCGCCGACGAAGTGCTCGCCTCGATGTCGTTCAAGGATGTGGACAAGCTGCTCGATGTCGGGGGCGGACACGGCGCATTCCTGCGCCATATCGGCATAGCCTGGCCGCACCTGAAGCTCGGCCTTTTCGACCTGCCGGAGGTTGCGGAAACCGGACGCGCGGCGCTCGGCGAAGCGGTGGGCGCAAACCGCGTCACCGCGCATCCGGGAAACTTCTTCAACGATTCCATACCCCACGGCTACGACATGGTGTCGCTGGTCCGGATCCTGCACGATCATGACGACGCGCCCGCGCAGGCGCTCCTCGCCAATATCAGAGCCAGCCTCGCGCCCGGTGCGCGGCTGCTGATTGCCGAGCCGATGGCCGGTATCCCCGGGGCCCAGCCGATGGGGGAAGCGTTCTTCGGACTTTACCTGTGGGCAATGGGCTCGGGACGCCCGCGCAGCCCTGCGGAACTGGTTGCAATGCTGCGCGCCGCAGGCTTCGCGCGCACTCAGATCATCGCGACAGCGCAACCGGTCAACGCAAGCGTGATCATCGCCACCGCCTGAACTTAAATGTCCAAGTTGTTTGACAGTCAGAACCGTAAGGCGTAGCAAACAGGTCGGAGAAACTATCACCGGATATTCGAGTCGGCTTCGTGCCGCAGAATCCGGACGGGAGAGCGATAAAAATGGACACCCTGGCAGTCATTCTCGAAGGACCCGAGCGCCTCGCGCTGCGGTCGCTCGAGATGAAGCCGGTGGAGCCCGCCGACGTCCTCGTCGAAATCGCCTACAGCGGCATCAGCACCGGCACAGAAAAACTCCTTTTTACCGGGCGCATGCCGCCCTTCCCCGGTCTCGGATATCCGCTCGTCCCCGGCTATGAATCGGTCGGCCGCATCGTTGATGCCGGCACCGAGGCTCGCGGCCGGATCGGCGACTGGGTCTTCGTGCCCGGAGCCAATTGCTACACCGACGCGCGGGGCCTTTTCGGCGGCACAGCGCGCCGCGTCATAGTGCCGTCGGCGCGAGCCTTGCCGATCCCCGAGCACCTCGGCGATTCCGGAGTGTTGTGCGCACTCGCGGCGACGGCATTACACGCCATCAAGGGCGGCTTTGATCGCCGCGAGGCGTTGCCCGACCTCATCATCGGCCACGGCGTGCTCGGCCGCCTGCTCGCCCGGCTGACGCTGGCGCTCGGCGGCAAAGCGCCGACCGTGTGGGAAACCAATCCCGCCCGCCGCCTCGGCGCGGTCGGTTACGAGGCAATCGACCCCGCCACGGACGAACGCCGCGACTATCACGCGATCTATGACGCCAGCGGCGATGCTGGCCTGATCGACGACCTAATCATGCGTCTCGCCAAGGGCGGCGAGATCGTGCTCGCGGGCTTCTATTCCGAACGAGTGAGCTTCGCCTTCCCCGCCGCTTTCATGCGCGAAGCGCATTTCCGCGTCGCGGCGGAGTGGCAACCCGGCGACCTCGCCGAAACCCGCGCGCTGATCGAATGCGGGCGGCTCGACCTGAATAACCTGATTACCAACCGGCGGCCCGCAGGCGAGGCGCTCGACGCCTATCCGCAGGCCTTCACCGACCCCGATTGTCTCAAGATGGTTCTCGACTGGAGCGAATGTTGATGTCTGTGCTCGATACCCGAACCCTGGAAGATCAAGCCGCAAGCCTGCGCGAAGAAGCAAGCCACGAACCTGATCCGGTGCACACCGGTGAAGTGAAAAGCGAAACGCAGGTCATCGCGATCTACGGCAAGGGCGGTTCGGGCAAGAGCTTTGCGCTCTCCAACCTCAGCTACATGATGGCGCAGCAGGGCAAGCGCGTGCTGCTGATCGGCTGCGATCCCAAGAGCGACACCACCAGCCTATTGTTCGGCGGCAAGTCCTGCCCGACGATCATCGAAACCTCGTCCAAGAAGAAAGCCGCCGGCGAAGAAGTCCGCATCGAAGATGTGTGCTTCCAGCGCGACGGCGTCTTCGCGATGGAGCTCGGCGGCCCCGAAGTCGGCCGCGGCTGCGGCGGGCGCGGGATCATCCACGGGTTCGAGCTGCTCGAAAAGCTCGGCTTCCACGACTGGGGCTTTGATTACGTGTTGCTCGATTTCCTCGGCGACGTGGTGTGCGGCGGCTTCGGCCTGCCGATCGCCCGCGACATGTGCCAGAAGGTGATCGTGGTCGGATCGAACGACCTGCAATCACTCTACGTGGCGAACAATGTCTGCCAGGCGGTCGAATACTTCCGCAAGATGGGCGGCAATGTCGGCGTGGCCGGCATGATCATCAACAAGGATGACGGCACGGGCGAAGCGCATGCTTTCGCTGAAGCGGTCGGCATTCCGGTTCTCACCGCGATCCCCGCCAACGAGGATATTCGCCGCAAGAGCGCCAATTACCAGATCATCGGGATCCCCGGCGGCGAATGGGCGAGCCTGTTTGAAGACCTCGCCATCAACGTCGCCGAAGCCCCGCCAGTGCGCCCCACGCCGCTGACGCAGGACGGCCTGCTCGGCCTGTTCAGCGACGATGTGACCGGCGGCAATGTCCAACTGGTCCCCGCGACCCAAGCCGACATGCGCGGCGGCGTCTTCGAGACCCGTCCGAGCCTCGAAGTGGTGTACGACGAGGCCTGATGCGATGAGTGATGCCTTCCCCACCAACGCCCCGCGCGCCCCTGACCGGATCGAGCTTGATACCGGCGCAGTTGCGGCCGGCGGTGCCTGTTCGTCGAAAGACACGATGCGCGAAGCGGCGCGCACCGCGGGCAAGAGCGAAGTGCTTGATCGCTACGCGGCCGACTATCCGGTCGATCCGCAAGCCGGCCCGCATGATCAGCCGCAATCGATGTGCCCGGCCTTTGGGTCCTTGCGCGTCGGCCTGCGGATGCGCCGCACCGCGACCGTGCTTTCGGGCTCGGCCTGCTGCGTTTACGGGCTGACCTTCACCTCGCACTTCTACGGCGCGCGCCGGACGGTGGGCTATGTGCCCTTCTCCTCCGAAACGCTCGTCACCGGCAAGCTGTTCGAGGACATCAAGGAAGCGGTCGAAGGCCTCGCCGATCCTGAGAATTACGACGCGATTGTGGTCACCAACCTGTGCGTCCCCACCGCCAGCGGCGTGCCGCTGCGCTTGCTGGGCAAGGCGATCAACGGCGTGCGGATCATCGGCATCGACGTGCCGGGCTTCGGCATTCCGACCCACGCCGAAGCCAAGGACGTGCTCGCCGGCGCGATGCTCAATTACGCCCGCGAAGAAGTGATGGCAGGGCCGGTTGCGGCCCCGCGTGAACGTTCGGATAAGCCCAGCGTGGCCTTGCTCGGCGAAATGTTCCCGGCTGATCCGGTGGTCATCGGGCAGATGCTCGCACCGCTTGGCCTTGCTGCTGGCCCGGTGGTCCCGACCCGCGAATGGCGCGAGCTTTATGCCGCGCTCGATTGCGCGGTGGTCGCTGCGATCCACCCCTTCTACACCGCCAGCATCCGCGAATTCGAAGCCGCAGGGCGCCCGGTGATCGGGTCTGCACCGGTCGGCGCGGATGGCACGGCAGCCTGGCTGCAAGCCATCGGCGACACGCTCGGCCTGCCGCAGGACAAGGTCGACGCGGTCAAGAACGCGATGATCGGTGCCTGCAAGGGCGCACTGTCACAGATGCCGATCAAGGGCCGGATCACGGTTTCGGGCTATGAAGGTTCCGAACTGCTGGTCGCCCGCCTGCTGGTCGAAAGCGGCGCCGAAGTGCCCTATGTCGGCTCGGCCTGCCCGCGCACGAAGTGGTCCGATCCGGATCGCGAATGGCTCGAAGCGCGCGGCGTGCATGTCAATTTCCGCGCCAGCCTCGAACAGGACATTGCCGCAGTCGAGGAATATCGCCCCGATCTCGCCATCGGCACCACGCCTGTGGTCCAATACGCGAAAACGCGCGCGATCCCCTCGCTCTACTTCACCAACCTGATCTCGGCGCGGCCGCTGATGGGCCCGGCGGGCGCAGGCAGCCTGGCCACGGTGATCAACGCCGCGATGGCCAACAAAGACCGTTTCAACACGATGCGCGATTTCTTCGAAGGCGTCGGCACCGCGCACGCTGCTGGTGTGTGGGAAGAACTTCCCGTGGACCGCCCGAAGTTCCGCAAGAAATACGCAGCTCTCAACGATGCGGCACGCAAGGCATCGGAGGCGATCGGATCATGACGCTCGTTCTCGACCATGATCGCGCTGGCGGCTACTGGGGCGCAACCTACGTCTTTACCGCGGTAAAGGGCCTGCAGGTCATCATCGATGGCCCGGTGGGCTGCGAGAACCTGCCCGTCACATCCGTGCTCCACTACACCGACGCGCTGCCGCCGCATGAACTCCCGATCGTCGTCACCGGCCTTGGTGAGGAAGAGCTTGGCAAGACCGGCACCGAAGGCGCGATGAAGCGGGCCTGGAAGGCTCTGGATACAGAACTTCCCGCGGTGGTCGTCACCGGATCGATCGCCGAAATGATCGGCGGCGGCGTCACGCCTGAAGGCACCAACATCAAGCGCTTCCTGCCGCGCACCATCGACGAGGATCAGTGGCAATCGGCTGACCGCGCACTGACCTGGCTGTGGACCGAATTCGGCCCCAAGAAGATGCCCGAAAAGCGCGTGCGCAAGGACGGCGAGAAGCCCCGCGTCAACATCATCGGCCCCAGCTATGGCATGTTCAACATGCCGTCAGATCTGGCCGAGATCCGCCGTCTGGTTGAAGGCATCGGCGCCGAAGTGGGCATGGTTTTCCCGCTCGGCAGCCACTTGGCCGACATCCGCGATCTGGCGACGTCTGACGCCAATGTCTGCATGTACCGCGAGTTTGGCCGTAACCTGTGCGAGACGCTGGAGCGACCCTACTTCCAGGCGCCGATGGGCCTCACCCAGACCACCAAGTTCCTGCGCGCGCTCGCCGCCGAGCTGGGCCTTGATCCCGAACCCTTCATCGAGCGCGAGAAGCACACCACGATCAAGCCCTTGTGGGACTTGTGGCGCTCGGTCACGCAGGACTTCTTCGCCACCGCAAGCTTCGGCATCGTCGCCAATGAAACCTATGCGCGCGGCATCCGCCAGTTCCTCGAAGACGACATGGGCCTGCCATGCACCATCGCAGCCTCGCGCTGCGCCGGGGTAAAGACCGATAATGACGCGGTGCGCACATCGCTGCACACCAACCCGCCGCTCGTCATGTTCGGCAGTTACAACGAACGGATGTATCTGGCGGAAAAGGCCGGCGGCGGTTACGGACCGAGCACGCAGTTCATCCCGGCCAGCTTCCCCGGCGCTGCGATCCGCCGCCACACCGGCACGCCCTTCATGGGATATTCCGGCGCGACATATCTGGTGCAGGAAGTGTGCAATGCGCTGTTTGACGCGCTGTTCCACATCCTGCCGCTGGGTACCGAGCTCGACAAGGTTGATCCGACACCGGCGCGCAATGAAGCGCAACTGGACTGGGCCGATGACGCCAAGACCAAGCTTGACCAGCTGGTCGAAGTCCAGCCCGTGCTGGTCCGGATTTCGGCCGCCAAGCGCCTGCGCGATATGGCCGAACGCACCGCGCGCCGCCGCGGGCACACCACAGTTACAGCAGACTGCCTTGCTGAGGCGCTGCTTGAAGGAGCGGGAGCATGATGATGATGCTCCGCCCCAACCCTTTGTCGCTGCTGCGGACACGTTCCGCGACGGCACAAGCCTACGCCCCCAATTCCAAGGGGGCTCTCCAATCCACGTGGGGGATCACGCGGGGATGCCGACGGAGGCCTTTTGGCTTCCATTCACACCCAACTGAACGGAGAAAACCCGATGAACGAACGTATCGGAACTCACCTGACGCCTGAAGAGGCACAGGAAATCCACAAGGGCTTCATGGGGACCTTCACCCTTTACGTGGTGATCGCTCTCGTGGCTCACGCCCTGATGTGGGCTTACAAGCCCTGGCTCTAATTCGATCATGATTGCGCGAGGCCTGCAATCGGCAGGCCACGCAGATATCTGATCGTTACATGAAAGGAATTTTCCCATGTGGAGAGTTTGGTTCTATTTTGACATCCGTCGCGCCCTCGTAGCGCTGCATGTTGGTCTCGCCGTGTTGGCGTTCACCATCCACTTCATCCTGCTCAGCACGGATCGCTACAACTGGCTCGAGCGCGCTCCTGGCACGCCCGCACCGGCTCAGGCTGCTATCGAATCGTCGGAAAGCCCGGCAGCAGGATAGTCCTGTATCGAATTGTGAAGGGGCAGGTTCGCCTGCCCCTAACACTCTTTCGATCAATTCTAACACCCGCCTTCAGGTGGGAAGGATGGACCTATGGCGCTCCTTAGTTTCGAGCGGAAATACCGCGTCCGCGGTGGCACATTAATCGGCGGCGACCTCTTCGACTTCTGGGTCGGGCCGTTTTATGTCGGATTCTTCGGAGTGACGACGGCAATCAGCGCGCTGCTTGGCACCGCGCTGATCTTCGCCGCTGCAACGCAGGGTCCGACCCTCAACCCCTGGCTGATCTCGATCAACCCACCACCGGTTGAATTCGGCCTTTCGCTGGCACCGCTCAAGCAGGGCGGATACTGGCAGATCATCACCTGTTGCGCTGTCGTAGCCTTTGGCTCGTGGGTGCTCAGGCAGGCAGAAATCTCGCGCAAGCTCGGCATGTCCTACCATGTGCCGATCGCCTTCAGCGTCGCGGTCTTCGCCTATGTCACGCTCAACGTCATCCGTCCGCTGTGGATGGGCGCGTGGGGCAACGGCTTCCCTTACGGGATCTGGACGCACCTCGAGTGGGTCTCGAACGTGGGCTACGCCTTCGGCAACTTCCACTACAACCCCGTGCACATGCTCGCGATCTCGTTCTTCTTTACGAATGCGCTCGCGCTCGCACTGCATGGCGGCCTGGTGCTGTCGGCGGTCAACCCCAGTGCCGGCACCGACGTCAAGACGCCCGAATACGAAGACACCTACTTCCGTGACTTCATCGGGTACTCGGTCGGCACGCTCGGCATCCACCGGGTGGGGCTCTTCCTGGCACTGAGTGCCGGGTTCTGGAGCGCCATCTGCATCGTCATCTCCGGCACTCTGTATGTCGGCAGCTGGATCGAATTCTGGGATTTCTGGAAGAAGATCCCGATCTGGTCGTAAGGAGCACCTGAACCATGGCGACTTATCAGAACATATTCACACAGGTGCAAGTGCAAGGGCCGCCCGAAATGGGCGTCCCGCACCTCGACGGCAGCGAGGAGCGCATTGCTCTGGTCGGCCACAACTACTGGATGGGCAAGCTTGGACAGGCCCAGATCGGGCCGGTCTATCTTGGCACGCTCGGGGTGATCAGCCTCGCCTTCGGAACGCTGGCAATCCTGATCATCGGCTTCAATTTCTGGGCCGAGGCCGGCTGGAGCCCGCAGACTTTCATGCGCGAGTTCTTCTGGCTCAGCCTGAACCCTCCGGCTCCGGAATACGGGTTCAGTCCCTTCGTTCCGCTGAAAGAGGGTGGCTGGTGGATTCTGGCCGGCTTCAGCCTGACGGTCTCGATCCTGTGCTGGTGGGCACGCACCTATACCCGCGCCAAAGCGCTCGGGATGGGCATGCACATCCCCTGGGCCTTCGCGAGCGCCATCTGGCTCTATCTGGTGCTGGGCTTCATCCGCCCGTTGCTGCTGGGCCAGTGGTCTGAAGCCGTGCCGTTCGGCATCTTCAGCCACCTCGACTGGACCAACAACTTCTCCCTGACCTACGGGAACCTGTTCTACAATCCGTTCCACGCGCTCTCTATTGTCTTCCTTTACGGGTCGGCCGTTCTGTTCGCGATGCACGGGGCGACGATCCTGGCTCTTGGCCGCTACGGCGGGGAGCGCGAGATCGAGCAGATTACCGACCGCGGCACGGCTGCGGAACGCGGTGCACTGTTCTGGCGCTGGGTGATGGGGTTCAATGCAACCTTTGAATCCATCCACCGCTGGGCCTGGTGGTTCGCAGTGCTGACGACGCTTACGGGCGGCATCGGCATCCTGCTGACCGGCACCGTGGTCGATAACTGGTACCTGTGGGCGCAGGAACACTACTACGCTCCTGATACCATCAACTACGACCCGAGCGGCGCCGCACAGGCATCGCAAGGTCAGTAAGCAAGAGCGCGCCGGGCTTCGCGGCCCGGCCCCTCTTCTCACTGCGACACGACGAAAACCCGGTCGGGCATATGCCCCGGCCGGGTTTCTCTTTGTCTGTCGCAGTGGTGGGAGCGGCGCGGTCTGATGGGCGGCGGGGGAACCGACGGCTAGCCCCAGCTCAGCCCTTCAGCCGCGTGCGCAGGTCGATCAGGTGGAGCGGCAACGAGGCCGCCAGCGGCAGTGCGATCCACCACCAGTCGGCGCCGGTCAGCGCCGCCCTCAGCCCCAGCATCATCAGCGCCGCCGGGCCAAGCAGGCCGAGGACCCTGCCCCAGCCCCAATGCTTGCCCGCGCGCAGCCACACGGCTTCGGCGAGCAGCACGCCAAGGATCAGATCGGCCGCATGACCGCTGGCGAACAACCACGCCATCATGCCTGCGCCCTCTCCCCTATCCGTCCGGTTCAGCCGAACGGCGTATTCAGCTGGACCACGGTCCAATTGAGTGCCGCAGCAAAGCTCACCCAGCCCAGGTATGGCACCAGCAGCAGCGCAGCGTTTCGCGAAAAGCGCCCGCAATAGACGATCAACACGAGGATCGAGAGCCACAGCAGCGTGACCTCGACAAACGCCCAGTCGGGCCGCTGGAAACGGAAGAACAGGATCGACCAGCTGATGTTGAGAAAGCCGTTCAAGGCGAACAGCCCGATCACCCATTCGGCCTGCGCGCTGGTGCGGGCGGCGCGCCAGGCGGTGATGCCCGAAACGGTGATAAGCGCATAGATCACCGTCCAGCCGATCGGGAAGACCACGTCGGGCGGGTTCCACGCTGGCTTGGCGAGCGCCTGATACCACGGGCCGATGTCGGTCACAGTCGCACCGAGGGCCGCGACGCATAGCGCCGCGATGGTTGCGACCGCAACCGGGATGATCCTCATGAGATTCATGGTGGGCGGTCTAAGGTTCATGGACGCAACCTGCAATGCCCTTGCGCGTCCATTTACCCTTGGCCCGTTCAGGCGGCGGCCCTCAGGCCGAGCAGGTGCGCGGTGTCCTTGAGGAAGATCTTCACGTGCGCCATCGGTTTGGCGCGCACCAGCTTCTTGTGCATATAGGCCTGCCAGGTCAGCTCCTGCACATCCTTGTCATCGCACATGGTGACAAACCGTTCGCGGCGCTTGTCGGACGAATACCAGAAATACTGCATCATCCCGAGCACCCAGAACACCGTCCCGTGCTCCTTCATGAAGGCCTTGCGCGCGCCGCGCAGCCGCTTGGCGTCGCCGGTGCGCAGGAAGGCCGAGGCCGCCTCGCCCACCACGCGCCCGCAAACCATCGCGTAATAGATCCCCTCGCCCGAAGCAGGCGCAACCACGCCCGCCGCATCGCCGGCGACGATCACATCGGCGCCGTTGTCCCAGCGTTTGAGGGGCTTGAGCGGAATCGGCGCGCCTTCGCGGCGGATCGTCTCGCAGCGATCAAGGCCGAGGTCGTCGCGCATCGTGGCAATCGCGCCGCGCAGCGAGAAGCCCTTGTTCGCGCTGCCCACCCCGATGCTCGCGGTGTCCCCGTGGGGGAAGACCCAGGCGTAGAAATCGGGCGAAAGGCGGCCCTGATAATAGACATCGCAGCGCGAGGCATCGAACTGGTCGGTGTTGCGCGGGGGGCTCTTGATGATCTCGTGATAGGCGAAGACGCAAGGGATGCGCTCGGCGCCCGGCAGGCATTGCTTCGCCACCGCCGACCGTGCACCGTCGGCACCGATGACCACGCGGGCGCGGACAGACTCGATCTCTCCCCCGCGTGAGCGCCGGAACGTGACGATCGGGTGCGCCTTGTCGTCGCGCTCGATCTTCTCGAAGGTCGCGGTGAGGCGTTCGGCCCCCGAGTGGCTCGCGCGTTCACGCAGGGCTTCATCGAATTCCTCGCGGTCGACCAGGCCGACATAGCCGATCTCGCCCACCGGCATGTCGACGGCGCGGCCGGACGGCGCGATCATGCGGGCCGAACGCGCCTTGGCGACGAGCAGGCTTTGCGGAATGTCGAAATCGGCGAGCAGCCGCGGCGGGATCGCGCCGCCACACGGCTTGATACGCCCGCCGCGCTCGATCAGCAGCACCGAATGGCCGGCCAGCGCCAGATCGGTCGCCGCCGTAGCGCCCGAAGGTCCGCCGCCGATGATCACGGCATCGTAGATTGTCTGGTTCATGCGAGCTGCTCCTCTGGCCGTATCGGCCGTTCCCATTTGACGAGGCTGGCGCGCATCGCTGCCCCTCCGGTCGCCTTGACCGCTAGAATTGCGGCGAGCACGAAGGCGCCCGCCTCGATGGCAAAGATAAGCTGGAAGGCCGCGCCGACATCGCCAAGCGCGGCACGTGCGAGGTCCAGCCCGACCGCGCCGATGAGGCCGCCCAGCCCGAATGCGATCGCTTGGCTGGCGCCCCACACGCCCATGCGGACGCCCTCGCGCGTCGATTTGCCGGCACCGGCCAGGCCCATCATCGCGCCGATCGCGGCGACCGCGAAGACGCCGTTGCCAAGGCCGAGTACCAGCAGGTTGAGTTCAAGCGGCCAAGGTGGTCCGGTCACCGCCGCAACGCCAAGCGCGGCAAGCCCCAGCCCCGAGGCGAGGCAGCCGGCCACCACCCACGGGCGCAAGCCATCGGCGCGTTTGCCGCTGAAGGCGCTTCCGCCCACGCCTGCAAGGATCATCCCGATCAGGATGCCGCCCTGGTGATATTGCCCGACCGTCTTCGTCGATTCGCCCGGCTCGAGGCCGAACACGAGGCCGGTGAAGGGCTCAAGGATCAGGTCCTGCATCGAGAACGCGATCATCGAGACGAAGATGAAGATCGTGAAGCGCCGCGCCGACGTCTCGGCCCAGATTTCGGCAATCGCCGCGCTGAAATCGGGCGCAGGGGCGTCGCTCTTGTCGTCGCGGAAGTGGCCCGCCTGCCGTTCCAGCCCGAAGGTCGCGATCACCACCAGCGCCACCATCACCAGCGCAAGGCCGCCTGCGACCTCGATCAAGCGGGCCGGCGAATAGGGAATGAGCAGCTTGCCCACAGTGATCGCCGAGGCGACGATGCCGCCGACCATCATGATCCATGTGACCGCTGCGGCCGCCGCGCGGCGTTCAGGCGCAACACCGCTCGCGAGCAGTGCCAACGCAGATGTTCCGCCCGCGCCCACGCCCACGCCGATCAGCGCATAGGCGATGACCGCCAGCGCGAAGGCCATCGGAAAGCTGCCCGCCATCATCAAGGTCGCCTGCGTCGCGAGCATTCCGCCCGCCGCCAGCACAGCGATGCCGCCGATGATCCACGGCGTGCGCTTGGCACCCCTGTCAGAGCCGTGGCCCCACAGCGGACGGGCCAGCTGCACGCCGTAATGCCATGCCACCAGCCCGGCGGGGATTGCTGCGGCAAGCGAAAGCTCCACCACCATGATCCGGTTGAGCACAGTCGTCGCCAGCATCACCAGCGCGCCGATTGCCGCCTGCACCAGTCCGATGCGGGCGATGCCGAGCCAGCCGAACCCTGCCCGCGTAGCAAGCTTGGGCAGTCCGCCATGCATCAGATGTAGCCTCCGAGGCCCAACGCCGCGGCGAGCATGCCGAGCACATAAAGCGTCACGCCCACGCCGTTATACCACGGCGCATACTTGGCCGGATCGCGGATCAGCTTGGGCATCGCCGCGATCTGCCCGGCGAGCACGCCGGTCACCACCAGCGCCGAGGTGCCGTAGCCCCACACCGCCAGTAGCGCGATCACCACGATCTGCGCCGAGGCCATCGTGATGCAGGCGAGGCGCGCGGCGTCGGTAACGCCCATCGTCACCGGCAGCGAGGTGAGGCCGGTCTGGCGGTCGCCCTCGACCGCCTTGAAATCGTTGAGGACCATGATCCCGTGCGCGCCCAGCGAATACATGATGAGCACCGACACGACGTAGACCGAAGGCATCGCACCCAGCATCACGGCTGCGCCGGTGAACCAGCTCAGCCCCTCATAAGTCAGCCCGCACACCAGCGGGCCGACAAAGCCGTTAGCCTTGAAGCGCAGCGGCGGCGCGGAATAGGCCCAGGCAAAAGCAAGGCCGACCAGTCCGGCCACGAACACCAGCGGCCCGAGCAGCCATGCCACGCCTGCCGAGATGATCGACGCGATAATGGCAATATAAAGCCCCCAGCGCCCCGGGATGCGTCCCGAGGGGATGGGCCGGTTCGGTTCGTTGATCGCATCGACATGGCGGTCGAACCAGTCGTTGACCGCTTGGCTGGTGCCGCAAACCAGCGGCCCGGCGAGCAACACGCCGCCGGCCACGAACCACAGGCGCCCTTCAAGCCCGGCGCCGGATGAGACCGCGCCGCACATGAAGGCCCACATCGGCGGAAACCAGGTGATGGGCTTGAGCAGTTCGAGCACGACACGCGGACGCAAGGTCTGGCTTGGGACGGGTGCCGCTGGCGGCACGGCGCGATTCGAGGTGACGGATGGCTCCATATACGGAAGCTATCATGACAAGCCAAAGCGTCCAAACATTTTGACACTTTGGTTCCAACATGGTCCGGTTTTCTCGTTCAAACTTGGAACCGGGGTGTCAAGCGTGTCCAAAGTGCCGGTGTCAGGCTGGTGATGAGTTGGAAAAACGGCGCGCTGAAGCATGGGTGTTTTAGGTGCCTTCCAGCGCGTTCCAGACCCCGTTTAGACCCCTTCTAGACCCCCTCTAGACGCGTTTTGACACCCTCCAGACACGGTCTGGCGGGGCATCGCCCAAATTGCAGAAAACCCCTACAGCGGGGTGGTTACTCGTTGTCGCCGGCAAGGTTGCCGAGGCCGTAGCGGTGGAGCTTGGAATAGAGGCTCTGGCGCGACAGGCCGAGGATTTCGGCCGCCGAGGCGCGGTTGTCCGAGGTATAGGAGAGCGCCGCTTCGATGCACAATCGCTCGATCAGGTCGGTGCTCTCGCGCACGATGTCCTTGAGACTCATCCGGCCGACGAGATCGGTGAGCTGCTCGACCGAGCGCGGCAGGTCCTGCTTGCTCGGCGGAAGGTCGCGCAGGCGGCGCCCGACGGGGCGGATCACGAAGGCGTAATAGCCGTCTTCCCCGGTGGTGCGGACCGCAGAAAGTTCGACCGGTTCGCCCTCGACATCATGGCCCACGCGCAGCACCGTGGCGACGTTGCGCGCCGCGCCGTGCTGGTCGATCTGGCCCTCGATCAGGTCGAGGTCGATCCCCGGCCGGCCAATACATTCCGAAAGGTGCCGGCCGCGCAATTGGTCGACGCTGGCGGCTTGCAGAAGCTCGACAAATGCGGCGTTGGCGGTGACGATTTCGAGGTTGCTGTCGGCCACCACAAAGGCGTCGGGCATCTGGTCGACGAGCGCCAGGACAGGGGAGAATTCAGCGGTCGGCCGGTCGGAGGTGGGCACCATGCGGACCAGCAGGAACTGCCCGCGATCCTGCGTGAAACCGTTGACCGACGTCATCACTTCGCGTGATCCGCGCGAGATGCGGATACGCCCCGGGCTGACCGTGTCGGACACCAGCGCCGCCCCGACGAGCGACGAAACCGCCTCGTGCGAGCCGCGGTCGATGAAGTTCAGGAGCTTCTTGCCGGGCAGGCTCGCAGGGCGTGCGCCGACCAGCTGGTGCGCGG
Source organism: uncultured Alphaproteobacteria bacterium (assembly GCA_963765775.1). Lineage (GTDB taxonomy): Bacteria > Pseudomonadota > Alphaproteobacteria > Sphingomonadales > Sphingomonadaceae > Erythrobacter. Next base: position 118,143 of record CAVXXQ010000001.1, read on the forward strand.
CCGGATTGGCCTCGCGAACGCGCAGCGTTCCGGCCTCGACAATCATCACAGGCTCGGTCGATCGTTCGAACAGCATGCGGTAACGCGCCTCGAGCTGGCGCATCCTGAGGTAGTCACGCTCGAGCGATTGCTGGACCTGCAGCAGGCGCTGCTGGAGCTTGCCCGCGTCACGCAGGTCGCGGCCAAAAGCGATACGGTGCTCGCCGCCATTGACGCTGAGTACCGCGTAGCGAATCGGCACATCGCCATCGCGCGAGGGGTGGTTGACCTGGCGCCAGTGCTGCACCTCACCGCGCCGCGCGGCGGCCAGCATCTCCATCACTTTCGGGCGACTTTCGTCGGTCACCGTCTCGATCCAGTTGCTGCCGACCAGCCCCGCGAACGACGGAAACTCGCGCGGGTCGAAGGCCGCATCGAGGATCGTGCCGGTATCATCGAGCACCAGGGTCACGTCGCCGGCGACCATCGCCAGCTTCATCGCCGCATCAGCATCGAGCGTGTTGAACAGCGCGGCAGTCTTCCCGAACGGGTGCTTGCCTTCGATGCTGTGTTTGCGGGTGAGCATGGTGCTTCGGGCCCTATCGCTGGTTCATTGCGCGAGGGGCAGCGTTGGTCATCAGGGAGTTTGCGAGGTCGAGCGCGGAGAGTGCGTCGGAACCCGTTCCGTCGGCCCCCACGTCTATCGCAATTCGCGGGTTTTCGTTGATCATTCGTCCGCCAATCAGCACGATGATGTGGGGGTTGGCCGAGACGTTGCGCACCGCCTTGATGAGGTTGCCGAGCGCGGCGCTGGGGCAATCGCGGGCGAGGGTCAACCCAACCAGATCGAAGGGCTGACGGGCTAACCGGTCGAGCAACTCACGGCGTTCCGGCTTGACCAGCGCCTCGCTGCGCCAGCCGGCGCGGGCAAAGACTTCCTCGATCATCATGACCCCGAAACTGTGATGGTCGCCCGGCATCGGCGAGAACAATGCGCTGTAGGGCAGCTTCAAGCCACCGTAGTCCGCAGGCGAGCGGGCGGCGATCTCGCGCATCACTTCCTGCAGGCGCCACAGGCCCATCGTGACGTCGAGGAAATCGCATTCGTCGTTTTCCCACATCTCGCCAAGCTTGCGGGCGGCGGGAGCGAGAAGGTCGAGGCAGATGGTCTCGACGCTGGCACCCTTGGAGATGAAGGCATCGACCTCGGCGAGCAGGCTCGCCGCCTCCAGACGGAGCGGCAGGAGCGCAAAGCGCGAGGCTTCGTCGGAGGAGATGGCGCGCAGGCGGCGCGACCGATCAGCGGTGTCCGAAGTGTTGTGCGCCATCAGGAGCCGCGGAATGATCTGGCTCTCGATGATGGTGTTGACGGTATCAGCAGGCTCGGAATCAGATCCGGCGGCGCGGCGCCTCACCCGTTCAAGCGGTGCAGCGATCACTCCCCTGAGTACCGCCGAACCCGCCCCGAACACCCCCGATGGCTTCGATTCTCCCATAAATCAGACCCTCCCGAGGTCATGCAGAAAACCCTCCGCACAAGGTGATAACCGCGCGCAACGAGCGTTGGTCCCAATCCCGAAGGCCCGACGACTCTTTGTGTATGCCGTTTTTCAAAGTGGCGCAAACCACCTTACCCAAGATAGTCCAACCGTCAACAAAACTAAACGTCCAATCTAGTTGACACTCAATTTGGAAAGCGTAATCTCAGGATCAGAGAGAAAAGGCTGACGCATCACATGACTCGGACGGATAAAGCATCCCCGGTCGGACCCGGAACCACGGTGACGGGGGCGGGCCACGAGAGGGGCAATACCGGCGCACTTTACACCGCCGAAGAACGACAGCGCCGCGACGACTCGGCCTGGACCATTGTTCAAGGCGTGTTAGCCCCGGTGCAGTTCGTGGTGTTTCTCGTCAGCCTGGGCCTTGTTATCCGCACGCTCACAACAGGTGAGGGCGCGTTTGCCGCTGATGTCTCGATCGTGATCAAGACGCTGGTGCTTTACACCATCATGATTACCGGCTCGATCTGGGAAAAGGTCGTGTTCGGCAAGTGGCTGTTCGCTCCGGCCTTCTTCTGGGAAGACGTGGTGTCCATGCTCGTGCTGGCGCTCCACACCCTGTATCTGGTGATGCTGTTTGGCGAAATCGGCACGCTGGAACAGCGGATGCTGGTCGCGCTGGCGGGCTATTGCTCCTATGTCGTAAATGCTGCGCAGTTCCTCTGGAAGCTGCGGATGGCGCGGCTTCAGGGCGCTCCTTCAGGCAAGGCAGTGGCCGCATGAGCGCGCTCGATGTTCTCGACGGCTGCGCGGCCGAACTCGCCCGCGACAACAGCCCTGCGACAGCTCCTGCGCGCCCGGTTCTGCGGGAACGCGGTCAGCGCGAAGTGTTCTGCGGCCTCACCGGCATTATCTGGCTGCACCGCAAGATGCAGGACGCCTTCTTCCTCGTCGTTGGCTCGCGCACCTGCGCCCACCTGCTGCAATCAGCAGCGGGCGTGATGATCTTCGCCGAACCCCGCTTCGCCACCGCGATCATGGAAGAACGCGATCTGGCCGGCATGGTCGATGCTCAGGACGAGCTTGACCGGGTGGTGAACCGCCTGCTTGAACGCCGCCCCGACATCCGTACCCTGTTCCTCGTCGGCTCGTGCCCTTCGGAAGTGATCAAGCTCGATCTCGCCAAGGCTGCCGAGCGTTTGGGCGCAGTTCACATGCCGCGGGTGCGCATCCTCAACTATTCCGGCAGCGGGATTGAGACGACCTTCACGCAAGGCGAAGACGCCTGCCTCGCCGCGCTGGTGCCGGTCATGCCGGCCCTTCCCGCCGATGCGCCCAAAGAGCTGCTGATCGTCGGCAGCCTCCCCGACATCGTCGAAGACCAGTTTCTGCGCCTGTTTGCCGCAATGGGCGTCGCCAAAGTCGGCTGTCTGCCTGCGCGCAATGCCCGCGATCTTCCGAGCGTCGGCCCGGGCACCCGCTATCTGCTGGCACAGCCATTCCTCGCCGAAACCGCGATGGCACTCGAAGGCCGCGGTGCTCAGCGGATCGAAGCGCTGTTCCCGTTCGGCGTCGATGGTACATCCGACTGGCTGCGCGCTGCGGGCGCAGCGTTCGGCATCGACGCTGACCTGACAGAGCAAGTGATCGCTCCGGGCCGCGCCCGCGCCCAACGCGCCCTTTCCAACCTTCGCCCTCAGCTTGAAGGCAAGCGCATCACCTTCCTCCCCGACTCGCAGCTCGAAGTGCCGCTCGCGCGCTTCCTGCAGGACGAGCTTGGCATGGAGCTGGTCGAAGTCGGCACGCCCTATCTCCACCGCGCGCACCTCGCCCGCGAGCTTGAGCGTTTTGGCCCGAACGTTCGCCTCAGCGAAGGTCAGCATCTGGACCGTCAGCTCGACCGAGTGCGCGCCGACCGGCCCGACATCACCGTTTGCGGACTTGGCCTTGCCAACCCGCTCGAAGGTGAAGGCCTCACCACCAAGTGGGCTATCGAACTCGTCTTCTCGCCGATCCATGGTTTCGACCAGGCTGCGGATCTCGCCGAGCTCTTTGCCCGGCCGCTTCGGCGCCGCGACATGCTGGAGATCTAGGCGATGCAACTGGCTGTCTGGACATATGAAGGCCCCCCGCACGTCGGCGCGATGCGCGTGGCAACCGCGATGGAGAAACTCCATTACGTGCTGCACGCGCCTCAAGGTGACACCTACGCCGACCTGCTGTTCACGATGATCGAGCGGCGCGGCAAGCGCCCGCCGGTCACCTACACCACCTTCGAAGCGCGCGACCTTGGCAAGGATACCGCGCAGATCTTCCAGGACGCCGCGCGCGAGGCGGTCGCCCGTTTCAAGCCGCAGGCAATCATCGTTGGCGCGTCGTGCACGGCCGAACTGATCCAGGACGATCCGGCCGGCCTGTCCGAGGCGATGAACCTACCCTGCCCGGTCATCCCGCTCGAACTGCCGAGTTACCAGCGCAAGGAAAACTGGGGCGCTTCGGAAACCTTCTACCAGATCGTCCGCCACCTCGCCGACAAGTCGGTGGTGCGGACCCCGCGTGAAGGTCGCAAGGCGCGCGCCAACATCCTCGGGCCCACAGCGCTGGGCTTCCGCCACCGCGACGATCTCGTCGAGATCCGCAAGATTTTGGCCCAGCTGGATATCGAGGTTAACCTCGTCGCTCCGCTGGGTGCCACCCCGGAGGACATCGGACGGATCGGCAATGCCGATTTCAACATCGTCCTCTACCCTGAAATAGCAGATGAGGCCGCCCGCTGGCTTGAGCGCACTTTCGCTCAGCCCGCGGTACGGACCGTCCCTATCGGCGTGGGAGCTACCCGCTCTTTCATCGCCGACGTCGCCGAGCTGGCAGGTGCAGATCCCACGCCTGCCCTCGGCGACACCTCTTCCCGGATGCCCTGGTGGTCGAGGTCGGTCGATTCGACCTACCTCACCTCCAAGCGCGTCTTCATTTTTGGCGATGCGACCCATGCCGTCGCCGCTGCCCGCATCGCCCGCGAGGAACTTGGTTTCGAGGTGTGCGGTCTGGGCTGCTATTCCCGCGAATTTGCCCGCGACGTGCGTGCCGAGGCCGAGCGTTGCGGGGTCGAGGCGCTGATCACCGATGACCACCTCGCGGTCGAGGATGCCATCGCCGCTGCCGCACCCGAACTGGTGCTGGGCACGCAAATGGAGCGCCATATCGCCAAGCGCCTCGGCATCCCTTGCGCGGTGATCTCCGCGCCGGTGCACGTCCAGGATTTCCCCGCCCGCCATTCGCCCCAGATGGGCTTTGAGGGCGCGAATGTGATCTTCGACACCTGGGTCCACCCGCTGGTGATGGGGCTGGAGGAGCACTTGCTCACCATGTTCCGCGACGATTTCGAGTTCTCCGACGAGGCCGGTGCCTCGCACCATGCAGCGCACAGCCCGCGCAAGGCTAGTCCTGCTCAGGTCGTAGCGGCCCCGCGCGAACTGGAGCCTGTAGGCGCAGAGCAAGCGGCACCGATGGCCGAAGCCCCAGAGAGCACTGCCGAAATGGCGCCGACGCTCTGGACCGACGAAGCCGAGCGCGAGCTCAAGAAAATCCCATTCTTCGTCCGCGGCAAAGCGCGCCGCAACACCGAAGCCTATGCGACCGCCGAGGGGCTTGCGCAGATCAGTCTGGAAACCCTCTACGACGCGAAGGCTCACTATGCACGGTAACGTCGCCTCGATAGCTTCAGTCGACCCGCGCGCACCCGTCCGGGTCGTTATCGTAACGCTCGACAATCACCTTAAGGGCGCAGTCGACCGCGCTGAACCCGCGCTCGCAGCCGAAGGCATTGATCTCAGCCTTTATGCTTCATCGGAATGGGGCAGCGATGCAGGCGAGCTCGAAAAGCTGAATTCCGCCATCGCCGAAGCTGACATCGTGATCGCGACGATGTTGTTCCTTGACGAACAAATCCAGATGGTATTGCCCGCGCTCGAAGCCCGGCGCGAAGCCTGCGATGCGATGGTGTGCCTGATGTCAGCGGGCGAAGTGGTCAAGCTGACCAAGATGGGCGCCTACCGCATGGATGTCCCTGCCAAGGGTCCCCTCGCGATGCTGAAGAAGCTGCGCGGAGCAGGGAAGCCCGGCAGCAATTCCGGCGCGGGTCAGATGAAGATGCTGCGCCGCCTGCCCAAGCTTTTGAAGTTCATTCCCGGCACCGCGCAGGATGTGCGCGCCTATTTCCTTACTCTGCAATACTGGCTGGCAGGTTCGGACGAGAACGTCGTTGCGATGGTTCGCGCGCTGATTGACCGTTATGCTGCGGGCGAGCGAATGTATCGCCGCGGCATCACCAAGGCTGACGCACCGCTCGAATATCCCGAAGTCGGTGTCTATCACCCGCGCACCCAGCAACGCATTTCCGAAAGCCTGCGCCTGCTGCCGCGCGAAGAAGGCAAGCATGGCACGGTTGGACTGATCCTGCTGCGCTCGTACCTCCTGGGCCGCGACTGCGCGCATTATGATGGTGCGATTGCCGCCTTCGAGGCCGCGGGATTGAAGGTAATACCGGTGTTTGCGAGCGGGCTTGATGCGCGCCCTGCGATCGAGCAGTTCTTTGTAGGCCCCGATGGTGAGCCGACGGTGGATGCGGTGGTCAACCTCACCGGCTTCTCGCTGGTTGGCGGCCCGGCTTACAGCGATGCAGCAGCAGCGCGCGAAGTGCTGGGCAAGCTTGATCTGCCTTATGTTGCCGCCCACGCGATCGAGTTCCAGACGATCGAGGAATGGGCGAACCGCGCGCAGGGCCTGTTGCCGCTTGAATCGACGCTGATGGTCGCGATGCCGGAACTCGACGGTTCGACCGTACCGAGCGTGTTTGGCGGGCGTGCGGGAAATACCGGCCCGAACTGCTCGGGCTGCGAATACCGCTGCGCGTGGCCGACATCGCATAAGGCCAAGCCGATGGTAGGCTGCCCCGAACGCGCCGAAGCGTTGGCTGCCCGCACCGTCAAGCTGATCCAACTGCGCAAGAGCGAGCGCGCTTCGCGCAAGCTCGCGATCGTGGTGTTCAACTTCCCGCCCAACGCCGGGGCCACTGGCACTGCCGCCTTCATGGCCGTGCACGAATCGCTCTTTGCCACGCTTCAGCGCCTGAAGGCCGAGGGCTACCAGGTCGACCTGCCCGAAAGCGTCGATGCGATGCGCGACGCGCTGCTCAAGGGCAATTCCGAACGGTACGGCACCGACGCCAATATCGCACACCGCATTCCAGCAGACGATCACGTGCGGCGCGAAAAGCACCTCGCCGAGATCGAAGCCGCATGGGGCCCGGCCCCAGGCAAGCAGCTTTCCGATGGCGGGCATATCCTCATCCAGGGCGTGGAATTCGGCAATGTCTTTGTCGGCGTGCAGCCCACCTTCGGTTATGAAGGCGATCCGATGCGGTTGCTGTTCGAAGGCACCTTTTCGCCAACCCACGCCTTCAGCGCGTTCTACCGCTGGATCCGCGAAGATTTTGGCGCCCATGCGATCCTGCACTTTGGCACCCACGGCGCGTTGGAATTCATGCCGGGCAAGCAGGCCGGGATGTCAGGCAAGTGCTGGCCGGATCGGCTGATCGGCGATGCGCCGAACTTCTATCTCTACGCCGCCAATAACCCGTCCGAAGGGATGCTGGCCAAGCGCCGCTCGGGCGCGACGCTGGTGAGCTATCTCACCCCGCCGCTGGCGCAGGCCGGGCTCTACAAGGGTCTGGTGGAATTGAAGGCGAGCGTCGATCGCTGGCGGACCACGATCGACGATGCCGACCACGCGGCCGAACGCGCCGATCTGGCCAGCCTGATCGCTGACCAGTGCGATGCGCTCGACATCACTTACACCGACATCGGCGAACTTCCCGCGCGTCTGTACGAGATGGAAGAGGCGCTGATCCCGCACGGCTTGCACGTCCTCGGCCGCAACCCGCAAGGGACCGAGCGCGAAGACATGCTCGACGCGATGATGGAAGCTGCGTCCACTGGTGAAACCCCGGGCGACCGCGCAATGCTGGGCGCAAAGCTCAATTCATCCGACGAAATGTGGTCACTGATCCACGCGTTGGATGGCGGCTATGTCCAGCCTGCCCCAGGCGGCGATGTGGTGGTCAACACCGATGTGCTGCCCACGGGCCGTAATATTCACGGGTTCGATCCGTTCCTGATGCCGTCTGCCTATGCCTGCCGGTTGGGCAGCGAGCAGGCCGAGGCGCTGATCGCGCGCCACGTCAACGGCGGTGAGCCCTTCCCGGAAAGCATCGCGATGGTGCTGTGGGGCACCGACAACATGAAGTCCGAAGGCGTCCAGATCGCGCAGGCGATGACGCTGATGGGTGCACGCCCCCGTCGCAACTCTTATGGCCGCCTTGCAGGGGCCGAACTGATCCCGCTCACCGAGCTAGGCCGTCCGCGGATCGATGTGGTGATGACGCTTTCTGGCATCTTCCGCGACCTGCTGCCGATGCAAACCCGGATGCTCGCCGAAGCGGCGCTGATTGCCAGCCGGGCGGACGAGACGATCGAGGCGAACTTCATCCGCAAGCACACGCTAACGCAGATGGAAAAGCACAGCTGCGACCTGGAAACTGCGGCGCTGCGGGTGTTCTCCAACGCCGAAGGTGCTTACGGCGCCAACGTCAATCAGATGATTGACGGCGGTACCTGGGCTGATCCGGACGAACTCGCCAATGCCTTCGAGGTCAACAAGGGCTTTGCCTACGGTGTCTCGGGCAAGCCGGTCCAACAACGCGAACTGTTGCAGAGCGCGCTGAGCACTGTCGATTTCACCTATCAGAACCTCGAAAGCGTCGAACTCGGCATCAATGATGTTGACCAGTATGTCGACGGGCTTGGCGGCGTGTCCCGCTCGGTCAGCCGCGCCAAGGGCGTCGATACCCCAGTCTACATCCTCGATGCGACCCGCGGGAGCACCAAAGTGCGCACGCTGGGCGAACAGATCGACCTCGAGGCCCGCACCCGCACCTTGAACCCCAAGTGGTTCGAAGGCCTGCTGGAGCACGGCTACGAGGGCGTCCGCCAGATCGAGGGCCATGTCACCAGTACGCTTGGCTGGTCGGCCACCACTGGGCAGGTTGCGCCATGGGTGTACCAGAAGATTTCCGAGACCTTTGTGCTCGACCCGGACATGCGGCGCCGGCTGTCCGAGCTCAACCCGAAGAGCTCAGCGCGGGTCGCAAATCGCCTACTTGAAGCCTGTGACCGCAATCTGTGGGCGCCGGACGAAGCGACGCTCGCCGCCTTGCGCGAAGCCAATGACGAGCTGGAGGACCGCCTCGAAGGCGTGTTCCCGGCAGAATAAGATCAAGGGATAGATCATCATGAACCTGCACAGTTCCTCATCCGCTTTTAGCCCGCCCGATGGCGATGGCTCGGTTCAGGTCCAGTTGGACCCCGAGGACAAGATCAAGGGCGCCAAAGTCTTCGCCGTTTACGGCAAGGGCGGGATCGGCAAATCGACAACTTCATCGAACCTGTCGGCGGCCTTCTCGAAGCTTGGCCACCGGGTGCTTCAGATCGGCTGTGATCCCAAGCATGACAGCACCTTCACGCTGACCAAAAAGCTGATGCCCACCGTAATCGATGTGCTCGAGACGGTCGAGTTTCACGCCGAAGAGCTGCGGCCTGAAGACTACATGTTCGAAGGCTATAACGGCGTGATGTGTGTCGAGGCAGGCGGACCGCCGGCCGGCACCGGCTGCGGCGGCTATGTCGTTGGCCAGACGGTTAAGCTGCTGAAGCAGCACCACCTGCTCGAGGAAACCGACGTCGTGATCTTCGACGTTCTGGGCGACGTGGTGTGCGGCGGTTTTGCTGCCCCGCTCCAGCATGCCGAGCGCGCGATCGTGGTCGCAGCCAACGACTTCGACTCGATCTTTGCGATGAACCGGATCGTCGCGGCGATTGCGGCGAAATCGAAGAACTACGACGTGCGCCTCGCCGGCGTGGTCGCGAACCGCAGTAAGGACACCGACGAGATCGACCGGTTCTGCGAGAAGGTCGGGATGCCCCGCCTCGCGCACTTCCGCGATGTCGATGCGATCCGCCGTTCGCGCCTCAAGAAGTGCACCTTGTTCGAAATGGGCGACGATCCCGAAGTGATCGCGGCGCAGGACGAATATCTGCGACTGGCAGCAATGCTGTGGGCGGGCGTCGATCCCAGCCTCGCGCAGCCGATGAAGGATCGCGACATCTTTGACTTCTTGGGGTTTGAATGATGGCGACCCGCAACCCTTCCGAATATGATCACCGCCGCGAGGCACTGGCGACATATTTCGACAGCACTGCGCGCCAAGCGTGGATCGATCTGACCTCAGATGCCAAAGTCAGCGGTATCCGCGCGACGGTTCGCGCCGGGCGCGATGCGATGCGCGCCACTTTGCTCAGCTGGTTGCCGGCCGATCTACGCCGCACGACTTTGCTTGATGCAGGTTGCGGCACCGGAGCTTTGGCCGTCGCGGCAGCGTGCCGGGGCGCAGAAGTCACCGGGATCGATGTCGCCGCAGGGCTGGTCGAAGTCGCGCGCGATCGCACGCCGTCGTTCATTGGCCACGGACGCATCCATTGGCGCAGCGGCGACATGCTTGATCCTTCGCTCGGCACATTTGCCCACGTAGTGGCGATGGACTCGCTGATCCATTATCAGCCCGAAGATCTGGTCGATGCCCTTGGCCAACTGGCGCAGCGCACCACTGGCAGCATCCTGTTCACCTATATCCCGCGCACCCGCATGCTGACCGCGATGCAGGAGGTTGGGAAATACTTCCCCAAAAGCGACCGTTCGCCCGCCATCGTGCCGGTGGCGGAAGATGACCTTCATGAGCGCCTGTCGCGCCTAGCTGGGTGGAGCATCGGCCGCACGCAGCGCATTTCGAGCGGCTTCTACAAATCGCAGGCTCTCGAGTTAGTTCGCCACGGATGACCCGCCCCGCTCGCCCTCCCAAGCAGCACTGGACCGCGCTGGTTTTCCAGATGCTCCCGTTTGCGGATGCGGCGAGCGACGATCTGCCCTTGCCGCGCCTGCTGCGCCTGTCGCTGTTCCAGGTGAGCGTGGGCATGGCGATGGTGCTTTTGAACGGCACGCTCAACCGCGTTATGGTGGTCGAGCTCGGCACGCCGACGTGGCTGGTCGCGCTATTGATCGCCGTGCCGCTGCTTGTCGCACCGTTCCGCGCGCTGATCGGGCATAAGTCCGACACGCACCGCTCAGTGCTTGGCTGGAAGCGCGTTCCCTATATCTGGTTCGGCACGCTGATGCAGTTCGGTGGCCTCGCAATCATGCCGTTCGCGCTGCTGCTGCTGGCGATCCCGGAACGCTTCGAAATCGGGCTGGTCGCCGCGACCGTCGCCTTCCTGCTGACCGGCACCGGCTTCCACGTGACCCAGACCGCGGGCCTCGCGCTAGCGACCGATCTCGCACCTGCCGACAAGCGCCCCCGCGCGGTCGCGCTGCTCTACGTCATGTTGCTGGTCGGGATGATGTTTGCCGCCTTCGTGATCGGCGGAGTGCTGGCCGACTATTCCGCGACCAAACTGGTGCAGGTCGTGCAGGGCTGCGCGCTGTTGACGATCATCCTCAACGTCACCGCCCTGTGGAAGCAGGAAGTGCGCAATCCGGCCGCGACCAAGGCGCAGGAGCCCGACGCGCCGACCTTCTCGCAGTTGTGGCAGACGTTCGTAAGGGATGGCCGCAATGCCCGCCTGCTGACCGCCATCGGGATCGGCGCCGCGGGTTTTGCGATGCAGGACGCGCTGCTCGAGCCCTATGGCGGGGAAATCCTCGGACTTTCCGTCGGGGCGACCACCGGCTTGACCGGTGCCTGGGCGCTCGGATCGCTGTGCGGCTTCATGGTTTCGGGCCGGGCGCTAGCGCGCGGCTGGGACCCGCTGCGTCTTGCCGGCGCGGGTCTGGTAATCGGCATCAATGCTTTCCTGCTCGTGCTCTTCGCAGGCCCCTTCGGAGCGCCGCTGATGCTCTACGCCGGCGCCCTTGCGATCGGGCTTGGCCTCGGCCTGTTCTCGGTCGGAACGCTGATGGAAGCGATGGGCCTCGCCAAAGGCGAGAGCGCCGGACTGGCACTGGGCGCATGGGGCGCCGTGCAGGCGAGCTGCGCAGGCCTCGGCATCGCGGTCGGCGGCCTGCTGCGCGACGGCATTGCAGCTGTCGTGCACAGCGGCGCGCCCGGCAACGCCACGATGGCGATGCGCGCCACCGGCTACGGCTCGGTGTACATTCTCGAGATTGCCCTGCTGCTTGCGGGCCTCGTCGCGATCGGCCCGCTGGTTTCGTACCGGCGACGCCATCCCGATACCGAAGACCCGCTCGGCCAGCCCTTCGGCCTGATGGAGTTTCCGACATGATTACCTTACCCGCACAACCCGTCCTTCGCCCGGCTGAGCCTCTGCCGGTCCTGTTTCTCGAGAGGAATGTGAAATGAACGCTGCCTATATCGTCGGCACATTCGATGTTGCCGAGCTAGCCTTTCTGCTGTTCCTGGGCTTCTTCGTTGCCCTGGTGTTCTACCTCAACCGCGAAAGTCGGCGCGAGGGTTACCCGCTTGAGGACGAGGACACTGGCAAAATCCACCCCGGCAGCCTGTTCGATGCGGGCAAGAAGGTCTTCCCGCTGCCCCACGGCCGCGGTACCTATGTCCCCGAGGACGTTGCCCGCGACGACGTCAACGTGCCAGGGGTTGCCGCCTTCCGCTCCGCCGGTGCGCCTTTGGTGCCAACTGGCAATCCGATGATCGACGGCATGGGGCCGGCTGCCTGGGCAAACCGCTCCAAGTATCCCGATCTCACCTTCGACGGCCGCCCGCGCATCGTTCCGATCGCGCAGAGCCACGAGCTGATCGTCACCCCCAATGATCCCCAGCTGATCGGCTGGGACGTGGTCGCCGCAGATGGCGTGACCGTGGGCAAGGTCAGCGACATCTGGGTCGACCAGGCCGAACACCTCATCCGCTATCTCGAAATCGAGACCACCAGCGGCAAGAAGGTGCTCGCACCGATGATGGTCGCGGTGGTTCACGGCAACGGCCTGATCGATGCGCTGCTGCCGATCACCGGCGAAAAGCCCAAGTATGTCGAGATCGACGCGATCACCGCCGCACAGTTCGACAGCGTGCCCGCGATCGAAGCGCCGGGGATTATCACCCGTTACGAGGAAGACCGCATCCAAGCCTACTTCGGCGGCGGCTACATGTATGCAACGCCTGAAAGGTCGGAAGCATGGATCTGAACGACACCATGACGGCCTCGGGTCCGGAGGCAGCGGCAGCAATGCCGCTCGCCGCCGGACACGATCACGCCGCGCTCGAGAACGACGGCCCCAAGGCCTTCGGCGACCGGATGGGCACACCGCAGCCGGATGAGACCGTGCTGTGGAAGGGCCGCCCGCAGGTGGCTGTCCTCGCCCGAACCGCCTTCCACACCCGCACGCTCGGACTGTACATGGCCGGCCTCACTGTCGTGGCGCTTGCATTGGGAAAGAACGATGCAGCTCTGATCGCGGCGGCTCTCGGCACGGTGCTGATCGCGTTGCTCTATCTGCTCGCGTGGGCGACCGCGCGCAGCACGCTCTACATTCTCACCGACACGCGGATGATCATGCGGATCGGCACGGCGATCGAGACACGGATCAACATCCCCTTGAAGCAGGTCACCGGTGCTCACCTGAGGATGCGCGGCAAGGATCACGGCGACATCGCCTTCGAACTCTCTGGCGAACGACTTCTGGGCAACCTGCTGCTGTGGCCGCATGTCCGCCCTTGGCACTACGCCATGCCGCAACCGATGCTGCGCTCTGTGCCCGATGCAGGCCACGTCGCGGAGATGATTGCCGAGACCCGCGCGCGGTTCGGTGAAATTGATCGCCATTTGAGCCAGATCAAGGGAGCCGCTCCGACCAGCGGCCAGACGATCACACAGCCCGCGGCCGTTTCCGGTCGTCTCGTTCCGGTCCTGCACCGCGAACAGGGTCTTGAGGGAGCACCCGCATGATTGTCCGGGAATTCGAAAAGGACGAAGTCACCGTCCAGAAGGTGCCTCTCATCCTGATGGGCGGCATCGTAGCGATCTCGCTGGCGCTGACGGCATCGGTACAACTCGGCATCTTCGCGCGCCAATCGGTGCCTGCCGAGGCGCGCGCTGCGGCCGGAATCACGGCGGCCGAAGTGCGCACTCTGCGTTTCTTCGACGAGCCCGACGGCACAGTTCGGGTCGAGGACGGAGCCTCTGGCGAAGTGCTCAGCCGCTTCGGCCAAGGCGAAGGCGGGTTCATCCGCGCCACCGTCCGCAACCTTGTCCACCAGCGCCGCATCCGTAATGAAGGTCCAGAAGTGCCCTTCACCCTCACCCGCTGGGAAAACGACAACCTCACCCTCGCCGATCCGGTCACCGGGCGCACCGTGGAGGTGAGCTCCTTCGGACCCGACAATCGCGCGGTCTATGCCAATATGCTGCCCAGCAAGGCGGGAACGCGCTGATGCCTTTGTCCTTCTTTGCCAGCGAATCCTTCGACACGCCCTGCACGATCACAGTCGAACAGAGCCCGGAGCACTTCCACGCCCATGTCGAGCTCGCCGACGAAGTCGAAATCCAGCCGGGTGACAAGGTCCGGGTGCACGGCGCGCCGATCCAGATCCCGTTCGGCACCCGCGAGGTCTACCAACGCCGCGCGACTGTGACCCGCGCCAGCCCGCTGGCCCGCGCAGTCACACGGTTCGCCGCCTATTTCGATCTCGCCGAACTCTATGAAGTCAGCTTCAACGCCGGGAGGATCAAATGAACGCCTACAAGCCGATGACCAGCGAAGAGGCGATGGCGATCGCAACGCAGGACACGATGCTGACCCCGCGCTTCTACACCACCGACTACGACGCGCTCGACGCGATCGATGTCAGCCTCGTACGGCGCGAATGGGACGTGCTGATCGCTGACATGGTGGGTGATCCCAACAAGCTCCACTTCAAGAACAGCGACAAATTCAAGGGCGTGATCGAGGGTCTGGAGCCGGCGCTTCGGAAGGAGTTCACCGACTTCCTCGTCAGCTCGATGACTTCGGAATTTTCGGGCTGCGTGCTCTATGCCGAGATCGCCCGCCGCACCAAGAACCCCGACGTCAAGCAGCTCTTCCGGCTGCTCGCGCGGGACGAGAGCCGCCATGCCGGCTTCATCAACGAAAGCCTCAAGGATGCCGGCATCGGCGTTGACCTTGGCTATCTGACGAAGACCAAAAAATACACGTATTTCAAGCCCAAGTTCATCTTCTACGCGGTCTATCTGTCGGAGAAGATCGGTTATGCCCGCTACATCACGATCTTCCGGCATCTCTCGCAGAACCCGCAATACAAGTTCCACCCGATCTTCGACTGGTTCGAGGAGTGGTGCAACGACGAGTTCCGCCACGGCGAGGCCTTCGCCATGCTGCTGCGCGCCGATCCCAAGCTGCTCGAAGGCGCGAACAAGCTTTGGGTGCGCTTCTTCCTGCTGTCGGTCTACGCGACGATGTATGTGCGCGACCACAACCGTCCCTTGTTCCACGCCGCGCTCGGCGTCGATCCGACCGAGTACGATTACAAGGTCTTCGAGATTACCAACCAGATCGCCCGGCAGGTCTTCCCGGTCGAGCTAGACATCGATGCACCGGGCTTCCGCCGCCAGATGGAAAAGTTGCGGCTTGCCGCTGCGCGGATCGAGGCGGGCAAGGAACAGGGCGGCATCGGCGGCATGGTGCAGCGCGTCTCGGGCATGGCCGGCGCGGGCCTCGCCTTTGCGCGGATGTATGTCCAGAAGCCCAAGGCCAACCCGCTCCCCCGCTCGATCAGACTGCAGCCCGCGTGGTAAGCTGGAGCGGCCATATCTTGCCGTTCATCGTGACGGTGGCAATCTGGTTTGTCGCGACCGGGCTGATTGCCTGGGCCGATAACCGCGAGCGCGCGACGTTCTCGACCAGCATGATGATCGGCAGCATTGCCGGTATCGCCGGGCTGGTGGTGATCCTCGTCGCCTCGCTGTCGGCCGAAGTGTGGGCAGTCTATGTCGGCTTTATCGGCGCGCTGATGGTGTGGGGCTGGCATGAACTGAGCTTCCTCACCGGCGCTTCGGCAGGGCCGCGCCGGGGTCTCGCCGATCCCTCGCTCACCGGCATCGCCCGCTTCCGCCAGGCGGCTGCCACGGTGATGCATCACGAGGTCGCGCTGGCGCTCACCGCGCTGTTGCTGATCTCGCTGTCGTGGAACGCGCCCAACCAGATCGGCGCAATGGTTTTCGTGCTGATGTTCGCGATGCGGCTGATCTCGAAGATCAACCTCTTCATCGGCGTGCCCAATTCGACTTCGGAGATGCTCCCCGAGCACCTCGCTTATCTCAAGAGCTATTTCGGCCCCAATCGGATGACGGTGCTGCTGCTGGTCTCGATCGTGGCCCTCGCCGGGAGCACCGCCTGGTTGGCCTCACTCGCCCTCGCTGCCCCCGCAGGCAGCGCCGCGATGGTCGGCGCAAGCCTGCTCACCACGCTGAGCCTCCTCGGCATTCTCGAACACCTCTTTCTCGCCCTCCCGTTTCGCGACGGGATGCTGTGGGGCTGGGCCATTCCCACCCGTGCAGGGTCACAAGGGAACACAAACGCATGACCACGGAAAACAAGGGAACCCCGATGGACTTCGAAGCCTTTTTCGCCGGCGAACTCGACACGGTGCGCGCCGATGGACGCTACCGGGTGTTCACCGACATCAAGCGCCACCGCGGGCGCTTCCCGCACGCCACCCGCTTCGTCGAGAACGAAACGCAGGCCGTCACGGTGTGGTGCTCGAACGATTACCTCGGCATGGGCCAGCACCCGGCGGTGCTCGACGCGATGCACGAGTGCCTCGACGAGTGCGGCGCGGGCGCGGGCGGCACGCGCAACATCTCGGGCACCAACCACTACCACGTTGAACTCGAAGCCGAATTGGCCGATCTCCACAACAAGGAAAGCGCGCTGCTTTTCACCTCGGGCTATGTCTCGAACTGGGCGGGCCTTGGCACGCTGGCGGGCAAGATCCCGGGCTGCGTGGTGTTTTCCGATGCGCTCAACCATGCCTCGATGATCGAGGGCATCCGCTACAGCCGCGCGCCTTACAAGATCTGGCGCCACAATGACGTCGAGCACCTCGACCAGATGCTGTCGATGTACGGCCCCGATGTGCCGAAGCTGGTCGCTTTCGAGAGCGTCTATTCGATGGATGGCGACATCGCCCCCATCAAGGAAATCCTTGATGTCTGCGAAAAGCACGGCGCGATGAGCTATATCGACGAGGTCCACGCGGTCGGCCTCTACGGCCCGCGCGGCGGCGGGATTGCCGAACGCGAAGGTCTGATGGACCGGATCACCGTGATCGAAGGCACGCTCGGCAAGGCCTTCGGCGTAATGGGCGGCTATATCGCCGCATCAGCCAATCTCGTTGATTTCGTTCGTTCTTTTGCGAGTGGCTTCATCTTCTCGACCGCCCTTCCCCCCGCCATCGCGGCCGGCGCGGCGGCCAGCATCCGCCATCTCAAGACGTCGAGCGAGGAGCGCGAGCTTCAGCAAAAGCGCGTCGCGCAGGTCCGCCGGGCGCTCGACATCATGGGCATCCCGCACCTCGACAACCCGAGCCACATCATCCCGGTGATGGTTGGCGATGCCAAGAAGTGCAAGATGATCAGCGACTGGCTGATGGACAACCACGGCATCTATGTGCAGCCGATCAACTACCCGACCGTGCCTGTCGGGACCGAGCGGCTGCGCGTTACGCCGTCGCCGGTGCATTCCGATGGCGACATCGACCGGCTGATCAAGGCCCTGTCCGAAATCTGGTCGCATTGCGAACTGGCCCGAATGGAACAGGCCGCCTGAGCCATTGTTCCACGTGAAACATCGTTTTGGACCCTCGCTAACGGGGGTCTAAACGCGTCTGACAGGGGTCTAAAAGGGGTCTAGAGGGGGTCTAAACCGCGCTGGAGGGGGTCTGAAGGCCACCTGAAAACCGCCGCCCCCGGGACGACACCCGCACATCACCGGTTCCCCGGTTCTCCCTTGGACGGGAGCGCGCGAGGGCGGACGCCTTGGGGGAGGCGTCCGCCCTCTTTCCGTTTTGGGGCGAGGCGGAGTGCTGCCTCATGCGTCACCCGAGCGGAAGCTGGGATGACGAGAAACGGAAGCATGGGCGCTCCCCGCCGCGTACCCCCGCCAGCTTCAAGCACCGCGCCGCGAGGCCGCGAATGGCTGCAAGCGGGTGGCTATCTGAATGGCGGCTATGTGTCGGCTTCGGCGCGCGTGAAGAAGATCGTGACGCGCATCCCCTCTCCCGGCGCGGACTTGACCTCGAGGCTCGCCTTGGCGTTCTGACGCAGCGACTGCACGATCATCGCGCTCAGCTTACCCGGCTTGGGCCATTGGGCATCGGCCGCAAGCCCCACACCATCGTCAGCAATGACGACGCGGCAGCCGCCATCCTCGACCAAGCTGTGCATCGAGATGGTCCCGCCCTCACGGCCCTCGAAGGCGTATTTGAGGGCGTTGGTCAAAAGCTCGTTCACGACAAGACCGGCTGGCATTGCGACGTTGACCGACACCGGCCAGGTGTCGACCTGCAAGTCGAGATGAATGCCTTCGACAGCGTGCGCGCGCATCACCGCCGATGCGATTTCGCTGAGATAGATGCCGAGGTCGATCGTTGACCGATCCGCCGTTTCGGACAGCGAACGATAGAGCAGGCTCAGCGACTCGATCCGCCCGGCAAGCCGATCGAACCGCTCGGTCGCCGCGCCATCGGGGATGCTGCGGGATTCCAGCCGGATCAAGGCGGTGATCATTTGCAGGTTGTTGGTCACCCGGTGCTGCAATTCGCGCAGCAGCGTATCCTTATCTTGAATGACCGCCTGCAGATCGGTCTGGTCGGCGTCGCTGCGCGGTGCCAGTTCAGCCAGCGCCAGCAGGCGGAACACCGGCTCGCCGCCTTCGTCCTGAATCACATTCGACCACGCATCCACCACCACGGGCGCATCATCCCGCGCGATAGTGAACGTGCCGATATAATCATCGCCAGAGGTGATCACGTCGCTCAATCGCAGGCCACCGTTCATGGCAACGGTGCCCGCCGGGAATATGCTCCAGTCCTTGCCGGAGACATCGACGGCGCAGCGCCCCGTCAGCCGTTCGAATTCGATATTGGCGTAGACGATGAGTTCGTCGGGCGTCAGTTCGGCCACTGCAATCGCGATCGGGATATGGTCGAGGAATTGCTTGAAGCGGTCGCTTTCCATCGCAGTTGCGAGGTCGGGCGTGCCAAGCAACTGCTCGACACCCGACGACGGGTCGGCGGGGTTCTGCGCGGTATCGGCGGCGCTCATTGGGTCAAAAGGCCGACAATGTAGCGCACCCGCTGAGCGGGATTACCAAATTCGAGGTTCGTGCCAATGACATTACATGCTCCAGACGCGCACCGGGACCTAGCCCTTGCCAATCACGGCCCTCGCACATGGCCTCGGTACCTACAATCACCAACTAAGAACCCCCAACGATCAGGAGACATGGCAGCTTAGGGGGCGCCGCGCGCCCTCGCCACCTGCGGTAGTGCCCCTCTCCAGGACGGGAAGATCACTTCACCGGAATAAACCGTACCGCCACCCCGCCAGATGCCGCCAAGTGCACGGCGAAGGTATCGCCCCCGGTCACCACCTTTTCCTCGATCACGATGTCATAGGGGTTGTAATCCCAATGCGCGTGCGGCCCGTCGCGGTAGATTTGCGCGCGGTACTTCTTGCCCGGCTCGAGGAAGGTCAGCGGCAGTGTCAGGTCGCGCGGTTCCGCATCGGTGACCGCGCCAAGGAACCACTCCTTCGACTTGCGCCCCTGCCGCGCAAAGGCGACATATTCGCCGACCTCGCCCGCCAGCGCGACCGACTGTTCCCAGTCCGCCTCGACGTCCTTGATGAACTGGAAGGCGTCCATCCGCTTCTCGTAATTCTCGGGCAGATCGGCGGCCATCTGCAGCGGCGAGTAGATCGTCACATAGGTCGCGAGCTGCTTCGCCAGTGTCGTCTGCGGGCGGTTCTTGGGGTCGCCGCGTTGCATATCGGCGCGCACCGGCGCGCGCTCGTTGGGGCGCAGGTCGAAGATGCCCGGCGTGTAGTCGAACGGCCCCGCCAGCAGCGCGGTGAAGGCGATCATCGCTTCGTGGCTGGGCGGGTTGGGCGGCGAGCCCCAGGCGTTGAACTCCATGCCCCGCGCGCCTTCGCGGCTCATCCAGTTGGGGTAGGTGCGGCGCAGGCCGGTGTCCTTGACCGGTTCATGCGTGTCCATCGCGATCTGCCTCGCGGCGGCCGCCTTGATCACCTTCAGGTGGTGCTCGATCATCCGCTGGCTGTCGTAGTATTCGTAGTGGCGGATGCCCTTTGCGTCCGTCCACACCGCGTCGCCCGCGTCCGAGACATAGCCGGTCTTCACGTACCGCGCGCCGACGGCCTTCATCAGGTCGAGGCCCGCTTCGAGCTGGTTTTCGTAGTTGGTGAGGTTGGCGGAGGTTTCGTGGTGGCCGATCAGGCTGACGCCCTTGGACGCCGCATATTTGCCTAGGCCCACGATGTCGTAATCGGGATAGGCCTCGGTGAAGCTGAACAGGTCGCCATTGTTGAACCAGTCGCCGTCCCAGCCCTTGTTCCAGCCTTCGACCAGCACGCCCGAAAAACCGTGCTTGGCGGCAAAGTCGATATAGCGCTTTGTCTCGGCGGTGGTGGCGCCGTGGTACTTGTCGCTTGCCCAGGTGCGGTCGTTGATGTGCATCGCCCACCAGATGCCGACATATTTGCCGGGCTTGGCGTAGGAGACATCGCCCAGCGCGTTGGGCTCGTTCAGGTTCAGGATGATGTCCGAATTGATCAGGCCCGCCGCATCGGGCGCGACCTGAATGGTGCGCCACGGCGACTTGAACGGCGCTTTGGTCTTGACCTTGGGCCCACCCGACCAGTTGCGCAGGCGCGCCTCGAAATTGCCGGGGCGCAGCGCGAGCAGCGACATCGCGGAGTAATCGACCAGCGCGGCCTCGTGGATCGCCATGTAGATGCCGTCGGGGTTCTTGAAAGTGGCGGGCGTGTGCGCGGTCTCGACCTCGCCTGCTGGCTCCTTGCGGTAGATGTATTCGTTGCGGTTGAAGCCGTCGGCGGGGGTGTACCAGGTGGTGGTTTTGTCGCCGACGCCGAACTGGGTGAGCTCCTCGACGATGGCGATGTCGCCTTCGAGCGCGGCTTGCTGAGCGAGTTCGTAGCGGAAGCCGATGCCGGTATCGAAGGCGCGGAAGCGGACGATCATGGCCCGGTCGGGGCCTTCAGAGGCGCGGAAGGTGACGGCGAGTTCGTTGTGCTGATCGCGCACCAGCCGGCGCTCGCCCCACGGCTGTTCCCAGGTGGTGTCGCTGCTCGCAGTGGTCGATCCGGCGATGACGAGGCCGCGCTCGAAGCCGTGGTGCTCGGCGAACAGGAGGCCCATCTTGGAGGGCGCGATGACCTGCTTGCCGTTGTAGTCGACGGCGTAGGTCGCCTGCCCCCCATCATCCTTGACGGTGACGGTGATCTTCCCGTCAGGCGAGGCGAGCGTGAGGCTCTCGGCATGGGCGGGAGAGGCGGCCCACGCGATCGCGGCCATCGTGATCAGCGATTTCCAGTGCTTCGTCATCGTCAATCTCCTGCGGCCCAGAGCGAGCCGCGTCATCTGGTCTCTTTGAAAATCCGGTAGCCCCATGCAGGGAGGTCGAGCGTCTCGCTCCCTGCGAAGTTCATGGGCGCACCGCTGAGCGCGTCGGTGTAGCTGCCGTGGTGGCGGGCCTTGTCGAAGGTCACCTGATGCGCGCGGGGGCTGAGGTTGAACACGGCAAACACCCGCTCACCCGCAGCTCCGCGTGTGAAGGCGAAAACATCTGCGGTGGCATTGGTCGGCACCTCGACCAGCGGCGCGCCGAAGCGGCCGTTGTGGAGGGCCGACATCTCGGTCTTGAGCGCGATCAGCTTGGCAATCAGCGCGGCGTGCTTGCCTTCACGCCAGACAATCGGGTCGCGCTCGAAGAACTTGAGCATCCGGTCGTTGCCTGCCTCCTGCCCGTTGTAGATCAGCGGCAGTCCCGGGCCGGTGAAGGACAGCGCGATGGCCGCCTCGTAGGCCGGGCCGTAGATTTCCGCCGCGACCCCGTCCCACGAATTCTGGTCGTGGTTCTCGGTATAGACCATCCGCATCGCGGCGTGGGGCCATGTCTCGGACTGCCCGGCGTAGTAGCCGCGCATCGCCCCTGCCCCGCTGCCGTCGCGGGCGAGGCGCTGCATCGCTTCCTTCCAGCCCCAGCCGTAGGTGGCATCGAAGGCGCGTGCGTGGAGATCGCGTTGCTCCCATTCGGCCAGCATGAAGACGGGCTTCACCTTGCCAAGCTCGGCACGGGCGGTCTCCCAGAAGTCGGTCGGGACGTATCCGGCAACGTCGGCGCGGTAGCCGTCGACGCCGAAATCGCGCACCCAGTAGACGAGGCTCTCGGTCATGTATTTGCGCAAACCGGGCTGGCTGTAGTCGAAGTCCGCAACGTCCGACCAGTCGGTCCCCGCAGGCGACATCAGGGCGCCTTCGGGGGTGCGGGTGTACCATTCGGGATGGGTCTGGGTCAGCGGATTGTCATAGGCCGAATGGTTGGCGACCCAGTCGAGGATCACCTTCAGCCCCAGCCGGTGCGCCTCATCCACAAAGGCGCGAAACTCCGCCTCGGTGCCGAGCTCGGGATTAACCGCGCGGTAGTCGCGCGCCGCGTAGGGGCTGCCGAGCGAGCCCTTGCGGTTCGCCTCGCCGATGGGGTGGATCGGCATCAGCCAGATGATGTCGACGCCCATCGCAGCGAGGCGCGGGAGCTGCGCTTGCGCCGCCTTGAAGGTGCCTTCGGAGGTGAACTGGCGGGTGTTGAGCTGGTACAGCACCGCATCGCGCGTCCAGTCCGCATTGGTGACCTCGACGACATCGCGCGGGGCATAGTCCGGCTCGGCCAGCGCGGGGCTTGCCGCCACCACGCATCCCAGCAGAACGATCGCCAGCCGCATCACGCCTGACCCGCCTGCAAAGCCGCAGCGTCCCTGCTCTCGCCATCCGTGACGAACAGCGTCGCGACCGCTGCCAGCACGAAGCTCACCGCCGCAATCGCAAACGCGTAGATCGGCTCGCCGCCAAACAGGTTGGTGACGAGGAACCCGAGCACCGTAGCCGCCAGCAGCTGCGGCACGACGATGAAGATGTTGAACACCCCCATGTAGATGCCCATTTTCTCGGCCGGAACGCAGCCGGCCAGGATCGCGTAAGGCAGCGAGACGATCGAGGCCCAGGCGATGCCGACGCCGATCATCGACACCCACAGCAGCGCCGGATCGCGGATCAGCAGCATCGAGGCAAAGCCCGCCGCGCCCAGCAGCAAATTGATGGCATGGAGCCGGATGCGGTCGAACCGCGCGGCGACCACGATGAAGCCCAATGCCGCTACCGCCGCCAGCCCGTTACGGACCGAACCGAGCAAGCTCCACCAGTCGGCGGCATCCTGATAGCCGCGGGTCGCAGGATTGGGTGAGGCGAAGTGATACTCGGCGACTGCGGGCGTGCCGTAAATCCACATCGCGAACATCGCGAACCAACTGAAGAACTGCACCACGGCAAGCTGGCGCATGGTCTTGGGCATGGCGAAAAGATCGCTCACCACCTCCATGAAGCCGCTTTCGTTCTTGCCCTTTGAACGCAGGGCTGCGGCGATCATCTGGATCACCCCGAAGCCTGCGAGCAGCGCGCCGAGCACGTAAAGCTCCTGCGCGATAGCGATATCACCGAGGAAGGCAGGCCGCGCCGCGCTGCGGGCGAGCGCCACGAAACCCGCCACACAAAGTCCGGCGACGATCCAAGCGAGCGCGCCGCGCATGAACTGGGCGGGACTGCGCTGGACGGCGGCGGCGGGGCGCGCTTCATTGCGCGCAGCCTCGAACCCGGCGAGCTCGTCGGGCGAATATTCCTTGGTGGTAAAAACCGTCCAGCATACCGCCGCAAGCAGCGCCGCACCGCCAATGTAGAAGGCCCAGCGCACGGTTTCGGGGATCAGTCCCTCGGGCGCGACGTTGTTGAGCCCGAGCCAGTTGGTCATCACCCACGGCAGCGCGCCTGCAACCACAGCGCCCGCGCCGATGAAAAAGCTCTGCATCGCATAGCCGATGGTTCGCTGGCGATCGGGCAGGCTGTCGCCGACAAAGGCGCGGAACGGCTCCATCGTGATATTGAGCGAGGCGTCCATCAGCCACAGCGTTCCCGCCGCGATCCACAGCGCTGGCGAGTTCGGCATGATGAACAGCGCAAGGCTCGCCAGCAGCGCGCCGATGAGGAAGTAGGGCCGGCGGCGGCCATAGCGGCCCCCAAGGCCGATCCACGTTTTATCGGAGAGATGGCCGATGATCGGTTGGACGATCAGCCCGGTCATCGGCGCGGCGATCCACAGGATCGCCAGCTCGCCGACATCGGCCCCCAGGGTCTGGAAGATGCGGCTGACATTGCCGTTCTGGAGATCGAAACCGATCTGGATTCCGAGGAACCCGAAGCTCATGTTCCAGATCTGGCCTGCGCCCAAGGTGGGCTTGGCCACAGGCTTGTGGGCGCCTTGCGTCATCGTCGTACTATCCCTCTCCCCGGCCCGCCGCCCGACGGGCGTGACGCGGCTCGCGGTAGCGCTTATGCTGTGCGGATCTGATGCCCGTTCATGTGTTATGCGCTACGTGAGATAGTCTGGACGCCCTGCAAAAATTTGCAAGAAACTTTGCCGCGCCGCTCCGGAAAAATCACCTCCGCTCAGTGCGCCATGCTATTTTTCTAATATATTAGCGTGTGTTGCAGTCCCAATCGGCGCGCCGTAAACCCTCCCACAAAGATTTGCAAAAACCCACCCAAGCTGGCAGAACCGGGGCGAGAGGGAGTTGGGTCATGAGGCGAATCTTCGCGAGGATTGCGGCTGTGCTATGCGCAGGAACCGCCTTGGCAGGAGGGCCGGTTGCGGCTCAAAACGCGGAGGCTGCTGCAACGCCCGCGCCTATCGCGGAACGCCGCCTCGAGGACGAGATCATCTATTTCGTGCTGCCCGATCGCTTTGCAAACGGCGATCCGCGCAACGATCGCGGCGGGCTCAAAGGCGGGGCCTTCGATCACGGCTTCGACCCGGCCCACAAGGGCTTCTACCACGGCGGCGACCTCAAGGGGCTGACCGCCAAGCTCGACTATATTCAGGGCATGGGTGTCACCGCGATATGGTTCGCGCCGATCTTCAAGAACAAGCCGGTGCAGGGCCTGCCGGGCGAGGAAAGCGCGGGCTATCACGGCTACTGGGTGACCGATTTCACCAGCGTCGACCCGCATTTCGGCACCAATGCAGAGTTCAAGGCCTTCGTCGATGCCGCCCACGCTAGGGGCATGAAGGTCTACATGGACATCATCACCAACCACACTGCCGACGTGATCGGCTATGCGGAAGGGGCGGCAAACCGCTACGCCTATCGCAGCAAGGGCGAATACCCTTTCTCGCGCCGCGGCGGCACAGGCGGGGCGGCGATCAACGAAGGCTTCGGCGGTGACGACAACCCCGATGCGGCCAATTGGGCCAAGCTCACCGACCCCGGTTTTGCCTACACGCCCGTCATTCCCGAGGCTGAGCGGAACGTGAAGGTTCCCGCGTGGCTCAATGACGTGACGCTCTATCACAACCGCGGCAACTCGCACTGGGTGGGCGAGAGTTCTGTCTATGGCGACTTTTCCGGTCTCGACGATCTGGCGACCGAACACCCGCGCGTCGTTGCCGGCATGATCGACATCTTCGGCCAGTGGATCGACGATTACGGGATCGACGGCTACCGTATCGATACCGCCAAGCACGTGAACCCCGAGTTCTGGCAGGCCTTCGTTCCCGCCATCCTGAAGCGCGCCGAGGCGAAGGGTATCAAGCACTTCCACATCTTCGGCGAGATCGCCTATGAAGAACCGACCGCAACCCTCGCCGCGCAGGTGATGGCGGAGAGCCGCCTGCCCTATGCGCTCGACATGGGTTTCGCCAAGGCCGCGCAGCTGGTCGCGAGCGGCAAGGCGTCCCCTCGCCTGATGGCCGAATTCCTCCAGCAGGACGCGATCTATCCGGGCGGCGCCAAGACCGCGCTGGGCCTGCCGACCTTCCTCGGCAACCACGATTTCGGGCGCTTTTCGATGTTCGTACGCCAGATGAGCGGATCGGATGACGAGGCCACGCTGCTCGCGCGCGTCAAGCTGGGCCATGCGATGATGTTCCTGCTGCGCGGCGTGCCGACGGTCTACTACGGCGACGAGCAGGGCTTCATCAGCGACGGCAATGACCAGTTGGCGCGCGAGGACATGTTCCCCAGCCGTGTGGCGGCCTACAATGACAACAACCTGATCGGCAGCGACGCGACGACGGCGCAGAGCAACTTCGATCCCGCCCACCCGCTGTACCGGTTGATCGGCGACCTCGCCAAGGCCCGCACCGCAAGCCCCGCCCTGCGCCGTGGCTTAAGCGAAGTGCGCGGCTTCGAGGAAATCGTCCCCGGACTGCTTGCGGTCGAGCGCCACGATCCCGAAACCGGACAGCGTGTGCTGACGGTATTCAACACCGGCAATTCGCCACTTTCACGCGACCTTGAGGTAAGCTACCGCGCCCGCCGGGTAACGCCGCTGCTGGGGCAGTGCCCTGCCACCCTCGCCGCCCCCGGATCGGTGCGGGTCACGCTGCCCCCGTTCGGCTTTGCCGCCTGCATTCTGGAGACTGACGACTAATGGCAACCGCCCGGCCCGTTGCTGGCCCGAATGCTGCTCCCGACGCTGCCGCCTCGACAGTGTGGTGGCGCGGCGCTGTCATCTATCAGATCTATCCGCGCAGCTTTGCCGACACCAATGGCGACGGGATCGGCGACCTTGCCGGTATCGCCGAGCGATTGGGCTACATCGCCGACCTCGGCGTTGACGGCATCTGGATCTCGCCCTTCTTCACCTCGCCGATGAAGGACTTCGGTTACGACGTCGCGGACTACTGCGGCATCGACCCGAGCTTCGGCACCTTCGCCGATTTCGACCGGATCATCGAAAAGGCCCACGGCCTCGGCCTTAAGGTGATCATCGATCAGGTCTATTCGCACACCTCCGACGAACACGCGTGGTTTCAGGAAAGCCGCGCGGATCGCACCAACCCCAAGGCCGACTGGTACGTCTGGGCCGACCCCAAGGCCGATGGCGCGCCGCCGTCCAATTGGCAGTCGGTGTTCGGCGGCTCGGCATGGCAGTGGGACGGGCCGCGCAAGCAGTATTACCTGCACAACTTCCTCACCAGCCAGCCCGATCTCAACGTGCACAACGCTGACGTGCAGGAAGCGCTGCTCGACGCGGCGCGGTTCTGGCTGGCGCGCGGCGTGGACGGTTTCCGCCTGGATGCGCTGAACTTTGCGATGCATGATCCCGATCTGCGCGACAATCCGCCCTCCGGCATGCCGATGGAGCTGGTCACCCGGCCCTTCGACATGCAGGTCAAAGCCTTCAACCAGTCGCACCCCGACATCGTCGCCTTCCTTGAACGGATCCGCGCCACCATCGACGAATTCCCCGGCCGCTTCACCGTCGCCGAAGTCGGCGGGCCCGAGCCGCTGGCCGAGATGAAGGCCTTCACCGAAGGCGGCAAGCGGCTCGATTCAGCCTATAATTTCGACTTCCTCTACGCCCCGCGCCTCACCGCGCCGCTGGTGCGCGCCAGCCTTTCGCAGTGGAGCGGCGAGGAGGGCGAAGGCTGGCCTAGCTGGGCCTTCTCCAATCACGACGCCCCGCGCGCCGTCACCCGCTGGACGATGGACGGCGACATGGCCCGCGCTGCCCGGCTCAATCTGCTGCTGCTGCTCAGTTTGCGTGGCAATCCGATCATCTATCAGGGCGAGGAACTGGGCCTGCCGCAAGGCGAGGTCGCTTTCGAGGATCTGCTCGATCCCGAGGCGATCGCCAACTGGCCGCACACGCTGGGCCGCGACGGGGCGCGCACGCCGATGCCGTGGGCGGCCAATGCGCCGCAAGCCGGCTTCTCGAGCGCGAACCGCACCTGGCTCAAGCTCGATCCTGCCCACGCCGGCTTCGCGGTCGACAAGCAGGCGTCGGACCCCGCCTCGACCCTCGGCTACACGCGCCAACTGCTCGCCCTGCGGCGCGGCCATCCAGCGCTGGTGCATGGCGACATCGAGCTTCTCGAGAGCCCGCAGGACATCCTCGCATTCCTGCGCCATGATGCCGAGAGCGCCAGTGTGCTTTGCGTCTTCAACCTCGGCGAGACGACCGCTGACTGGAGCCCTCCGGCACGCCTCGGCACCCTCAGCCTGCTCGCCACCGAGAGCGCCGTGGACCCGGGCGATAGCTTCCCCATGACGCTCGCCCCCGGCAGCGGTTACTGGGCGCTGGTGCAGGGCGGCTAGGCGGGGATGGACGACACCACGAGCCCCGCCGCACGGCGCAGCGCCACGCTCGAGGATATCGCGCGCGAGGCGGGGGTGTCGATCTCGACCGTGAGCCGCGCGCTCAACGACAGCCCCTCGGTCAAGCGGCGCACCAAGCAGCAGATCTGGCAGATCGCCCGCGCGCATGACTACGAGTTCCGCTCCTCGATGCCGAGCGGCCCGATCGGCGCCGACGCGACCATCGCGGTCGTCGTCCCCGCCCCGCAGGCGCGCGACAGCCGCGTGTCCGACCCCTTCTTCCTCGAACTTCTCGCCGGCATCGCCGAGGCCGCGCGCGAGCGGAACGCCGATCTCATCATCAGCCACCTGTCCCCCCGCGCCGGGGGTGATCTCGACTATGCGATGAGCACCAGCCGCGCGACCGGCGTCATCTTCATCGGCCAAAGCTCGCTGCACCATGAATTCAACGCTTTGGCAGCCCGCGACGACCGCTTTGTCGTGTGGGGCGCGGAGTTTCCCGACGCGCAATACTGCGTGATCGGTTCGGACAACCTTGCGGGCGGGAGGCGGGCAACCGCGCACCTCGCCAGGCTCGGACGGCGGCGCATCCTGTTCCTCGGCGACACCGAAGCCCCCGAGGCCGAGCAGCGCCTGCGCGGCTATCGTCAGGCGCTCGACCAGGCGGGCATCGCCTTTGACGACGACCTGATCCTGCCCGCGCATTTCGAGGTTCACTCCGCCGAGGCCGCAGTGCGCAGCGCGGTGGCCAGAGGCCTGCGGTTCGATGCCGTCTTTGCCGCGAGCGACCTTATCGCGATCGGTGCGATCCGGGCGCTGACCCGCTCGGGGATGCGCGTGCCCGAGGACGTCTCGGTGGTCGGCTACGACAACATTCCCGCCGCGCGGCTGGTCACGCCGCAGCTTACCACCATTGACCAAGACGCCAATCTGGCGGGCAGGATGCTGGTCTCCAAGCTGATGGACAAGGGCGGCGGGCCGGCGATTTCGCAGCGGCTGGAAACGAGCCTGCTGATCCGTGAAAGCTGCGGGGGATGACCGCGCCTGCGCCCCTGAAAAGCATCGTGATCGTCGGCGGCGGCAGCGCGGGCTGGATGACGGCGGCGGCGCTCTCTCAGGCGGTGGGGCAATCCTGCACGATCACGCTGGTCGAGAGCGAGGCGATCGGCACCGTCGGCGTCGGCGAGGCGACCATTCCGCCGATCCGCCACTTCAACCAGCGCCTCGGCATCGACGAGGCAACCTTTGTTCGCGAGACGCAAGGGAGCTTCAAGCTCGGGATCGAGTTCGTCGACTGGGGCAAGCTGGGGCACAGCTACTTCCACCCCTTCGGCCAGTATGGCGCTGAATTCGATAGCGTTCCCTTCTATCACCACTGGATGCATGAGTGGCTGGAAGGCCGCGTCGAAGGCCCGATCGACGACTTTTCGATGTGCTGGGCGATGGCGAAGGCGGGCAAGTTCGCGCACCCCTCGCCCGACCGGCGGCTGATCCAGTCGACCTTCGACTACGCCTATCATTTCGACGCCGGGCTCTATGCCGCATACCTGCGCCGCTACGCCGAAGCGCGTGGTGTAACGCGGCTGGAGGGCAAGGTCGTCGACGTCGCTCTGCGCGGCGAGGACGGGTTCATCGAGGCCGTCACGCTGGATAATGGCACGCGCATCGCAGGCGAATTCTTCATCGATTGCAGCGGCTTCCGGGGGCTTCTTATCGAGGAGGCGCTGCACGCCGGCTACGACAACTGGCAGCACTGGCTCCCCTGCGACCGCGCCGTTGCCGTGCCCTGCGAGCGCGGCGCGTTCACCCCCTACACCCGCTCCACCGCGCGCGAGGCAGGCTGGCAGTGGCGCATTCCGCTCCAACACCGCACCGGCAACGGATATGTCCATTGTTCCCAGTTCATTAGCGAGGACGAGGCGGCCGACACCCTGCTCGCCAACCTCGACGGAAAGACCCTCGCCGACCCCCGCCCGCTGCGGTTTGTCACAGGCAAGCGGCGCAAGTTCTGGGAGAAGAATTGCGTCGCGATCGGGCTGTCGGCGGGCTTCATGGAGCCGCTCGAGAGCACCAGCCTCCACCTCATCCAGTACGGCATCCTCAGGCTCCTCGCGCTGCTGCCCGACGGTGCCATGTCGCCGCTGCTGGCACGCGAATATAATGCCCAGACTTCAAGGGAATACGAGCTGATCAGGGACTTCCTGATCCTCCATTACAAGGCGTGCCAGCGCGACGATTCCGAGCTGTGGCGTTACTGTGCGGCGATGCCGATCCCCGATAGTCTGCAATACAAGATCGACCATTTCCGCTCCCACGGCATGCTGGTGGCCGACGGGCAGGAACTGTTCGCCAACCCCAGCTGGATCGCGGTCTATCTCGGGCAGGGGATCGTTCCGCAGCGGGCTCCGGCGCTGGTTTCGATGCGACCCGAAGTGCCGGTTGCCCAGCGGCTCCAACAGGTGCGCCAGGCGATGGACGAGGCGGTGGCGACCATGCCTTCGCATGGCGATTTCATCGCCCGGCACTGTGCCGCGCCAAACATCGCCGGTTGACACTGTTCCACGTGAAACATCGCAATTAGAGCCCCGCTAAGGGGGGTCTAGAAGGGGTCTAACCGGGGTCTAAAGGGGGTCTGGACCGCGCGAACCCGTGTCCAAACCGCGCAAGCCACCCTCTGAAATCACCAACCCCCAAAACGGGAAAGGGCCCGCCGTTTCCGGCGAGCCCTCCCTGAGACCCTTGGCGCGACCCGAGGGCTCGGATTATCAGAAGCTCTTGCGGACCGTGAAGTTGAAGGTCCGGCCGTAGGTTTCGTGACGGCTCGGGAAGGTCCCGACGTTCTGGCCGCCCGCGTTGAACAGGTCGTTCTCGGTCACGAAGGGCTCGTTGGTCAGGTTGAACACTTCGGCGAGGATCTGCACCCCGTTGAGGAAGCCGTCGGCCTTCTCGAAGGTATAGCCGACCTGCGCATCGAGGATCGTTTCCGGCTGCGCCTGCGCACCCTGAAGCTGGCCTGCGAAGTTCTGCACTTCCGACAGGAAGCCGGCGCGGTAGCGGGCGGCGAGCTTGGCGCGGAAGCCGTACTTTTCGTAGAAGATGTCGCTCGACCAGGTGAAGTCCGAGTAACCCGGGATCGGGATCGTAGCGTTGCCGTTCGAGATCTTCGCATCCGAGTAGGTGGCGCTGGCAAAGCCGCCGAACCCGTCAAGCGCATCGCTGAAATCGCCGAAGTTGAGGCGCAGCGTGCCTTCAATCCCGGTGATGGTGCCGTCCGCGAAATTGGTCGGGCCCGAATAGGTCCCGGTTGCAAGCTGCGGGTTGGCCGTCAGCAGCGCGTTCCAGCGCGCAAGGTTGATCTCGCGGGTGAGGTTCACGCTCGTCGTCTGATCCAGCACCCAGTCGGCCAGTTCCTTGTGGAACCCGGCGATGATGATCGCGGTGCCCGGCGTGAAGTACTTCTCGATCGAGATGTCGAAGTTGGTCGAACGGTAAGGCTCAAGCCGCGGGTTACCGCCGCCCAGCGTGTAGCAGACGTTCAACGGCGGCTGGAAGGAGTTCGGCAGCAGCGTGTCGGGGATCTGGTCGCTGTTGCTGTCGACGCAAACCTGATTGCGGAAGCCGAGGTTCTGGTTGGCCGCCAGTTGGTCAAGCCGCGCGCGGGTCACGGTCTTGGAAGCTGCAAGGCGGATGAAGGTATCGGGCGCGACCTCGAAGGCGAGGTTCAGGCTCGGCAGCCAGTTGTCGAAGGAATATTCGACCGTGTTGGTGAAGCCGCCGGTGATGGTCCCCGTCGAGCTTTGCGTGGTGTCAGCATACCGCAGGCCGATATTGCCGCGCACCGGCACCGAGCCGAGGTCGCCGTCGATATTGCCCTGAATGTAGAAGTTGTGGATCTTCTCGCCCACGGTCCACTGGGTGTCGAAAGTGGCCTTTTCGACGCGGTAAGTGCCGTCGGTCAGGAACGAGGCCGGGTTATAGGCAAGAATGTTCATGCCCAGGCTCTTGGTGTTGGTCGCACCCACGATCGCGCTGGTCGGCACGCGCAGTCCGTTACCGAAGGCAGCGGTGGGACGCAGGAAGGCCTCGTTTGAATCGAAGTTCTTTTCGCGGTCGGTGTAGAGCCAGCCGATGGTAACGCGGTCGATCAGCCCGCCGTCGAACTCCCAATAGGTCTCGGTGCGCAGCTGGTGCAGCTCGTCCTCGATCACCGGCTCTTTGATGAAGCCGACCTGGCCCCAGCCGCCCGGATCGGTGAGCAGCGAGTTGGCCGGATTGGTGTAATCCAGCGCGGTCTTGATCGAATAGGCGCCGTCGCTCGGGAAGGTGAAGGTCTGCGTGTCCTGCGCGCCCGAGCGGGCACGGCCGGTGCCGGCGTAGCTTTCGTAGTTGATGTCGTTACGATCGAGGTTGGAATAGCCATAGTCGACCACGAAGCCGAGGTTGTCGTTCGCCTTCCACTCGAGGTTACCGCCAAGCGCGAAGATTTCGGACTTCGCGCCCTGAGTGTCGGTGCGCAGGATCGGCACCACGCCCGAGTAGGTCGCGGTGGTCGCGAACTGGTTGGCGGTGCCGGTGGCGTTGACGAAGGAGGCCCCGCTCCACGAAGCGATCGGTGTCTCGGTGCCGCGGAAGATGCCGCTGTCGTCGGTGTTGGTGTAGAAGCCGTCGAGGGTCAGCGAGAAGCGGTCGGTCGGCTCGAACTGCAGGCTACCGGCCACCGAGGTGCGCTCGAAAGTGCGGCTGACGACGCCCTGGCGCGGGTTGTCGGCGGGGTAGATCACGCCCTGAGCCGTGCGCGAGACCTGACCGTTGTTGGTCTTCAGCTCGCGCGAGATGTACTGCGTGGGGATCGACTGCTTGGTGGCGCCCAGCGACCAGCCGACTGTGCCGGCTTCGTTCTGGTCGATATAGCTGGCGAAGAAGCGGTAGCCGTCGGCGGCAAAATCAGGGTTGAGCTTGCCGCTGTCGTTGATCGAGTAGGTGGCCGATGCGGTGATCTGGCGCTTCTTCGAATCGAGCGGCTTGACGGTGCGCAGGTCGACCGCGCCGGCGATGCCGATGGCGGCAAGCTGGGCGTCACCCGTCTTGTAGACCACGCCCGAGGCCACGAGCTCGGAGGGGAACTGGTCGAATTCGATGCCGCGGTTGTTACCCGCCGAAACGACTTCGCGGCCGTTGAGCAGGGCAAGGCTGAAGTCCGGGCCAAGGCCGCGGATCGACACCTGCTGCGAGCGGCCGCGCACGCGCTGGGCGGTCACGCCGGGAAGGCGCGCAAGGCTGTCGGCGATCGACTGGTCGGGCAGCAGGCCGATGTCTTCTGACGCGATCACTTCGACGATCGAGGTGGCGTTGCGCTTGGCATCGAGCGAGGTCTGGATCGAGCCGCGGATGCCGGTGACGACGATCGTCTCTTCGGCGCTGTCCTCGACGGTCGCCGGCACTTCGGCTGCATCCTGCGCGAGCACCGGCGCGCCGGTAGCAGTCAGCGCCAGGAAGGTCGCGGCGCCGCACAGCAGACGCGCGTTCGCATTAAACCCGTTCGTTTTCATCAGAAGTCCCCTCCAGCCAGCACTGTTCCTCAGTGCTTTTGCAGGTTTTTTCATAGCCCAACCTGAACCGCAGGTAAATCGCCAATCGGAGGTTGTGCGACGCGTTGGGGGACGCTGGTTTAAATATCTGAAATAACGTTGTTTTGCTTCAGTTCACGACCTCGCCTGAGGGCTGGAGAGACTGCTGCGGGGGCAAAATGTTGCGTCATTGTCACAGTTTTGAGGCGCTCGCGATGATTGCGCACGCAAGATGCCTCAGATTGTGTCGGCGCCAGGCATCAGGATCCGCAACTCTGCAATTTTCGCTTTTGTTAAAGGGCCTTACCCATTCGCCTTGGAGAGCCCGCGCGACTTTGTTAGGCTCGCCGCCATGACCGCCCTCCCAGCTTCACCCGTTCCGGACGCTCCGCAAGGCTGGGGAATTGCGCTCGAAGGGGCGAGCATGGGGTGTTTTTCGCCCCTCCAGCACGCGCTGGTGACGGTTCCGGCGTTCCTCAACGACCCGCAAAACGCCATTGCTGATGCCGTTTTGCAAGATTTTGCAAAGATCACGCCGCAGTATCCGGGCGTGCGTGCTGCGCTCGATCCGGCGGTGTGCGCTGCGTGGCTGGCGGTGCTCGGTCCGACGCTCGACACATGGTTCGAGCCCGCGCCGCACGGGTGGGAAATGCAGGCGTGGTATTCGCTCGTCACCACGCCGCCCGCGCAGCTCGCGCCGATCCAGCGCCTGCCGCATGTTGACGGGACGGACGAGCGCCAGGTGGCGATGATGCTCTACCTCCACCGCACCGCACACGGCGGGACGGCGTTTTTCCGGCACAGCTCCACCGGGCTCGAGTCGCTCACCGCCGACACTTACCCGCGCTATGCCGCCGCGGTGCAGGCCGATGTGGCGAAGACCGGCCTCCCGCCCGCCGCCTACCCCACCGATGGGGCGCCGCATTTCGCGCGCACGCATGTGGCGCCCGGGCACTTCAACGAGGCGGTGTTCTACCGCGGCAACATCCTCCACAGCGGAGTGATCGACAACGCCGCGCCGCTCTTTGCTGATCCCCGCGAGGGGCGGCTGACGATCAACGCCTTCTTCCGCCCGGCGGCGGGCCCAAGGCCAACAGGGACACAAGCACATGGAACGGCCTGAGGTAAGGAAGCTCGTCATCGTCGGCGGCGGCACTGCGGGGTGGATCACCGCCGCGGCCTTCGCGCGGCTGCTGGGGGGCCGCCTCGCAATCGAGCTGGTCGAGAGCGAGGCGATCGGGACGGTCGGCGTGGGCGAGGCGACGATCCCGCAGATCATCCGCTTGAACGCAATCCTCGGCCTCGACGAGAACGCGTTTCTCAGCGCCACGTCGGGCACCTTCAAGCTCGGGATCGAGTTTGTCGACTGGGGCCGCAAGGGCAGCCGCTATCTCCACACCTTCGGCGATACGGGGATGAACCTCGGCAATGTCGCCTTCCACCACCATTGGCGGCGCAGTGCGGGAAGCAACCCCGATCCTAAGGGGCTGTGGGACTACTCGTTGCACCAGATGGCCGCCGATCAAGCGCGCTTCGGCAAGCTCGACCGGGTGGGCAACACCAGCATGACCGGTCTGGCCTACGCCTACCACTTCGACGCGAGCCGCTATGCCCTGTTCCTGCGCGCCTACGCGGAAGGCAAGGGCGTGACCCGCACCGAGGGGATCGTCGAGTCTGTCCAGCGCTGCGGGACAAGCGGCGACATCGAAGCCATCACCTTGAAGGACGGGAAGCGCGTGGAGGGTGACTTCTTCATCGACTGCACCGGCTTCCGCTCGCTGCTGCTCGGCGAGACGCTGGGGGTAGGCTATCAGGACTGGTCGAAGTGGCTCCCCTGCGACCGCGCGCTGGCGGTGCCGAGTGAGCGGCTACCCACGCTGGTGCCCTATACCCGCGCCACCGCGAAGGACGCCGGCTGGCAATGGCGAATCCCGCTCCAGCACCGCACCGGCAACGGACATGTCTATTCAAGCGGGTTTATCAGCGATGACGACGCAGCCGACACGCTGATGGCAGGGCTCGACACCAAACCGCTCGCCGACCCGCGCCCGATCCGTTTCACCACCGGACGGCGCGAGACTTTCTGGGCGCATAACTGCGCTGCGATCGGCCTATCGAGCGGGTTCCTCGAACCGCTCGAATCGACCAGCATCCACCTCATCCAGTCGCACGTCAGCCGGTTGATCCAGCTGTTCCCGCGCATGGGCGATCCGACCGCGATGCGCGCCGAATACAACCAGCGGTGCGCGGCGGAGTTCACGCAGATCCGCGACTTCCTGGTCCTGCACTACCACCAGACGACCCGCGAGGATTCGGAGTTCTGGCGGTACTGCAAGAACATGGAGGTGCCGGACAGCCTCACCCACAAGCTTGAGCTGTTCGCCGCATCGGGCCGTGTGGGCCGCGACATGGACGATCTGTTCCGCGATGCAAGCTGGGTGCAGGTGATGCTGGGCCAGGGGGTCATGCCGGCGGACTATGATCCGATGGCCGATCAAGTGGCGCCCGCACAGCTTGCCGAATTCCTCGCCAATCTGAAGACCATTACCGCCCGCGCGGTTGCCGGGCTGCCTGCCCACGAGGATTACCTCAAGGCCCACTGCCCTGCCGATCCGGCGCTGCTGGCGGCATAGGGCCAAAGCGGGAAGCGGACACGAAAAAGGGCGGCGCAGTTACCCGCGCCGCCCCTTCTGTCCTGCCCGCAAGGGGCTGGCGGATTACTTCGACTGGGCTTCCAGATAGGCAACCAGGTTGGCGCGCTTCTGGTCGTCCTTGACGCCCGGGAAAGCCATCTTGGTGCCCGGGATGTAGGCCTTGGGATCCTTGAGGTATTCGAACAGAACCTGCGGCGTCCACACGATGCCGCTGTTCTTGTTGGCGTCCGAGTAGCTGAAGCCGGCGACCGAGCCCGACTTGCGACCGACGACCTTGTGCAGCGACGGGCCAACGCGGTTCACACCGTCGTCGAACACGTGGCAGGTACGGCAAGCCGCGAAGACCTTCTCGCCAGCAGCAGCGTCGGCGGTGAAGCTCGCATATTCGAGCTTGGCGCCAGCGGCAGCAGCAGTGGCCGGTGTTTCGGTCGCGGCCGGGGTTTCAACCGGAGCAGCGGCTTCGGTTTCGGTCGGAGCCGGGGCATTGGCATCGCCGCCCTTGGCGCCGCCGCAAGCCGAAAGAGTGGCAAGGCTGGCCAGCGCGGCCGCGCCCATCAAGAAATTACGCTTCATAGTCGATTGTCCTCTGAACACTATAGTTCCTCCCGCATTCGCACGGGCCATAAACCAGATTCTCGGGCATGGAAAGTGGGACTTCACGCAAGTGTCAATTCCCTTTCCACAAGTTCCGTAACGGACGTAACGCCGCGAACGCGAAAGGTTTCCAGCGGCTCGCGATCTTGGCGCAAACTTGGCGCAAAGATTGCCATGCGGGTCCCAGCCGTTATGCTGAGCCCATGACAAATCTGCCCCGACACACCAAAATCCTCCTCGCCCTGCTGGCCTTTCTGCCGCTCTATTTCCTCATCGCCGCGTTCGGCACCAAGATCGGACTGTTCGGCTGGCAATTCGGGCTGCTGACGCTGACGCTGGGGGGCGGGATGATCCTGCTCGGTCTGGTGGCACTGGCGGCGCTGGTTTCGCTGATTATCGCTCTGCTCGCCAAACCGCGAGCCAAGGGTCTGGTCGCGGTGGGCATATTTGGCCTGCTGGTGCCGGCGGCCGCGCTGGTGATGTTCCTTGGCGCGGGCAGCAAGGCGGGCGACAACCCGATCCACGACATCGCCACGGATACCGCCAATCCCCCGGCCTTCTCGGCAGAAACGATGGCCGCACGCGAAGCGGCGGGCGCCAACCCGCTCAACGATTACCAGACGCCGCTGGGGCAGATCGCGCTCTACAAGGATTCCGGCGTTGCGCCAGAACTGGCAGTGAAAAGCCACGCGCAGATCATCACCGACCGCCCTGACCGCCCTGCCCCGCTGCCGCTGGGCGGCGCGACCAAGGCCGAGGGCGTGGCGGCGGTCGCCGCTGCGATGGGCGCTGCGGGCCTTACCGACATCCGCTCCGATCCCCTGACCGGCGTGGTCGAGGGTGTGGCCGGGACCTTCTGGTTCGGCTTCAAGGACGATGTCGTTGCCCGCGTCGGTGATGCGCAGATCGACTTCCGTTCGGTAAGCCGGGTGGGCGTCAGCGATCTTGGCGCCAACACCGCGCGGATCATCGACCTGCGTGCGCGGACCGAGGCGATTCTCGGCTCGGCTAGTCGGTAAATTCTGACGCGGCCATCGCGCTGCGCTGCACGACTGTGAGCACGCACAGCGCCGCGTAGGCATAGGCGATTGTCCCGAACCATGCGGGGCTTAGGCACATGGCGATGAAAACCGCGATGGTCTCGGCCCCTTCGGCCAATCCCGTCGAGTAGAAGAAGCTCTTCTTGCCATGCGCCTGCGTCTCGTCGCCCCGCTTGCCTGCGATCACGGCGAAAGCGAGAAAGCTCACCCCGGTCAGCACAAAGCTTGCCACGAGCACCAGCGCAGGGAGCGTGTTGACAGGCGCGAGGATGCCGAAGCCGACGGGCACGCTGACGTAAAAGGCAAAGTCGGCGACAATGTCGAAATAGCCGCCGAGGTCGGACGGCCCGCGCACCCGCGCCACCGCGCCGTCGAGCCCGTCGAGCAGGCGGTTGGCGATGATCAGCGCAAGGCCCCAGCCGAGGTGGCCGAAGGCGATGGCAGCGGCTCCTCCGAGGCCCAATGCAAGGCCGGTGAAGGTCAGCGCATTGGCCGTCACCCCCCACCCCGCCAGCGTCCGGCCCACCGCGTTCAGGGGCGGGTCGATCAGCGGGCGCAGCTTTGCGTCAAGCATAGGTGACCAGCCCGATCCAGGCCCCCGTCATCGCACTGGCAAGATTGCCGCTGATCCAGCTTTTCATTCCGAGCGCGGCGGCTTCCGCGCGGCGCTCGGGGCACAGGGTGCCGATCGTCGAAACCAGCAGGCCGACGCTGGCAAGGTTCGCCACGCCGCACAGCGCATAGGTGACGATCAGCTCGCTCCTCAGGCCCAGCGTGCCCGGCGGCAGCGCGGCAAGTTCGAGATAGGCGACGTACTCGTTGAGCACCGCCTTGGTGCCCATCAAGCCGCCCGCCGCCTGCGCCTCACCCCACGGCACGCCAAGCAGCCACATGAACGGCGCCAGCGCCCAGCCGAGCAGGCGCTTCAGGGTCAACGGATCGCCGTCGACCAGAGGTAGATTGGCCAGCACCATGTCGGCCAGCGCGACGAGCGCGAAGACGGTGATGATCACCGCGATCACGGCGAGGAACAGCTGCAAGCCGTCCATCGTCCCCTTGATGATCGCATCGATGCTACTCTCGTAGCGGACGCCGGGATCTTCCTTGTCGACTTCGGTGGCGGTGTCGTCCGCGCCCGGTGGCACCATCAGCCGCGCGATCAGCAAGGCGGCGGGGAGCGAGATCAGCGAGGCGGAAATCATGTGCCCCACCGCGTCGGGCACGACCGCTTTCAGGGTGGTCGCGTAAAGGATCAGGATCGCACCGCTGATCGTCGCCATGGTCAGCGTCATGATCTGGAACAGCTCGGACCGGCTGACGCGGGCGAAATAGGCGCGGGTGACGAGCGGAGCCTCGACCACGCCGAGGAACACGCTCGCCCCGGCAGACAGACCGACCACGCCCGAGACGCCAAGCGAGCGGCGCAGCAGAAAGCTCAGCCCGTTCACCATCCAGCGCAGCACGCCCCAGTGCCACAGGAGCGCCGACAGTGCGGAGAAGACGATCACCAGCGGCAGGATCTGGAAGGCGATCACCAGCGGCGGCTGCGCGCCCGGCTTGAGCGCGAACGGCAGCTCCGCCCCGCCGAGATAACCGAACATGTAGGACGAACCCTTGAGCGTCGCGGCTTCGACCGCGCTCACCACATTGTTGACGAGGCCGACGGCCTCCCACACCACCGGAACGCGCACGATCAGCACCGCGAGCAGACCCTGCATGAGCAACGCACCGGCGATCCACTTCCACCCCGGATGCCCGTGGCGGTTTTCGCTGAGGCTCCACGCGAGGCCCAGCAGCACCGCGATGCCGATCACGCCCCGGAACTGGTCGAACAATTCCATTCCGCTCATCCGCGCATCCACGCGTGGTAGCGTTCGACCCATTTGAGCAGGCTTTCCGGCTTGTGCGCCTTCTTCCAGTTGCCCGCAGCGAACTTGTTGGCCTCGGCCATCGTTGGATAGGCGTGAATCGTGCCGAGGATCTTGTTGAGGCCGATCCCGTATTTCATCGCCAGCACATATTCGGCCAGCAACTCGCCCGCGTGCGCGCCGACGATGGTCGCGCCCAAGACCTTGTCCTTGCCGCCTGCCGGGGTGAGCACCTTGACGAAGCCCTTGGTCTCGCTCTCGGCAATGGCGCGGTCGAGATCGTCGAGGTCGTAGCGGGTGACTTCGACCGCGATGCCCTGCTCCTCAGCCTCGCGCTCGTTCAGCCCGACGCGGGCAAATTCGGGGTCGAGGAAGGTGACGGCCGGGATCACGCGGTAGTCGGCCTTGAACTTGCGGAAGGTGCCGAACAGCGCGTTGACGGCGGCGTACCACGCCTGATGGCTGGCGGTGTGGGTGAACTGGTACGGCCCCGCGACGTCGCCTGCGGCGAAGATATTGGGAAACTTGGTGGCGAGAAAAGCGTCGGTCACGACGGTCTTGGCGGTATCGACGCCGATGTCCTCCAGCCCGAAGCCGGTAAGCCGCGCCTTGCGGCCGACCGCGACGATCAGCGCGTCGAAGGGAATGCGCACCTCCGCGCCGCCGTGGGTGGCGATCAGTTCCTTGCCTTCGATCCGCTCGGCCTTGTGACCGGTGAGCACGCGCACGCCGTCCGCTTCCAGTACGGATTTGGCGAGCGCCGATACATCCGCATCCTCACGCCCCAGCACCGCATCGGCCATCTCGACCTGCGTCACCTGCGAACCCAGCCGCGCCAGTGCCTGCGACAATTCGCACCCGATCGGCCCGCCGCCCAGCACCGCGATGCGCGCAGGGGCGGTGTCCATCTGCGCGAAGGCCTCCCACATGGTCTCGCTGGTGAGGTAGCCGCTGGTCTCGATGCCGGGGATCGGCGGCACCACCGGCTCCGCGCCGCTGGCGATCACGATGCTGCGCGTCGTCAGTCGCTGCGTGCCGCCATCATTCCGGGCGATCTCGACCGTCCACGGATCGATGATCTTGGCATAGCCTTTCACCACATCGACGCCGAGGTCGGTGTAGCGTTCGACCGAGTCATGCGGCTCGATAGCCTTCACCGCATCCAGCACCCGGGCGATCACCGCCTTGAACGGCACCTGCGGTTCGCTCGGCGTCAGGCCATAGCGATCCGCATGCCGCATCATCGCGGCAACCTTGGCGCTCTTGATCAGCGCCTTGGAGGGCACGCAGCCGGTGTTGAGGCAGTCGCCGCCCATGTCCTTGGCCTCGACCAGCGTCACCTTGGCCTTCACCGTCGCGGCGATGTAAGCCGACACCAGCCCCGCCGCGCCCGCGCCGATCACCACCAGATTGCGGTCGAATGTGGCGGGGCGCTTGAACCCGGCGTAGACCTTGCGGCGCTGGATCAGGCCGATAACCAGCTTGGCGATCCACGGTGCAATCCCGAGCAGCACGAAGCTCCCCAGCACGGCCGGCGAAGCGATGCCCGATAGGCTCTCGATCCGTGCCAGCTGCGTGCCAGCGTTCACATAGACGATCGTGCCGAGCAGCATCCCGAGCTGGCTCACCCACATATAGGTAGCCACGCGGATGCGGGTGAGGCCCATCACCAGATTGACGACGAAGAACGGGAAGGCGGGGATCATCCTGAGGCTGAACAGGTAGAACGCGCCGTCGCGGTCCACCCCGGCGTTGATCGCCTTCAACCGCTCGCCAAAGCGCGCCTCGATGCTGTCGCGCAGCACGTAGCGTGAGGAGAGGAAGGCGAGCGTCGCGCCCAGCGTGGAGGCGAAGGAGACGAGAATCGTACCCGTCACCAGCCCGAAGAGTGCGCCTGCCGCCAGCGTCATCAGCGCCGCGCCCGGGAGCGAGGCGGCGGTAACTGCGACATAGACGGCGAAGAACCCGGCGAGCACCGCCACGGGGTTCTCGGCGTAGAACGCCTCCCACTGCGCGACGCCTGCCTTGATCCCGGCAAGGGTCAGGTATTGGCCGAGGTCGAAGATGAAATAGGCCGCAACCACGGCAGCGAGCGCGGCAAGGATGGCAAGTTTCTTCACAGATGACCCCTCAAGCGCGCGACAGCGCAGCGTATTTGGCGATCCAGCCTTTGTCGATCCGGTGCTTGAGGGCAAGCACCCATCGCCCCTCGGCGGCGAGCGGGCCGTAGCTGGCAATCGCGGAACCGTCGCCGGTGTTCATCAGGTAGAGGTTGTTCCAGCGCGGGCGATATGTGGCGCGCGGTGCTTCACCCGCCAGAACGCTCCGCAGGTTGGCGGCGAGCACCGGCCCGGCGAACACCGCGTGGACGCCCGAGTGCGGCAGCGCCCGGTCAGCGCGCGCAGCGACATCGCCGGCGGCGAAGATGTGTGGGTGCGAGATCGAGCGTTGGTGCGCGTCGACGAGCAGAAAGCCTGCCTTGTCGGTGGCGATGCCTGAGGCGCGCACCCATCCGGGCGCATCGCTTCCGAGCGCGGCGATGACGAGGTCGGCGGGTTCGAGCGAGTTCGCGCCTGCCACCAGTACCCCGCTTTCAAACCGCACATCCTTGGCGATCATCGCGATGTCCTGCCGGGCGAGCGCCTTCGCCACCCGCCGCCGCACCGCCGGCGCAAAGCCCGGGAGCAGGCCGCCCCCGCCCGCCGCCAGCGTCACCTGCGGCGGCGCTGGCGCGGAGGCGAGGTTGCGCAGGGCGAAGGCGAGCTCCACGCCGCCTGCCCCGCCGCCAGCCACCACCACGCGGGACGGGGCGGGCATGGCAGCAATCCGGTCGACGAAGCGCGCAATGGGCCGGATGTCGATCAGGCGCGGGTCATCGCCCAGCAGCGCCGCGCTGCGCCCTTCGCCGCCGGTGTCGAAGGACGCGAGTTTGAAGGTGATCTGTCCG
The DNA here is from genome assembly GCA_963765775.1 of uncultured Alphaproteobacteria bacterium. Taxonomy (GTDB): domain Bacteria; phylum Pseudomonadota; class Alphaproteobacteria; order Sphingomonadales; family Sphingomonadaceae; genus Erythrobacter. The sequence continues at coordinate 160,840 of CAVXXQ010000001.1, forward strand.
CCGCCAGCCGTGCGCACCACCCGCGCCTCGGGATCGAGCACGGTGCAGCGGTCCAGCACCAGTTCCACCCCCGCCCGCGCCGCCAGCGCGGCCAGATCGACCAGCCCTTCATCGCGGCCATGCTGTCCCGCCAGCCAGCCGGGCACCATGCCGGAATAGCGCAAGGTCCGCTCCGGCGTGAGCAGCACACAAGTCGCTCCGCCTGGCACACCGTGCCGGATGAAGTCGGCAAGCACCGCGACATGGGCATGGCCGCCGCCCACCAGCAGCAGCCCCGCCTCCTTGCCTTCGCCTGATTGCTCGCCGCCCGTCATCTCCGGTGCATCATCGCGGGCCGTTCAGCCAAGCGCAAGCTTTGCACGGTCACGGGTCTGCGATACAACATAACATTGCTTCCACTCGACTTATTCACATAGCTTCAGGAATTTGCAGGGATTTCCCGGCGCCGGAACTGCATCGCCGCAGGTCGATTGACGGCTTGCAGCACGCAACCTTTGCCATAGAAGCAGCATATCACCGGCGCGCGCCATCAGGCCGGGTCAGGAAACACAATTTACCGGTTTCGCAACGGAAAGACTCCAATGGCAGGTGAAGGCCAAAGTTACGGCTCAAAGATTTCGCTGGCGAAATTCTTCAGGATTTTCTTCGACATCCTGAAGCCCGAAAGCAATTTCTACTGGCTCGCCGCTGTCTACGGGATCGGCATCAGCCTGCTGAGCCTGGCGACCCCGATCTCGGTGCAGATGCTGATCAACACCATCGCCAACACCGCCATGACCGCGCCGCTGGTGGTCCTGTCGCTGACCCTGTTCGGCCTGCTGCTGGTCTCGAGCCTGCTCTATGCCTTGCGCGTCCACCTGATGGAGCTGTTCGCGCGGCGCTTTTACGCACGCATGGTCGCCGAGATTGCGCTGATCTCGGTCTATGCCCAGAACCCGTTCTTCGGTGACGCCAAGAAAAGCGCGCTGTTCAACCGCTATTTCGACGTGGTCTACGTCCAGACCGCGATCCCGATCCTGTTTATCGGCGGCTTTACCACCTTGCTCCAGATCGCGGTCGGGTTTGTGCTGGTGTCGCTGTATCACCCCTATTTCCTCGGCTTCACGCTGGTGATGATCGCGCTGATCTGGGTCGTGTGGCTCACCTGGGGCAGCCGTGCGCTGCGCACCGGGGTCGATGTCAGCCATGCCAAGCACGCCACCGCCGGCTGGCTGGAGACGATCGGCAATTCCAACGGCTTCTTCAAATCGCAGCGCCGCATCGACTACGCGCTCGACAAGACCGACGATCACACCCGCAGCTACATCACCGATCGCAAGCGGCACTTCCGCCACCTGTTCGCGCAGACGATCGCGTTCCTCGTCATGTATGCCGCCGCGAGCGCCGCGCTGCTCGGGCTAGGCGGTTGGCTGGTGATCCAGAACGAACTGACGCTGGGCCAGCTGGTCGCGGCCGAACTGGTGCTGTCCGCAGCTTTCGCCGGCGTGGCGCAGCTTGGCAGCTATCTCGGCTATTTCTACGACCTGTTCGCTGCGGTCGAGGAAATCTCGCAGTTCTACGATATCGAGCAGGAACAGCCCAAGGGCGCCGATCCGTTCGACGGGCCTGACCACACCATCGTCATGCGCGGCGTCGGCGGGCGGGCGCGGCATGAGGAAGTGCGCTTCGATCTCGAAATCCCCAGCGGTTCGATCATCATGGCCGCTGCCAGCCAGCACGGGGTGCAGCGGTTGTTCACCAACATCCTCAAGCTCCACGATCTGCCGCAGGGCGGGATCGCGACCTTGGGCGGCATCGACATCAAGGCGATCGAGACGCATCACCTGCGCAACAATGTCCACGTTCTCGACCGGCCCACGATCGTCGAGATGACGATCCGCGAATACCTCGCGCTGTCCTGCCCCGACACTGCGCCGCAGCGGATGATCGCGGCGCTCGATACGGTGGGCCTTGGTGATACCATTGCGACCCTGCCCAAGGGTCTCGACACGCCGCTTGCATTGACCGGGTACCCGCTCTCGGCAGTCGAGCTCCAGCAGCTGAAGCTTGCCAATGCGCTGCTTGAACGCCCGCGCATCCTCGTGCTCAGCCGGCTCTTCGACCTGCTCGACCCCGAACCGATCGAGCGCGCCGTCGCCGAGCTGCGCGCCCAGGCCTATTCGACCGTGATCTACTTCACCAACCGCCGCATCGATCTCGGCTTTGACCGCTTCCTCTATCTCGAGCCCCAGCGGCAGCGCTATTTCGACACCTTCGAGGAAGCCAGCGCCGCGATGGAATTGCCTTCGCACAAGGCCAATCCCAAGGGAGGTGCATGACATGGCAACCCGCAAGGAAGACATGGCGCACTTCACCACGCTGGCCTCGATCAAGGTGCCGAGGATCATGCGGGTGATGTTCATGATGGTGCTGGCCGCGATCGTCGCCGCCGTCGCCTTTCTCATCTACGTGCCGTGGGTGCAGACCACCTCGGGGCGCGGGGTCGTCACCACGCTCAGCCCCAACGAGCGCAAGCAGGACATCAACGCGCTGGTGCCGGGCCGGATCGAAGAATGGTACGTGCGCGATGGCAGCTCGGTGAAAAAGGGCGACCCGATCGTCCGCATCGCCGACATTGATCCCAACCTGATCGAGCGCCTGCAATCCGAACGCCGCCAGATCGTGCTGCAATTGCAGGCCGCCCAGTCCGCGCTCGCCACCGCCGAGATCGACGTGCGCCGTTCGCGCGAGCTGTTCGAGGCGGGACTGTCGGCGCGGCGCGATTACGAACTGGCGCAGATCAAGGTTGCCGACCTGCAAGGCAAGGTCGCCGCCGCCGAGGCCGACGTGAACCGCGCCGACGTCAACATCTCGCGCCAGTCCGAACAGATCGTGCGCGCGCCGCGTGACGGCTTCATCCAAAGCCTCAACGCAGGCGATGCGGCGACCTTCATCAAGGCCGGCGACGTGCTGGCGACCTTCGTGCCCGACGGCGCCACGCGGGTGATCGAGATCTTCATCGACGGGCGCGATGTCGCGCTGGTGCGCCCGGGCGATGAGACCCGCATCCAGTTTGAAGGCTGGCCCGCAGTGCAGTTCTCCGGCTGGCCCTCGACCGCGATCGGCACCTTCGGGGGCCGGGTGATCGCGGTCGACCGTTCGGCGCAGATCAATGGCCGCTTCCGGGTGCTGATCGGCGAGGAAAAGCTCGATGGCTATTCCTGGCCGGAGGAACGCTACGTCCGCTTCGGCGCGGCGGTGCAGGCCTTCGTGCTGCTCGAGACCGTGCCGGTCGGCTACGAGATCTGGCGCCAGCTCAACAACTTCCCGCCGGAACTGCCGGCGGCACAAAGCACCGGGCAGCCCCAGTGACGATGGCGCGCGGGCTGGTGACGAGGCTTCTGGGCAGCGGCGCCTGTGCGCTGGCGCTGGCGTTCGCCGCCGCGCCGGCGACAGCGCAGGACATCGCGCCTAATGCAGAACCCATCGACGTGGCGCTGAAGTCAGGTCCGCTGACCCCTGAGGAAGTGCTGCGCTCCTCGGCGCTCACCTTCCCCTCGATCCTCGAGGCCTTCGAGCGCGAGGCCGCTTCCCGTTCCGACCAGCTCGCCGGCGACGGCGCCTTCGACCTGATGCTCAAGGGCGAGTATTACGACCGCCTCACCGGATACTATTCGGGCGGTTTCGGGAAGGTCGAGGCCCGCCAGCCGCTGCGGCCTTACGGCGCGGAGGTGTTCGGCTCGTACCGCGTCTCCAACGGCGATTTCCCGACTTACGAGAACTATAACTACACCAACAATCTCGGCGAGATCAAAGTGGGCGCGCTGTTCTCGCTGCTGCGCGGGCGCGACATCGACGGCCGCCGCTTCGCCATCGAGGACACGCGCCTTGCCGCCAGCCAGGCGCGGCTCGATGTGCTGCTGGTGCAACTCAACGTCCAGCACGAGGCGCTGCGCGCCTATTGGCGGTGGGTCGCGGCGGGCGAGGAAATCCACGTCTTCGAAGAACTGCTCGAAATCGCCGAGGCCCGCCAGATCGGCCTTGCGCGCGAGATAAAGGAAGGCGCCCGCGCGCGCATTGCGCTGACCGAGAACGAGCAGAACCTGCTGCGCCGACGCACCCTGCTGGAACAGGCGCGGCGCGACTTTGCGACCGCGTCCAACTCCCTGGGCTTTTATCTGCGCGGCAGCGATGGACGGATGGTGGTCCCCACCCGCGACATGCTGCCCGACACCAAGCGGATGAAGGCCGTCGCCCGCGCCGAGGTTCTGGCGGCGGCGCCGATCACCGGTGTGATTGAGACCCGGCCTGAACTGCAGACATTCAAGCTTGCGCTGGAACGCGCCAACAACCGGTTGGCGCTGCGCCAGAACGACCTTCAACCCTCGCTCGATGCCAGCGTCGAGCTGTCGCGCGATTTTGGCCAGATCGGCCCGGGCGGTCCGGGCTTCGATTCAACCGACACGGTGGTGGGCCTGACCTTCAAGGTCCCGATCCAGCGCCGCGAGGCGCGCGGGCGGCTGCAACGCGCCGAGGCCGAACTGCGCGAGACCGAGCTGCGCCAGCGCCGCATCGCCGACCAGATCACCACCGAGGTCAGCAACATCCTCGCCAATCTCGGCGCGGCGCTGAAGCTTGCCGATCTTGCCGAGGCCGAAGTCAAGCAGGCCAACCAGATGGTGCAGGCCGAACGCACCCGCTTCCGGCTGGGCGCGGGCGAGTTCTTCCTCGTCAACGCGCGCGAGGAAACCGCTGCCAACGCCCAGATCGGCGCAATTCGCGCGCAGCTCGCCGGGCGCCTCGCCGAAGCGAGCTACAACGCGGCGACGATGAACTTGCAGTCGCTGGGTCTGGAATAGCGACAGGACCTCAGGCTGTCATTTATCTGCGGCAATCAGAGGTTGCTCTCCAGACTGCGCGCGCCCAAGGGGGGGCATCCCCCCACGTTACGAGACCCCTGCCTCATGACGACGAAAATGCTGACCGGACTGCTGGCCAAACAAGGCGACAGCACCGAAGAAGCGCGCTGCACCCGCGGCGAACGATTGTTCCAGATCGCGTTTGGCGCAGTGCAATGGCCGTGGCTGTTGCGCAGCCTTTATGGCGGGACGCAGGCGCAGAAAGCGGCATTGCTCGCACGGCTGGGGCTGGAGGCGGACGCGCTGCCGCATCTCGGCAGCTGGAAAGCCGACACCTACCTGCTCCACCGCATCGTCGACGTGATCGAAACTGAGCGCCCGGCCACTGTGGTCGAGCTTGGCTCGGGTGCGACGTCGCTGGTGGTCGCCAAGGCGCTGGCCATGCATGGCGGCGGGCGGCTGCATTCCTACGACGGGCATGCCCCGTTCGTTGCGGCGATGAACGACTGGCTGGGCGAGCACGACCTTGCCGCCGCCTTCCACCACGCCCCGCTCACCACCCGCGATGTGCGCTGGCCGGGGTTGTGGTACGCGCTCACCGAAGTCCCCGGCTCGATTGACCTGCTGGTGATCGATGGCCCGCCCTGGGCCGTGCACCCCTTTGCGCGCGGCATGGCGGAGCGCCTGTTCCCGCTGATTGCGCCCGGCGGCACGGTGCTGCTCGACGACGCAGCCCGCCCGGGTGAGCGTTACGTCGCGCGGCGCTGGAAGAAGGCCTGGCCCGATTTTGACTTCCGCTACGAAGGCGCGGGCACCAAGGGTCTGCTGGTCGGCACGCGCCGGGCCTAGGCTTGCCGCACCTTAGAGCTTGCCTCTCAGCGCCTGATAGGCCGCCGCTGTCACCGTGTTGGCGAGGTTCAAGGACCGGATCACTTCCGAACGCATCGGCAGCTTGAACAGACGGTCGGCGTGGCGCTCGACAATGGCCTTGGGGATGCCCGTGGTTTCCCGCCCGAACACCAGCATCGCATCCTCCGGATAGTCCGGCTCATAGAAGCTCGTCGCGCCGAATTCCTCGAACAGGAACAGCTGATCGGGCCTAGGCTGGCGGGATTCGAGGAAAGCGTCCCAGCTGGCATATTCCGTCAGGCGCACATGCGGCCAATAATCCAGCCCGGCACGCTTCACGCGGCTGTCGCTAATCTCGAACCCGAGCGGATGGATCAGGATCAACTCCATATCCAGCGCCACGCAGGTGCGTCCCACCGACCCCGTGTTGCCGGGGATTTCGGGCTGGATGAGGACGATGGCGAGCTTCTGGCTGGTCATCATCCTCGCCTACACGCAACCAGACGTCAGGCCAGCGGCAAGAGCAGTTCCGTCACCATTTCATGCGGCTGGTATTGGGGACCAATTCGGCTCCGCTCGCACAACAGGGGAAAATCGCGCAGTTCCTCCCCGCTGCGAGGGAGCCAATCGAGGTAGAGCCAGTTGGCCGGATGCTCGAGATCATCATGCGGTCCGCGAACCTGCAAGCGAGCATAGCGGCCTGCGGGGATTACCCCCTTCTCGACCGTGTCATCGGCGGACATTGTCGCAGGCGCAGAACAGGCAAGATCGATCCGCGTCGGTACGCCGTCACACTCGGCATCACCCTGATACAGGGTGAAAGTTCGGCTTCGCTCCGGGCTCAAGCGGGCGGACTTGCGCCACGCGATGAACCGCGCGACAGTGCTTGGCAGCGCCGCCGCTGGGCCATCATGCCGCATGGCGAGAACCGGGATTTCGCCCATTTCGACGATGGAGACGTCTTCACGTGTGTATTCATGCATGGCGGTAAGTTTCCTTGCTTTGTCATGCGGCGCGATTGCCGCGTGCCACGCAGTCCAGTCCGGTGCCTTGCGAAACGCGGACGGGGTGCATCCGAATTCCTCCCGGAATGCACGGGCGAAGGTGTCGGGCGACTGGAAACCGGCAGCGAGCGCGATCTCAGTCACAGACATATCCCGTCGGAACCCGAGGGACAGCGCTGCCTGCCGGACCCGCGACAGGCGGACATAGCGATGCAGCGACAGGCCAAAATAGGTGCAGAACTGGCGATGAAAGTGAAACTTGCTGAAAGCCGCGACGCCAGCCAGCGCATCGAGCGCGAGATTGTCGTCGGGGTGCCGGGCAATATGCTCAAGCACCCGAACCATTCGTCTGCGGTAGTTGGCCTCAGCAGTCTCGTTCATTCCATCCTCCGTGGCAGGGGATGGCTACATGAGCTGGCAGAATAGCGCCCGACCGATCTTGCGGATCGTTAGCCGAGCTTCGCCTTCAGTAGCGCGTTCACCACGCCCGGGTTGGCCTTGCCCTGCATCGCCTTCATCGTCTGGCCGACGAAGAAGCCGAACAGCGCTTCCTTGCCGCCGCGGTACTGCTCGACCTTGTCGGCGTTGGCGGCGATGATCGCGTCGACCGCGGCTTCGATGGCGCCGGTGTCGGAGACCTGCTTCAGCCCCTCGGCGTCTGCAATTTCCGACGGATCGCGGCCGGTCTTGAGGACGATCTCGAAGATTTCCTTGGCCTGACCACCGCTGATTTCGCCCTTGTCAGCCATCGCGAGGATGCTCGCCTGCGCGGCGGCCGTGGCGTTGGCGGGGTCGGCGTCATCGCCGAGCGCCTTCATCACGCCGGGCGCGACCGACAGCGACCAGTTGGCGACCTGCGTGGCAACCGCGTCCTCGCCCTTGCCGATGGTCTTGGCGGTCTCGGCGAGCAGCGTCTCGAAGCGCGCGAATGTCTCGACCTCGGCGGTCAGTTCGCGGGCGTTGTAAGGCGTGAGGCCGAGCACATCGGTGTAGCGGGTGCGCTTGGCATCCGGCAGCTCGGGCAAGCTGGCGCGGCATTCGGCAAGGAAGTCCTCCTCGAGCACCAGCGGCAGAAGGTCAGGATCGGGGAAGTAGCGGTAGTCGTGCGCGTCTTCCTTCGAACGCATCGTGCGCGTGGTGCCGGTGCCCGGATCGAAGAGGCGCGTTTCCTGCACAATCTTTCCGCCAGCCTCGATCACATCGACCTGCCGCATCGCCTCATGCTCGATCGCCTGCATGACGAAGCGCACGGAGTTCACGTTCTTGGTCTCGGTGCGGGTGCCGAGTTCGTCGCCGACCTTGCGCACGCTGACATTGACGTCGGCGCGCATCGAGCCTTCTTCCATGTTGCCGTCGCAGCTGCCGACATAGCGCAGGATCGCGCGCAGCTTGCGCAGGTACGCCCCGGCCTCGGCAGGCGAGGCCATGTCGGGGCGGCTGACGATCTCCATCAGCGCCACGCCCGAGCGGTTCAAGTCGACATAGGACATCGTCGGGTGCTGATCGTGCATCAGCTTGCCCGCGTCCTGCTCCACGTGAATGCGCTCGATCCCGATCACCTTGTCTTCGGGAATCCCGGCCTTCTCGTCCGCCTCGATCAGCAGCGAGCCTTCGCCGACGATCGGATGGTAGAGCTGGCTGATCTGGTAGCCCTGCGGAAGGTCGGCGTAGAAGTAGTTCTTGCGGTCGAACTGGCTCCACGCGTTGATCTGCGCGTCAATCGCCATGCCGGTGCGCACCGCCTGACGGATGCATTCGCGGTTGGGCACGGGCAGCATCCCCGGCATCGCGGCATCGACAAGGCTGACCTGCGAGTTCGGCTCAGCGCCAAACGCGGTCGCGGCGCCCGAAAACAGCTTGGAATGCGAGGTCACCTGCGCGTGGACTTCAAGGCCGATCACGACCTCCCATTCGCCCGTGGCACCCTGGATGCGGTAATTGCTCATTTTGTTTCCTCGTCCGCCTCGCTGGTATTGCGCGTGTCGAAGCGCGCTTCTCCGTGATCGACGTTCTTTCTGACCCAATTGGCGACCATGAAGGTCAACGGCACCGCCAGTGCAACGCCGATACCGGCGATCCACAGCGCGGTATCGGGGTTCGTCACTTCCGGTCCCACTTCGATCCGTACTTCTTGTGCCACTCTTCGTATTCGCGCCGACGCTTACGTTCGCTGACATCGCCGGTGGAGGAAGAATCCGAAACATTGTTGCCGGCCAGAGCAAGAAGTAGTTCAAGGATCAACCTAAACCACTTCACCACCACTTCTCCGGCTGCGCGATGAAGCCCGCGCGCTGCTGGATCGCCAGACCTGCATCGAGCACGCCCTGCTCGTCGAAGGGTCGGCCGACCAATTGCAGCCCGAGCGGCAGGCCGTCGGCGTTGATCGTTGCAGGTACACTCATCGCGGGCAGACCGGCGAGGCTCGCGGGCACCGCGAAGACGTCGTTGAGATACATCGTCAGCGGGTCTTCGTTCATCGAACCCAAGGGGAACGATGCTGTCGGCGTGGTGGGCGCGAGGATCACGTCGCACTCCGCAAAGGCGCGCTCGAAGTCGCGGGCCACGAGGGCACGGACCTTCTGGGCCTGCGTGTAATAGGCATCGTAGAATCCGGCCGAAAGCACATAGGTGCCGATCAGGATGCGGCGCTTGACCTCGTCACCGAACCCGGCGGCGCGGGTTGCGGCGTACATGTCCTGCAGGCCGGAGCCGTCGGGCAGATCGCGCAGGCCGTAGCGCACGCCGTCATAGCGGGCGAGGTTGGATGACGCTTCGGCAGGCGCGACGATGTAGTAGGCCGGCAGCGCATATTTGGTGTGCGGAAGCGAGACGTCGACGATTTCGGCGCCTGCGTCCTTGAGCCATGCCTTGCCCTGCTCCCACGAATTGAGGATTGCCTGATCGGTGCCCTCCATCCGGTATTCGCGCGGGATACCGACCTTCTTGCCGCGCAAGTCGCTGCTGAGCGCGGATTCCCAGTCGGGAACATCCATCTGCAGGCTGGTCGCGTCCTTCGGGTCGAACCCGGCCATCGCGCCGAGCATGATCGCACAATCCTCAACCGAGCGGGCCATCGGGCCTGCCTGATCGAGCGAGGAGGCGAAGGCGACGATGCCCCAGCGCGAGCAACGCCCATAGGTCGGCTTGATCCCGCAGATGCCGGTGAAGGCCGCCGGCTGCCGGATCGATCCGCCGGTGTCGGTGCCGGTCGCAGCAGGCGCGATGCGCGCAGCCACCGCCGAGGACGAGCCGCCCGAAGAACCGCCAGGGCTCATCGCGGCATTGCTGCCCGCCTTCTTCCACGGCGAGGTGACGTTGCCGAAATAGGAGGTCTCGTTGGACGAACCCATCGCGAACTGGTCGAGATTGAGCTTGCCCAGCATCCCCGCGCCCGCGTCCCATAGCTTCTGCGAAACCGTGGATTCGTAGCGGGGGGTGAAGCCTTCAAGGATATGGCTGGCGGCGGTGGTCTGCACGCCGTTGGTGGCGAACAGGTCCTTCATGCCGATCGGCACGCCCGCCATGCGGCCCAGCTCGCTCCCGGCAGCGCGCGCGGCGTCGACTGTGTCGGCGGCGGCGAGCGCGTGGTCGGGGGTGGTGACGATGAAGGCATTCAAGGCGGCGGCACCGGCGACGGCAGTGTTAAAGGCCTCGGCCACTTCACGCGCGGTGAAGCTGCCGGCGCGCACGCCGTCGCGGATGTCTTTCACGCCGAGTTGGGTCAGGTCAGTCATTCACTCTCTTCCGTCATCCCCGCGATGGCGGGGATCCAGCTAACGTTTCCTGTCAAACCAGCGGTCCGCTGGACCCCTGCCTGCGCAGGGGTGACGAGAAAATGCTACTCGATCACCTTGGGCACACCGAAGAACCCGTGCTCGGCCGCAGGCGCATTGGCGAGCACGTCGCCCTGCCTGCCGCCGCCGGTCAACGCGTCGGCATCGACCACGTCATCGCGCAGGCGCAGCGTGTTGGGAATCACCGCCGCCATCGGCTCGATGCCAGCGGTGTCCACTTCGCCCAATTGCTCGATCCATTGGAGGATGCCGTTGAGCTCGGGCACCATGCGCCCAAGCTCGGCATCGTCCATGCGGATGCGCGCCAGGCTGGCGATCTTGACGACGGTTGCCTTGTCGACCGACATGCTTGCCCTCGCCCCCTTACTGGACCGGCACGCCGACGGGCGGTTCGCCCTGCGGTGCGCCGCCCGGAGCCTGACCCTGCGGAGCACCGCCCGGCGCGCCGCCCTGCTGGCCCATCTGCGCCTGCATGGTCTGCTGGAGAATCTTGAGGTTCCGGTCGAAGGTCGCACGGCTCATGATGTCCACCACTTCGATGTCGAATTCGAGATCAGCGTTGGGCGGGATCGGCGAGCCTTGCGGCGGGGCCGCGCCATAGGCCTTATCGGCGGGGATGAAGAGCGTGTACTTGCCGCCCTTCTGCATCTGCTGGAGGCCTTCGAAGAAGCCGGGAATGGTTGCGCCTTCCTCGACCGGGAAGGGATTGCCGGCCGGGAACAGGCCCTGCACCGGGAGCGGAATGTCCTGCGATTCGTCAAACACCGTGCCGGTCGCGGCAAGCTTGCCCTTGTACTTGACGAACACGACCTCACCCTTGGCCACGGTCGGGCCGGTGCCCGCCACTTCGGTATCGACGCTGAGGCCGCGCGGCACGGCCGACCAGGCGACGCCCGCTCCCACCAGCACAGCGAGGACCACGCCGATCCACAGCTTGGTCAGCGAGCCCTTGGCGACAGGCTTGATCGGAACGCGGGTAATCTCGGTCATGGTTGTGTCCTGCTAATCACATTGGCTCGACGACAAAAGGGCGCGGGTTAAAGCCGCGCCCTGATGGCTGATCGGAAAGGGGGATTCAAGCGGTTCCCTTGCAGGATGCACGCCTGAGGACGGGATTACTTGCTCCCGTCGCGCTCCATCCGCTTGCGCTCCATCTTGCGGGCGCGGCGCACGGCTGCAGCCTTTTCGCGGGCACGCTTCTCGGAGGGCTTTTCGTAGTGGCGACGCAGCTTCATCTCGCGATAAACGCCTTCGCGCTGCAGCTTCTTCTTGAGCGCGCGCAGGGCCTGATCGACATTGTTATCGCGAACCATGATTTGCATAAACGACGACTACCTCAATTGTCCGAACGCCCAGAGCCCCGCATGATTCTGCGCGGGGGTGCGCGATGAATTTCCAATGGAATACGGGCGATTCCCTCTAGGGACCGCCCTTGAAACCGCGCCCCGATAGTCCAACGGCGTTTCAAAGGCAAGCCGTGAGCGCGCAGGAAACCGCGACACGCTCAAGTTCAGCCGCGCTAGGCAGATCGCCCTACCCTCGCTAAAGGCAGCCGATGGCAGGTGAAATCTCCCCCCTCGCGGCAAGTCTCAACGTCGCCCTCGGCGGCGCGGTGGGCTCGGTGCTGCGCTATCATGTCGGGCGCGCCGTCACCGGCCTGGCCGGGCCGAGCAATGCATTCCCGTGGGGAACGCTGGCGATCAATATCGCCGGCAGCCTCGCGATGGGCGCGCTGGTCGGCTGGTTGGCGCGCGGCACGATGGCCGAACAGAGCGCCGAAAACGCGCGCCTGCTGATCGGCGTCGGCCTGCTCGGCGGCTTCACCACCTTCAGCGCCTTTTCTTCTGAGCTTGTCACGATGCTCCACCGCGGACAGACGGGGATGGCCGCAGGCTATGCCGCCGCCTCGCTCGCCGCCGGGATGGCAGCCGTGATCGTCGGCCTTATCGCCGCGCAGAGCGTCCAATGACCGACAACCCCACCCCACCCACGGACAACGTCCGCCAGTTCACCGTTTCCGAGGATGACGACGGCATCCGGCTCGACCGCTGGTTCAAACGCAACCTCCCCCTGATCGGCTTCGCCACCGTGTCGCGCTGGGCGCGCACCGGGCAGATCCGCGTCGATGGCAAGCGCGCCAAGCCGGAAGATCGGCTGGAGCAAGGCCAGGTGCTGCGCGTCCCCCCCGGCGGCGAAGAGGCACCCACCGCAAAGAAAGCCGCGCCGCGCGTGCGCACGCTGAGCCCCGAGCAGATCGCCGAGGCCAAGGACATGGTGATCCGCGAGACGCCGAGCGCGATCGTGCTCAACAAGCCCCCCGGCCTCGCCACGCAGGGCGGGAGCAAGACCACCAAGCACGTCGACGGCTTGCTCGATGCCTTCGTCACCGACGAGAAGACGCCCCGCCCGCGCCTCGTCCACCGGCTCGACAAGGACACCTCGGGCGTGCTGCTGATCGCCCGCACGCCGGGCGCTGCGGCGAGTTTTTCCAAGCGATTCGCCAGCCGTTCGGCCCGCAAGGTCTATTGGGCGCTCGTGGTCGGCGTGCCGGATCTGGCCGAAGGCGTGATCGACGCAGCCCTCGCCAAGCAGCCGGGCACCGGCGGCGAGAAGATGCATATCGACGAGGAGAACGGCGCGGCGGCCAAGACCCGCTACCGCGTGGTCGAGCATGCCGGTCAGCGCGCTGCCTGGGTCGAGCTGGAGCCGCTGACCGGACGCACCCACCAGCTGCGCGTCCACATGGCGGCGATCGGCCACCCGATCGTGGGCGACGGCAAGTATGGCGGGCCGGACGCCTTCCTTACCGGCGCGGTGAGCCGCAAGATGCATTTGCATGCACGTCGCCTGATCATCTCCGAGCCCAAGTCCGGCGCCAAAGGTGATGGGGGTTCAAGCGGTAAGCTCGATGTCACCGCCGAGCTGCCCGCGCACTTCGCGATGAGCATGGACGTCCTGGGCTTCGATCAGAAGCTGTCGGACGCTTCGCCCTTGCGGGAGGAAGCGCCCGAAAAGACCGGTGAGGAAAAGAAGCAGGCCGCCCGCCGCCACTTCAAGCAGGCGAAGAAAGAAACCCGCACGCCGCGCCGCGCACGCGGGGACGCTTCCGCCAAGCCGAAGGGCAAGGGCCCGGACAAGAGCAAGCCGAAGACTGCGGGCAAGGCTCCGGCCAAGTCCAGCAAGCCCAAGGGCCCGGTCGTGAAGGGCTCCGGAGTCAAGGCCCCCGGAGTCAAGGCCCCCGGAGTCAAAGGCCGCCGCTGATGCATCCCAATCCGCTCTACCGCACCGAAGACCGGGCGCTGTGCGAAAACCTGATCGCCCAGATAGGCTTCGGCATGGTCTTTGCGGCCACGCCCGACGGGCCGAGGGTGGCGCACACGCCGCTGCTGCTCGCAGAAGACGGCGCCGACGCGCCTTGGACGGTGCAGTTCCACCTTGCGCGCAGCAATGCCCTTGTCCGGCATCTGGAGGGGGAGACCGCGCTGATCGTCGTCAACGGCCCCGATGCCTATGTCTCGCCGCGCTGGTACGACAACCGCGACACGGTGCCGACCTGGAATTACGTCGCGCTCGAACTGGAAGGCCGGGTCCGCCGGATGGCCGACGAGGGGCTGGAGGCCTTCCTCCACGCCGCGATACTCAAGCACGAGGGCAAGCTGGAAGGCGCGCCGTGGCTGGCGGAGGAGTCTTCGGAAACAATGTGGTCGGGCCTGTTCCGCGGCATTGTCGGTTTCGAGCTTGAGGTGCTGGCGTGGCGGCCCACGCTCAAGCTCTCTCAAAACAAGCCCGTAGAGGAACGCGCGCACATCGCCGAGGGGCTTGCAGCCGCAGGGCACCCTGCCCTTGCGGATCTGATGCGGAATATCCCTGCATGAGGCGGCTTGCGGTGTTCGATTGCGACGGCACGCTGGTCGATGGGCAGGCGGACGTGTGCTGGGCGATGGAACGCGCCTTCACCCGTGCAGGGCTGCCTGCGCCCGACAATCACGCGGTGCGCCGGATCGTCGGCCTCAGCCTGCCTGCCGCCGTCCGCAGTCTCGCGCCTGACCTCAGCGATGAGCAAAACCGCACGGTCACCGAATTCTACCGCTCCAGCTTCCGCGCGCGGCGCGAAGAAGGCATGCTCGACGAGCCGCTCTATGATGGTATCGCGCAGCTGCTGCGCGACCTGCACGCAGGCGGCTGGCAACTCGCGGTCGCCACCGGCAAGTCCGACCGGGGGCTTGCCGCCTGCCTTGCCACGCACGGCATCGCCGACCTGTTCGTCTCGCTTCAGACCGCCGACCGCCACCCTTCCAAGCCGCACCCCGCGATGCTCGAAGCGGCGCTGGCCGAGGCCGGCGCGGCCCGCGAACAAGCGGTAATGATCGGCGACACCAGCTTCGACATGATGATGGCGCGCAGCATCGGGGTCGCCGCGATCGGCGTCGGCTGGGGCTATCACGGGACAAACGAATTGCTGGCGAGCGGCGCGGCGCAGGTCGTCTCCACCGCCGCCGACCTTGCCGCCGCCCTTGAGGAGACGCTGCCATGAGTAAATCCCCGCGCGAAATCGCCGAAGACCGCGCCCGTATCGGCTTTATCATCATGAACACGATGCGCTTTGGCGGGGTCGCATTGGTGATGGTCGGCTTTGCCATCGTGCGGGGGATCATCGACCTGCCCTACGCAATAGGAGCGGTGTTCGCGGTGGTGGGCTTCTTCGAGATCTTCTTCCTGCCGCGCTTCTTCGCGCGTTACTGGAACGCCGGAGACAAGACGCCAAAATGATCCGCCGTTTCTACAAGGACGTGACGCTTGGGGAGGGCCCAAGTGGCTGGCAGGTGCTGCTCGATGGCCGCGGGATCAAGACCGTGGGCGGAGCGCCGCAGGTGGTGCCCACCCAAGCCCTTGGGGAGGCGCTGGCGGCGGAATGGCGGCGGCAGGGCGACAAGATCGACCCCGCCAGCCTGCCCCTGCGTGACATGGCCGACTACGCGATCGACATGGTCGCGGGCGATGTGGCGGGGACGGCGCGCGCCCTCGTCTCCTACGCCGAGACCGACACGCTGTGCTACCGCGCCGATCCTGACGAGCCGCTCTATGCGCACCAGCAGATCGTGTGGGAGCCACTGCTTGCCGCTTTCGAGGCCGCGAATGGCATCGCTCTGGTGCGGGTCAGCGGCGTGCTTCACCGTCCGCAGCCGCCTGAGGCAATGGCGAAGCTGGAGGCGCGGCTGAACACGCTTGATCCCTTTGCGCTGGCCGGCGTCGAGGCAATGGCCAAGCTCGCCGCCTCGCTCATCACCGCCCTCGCCGCGTTCGATGCCGCGCACGAGGAAGAGCCGCTGGCGCTGTGGCAAGCGGCCTGTCTCGAAGAGGAATGGCAGGCCGATCTGTGGGGCCGCGACTGGGAGGCCGAGGAACGCCGCGAACGGCGCGAGGCTGATTTCCTGCGCGCCTGTGCCTTTGCGCGGATGGCGCAGGGCTAAGTCAGCCCGCTGCGACCCAGTCGGCGACTTCGGCAGCTACCTTATTCGATGCCGTGTTGAGTGCCGCGCCCACCGCGCGGGTTTCGGCCAGTACGCCAGTCTCGCGGGCTTCAAAGCGGCGGGTGGTGACCTTGCCGTCCTTGTCGATCCGCACCGCATCGAACCGCACCACGGCAGACGATGTCGGCGCATCGTACCCCATGTCGATCAGCGTGCCCTTGAGCGTGATTGTCGCCAGCGTTGCGGTGTTGTCGCCGTCGACCACCATCGCTTTTCCGCGCGACCGGATCGTCTCGCCGACCAACCGCCGGAACAGACGTGCGGGCTTTTCGATCCAGAAAGCTTCCTGCAGATAGGCGATCTCGGTGTCGCTCACCGCCACCGGCACGCGCAGCACGTCGAGCTTGGCAGGGGTGTCGATCGTCAGGATCGCGATCACCGGCTGATCGGTGCCGCTACCGATCCCCGGGCCAACAGGCGCGCTCGCCTCGGGGCTGAGGGTCAGCAGGCTCGCGGGCGGTTCGCCGCCGAGGCTGACGCAGCCCCCAAGCGCCAGCACGAGCGGGAGGGCGAAGAGAACAGGCCGGTGCATCACGCGCATCGCTTCATCGTCCTTATTTGGGCTTGTAGTCGGGCAGCGACTTGCCGCCCACCAAGGCGCGCGCGCCTTCGCTCTCGAGCTTCTCGGTGATCGCACGCAAGCTGCGGCTGGTGGCGCGCAGGTCCTCGAGCGTCGCCTCGGCGGCGGGCAAGGTGGTGGTGCGCAACTGGCGCGCGGCGGGGCGCGTGTCCTCGAGCGTTGCCGAAAGCGAGGCGAGCGCGCCGTTGGCGCTGCGCAGCGTATCGCGCAGTTCCTGCGCCAGTGGCTGGCCTTCCTTGTTGAGCACATTGTCGGTGGTGAGCGTCAACCGCTCCACCGCGTCCAATGTCTGGTTCAGTTCCACCATAGTGCCGCGGAAATCCTTGAGGGTCGCGACCAGTTCGGGGCTGGCGTCGGCAAGGCCTGCCGACAAGCGGTTGGTGTTGCGCAGGATGCCGGCGATCTCTTCCTGATTGTCCGGCCCGAGGATGACGTTGAGCTGTTCGGTCAGCGTCGCCAGCCGTTCCAGCAGCAGCGGCGCGTTGGCGACGATTTCGCCAAAGCCGCCGCGGCCCGGCGGGATCACGGGCTTGCCCTCGGGGCACGCGGTAGTCTCGCAGGTGATCGCCGGATTGTCCTTGCGCGCGCCGTCGAGCAGGATCGTCGAGACCCCGGTAAAGCTCGCCTGGATGGTCGCCTGGGTGCCGACGAGGATCGGCACGTCCTCACCCACCTTGATGCGCACGCGCACGAATTCGGGGTTGTCCTTGGCCAGTGCGATCTCGGTCACCTGGCCGACCGGCACGCCGGCAAAGCTCACCTGGCTGCCTTTGGCGAGGCCGGACACCGATTGGCCATAGAAGATGTCGTATTCGTCCTGGCGTCCCTGCCCCAGCCGCGTGAGCCACACGATGAATACCGCAAGCGCTGCCAGCAGCACCAGCGTCACCGCACCGACCCACAGATTGTTGGCTCTGGTTTCCATGCGCGTTCCCTATGCGGCCCGGCGGGCGGGCTTGTCCAATGTTCTCTCGCTCATGCCTGCTCCTCCCGGACATGCGTGGCGTGCGCGCTGCGGCCGCGCGGACCGTTGAAATATTCCTCGATCCACGGGTGCCCCGTGGCGATCAGTTCGGGGATGGTGCCCACCGCGATGATCTTCTTTTCCGCGATCACCGCAACGCGGTCGCAGATCTCGTAGAGAGTATCGAGATCATGGGTTATGAGAAACACCGTCAGGCCAAGCGTTTCCTGAAGCTCGCGGGTCAGCCGGTCAAACTTGGCCGCCCCGATCGGATCGAGCCCCGCGGTCGGCTCGTCGAGGAACAACAGCTCGGGATCGAGCGCCAGCGCACGGGCAAGGCCGGCGCGCTTCTTCATGCCGCCCGACAGCTCGCTCGGGAATTTCTTCACCGCGTCTTCGGGAAGGCCGGTCAGCATCACCTTGTAGCGCGCGATCTCGGCCCGGAATTCAGGGTCGAGATCGGGGTAGTACTTCTTGAGCGGCACCTCGACATTCTCGCCCACCGTCAGCGTCGAGAACAGCGCACCGCCCTGAAACAGGATGCCCCAGCGTCGCCGCACGCCGATGCCCTGTTCAAGGTCGAGCTCGGTGATGGTCTTGCCCAACACATCAATGCGCCCGGCATCGGGCCGCTGGAGGCCGATGATCGAGCGCATCAGTACCGACTTGCCGGTGCCGGAGCCCCCCACAACGCCAAGGATCTCGCCGCGCCGCACTTCGAGGTCGAGCCCGTCGTGGACCGCGAAGTCGCCGAACGTGTTGACCAGGCCTTCGACCTTGATGACCGGCTGGTCGTCATCGGGATGGGCGTTCATTCTCATAATGTCAGCCCCACCCGACTTCGGTGAAGAACACCGCGAAGAAGGCGTCGATCACGATCACCGCGAAGATCGCCGAGACCACCGCCATCGTCGTGCGGCGGCCAATGTCCTCGGAATCGCCGTGGACCTGCATCCCTTGGTAGCAGCCCGCCAGCGCCACGATCAGGCCGAACACCGGCGCCTTGATGAGGCCGACCCACAGGTCATGGGTCGGCACCACTTCCTGAATACGCAGCAGGAAGGTGAAGAACGGGATGCCGAGCGCGAACTGGCCGACCACCGCCCCGCCGATGATTGCCATGATCGACGCGAAGAACCCCAGCAGAACCATCATGAACGTCGCCGCCATGATCCGCGGGATCACCAGCACCTCGACCGGCGAAATGCCGATGGTCCGCATCGCGTCGATCTCTTCGGTCAGCTTCATCGTCCCGATCTGCGCGGCAAAGGCACTGCCTGATCGGCCCGCGACCATGATCGCGGTCATCAGCAGGCCAAGCTCGCGCAAGGTAATGCGGCCGACGAGGTTCACGGTCAGCGATTCGGCGCCGAACTGTTCGAGCTGCACCGACCCCTGCTGGGCGATGACGATGCCGATCAGGAAGCTCATCAAGCCGATGATCGGCAGCGCGGTGACGCCGACCAGCTCCATCTGGTGGATCAGCGCCTTGATCGGAAAGCGCTTGGGGTGGCGGGCGAGGCTGGCGGCGGCGATCAGGATCTGCCCGAAGAAGCCGACCACGCCGTAAATGCCGCCGCGCGCGCCGAACACTCTCTCGCCCACAGCCAGCGGCACGCGTTCCCACACTGGCAGGCGGTGCGGGTGGGTGTCGCCGGTCGCATCGATTTCACGCATCGCGGCGAGCAGCCGCAAGGCTTCGGGACTGGCACCGGTGATCTCGCAGTCATGATCGCGCGCGAAGCGGCACACGACCCAGGCACCGACCGTGTCGATCTCCTCGACCCCGGCAAGGTCGATGCTGGAGACCGGCCCCGGGATATCCCGGAGTGCACGTTCGAGCGGGCCGATATGCGCAAGCGTCAACTGCCCCGACAGCACCAGCCTGTTGCCGTCTGCAGCCCCTTGCGCTCCGGCATCTTCCAGCAAGTATTGCGCGGCGCTCTGCATCGGCTGCGAGGTATGGGGTGATTTTTCTGCACCCGCAAGGCTCTCGCGGCGAAGCGGGGCGCGGTGCTCGCCCCAATCCATTCCCCCCATCCATCATTGCATCGCAACATAGGTGCTGGCATGGCGCGGGGCATTATGAACGACACCTCTGCCCCCACCCTGCCGACGACCTTCGACCCCGCCGATATCGAGGCGCGCTGGTATGCGCATTGGGAGGCGAACGGCCTGTTCCGGCCCGAGCGCCCCGACGCCGAAGCCTTCACGATCGTCAACCCGCCGCCCAATGTCACCGGCTCGCTGCATATCGGCCATGCGCTCGACAACACGTTGCAGGACGTGGTGATCCGTTACGAGCGGCTGCGCGGCAAGGACGCGCTGTGGGTGGTCGGCACCGACCACGCCGGGATTGCGACGCAGATGGTGGTCGAACGCCAGATGGAAGCGGCCCAGGACAAGCGCACCAACTACACCCGTGAGGATTTCGTAGCGAAGGTCTGGGAGTGGAAGCACGAAAGCGGCGGGACCATCACCCACCAGCTGCGCCGTCTGGGCTGCTCGATG
Organism: uncultured Alphaproteobacteria bacterium; assembly: GCA_963765775.1. GTDB lineage: Bacteria > Pseudomonadota > Alphaproteobacteria > Sphingomonadales > Sphingomonadaceae > Erythrobacter. The sequence goes on from CAVXXQ010000001.1 coordinate 180,911, forward strand.
GACTGGAGCCGCGAGCAGTTCACGATGGACCCGCACTTCACCAAGGCGGTGATCAAAACCTTCGTCGACCTGTTCAACGACGGGCTGATCTACCGCGACAAGCGGCTGGTGAACTGGGACCCCAAGCTCAAGACCGCGATCAGCGATCTCGAGGTCGAGACGCAGACAATTGCGGGGGGCTTCTGGACCCTGCGCTATCCCTTGGCCGATGGCGTGACCCTGCCCGATGGCCGCGCCTATCTCGAAGTCGCCACGACCCGGCCTGAAACGATGCTCGCCGACATGGCGGTCGCGGTGAACCCGGCGGACGATCGCTATGCCAGCGTCGTCGGCAAGCACGTGATCCTGCCGCTGACCGGCCGCCGCATCCCGGTGATCGCCGACGAACACGCCGATCCTGAGCTGGGATCGGGCTGCGTCAAGATCACGCCGGGGCATGATTTCAACGACTTCGAAGTCGGCAAGCGCGCCGGGTTCGAAGCATCGCAGATGCTCAACATGCTCGATGCCGAAGCGAACGTCTGCCAGACGGCGGATGGCTTGGTGCCGGACGAGTTCATCGGCCTGCATCGCTTCAAGCGTAACGGGGTCGACGGCGCGCGCGAGCTGGTCGTGGCGCGGATGAAGTCTGAAGGCTTCCTCATCCCCCACATCACCAAGACCAAGGATGGCGAAGAGGTCGAGCATGACGCCGAGCCCCGCCAGATCGCGACGCCCTTCGGCGACCGCGGCGGCGTGGTGATCGAGCCGTGGCTGACCGACCAGTGGTACGTGAACGCGGCGGAACTCGCCAAGAAGCCGATCGCAGCGGTGCGCTCGGGCGATATCGGCATCGTGCCCAAGACCTGGGAGAAGACCTTCTTCAACTGGATGGAGAACATCCAGCCGTGGTGCGTCAGCCGCCAGCTGTGGTGGGGCCACCGCATCCCGGCGTGGTTCGCCGACGACGGCCGTTGCTTCGTCGCCGAGGACGAAGCCGCCGCGCAGGCGCTCGCCGGTGAAGGCGTTGCCCTGACGCAGGACGAAGACGTGCTCGACACGTGGTTCTCATCCGCGTTGTGGCCCTTCGCCACGCTCGGCTGGCCGGACAGCCCCTCTCCCCTTGCGGGAGAGGGTGGCGCGCGTAGCGCGTCGGGAGAGGGGGCATCTGCGCAAGCTGCCGCTGATGCGGCAGACCCCTCCCCCAACCCCCTCCCACAAGGGGAGGGGGCTAACCTGCTCAACAAGCACTTCCCCAACTCGCTCCTCATCTCCGGCTTCGACATCCTGTTCTTCTGGGATGCGCGGATGATGATGATGGGCTTCTACAACATGGGCCAGAAGCCCTGGGACACGCTCTACCTCCACGGCCTTGTGCGCGCGGCGGACGGCGCGAAGATGTCGAAGTCCAAGGGCAATGTGGTCGATCCGCTCGGCCTCATCGACCAGTACGGCGCGGATGCGCTGCGGTTCTTCATGGCCGCGATGGAGAGCCAGGGCCGCGACATCAAGATGGATCAGAGCCGGGTCGAGGGGTACCGCAACTTCGCCACCAAGCTGTGGAACGCAGCGCGCTTCTGCCAGTCGAACGGCATCGGTGCTTCGGCCAGCGTGAAGGCACCGCAAGCGCGCCTCGTCGCCAACCAGTGGATCATCGGCGAGGTCGCATCCTGCGTGACCGAAATCGAGCGCGCGATGGCCGACCTGCGCTTCGATGCGGCAGCCAACGCGATCTACCAGTTCACGTGGAGCAAGTTCTGCGACTGGTATCTGGAGCTGATCAAGCCGGTCTTCGCCAGCGACGCCGACAGCCCCCCTGCCGTAGAAACCCGCGCGGTCGCCGGCTGGGCGCTCGACCAGATCCTCGTCATGCTCCACCCCTTCATGCCCTTCATCACCGAAGAGCTGTGGCACAAGCTGGGTGAGCGGCCCTACGAGCTGATCGTCGCCCAGTGGCCCAAGCCGGAGGCCGAGGTGTCGAAGGACGCCACCGACGTCATCGATTGGGTGATCGAGCTGACCACCAACACCCGCTCGGCGAAGAACGAGCTCGGCATCGCGCCCGGCGCCAAGCTGGCGGCCTATCTGGCCGCGCCGTCCGATGTGGCCGCGCGCACCATCGAGCGCAGCATCGCCGCGATCGAGCGCCTCGCCCGGCTCACGCCTGTCACCATCGGCGAAGCGCCCGCTGGCCCCGCCATGCAGGTGATTGCCGGGAGCGACGTGTTCGTCATCCCGCTCGAAGGCATCGTCGACATCGCGGCCGAGAAAACCCGGCTGGAAAAGGCGCTGGCCGCCTCGCAGAAGGAAGCCAAAAGCCTCGATGGCCGCCTGTCGAACCCTGCGTTTGCCGAGAAGGCCAAGCCAGAAGCGGTCGAAAAGGCCCGCGCCGATCTTGCCCACCACACGGGCGAAGTCGAGCGGGTGACGGCGGCGCTGGCGCGGCTGGGGTAGGCCGGTGCTGCGCCGCGTCCTTGCCGCGCTGGCGCTGCTGGCACCGTCGGCGCTGATGGCGCAGGCCGACAAGGACGCGATCGTCATCACCGGCGTGGTGGACGGCGCTGGCGGGGGCGGCGGGTTTCAGGTGCAGGGCCAGTCCACGCGGACGAGCTCGGTGCACCTCGTGGCATGGCGCGAAAGCGGGCCTCAGGGTGAAGGCCCGGTGCGCACCGAACAATTGCGGATAGAAATTCCCGACCAGCGGCAGGACCAGCTGGAAAAGTGGGGCGAGATCTTCCCGGCACGCAGCCTCGTCCGCTTCGCGATCCGTGCGCCGGTGCGCGAGGTCAATGGCCGCGCCTTTGCCGAGCTTCGCGCGCCCCTGCCCCGCGCCGAGGATGCCGCGCTGCTTGCCGCCGCCGATGCAATCCTCAACCCGCCGCCGATCGTCGATCCGCAATTCGGCACTTTCACCTCCGACACGACCTTTCCCCAATGGTTCAAGCAGAAGCGCGAATGGCAGGGGCGCGAGGTGAGCGTGACGCTCATGCTCGACTACGCCGGCCCGCCCGGCCCCGACGCGCCGCAGCAGGCGCTCGCCAACATGCGCGGGGTGTGGGAGAAGCGCGAGGAATGGGACGCCCGCATGCGCGAGGCGATTGCCGAGGGTTATTACCAGATCTGGCTCGACAACTGGCGGGATGAGAACGAGCCGGTGATTGACCGCGAGGCGTTCAAGGCGCGGTTCGTGCTCGACGATCTGTCCTTTGCGCCTGATGGGTCGTTCAGCATCATGTTCAGTGACGGCGACCTGTTCTGGGGCCACGGCATGTCGGTCAGCTACGACCCCCAGACAGGCGCGCTGCATGCCGAGATGTTCGGATGAACCTCACTCTCGCCACCGACGACACAGGCGGGCCGGAGATTTTCGCCAGCCTGCAAGGCGAAGGGCCGAGCATGGGGATGCCGGTCGCCTTCGTGCGCCTCAGCCGCTGCAACCTTGCCTGCACGTGGTGCGACACGGCCTATACGTGGCATTTCGAGGGCGATAACAGGCCGCACCGCGACGGCATCGCCTTCGAGCGCAAGGCCAATCAGGTCACGCTCTCCCTTGCCGAGACTGCGGAGCGGATCGCGGCTTTGGGGCAGAAACGCCTCGTCATCACCGGGGGGGAGCCGCTGCTTCAGGCCCCTGCCCTCGCCGAAATGCTGGCGCACCTGCCGGACATCAGCGTCGAGATCGAGACCAATGGCACCGTCGCCCCGCCCGCGCGGCTGGATGTGCGGGTCGACCAGTACAATGTCAGCCCCAAGCTGGCGCATAGCGGCAACGCGGCGGACCTCGCGCTGCTGCCCGAGAGGCTCGACGCATGGGCGACCGAGCCGCGCGCGTTCCTGAAGTTCGTGATCGCTGCGCCCGAGGATGTTGCCGAGGTGCTAGAGCTCCAGCGCCGCTACCGCTTCCGCCCCGAACGGGTATTCCTGATGGCCGAGGGGACGGACAGCGCCACGCAGCGCGAACGGCAGGCGTGGCTCAGCGGGCTATGCCTGGAGCATGGTTTCAGGATGAGCGACCGGATGCATATTCATCTGTATGGGGATACGCGCGGGACGTAGTTTGTTTGCGTGCCCGCCTCCGCGGGCACGTCCTCGGTGCGGTTCTGACGCTTCGCGTCAGGCACCTGCGGCTCGCGCGCGTGCGCTCGCGGTCGCTTCGCGACCGAGGCATCGCCGAGCCATATGATGGAGCGAGGTTCGGCCCGCCAACGGATGGGCCGCAAGGGCAACCGCCCGCCCGCAGGTGCCCGTAGCGTAGCGGAGGATCAGCACCGAGGACGTGCCCGCGGAGGCGGGCACGCACACAAGGTCAAATCAACCCTGACTTCTCCAACGCATCACCACGCGCTCGACCAGTTCTTGTTCGCCGCCGTCCGTGCTCCACAGTTCGGCAAAGCTCGGGTCTTCGGAGGCCGGGCGCTTGTGTTCTTCGAGGTTGTCGAAGGTCACGCGGATCGGGATCGCGACGCCCTCGCCGCAGATGATGCATTCGCGGTTGCGCAGCGCCGGGATGGAATCGAGGAAGCCGCGCGCGCCTTCGGGCATGGCGGATCGCACGAAGGCCTGGTCGCGGTCGTTGTTGAGGCGCATCGCGATGATCGTGCCGCACTGCGACAGCACGCCTTCGGCCAAGTCGGACGGGCGCTGGGTGATGAGGCCCAGTGAAATGCCGTATTTGCGGCCTTCCTTGGCGATGCGGCTGAGGATCTTGCCGACCGACGAACCATCGGCGTTGCGCTCGTTGGGGACGTAGCGGTGCGCTTCCTCGCAGACCAGCAGCACGGGGCGGGTCTTTTCGTCGCGGCCCCAGATGGCGAAGTCGAAGACCAAGCGGCTGAGCACCGCGACCACGGTCGAGGTGATGTCGGACGGCACGCCCGACACGTCGATGATCGAAATCGGCTTGCCGCCTCCGGGCATGCGGAAGACCTTGCTGATGAAATCGACCATCGTGTCGCCGACCAGCATGCCGGAGAACATGAACTGGTAGCGCGGATCGGCCTTGATCTCGTCGAGCTTGCCCTTGATGCGCATGTACGGCGCGGTCGAGGTCGCCTTGTCCAAGCGGCCCATCTCGTCCTGCAGGATATTGCCGAAATCGGAGAGCAGGTAGGGGATCGGCGAATCCACCGTGATCTTGCCCATCACCTGCGCCAACCGGTTCTTGGTGCGCGCGGCAAGTAGGCACTTGGCCAGAATGTCGGCGTCCATCTGGCGCTCGTTCCCGCTGCTCGACAGCAGCACTTCGCAGTGCTCCTCGAAGTTCATCAGCCAGTAGGGCATCTGCAGGTTCGACACGTCGAGGATCTGGCCCGTAGTGCGGAACGCCGCGGCATATTCGCCGTGCGGGTCGATCATCACGATGTGACCCTTGGGCGCAGCTTCGCAGATGCGGTGCAGGATCAGCGCGGCGCTGGTCGATTTGCCGGTCCCGGTCGAACCGAGCAGCGCGAAGTGCTTGCCCAGCATCGCGTCGATATACAGGCCGGCGCGGATGTCCTTGGTCGGGAACACCTTGCCGATGGTGATGCTGGCGCGCCCGTCGCTGGCGTAGATCTGTTCCAGATCCTTGGTGGTGGCGGGATAGACCATCGCGCCGGGAATGGGATAGCGGGTGACGCCGCGCTTGAAGCCGTGGATGCGCCCGGTCAGCTTCTCCTCGGCGCCCTCGCCCAGGAAGTCGATATTGGCGATGATCCCGCCTTCGGTGCGGCGGTCCTTGCGCTGGTCGCGGACGTTGGCGAGCAGCCATGCATCGCCAACGCGGATCTTGATCTGGCTGCCGACCTGCCCGGCCAGCGCGATCGAGGGATCGGCGTCCTTCATGCACTCGTTGAGCCGCTGGAGGTCGAGCGCGATCTGCGAGCCGGAGCCCGAAATCTCGAGCACCACGCCGATCGGCAGGCGCGCATTGTCCTGTACGTCTGCGGCATAGGCCGCAGCCAGTTCGTCTGAACCCGCCGGATTGTGTCCGGTGAAACGTTCGAAATCGTGCCTGCCGTTATCGGTCATTTGCGCCCTTCTCTGCGCGCCCCTCGTGGACGCCAGCAGAAATAGGGGGGACGAGGTTAAGATCGGGTCAACGATGCGCTTTCCCGCTGCAGCACGCGAGGGCCTAGGTGCGGGCGAACGCGCGTCCGGCCATCCATCCCATGCCGAGCGAAAGCGCAATCGCGCCAAGGCCATACAGGAACGACCAGCGCTGCGAGGCGGCCACCACCTGCCCTTCCAGCCCGGCCTTGACCACCTCGATCCGCGCCGTGGCACTCGCCACTACCCGGCCCTTGGAAACCGCGAAGGTCTCGGCCGTGTAGCGCCCGGTGGTGACGGTGGAGGGCAGGTCGATGCGCGCCTGATAGAGCACCTTCTCGCTGATCCGCACCCCGCCGGGGTTTTCCTGGAACAACCCTTGGCGCCGCCGCAGTTCGACCAGCCCGCGCGCAAAACGCGCCTGCTCCTCGGGGTCGATCTGGCCCGACGGCGAAAGCTGGATGAAGTCCGTGCCCAGTTCGTAGATCGCCGCGGTACGCTCATCGACGATCTGCTTGATGGGCCGCGAGGAGGAGACCGCGAAGAACGACGGCGCAGACCGGAAATCGCTCGATTCCGCGTTCATCCACATGCCGACGATGCGTTCCTTCTCGCGGATGCGCACCGGCTTGGTCGGGCCTTTCAGCACCACCACGATGTCGTAGTCGCCCCTGCTGCCTGCCGCATCGGGATCGATCACCGCGCCGTAGAGCAGCAGCCGCGCACCCGTGAAGCCCTGGCGCACTTCTATCAGCGACTGGCTGACCTCGGGCACCAGCACCGGTTCGCGCTGGGCAAGAGCGGGGAGGGCCGTGAGCGCGCCCCAAGCGAGCAGCAGCAGGGCAAGACGCCGCGCGATAATCACGGCTGGCCCCTCACAGCTGCTCGACAGTGTAGATTTCGTCGGGCTGTACGCCGAGGCCGTAGAGCATCCGCAACGCGATCAGCAGCACCAGCGTAGCCAGCGCAAGGCGCAGGTATTCGGGCTTGGCCTTCAGGGCGATCTGCGTCCCGAACTGCGCGCCCAGCACCGATCCCAGCAGCAGCAGCGCCGCCAGCACCAGATCGACCGCCTTGGTGGTGAGCGCATGGGTCATGGTCGTCACCATCGTCACGAACAGGATCTGGAACAGCGAGGTGCCGACCACCGTGTTGCCGCTCATGCCGAGAATGTAGAGCATCGCCGGGACCAGCAGGAAGCCGCCGCCAACCCCCATCAGCATGGTCAGGATACCGACCAGCATCCCGAGGATCGCAGGCGCGAGCGGGGAGATGTACAGGCCGGATGCATAGAACCGCCAGCGATAGGGCAGGCTCGCCACCAGCGGGTGGTGGCGGCGCTTCTTCACCTGCGCGCTTTTGCCCCACAGGCCGGGGCGCAGCGCGTTCACCGCCTCGCGCATCATCAGCAAGCCGATCGAGCCGAGCATCAGCACGTAGAGCACGGAGATGACCACATCGATCTGGCCAAGCGTCTGGAGCACGCTGAACAGTCCCGCGCCGATCAACGCGCCAAAAATCCCGCCGCCGACCATCACCGAACCCATGCGGTAATCGACGCCGCCGCGCCGCGAATGGGCAAGCACGCCCGAAACGCTCGCGCCGGTCACCTGCGTCGCTGCCGAGGCCGCCGCGACTGTCGGCGGGATGCCGTAGAAGATCAGCAGCGGCGTCGTCAGAAACCCGCCGCCGACGCCGAACAGGCCCGACAGAATCCCCGTCAGCCCGCCGAGCAGGACGATGTAGAGCCCGTTGACCGAAAGATTCGCGATGGGCAGGTAAACGTCCATACGCGCAGGCGTAGCCGAGGCGGCGCGGGGATTAAACCCGCGGCGGCTACGTTGTTCTCAATAGATCGTGGTTTGTTTGCGATCGCGGTGCGCTGCGCAAAGCTCTCTACCCTAAAACCCCGCCGAAACCGTCGCCGCTACGCCCGAGCCGGGTGCCGCAACGCCTGCCACGCGCTGGCGCCAATCGACCGAGACGCGCGCGGGCACCTTGCCGACCTTGACGTCAAAGCGCAGCGTCGGGCCGATGTCGAGGCGCTGTGCGTCCTCCTGCGCCCCGCCCCACACGCCCGCGCCAAAGCTCATGCGCAGGGCATCGCGGCTGAGCCGGCCGACAAACGCCATGTCACGGGTGACGACCGCCTGCCCGTCAGCAAAGGGTGTCGCGCCTGCTCCGCCGACCCAGCCGGCCTGCCCGTAAGCCTCAAGCCGCGCGCCGAGCGGCAAGCGCACCGGGTTGAGCTCCGTCACGGCATAGGCCGCCGGGCGCACCGCGCTGCCGAACAGGGTTTCGGTATAGCGCGCCTCGGCAGCGAGCCGCACCGGCACGCGGGCCAGCGGGCGTAGCGACGCGCCAAGCGCCAGCTCGCTCTCGCCGCCCTCTATCAGCGCACGATAGGCACGCAGGTAGAGCCGGGGATCGTGGCGGCTCGACCGCGCAAGACGATATTGCAGCACCGCGCCCGCCTGGCTCGCGCCGTAGATCGGCACGCGCCCCTGCGAGACCGGCGCGGCTTCGGAGCCCTGCCGATAGAACGTCCAATAGTCGAGCGACCAGCGCCCCGGCGCGGCAGCAGACTTTGCGGCGGGCTGAGCGGGAAGGAACGGGGCGCTTTGCGCGACCTGCGCGGCGGCAAGCACAGGCTGCGCGCGCACAGGACCCGGCGGCAGGCTCGGGAAGGCAGGCAGGCCGAGGTCTACCTCGCGGGCGTAGCGATAGGGGCCGGGCTGGGCTGCATGGAGGATGCGCATGATCTGCGGAGGCAGCGGCGCAAAGGGCATTGCGGGGCCATAGGCGGCGGCCGGGTAAGGGGCCGGAGCTGGCGCAAGCATATAGGGATCGACGACCGATTGCGGTGCGTAGCCATAGGCAAGCGGCGGGCTTGCGAAGGCGGCAGCGGACGCCTCGAAGGGATCGTCCCACCATACAGCGCGCAGGCCCACCCAGCCGATGACGAGCATTATCAGCATGATGAGCGGGCCGCCGCGATAGGCGGGGCGAAGCGGGGCAGAGGGCATCACCGTGCCGCACCAAGTGGGCCGAACGGGGCCGGATGCGGATCGTGCTCGGTTTTGTCCCACGCCGCAGCGCGTCCGCCAAGCGCGCCGATATAGATCGACAGCGCGCGCCGCCCGGCGATGATCGCCAGCACATTGGCAAGCGGCACGCGCGCGATCGCCCACAGCCCCTCGGCGATGCCATATTCGCGCGCGGTGAAGCCGAAGCGCAGCATGATCCGCCACGTGAAGGCGAGCGCGTTGAGCGCCAGCACTGCCTTCAGCAGCGGGGAGAGCGGCAGCGGCTCGGCAAGGCCCGCCGCCACCATCGCGCCCATCAGGCCGGTCAGCACCACCAGCACATAGCCGATCAACAGCACCAGCGCGGTAAACGGCCCGCGCCGGTCGCGTGCGCGCATCCAGTATTCGCTCACACCGCCCGCCCAGCCGATCCGGTCCCAGCCCTGCAAGGCGATGCCGAGCACCCAGCGCGACTTCTGGCGCACTGCCGCATCAATGCTGTGCGGGAAGTAGGCGCGGGTCGCGATCAGCCGGCCATCCTCGCCGCGCGCCCGCACGAAGCGGCACTGGCCGCCTGCTGCAGCAATGGCGAGGCCGAGCTCGTAATCCTCGGTCAGGGAGTCGCTCGCAAATGGGCGGTCATCCCCCTGCCGCGCGATCAGCCAGTCCAGCGCACGACGCGATGTCGCGCACCCTACCCCCGCCCCGGGAAGCCCCGCGCCAAGCGCGTCGCGTACCACCATCGCCTTGGCATGCGCCTCGGTGAACTCCTCGCAGTAATGGCTGGCGATGTGCCGCGCGAGAAAGCCGCGATGGTGGGGGATCAGCGGCTCGACCGGGAGCTGCACGAAGTCTGCGCCGGCCGCAACCGCCTCGTCGAGCAGGCCCAGCCCGCCCGGATCGACGATGTCCTCTGCATCGTGGAAGACAACCGCGACATAACGCCGACCGCCGCGCACTTCGTCCAAGGCGAGGGCGGCATAGAGGCGGTTGAGGCAATCGGCCTTGGTGGTCGGCCCGTCACAGTCCGAGATCACGAGACGCAGACGCGGATCACGGCGGGCAGCGGCAATGCAGGCGTCCAGCGTTGCGGGATCGTTGCGGTAACAACCCACATAAAGGCGCAGGCCCCGCTGCGGCCAGGTGTCGAGCAGGTGGCGGATCGTCTGGCCGATCACGGCAGCTTCTAGCCAGGCCGGGATCACCACGGCGACGGGCCCGGAGAGCGGACGGTTCTGGAGCGCGGCGCGGCCACGCGCTGGGGCCTTGATGCGGCCGGTCACGCGCAGCCACAGCCACACGGCGTCCACCGCCAAATCGTCAGCTGCGCCGATCAGGAAAAACACCCCGGCGAACAACAACAGTTCATGTTGTAGCAGGGCGAGCCACTGCCACGGATCAAAATCCGGCACGGACAAGGTGCGACCCTCCCCCCAATAAGGAAATCTACTTACCTTGCCCGGCCGCCCCATGCAACGGGGTCAATTATTTTGTTGGTTTCAATCGTTTTAATTTGCCACGGGATAGTAAACGCGTCGCCTTACCAGGTCCCGACATTGGGCATGCTGACCCACGGTTCGGCAGGCTCGAGATGGCCTTCCTGCAGCAGTTCGATCGAGATTCCGTCGGGCGATTTGACGAAGGCCATGTGCCCGTCGCGCGGGGGGCGGTGGATGATGTGGCCGGCCGCGGCCAGCGCCGCACAGGTCGCGTAAACATCATCGACGCGGTAGGCGAGGTGCCCGAAATTGCGCCCGCCGGTGTATTCCTCGCCCGGTGAGCCGTCGGCGGGCGGCCAGTTATAGGTCAGCTCGACCTCTGCAAGACCCGCCTGTCCGGGCGCGGCGAGGAAAATCAGCGTGAAGCGCCCTGCCTCACTGTCGAAGCGGCGCACTTCCTCGAGCCCGATGAGCTTGAAGAAATCGACCGTGGCGTCCGGATCGGACACGCGGATCATGGTGTGGAGGTATTTCATTCAAACTCCATTCATCGACGATGATGCACAACTCGTCGCATCATTTGGCACGAGGAACAATGCGATGAGCGGCGAAGACATGCAACCGGCGAATACGACGACCAGTGCCTTGCTGGAGCCGGGCGCCTTGCGCTGGTTCGGCACCGCGGCGATCCTGTCCGTCGGCATGATCGCGGGCGGATACCTGCTCGGCAACGGCTTGCTGCGCGCCAAGGATGCCGAGCGCGCGGTTACCGTGCGCGGGCTGGCCGAGCGCGACGTCACGGCCGATCTGGGCACCTGGACGATCAGCTATGCCACCACCTCGTCCAGCATCACCGAAGCGCAGGCGAAGGTGCGCGCAGACACCGCGACAATCGAAGGCTTCTTCAAGGAGCTGGGCTTCCCTGCCGATGCGCTGCAGCCGACCGGCGCCAACGTGTCGAGCATGACCGACCAGAACGGCGTCGTCAGCTACACCGTGCGCCAGCGGCTCGCGCTGCGCACCAACGACATCACCCGCGCGCAGAAGGCCGTCGCCCGCCAGTTCGACCTGGTCAGCCGCGGGGTGTTCCTCGAGGAAGGTTCGGGCATGGCCTACACCTTCACCAAGCTGAACGACATCAAGCCCGAAATGGTGGCCGAAGCGACCAAGGACGCGCGCGCCTCCGCGCAGCAGTTCGCCAAGGACTCCGATTCCGGCGTCGGCAAGATCCGCGATGCGACGCAGGGCTATTTCGAAGTCACCGCGCGCGACGGGGATTCGGGCGGCGGCTGGGGCATGGCCGATAGCCCTTACAAGAAGGTGCGGGTCGTCACGACGGTCAGCTTCAGCTTGGATTAAACCGCGTGCGCCTACAGCTTGGCGACTATTTCGCACCGTTGGTCGCGCGGGGCGGAGGGTCGGTTGCACGTCGGCGTTCAGCCAATTAAGCGCCGCCTCCTGTCAGGGGGCGGCACGTTTCCTCTCGCCAGAGAGCCCTCCCCCGAGGGCCGCCCAACTGGATCACCGTAACAGTCATGCTGCAAAACCTGCGCGACTTTTTCCGTCCCCCGCCGCCGGTCAAACTGCCGGCGGTGCCGAAGGGCACGCGCTATTATGCGATCGGCGACATCCACGGCCGGCTCGACCTGTACGAGGTGATGATCGCAGGCATCGAGGCGGAGATCGCTGGCGCGCCCGGCTTTGACCACCGCATCGTGCTGCTCGGCGATCTGGTTGACCGCGGACCGGACAGCGCCGGAGTGATCGCGCGCACCTACGAGTGGCAGCAAAGCCGCAATGTCCGCGTGCTCGCCGGTAATCACGAGGACATGTTCCTCAACGCCTTCGCCAAGCCCGAGGCGCTGCGCCACTTCCTCAAGCACGGCGGCTACGAGACGGTGCTGAGCTTCGGCCTCACCTCGCACGACCTGTCCAACCTCGCCCTCGAAGAGATCCACGCGCGGTACTGCGCGATCGTCCCGCAAGCGACGCGCGACTATGTCGCCGGGTTTGAAACGATGATCCGCGCAGGCGACTATGTGTTCGTCCATGCCGGGATCGACCCGGCGCGCCCGCTTGCCGAACAGAAGCGCAGCGACCTGCTGTGGATCCGCGGCGGCTTCCTCGATCATGACGGCCCGCTCGAGAAGGTGGTCGTGCACGGCCACACGATCTTCGATCATGTCATGGACTGCGGCAACCGCATCGGTATAGACACGGGCGCATTCCGCTCCGGCGTGCTGACCGCGCTCGTGCTTGAGGGCGATCAGCGCCGCATCCTCCAGGCGCGCGCTGGCGAGGACGGGACGGTCGCAATGTTCAACGGCGATCGGCCTGACTGACGCCAGACGGGTGCCGATGGGCGCCGCATTTCGGGCAGGGGCTTGAGTATGAAGATCGCGATGGTGGGTTCGGGCTATGTCGGGCTCGTGTCGGGCGCATGTTTTGCCGATTTCGGCCACGACGTGGTGTGCATCGACAAGGATCAGAGCAAGATCGACCGGCTCCACGCCGGGATCATGCCGATTTACGAGCCGGGGCTTGAGGCGCTGGTCGAAAGCAACGTCAAGTCCGGCCGCCTCAGCTTCACCACCGAGCTTGGCGAAGGCATTGCCGGGGCCGATGCGATCTTCATCGCGGTCGGCACCCCCAGCCGCCGGGGCGACGGCCACGCCGACCTCACTTTCGTCTACGAAGTCGCCCGCGAAGTCGGCGAGAAGCTCAGCAATGATGCGGTGGTGGTCACCAAGTCGACCGTGCCCGTCGGCACCGGCGACGAGGTCGAACGGATCATCCGCGAGACCGGCACGGCCCACCGGTTCGCAGTCGTCTCCAACCCCGAATTCCTGCGCGAAGGCGCGGCAATCGGCGATTTCAAGCGCCCCGACCGCATCGTCATCGGCGCCGAGGAGGAGTTCGGCCGCGAGGTGATGCGGCAGGTCTACCGCCCGCTGTTCCTCAACGAATCGCCGATCCTGTTCGTCTCGCGCCGCACCAGCGAGCTGATCAAATACGCCGCCAACGCCTTCCTCGCGACCAAGATCACCTTCATCAACGAGATGGCGGACCTGTGCGAGAAGGTCGGCGCCAATGTGCAGGACGTCAGCCGCGGGATCGGGATGGACAACCGCATCGGGTCCAAATTCCTGCACGCCGGCCCCGGCTACGGCGGATCGTGCTTCCCCAAGGACACGCTCGCGCTGCTCAAGACCGCCGAGGATTACGACAGCCCGACGCGGATCGTTGAAGCGGTGGTCAAGGTCAATGAAAGCCGCAAGCGCGCAATGGGCCGCAAGGTCGTCGATGCGCTGGGCGGGCCGGAGGATGCGCGCGGCAAGAAGGCGGCGCTGCTAGGCCTGACCTTCAAGCCCAACACCGACGACATGCGCGACAGCCCGGCGATCGCGGTGGCGCAGACGCTGATGGATGCCGGCGTGGCGGTTGCCGCCTATGACCCCGAGGGCATGGAAGCCGCCGCCCCGATGCTGCCGGGTGTCACCATGTGCAGCAATCCCTACGAAGCCATCGAGGATGCCGACGTGGTGGTGATCGTGACCGAGTGGGACGCCTTCCGCGCGCTCGATCTGAAGCGCGTCAAGGAACTCGCCAAGGCGCCGGTGATGGTCGACTTGCGCAACATCTACAATCCCGAAGACATGCGCGCCGCCGGGTTCACCTACCTGAGCGTGGGGCGCGGCTAACCGCCGAACCAGTGGCGGCGGTTGCTTTCTTGCGAGAGGGCCAGCGCGGTGACGCCCAGCACCAGCACGATGCCAGCGATGGCCGCCCAGCCGACTGCGGCGAACTTCTGGCCGCCCGCCGCATTGATCGCGATCAGCGCCCAGGCGAACACCAATCCGTAAAGCGGCGCCCCGCGTGAGCCCCACGCGGCGGCGGCGGCGATCAGCGCGCCGATCACGATCATCACCGTGGTGATGACGGGCATGGGCTCGGCGCCCATGATGCCGTGATACTTGAGGCTCGCCGCAATGTTGACGATGCTCGCCGCGGTCAGCCATGCCGCCAGCGCGCTGAAGGCAGGCGCGGCGAAGATGCGCTCACCGCGCGACAGCGACGGCGCGGCCACCAGCGCGCGCAGCACCACCAGCAGCCCGCCGAGCGAGACGAGGATGATCAGCACCGATACGGCAGTGAGGTTGGCAAGCTGCGTGTAGGTCGACCACACGCCCTGCGCCGCCAGCGCAATCGCGGCGGGCCAGCCGATCCGGCTGACCAAGGCATTGCCGCGCTGCGCGGGGAGCGCCTGCCACACCGCAAAACCGATCGACAGCAGGAACAGCGGCCCCCAGATCGCGAAGGCCCAGCCCGCAGGCGTAATCAGCGTGCGCACCGCGTCCGACCGATCGCCGATGAATTCGCCGATCCCGACGCGCGGCAGGAAGCCCGCGCCGATCTGCACCACCACCGCCAGAATGATCGCAAGCCGCTGGGCGAGCGAGCGACTGGTGTGGGTGCGCTGGGTGATGGCTGACCCGATCACTTGCATTGGGGAGTTTCCTTCAGGGGCGAAGCAGAGTCCTCAAGCAGCGAAGCGGTAGGACAACGAGAACACATATCAGGGGGCCGTCATAAGCCGGGTTCTGTATCCGTGCACGGTATCCCGAGGGGACCTGCCGCACGGTGGCAGCCATTCATCTGGTCGGCGGATTGCTCCGCCGCTCTAGCAGCCAACCCGGGTCTCTCGGGGCGAAACACCCCTACCCTGCCTTGCGGCGGGCGCGAGACCCCTATTCGGCCTTGCTCCGGGTGGGGTTTGCCATGCGGTTGCCGTTGCCGGCCCCCCGGTGCGCTCTTACCGCACCCTTTCACCCTTGCCTGTCCTCCTTACGGAGCCATCGGCGGTTTGCTCTCTGTGGCACTTTCCCTTGCCGCCCCGAGAGGCGACCGGCGGGCGTTACCCGCCACCCTTGTTTCGTGGAGCCCGGACTTTCCTCGCGCACGCTCACTTGCATGGGCGAACACGCGGCTGCCTCAGGCCCCCTGACAGCGGGGGCTATAGGCGCAAGGCTGCGGGAAAGCAAAAGCAGCTATCAATGCCACACCCGTTCGCCTCGAGCGTAGTCGAGAGGCCCAGCGCAGGTGTCTCGACTACGCTCGACACGAACGGACGTGAGTGAATTACCGCGTCCGCCCCTGATCGCGGTCGAGCAGCAGCTGCCACAGGATCGCGGCGATTTCGCCATCGGGCACGCCGGTGATGTGCTCGGGCCGCCAGCGCCGCTCGAAGGCTTCCACGGCCTTGACCTGATCGGTGATGTCGTAGCCGAAGCGTTCCAGCGCGAGGAAGAACGAGCCTTCGTTGTGAAAAGGATTGCCCGCCGCAAGGCAGTTCGGGCGCGGCAGGCACAGCTTGTATTGCGCGAGGCGGTCCCACGGGAACAGCTCGCCCGGATCGACCTTGCGCATCGGCGCGACGCAGGAATGGCCGACGACATTGGCGCGCGGGATGTCGTATTGCTTCACCAGCCGCGCCAGCAGCGGGATCAGCGCGTCGATCTGTGCTGTGGCAAAGGGACGATAGCCGCCATTCTCGGGCGCGTGGCCGGGATGATCCAGCTCGATCCCGATGCTCGCCGAATTCACATCCGGGATACCGCGCCAGTAGGATGCGCCCGCGTGCCACGCGCGGCGGTCTTCGGGGACCAGCCGGATGACCTCGCCGTCTTCGGTGATGCAGTAATGCGCGCTGACGGACGAGGCAGGGTCGCACATGCGTTCCAGCGCGGCTTCGACCGGCTTCATCTCGGTGTAGTGGATCACCGCCATCGAGATCGGCAGCGTCCGCGCGCCGTGATTGGGGGAGGGCACCTCGCGGTGCACCAACTCGTCGCCCGTCCCGTTGTTGCCCCCCGACATCGTGTCGGCCCTAGCCGATCATGCCTTCAGGCTCGGGCAGCACCGCGCCCAGCACCAGCGCGCCGTCGCCCAGTTTGTACTGGAGGCCGCCCTCCATCTCTTCGGCGAGCACCGCGATCATGTGCGCAGCGGCGGTGCGGCTGGTGATCTCGGTTTCATCGAGATCGCCCTGCAGCGCGCGGCCGATGGTTTCGTCGAAGGCGATCCGGTCGCCGCGCGCGCGCGTCACGATCTCGATCGCGCCCTCGCGCCGCTCCGCCCCGATGTCGAGCGTGCCGCCGCGCACCAGCGCATCCAGAGCGATCTGCGCCAGGTTGAGCAGCACCTTGACCGCGGGCTTGGGCAGGCTGGGTTCGGCGATCGCCCAATGGATCTCGACCCGCTTGGAGCCAGTGGCCAGTGCGTCGATCACGCTTTTCGCCTCGTCGATCGGGATCGCCTCGCCAAAGCCGCCCGCTGCGCCAAACGCGAGCCGGAAGAACTTGAGCTTGTCGGTGCTGGTCTTGGCCGACTGTTCCAGCAGCTCGACGACCTTGGTGCGCATCTGCGGGTCCTGCTCGTCGGCGAGCAGCTCCAGCCCGTTGGCGAGCGCGCCCACCGGCGAGAGCATGTCATGGCACAGGCGCGAGCACAGCATCGCGGCGAGATCGGTCTGGGAAATCATGCGGCTTTCCTAGCTATCGATGATGCATAAGGGAAGTGCGACAAACCCCTGTTCCCCGTCCATCCAGAACCTTACGTCGATGCCCGGATCGCTTGGGGCAAGTATCGCCCAGACCTTGCCGTCGCCCGCAGCGCAGGCGCGGTCGGTGGCAGACGGGACAGGCTGGCCTTGCGGGTGCGAGTGGAAATAGCCGATCACCTGAGGTCCGCCGCTGCGCGCCGCGCGATGCGCATCGATCAGCGCCTGAGGGTCGATCTCGAAATGGGTGGCGGGCGCGGGGTGGATGTTGGCGGTTTCGCGGGCCTCGGTGATGCGCGTGCCCCCATATGCCACGTCGCCCAGCAGGATGCCGCAAGCCTCGAGCGGATGCGCAGCGGCAGCAGCGGCGCGCATCGGGGCAAGGGCTTCACGCGAAACCTCTACCCCCGTTCGCCCTGAGCTTGTCGAAGGGCCGTCCTTCTTTTTCGCGTGGCGTGAAACCGAATCCCAATCGCCCCGGATCAGCGCCAGCTTCTTCGCGCGCGACCAGCCCTTGATCTGTCGCTCGGCAGCAAGGGCTTCGTGCCGGGTCGGGAAATCCTGCGACCAAACCAACTCAACTGGCAGCTTGTCGCTTGTGAAGCCGGGTATGGCGCCCGACTTGTGCTGGGCGATGCGTTTTTCCAGATCATCCGTATGACCCGTGTAAAAGGCGCCGCCACGGCAATGGAGCATATAGGCCCAGAACGACATGAAAGACGGCTAAGTGAAAGACGGCCCTTCGACAAGCTCAGGGCGAACGGATTGGTGCGTTGGTGGGTTGGTGACGACAAGCTCAGGGCGAACGGTTAGGGAGCGGGAGTGAGCAACAACGAAATCATCACCGGCACCATTGCTGCCCCTTCCCGCCTCGACAAAGCGCTGGCCGAGGCGACCGGCCTCAGCCGTGCGCGAGTGCAGGGGCTTATCGACGAAGGGCGCGTCGATGTTGCGGGCAAGACCGCCACGTCGGCCTCGATGAAAGTCGCAGAGGGCACGGCATTCCGCATCATCATCTCGGCCGCCATGCCTGCCGAGGCACGGCCCGAGGATATCCCGCTCGTCGTCGCTTACGAGGATGCGCACCTGATCGTTGTCGACAAGCCGGCGGGCATGGTGGTGCATCCGGCGGTGGGCAACATCACCGGCACGCTGGTCAACGCGCTGCTCCACCACTGCGCCACAAACGGCGGCGGGCAGCTGTCGGGGATCAACGGGATCGCGCGGCCCGGCATCGTCCACCGTATCGACAAGGACACTTCAGGGCTACTCGTGGTCGCCAAGTCCGACGCGGCGCATGAAGGCCTTGCTGTGCAATTCGCCGCGCACACCGTCCACCGCCGCTACATCGCGGTGTGCGGCGGGCACCCCTCGCCTGCGGCAGGCACCATCGACGCCCGCGTCGGGCGGTCCGACGGCGACCGAAAGAAAATGACGGTGCTCCCCAACAATTCCTCGCGCGGCAAGACCGCGATCACCCATTACAAGCTGATCGAGAGGCTGGATGAGGCCGCGGTGATCGAATGCCGGCTGGAGACCGGGCGCACCCACCAGGTGCGCGTTCACTGCGCTGCAATCGGCCATGCCCTATTGGGAGACCCTGCTTATGGCAAAACGCCCAAATCCTTGCGCGAAACGCTTGAGCGACTCGGGTTCGCCCGGCAGGCGCTGCATGCCGCCGAACTGGGGTTCCAGCACCCCCTGACCGGCGAAATGGTGCAGTTTCGGAGCGATCTCCCGCCCGACATGGCGCAACTTATCGACCAACTGCGCCATAGTGATCGATGAAACGCGCAACTTTCTGCTGAGTTTTCGCGTATACCAGTAACCCGTGGCCCAGCGCGGGATGCCCATTAGGGGTCCTGCCATAGCGGTCGACACCAGAAAGGTTAGGTAACCAGTGACCAAGTCCCCAACTGCCCGAACCAAGACCAAATCGGTTCCGGCACTCAGCGGTGAGCAGAGCCTCAACCGCTATCTTTCGGAAATCCGCAAGTTCCCGATCCTTACCGCCGAGCAGGAATACATGCTCGCCAAGCGGTATCAGGAACACGAAGACCCCGAAGCCGCCGCCCAGCTCGTGTCCAGCCACCTGCGCCTCGTCGCGAAGATCGCGATGGGTTACCGCGGCTACGGCCTGCCCGTCTCCGACCTGATCTCGGAAGGCAATGTCGGCCTGATGCAGGGCGTCAAGAAGTTCGAACCCGATCGCGGCTTCCGCCTCGCGACTTACGCGATGTGGTGGATCAAGGCCTCGATGCAGGAATTCATCCTGCGCTCGTGGAGCCTCGTGAAGATGGGCACCACCGCGGCCCAGAAGAAGCTGTTCTTCAACCTTCGCCGGATGAAGAAGCAGCTCGAAGCCTACGAGGATTCCGATCTCCGCCCCGAGGACGTGACCAAGATCGCGACCGATCTCGGCGTGCCGGAGCAGGAAGTCATCAACATGAACCGCCGGATGATGATGGGCGGCGATGCCTCGCTCAACGTCAGCTTGCGCGGGGATGAGGAAGGCTCGGGCCAATGGCAGGACTGGCTCGCGGATGACCGCCCGCTACAGGACGAAACCGTGGCCGACGCCGAGGAATCGCAGATGCGCATGGCGATGCTCTCCGAGGCGATGGAAAGCCTCAACGAGCGCGAGCGGCACATCCTCACCGAACGCCGCCTGACCGAAAAGCCGCAGACGCTCGAAGAGCTGAGCCAGGCCTACGAAGTCAGCCGCGAACGCATCCGCCAGATCGAGGTGCGCGCCTTCGAGAAGCTGCAAAAGGCCATGCAACGCATCGCCGGTGAGCGCCTGCTTCCCGGGATGGCGTCAGCGTAAGACAGTTCCGACTGATTGAAAGCCCTCCGGTCACGCAGGTGATCGGGGGGCTTTTTCTTGGCCGCTGCTCGGGCGCGGAAATGTTGGAACGTTTGAGATGCGGCCCTGCGCGTTTTAGACCCCATCCAGACGCGTTTAGACCCGCGTTAGACCCCCTCTAGCCCGGTTTAGACCCCGGTTTGCGAAGTGGTTTTGGGCGGTTGGATTTTCGATCACCCCCCTCAGCCGTTCGCGCTGAGCTTGTCGAAGCGCCGCACTGCTTTTGGGCTTCAGCGCATAACTCACTGAAGAAAGGGCAGTCCTTCGACAAGCTCAGGACGAACGGCACTCTGGGTGAGGTCTGTCAAACCCAACACAACAGAGCGCCAAAAGCCCTCCCAGCGCCCTACTTCCCGTCAATGTTTCACGTGAAACATTTCAGGAACACAAGCCTCACTGGCAGGCTACGTAAACGCGGGATCGGGCTGCGATGCGTCTTCGGCCCTTTGCCTTGTAATGACGGTTTCGCCCTGCCGTGTCTCGACACCGCCCTCGGCATCGACCTCGCGCACGCTGCCGTTGAAAGTCGCGGTGATCCGCCCGGCAGCGGGCTCCTCTACCAGTGTCACCTCAGCTTCGCCCGAGAATTGATGGGCAGCGATCTGGGCCATCGCCTCTTCGCGCGTCACGACTTTGCCTCTGACCTCGGCCACCACCATGATCGTCTCGATGGCACCCTCGCGCAGCATTTCCGGGTCGATGGTCCTGCGTCCCTTGAAGATGCGCTGTCCAGCCGGTGCGTCGGGTACAACTGTCAGCGTCACGCTCGTGTCTGTATCGGGCAGAGTGAAAACAGCGCCATCCTCCAGCCGGATGCTGCCAAGATCGATGCCCGCAACAGTTTCCAGAATGGCATCGGGATCGCATTCGATCTTGAACACGTTCCAGCTGAAATAATACCGCCCGCAGGATTCGCGGGGGATTTTCGCAGCAGCAAGGTATGCATCGCGCCGTGCCACCATCGCCTCGCGATTGGCGATGACGCGTGCTTGCCCGGCACAGTCGCGCACCTCGACCGGCATTTCCCAAACGCCTAGTGGCCGCTTGCGTTCGGGATCGTCTACAACATCGAACCGGCGCGTCCGGCACTCGCCCTCGGCAGGGTAAACGTCCTCGCGGTAGAGATTTCCGCCGCTTGACGACCCCGACGATCCCTCGCCCTCGGAGGTGGTCTGGTATCTGATCCTGATCTCGTACTGCTCCGCGCCGTCCGCAGCCTGCGCCGGGGTGGCGGCAGCGCACCACAGCAGCGCGGCGGCGAAGAGCAGGCGGGGTTTCACTTCGCCTTAGCCAGATCCATCACCGCCGCGATCATTGCCCTTGCGCCTAGCGTGATGCTCTCCTTCGGGGCGACCTGGAACAGGGGGGAGTGGTGTCCGGCAATCGCGGGGCCGCCCGCAGCGGCTGCGGCGAGGCGTTCGGGGGTGGTGCCGCCGACTGCGAAGTAATAGCCCGGAACGCCCGTGTCCGGCGCGACGAAATAGGTGAAGTCTTCCGCGCCCATATTCTTCTGCACGAAGGGCACCACGGCCGCCGCACCCAGCTCGCGCGCCATCACCGCGTTGAGGCGGCGGGCGAGCGCCGGATCATTGTTCGTCACCGGCGTGCCCGACAGGCGATTGACCTGCACCGGCAGAGTGTCCGGCAGTCCGTGCGCCTTGCCGATGTTCACCGCGATCCGGCGGATGGCGGCAATCGCCTCCTCGCGGGTCACCTCGTCATTGGCGCGCACGGTGACCTGCAGCTTCGCCTCGTCGGAGATGATGTTGTGCTTGGAGCCTGCGTGGAACGAACCGACGGTCACCACCACCGGCTTCATCGGCGAAATCTCGCGGCTGTCGATCGATTGCAGCGCGGTGACGATCTGCGCGGCGATATAGACCGGGTCCTTGCCCAGATGCGGCGCTGCGCCGTGGGTGCCGATACCCGGCACGATGATGTCGACCGAATCCGAGCTTGAATACTGGATTCCTTCCGAGGCGGCGACCGTGCCGGTGGTCAGCTCTGCCGCAACGTGGAAGGCCAGCGCATAGTCGGGCTTGCCGAAGCGGGTGTAGAGCCCGTCTGCCATCATCGCCTTGGCCCCGCGCACGCCTTCTTCGGCGGGCTGGACGATGAACATCAGCGTGCCTTTCCACGCGCCCTTGGTGGCGGCGAGGCGCCGGGCGGTGGCGATCATCGCGGTGATGTGCGTGTCGTGCCCGCAGGCGTGCATGGTGGAGTATTCCTTGCCGTCCTCGCCAATCTGCTTGTCCTTGGAAGCGTAGGCGAGGCCGCTCTTCTCCTCGACCGGCAGCCCGTCCATGTCGGCGCGGATCAGGATCAGCGGGCCCTTGCCGTTCTTGAGGATGCCGACCACGCCGGTCCCGCCGACGCCTTCGGTGACCTCAAGCCCCGCCTTGCGCAGTTCGGCCGCCATGATCCCGGCAGTGCGCTTTTCGAGGAAACCCATTTCGGGGTGTTGGTGAAAGTCGAGGAACAGCGGGGCGAGATAGGTGTCGTACTCGGCCTCGATGGCTTTGGCGGTGGCGACATCCTCGGCCTGGAGCGGCTGGGCGGCAACAGCCAACGCAATGGCGCTGGCGGCGATGTGGAACAGGCGCATGAGAGTCTCCCCGGTTGGTTGCGGCACACTAGCCACACCCTGCCCGCCGCTGCAAGCGCACCGGTTTCCTGACCGCTTGGCGGCCCGCCTCCCCTGCGCTAGAGCCGGGGCATGGTGACCACCATCCTCCGTTATATCGCCAAGGGTATCGCCGCCTTCGTGGTGCTCACCGTGGTGCTGGTGGTGGCCTTCAAGTGGCTCCCCGTGCCGGTCACCGCGACTATGCTGATGGACCCCGAGGGTATTACCAAGGACTGGGAATCATTGGGCAATATCGACCGTGATCTGGTCAGCGGGGTGATCGCGGCGGAGGATTCGCGGTTCTGCGAACATTCCGGTTTCGACACCGAAGCGATCGAGCTTGCGATGCGTCAGAATATGGAGGGCGGGCGCATCCGCGGCGGCTCGACGATCAGCCAGCAGACCGCCAAGAACGTCTTCCTGTGGCAGGGCGGCGGCTATTTCCGCAAAGGGCTGGAAGCGTGGTTCACCTTCTGGATCGAGCTGGTGTGGGGCAAGCGGCGGATCATGGAAGTCTATTTGAACGTGGCGGAAACAGGGATCGGAACCTACGGTGCCGAGGCCGGATCGCAGCGCTATTTCGGCCACTCCGCCGCGCGCCTCTCCGCCGACGAGGCAAGCCGGATGGCAGCGGCGTTGCCCAGCCCCAAGAAACGCTCGGTCATTGGACCCGGAGGGTGGCTCGCGCGCCACGGTAACCGGATTGAACGCCGGATCGGCATTGTCAGGCGTGACGGGCTCGATGCCTGCGTCTACAACTGATCCGACATGGCCCACGCGCACGCCCATCCCCACGATCACCACGGCCATGCGCACGGGCATGGCGGCCACGGGCATAGCCACGCCCCCGCCGATTTCGGCCGCGCCTTTGCTGTAGGCATCGTGCTCAACACAGGCTTTGTCGTGTTGGAGGCCGCAGCGGGCCTGATCTACGGCTCGATGGCGCTGGTGGCGGATGCCGGGCACAACCTGTCCGATGTGCTGGCCCTGGCCCTCGCATGGGGCGCCAGCATCGCTGCCCGCCGGCCAGCGTCGGGCCAGTTCACCTATGGCTACAAAAGCTCGACGATCCTCGCCGCCCTTGCCAACGCGCTGCTGCTGGCGGTCGCGATCGGGGCGATCGGGTTCGAGACCGTGCACCGGGTCATGAACCCCGCCCAGCCCGAAGGTCTCGCGATGATCGTCGTCGCCGGGATCGGTATCGGCATCAACGCGTTGACGGCCATGCTGTTTGTGCGGGGGCAAGACGATATCAATATTCGCGGGGCCTATCTCCACATGGCGACCGATGCGCTGGTGTCGCTCGGCGTTGTGGTGGCGGGCCTCGCCATCGTGCTCACGGGCCTTAGCTGGATCGACCCGGTGGTGAGCCTCGTGATCCTCGGCGTGATCGCCTTGGGCACCTGGGGCCTGGCGCGCGACAGCCTTGCGATGGGCTTGCTGGCAGCGCCTGCCCGGATCGACCTTGCTGCGGTAAAACAGCACCTTGCGAGCTTCGATGGCGTCACCGCCGTCCATGATCTCCACGTCTGGCCGATGTCGACCACCGAGGTCGCGCTCACCGCGCATCTCGTGATGCCCGGCCGCCCCGCCCGCGACAGCTTCCTGCGCGAGGTGTCCGCCTCGCTCGAAGGGCGCTTCGGGGTCGGCCATGCGACGATCCAGGTGGAGAGCGGCGAGGAACCCTGCCACCCCTGCGGAGCGGATTGCTGATGGCCGCGCTCCCTCGCCAATCCGCCGACGATGCGCGCGAGGCGCTG
This sequence comes from uncultured Alphaproteobacteria bacterium, assembly GCA_963765775.1. Classification (GTDB taxonomy): domain Bacteria; phylum Pseudomonadota; class Alphaproteobacteria; order Sphingomonadales; family Sphingomonadaceae; genus Erythrobacter. The sequence goes on from CAVXXQ010000001.1 coordinate 205,193, forward strand.
CGCGACGCGATGGCGCGGCTTGCAGCCGGCGACCAGGCGGCGCTCGAAATCGTCTATCGCATGACGCGGGTGAAGCTGTTCGGCATTACCTTGCGTATCTTGGGTGATCGAAAGGAAGCCGAGGACGCCTTGCAAGACGTCTACGTCAATCTCTGGCAGCGGGCCGACCGCTATGACCCGTCCCGCGCGAGCCCCATCGCGTGGCTGGCGGCGTTCGCGCGCAACCGGGCGATCGACCGCCTGCGCACCGGCAAGGTGCGCGGCGGATCAGTGCCGGTCGAGGAAGCCGCGCCGCTCCCCGACCAGAGCCCGCTCGCCGATGCGCTGCTGGTCGATGCCGAACAGCGCGCGCAGATTCACAAGTGCCTCGGCGCGCTGGATGAGCGCACGCAGGGCCACATCCGCGCAGCGTTCTTTGAAGGCCAGACCTATGCCCAGCTCGCCGAAGCGGCGGACGTGCCATTGGGAACGATGAAGAGCTGGATCCGCCGCGGGCTGCAACGCCTGCGTGCCTGTCTCGAAGCGAGCGAAGCAGCATGAGCGCGCCAGAGGATACTGTGCCCGAAGATGGCGTGAACCGCGACGATCCGATGATCGCCGCCGAATGGGCCCTGGGCCTGCTAGAAGGCGAGGAACTGCTCGCCGCACGCGGGAAATACGCGACCGATCCCGATTTCGCGTGGCGCAAGGAATGGTGGGACGGCTGGTTCGCCCCCATGACCGACGCCATGCCGGGCTCCGAGCCGGGCGCGCATGTGTGGGACGGCATTGCCGCCCGCGTTGCCTCGCAGCAGGCCACAGTTGGCGGAACCGCTCCCGATGCGCCTGCCGGCAACGTGATCGCGCTCGAAACGCGGGTGCGGCGCTGGCAGTGGATGGCGGGGCTTTCGAGCGCCGCTGCCGCGCTGGCGATGGTGTGGATCGCGATGGTGCCGGGCCGCGCGCCGGTCGATGCGCCGCCGGTGCAGATGGCCGCTGCCGCGCCAATGGTAGCGACCGTGCCGATTGGCGAGACCGGCCTCAGGCTCGACGTCACTTACATCCCTGAAAGCGAGAAGATGCTGGTGGCTGCCATCGGCCTCACCGCTGACGGGGTGCACGATCACGAGCTGTGGCTGGTGCCCGCCGACGGCTCCGGCCTGCAATCGCTGGGCGTGGTCGCCCCGGGCGAGGTGCGCAGCATGGACCTGCCCTCCGCGATCACAGCCAAGCTTGGCGACGGGGCGAGCCTTGTGCTCACGCGTGAGCCCATCGGCGGCAAGCCCGAGGGCGTAGATGCAGGGCCAGTGGTGGCAAAGGGCGCCTTTACCCGCGTTTGATGGCGGTCGATTGCGGTTCACCGCACGTCTGCGACATTTGAGCCGTTCTGCCCTTCGCGTGTCATCCACAGCGCATCTTGCCACGTAGCTTCCCCAGATGGCCGCACGGATGCGGCCGAAGGAGAGCACTATGTTTACCAGCAAGAAATTCACTTCCAATGTCGCCGCGCTTGCCGTGGCTGCGGCTTCTGCGCTGATCGTGTCGGGCTGCACCACCACAATGGATGACAGCGGCGCAGACACCGCGATGGCCAGCAACGTCCCGATGGTGGGCGGCGCCGCCATGTACCCGACCAAGACCATTGTCGAAAACGCGGTGAACTCGAAGGACCACACCACGCTGGTCGCAGCCGTCAAGGCCGCAGGCCTCGTCGACGCGCTGTCCAGCCCCGGCCCGTTCACCGTCTTCGCGCCGACCAACGCCGCTTTCGCCAAGCTGCCTGCCGGTACGGTCGAAACACTGGTGAAGCCTGAGAACAAGGCCGCCTTGGCATCGATCCTCACCTACCATGTCGTGCCCGGCAAGGTCGGTGCCGGTCAGCTTATCGAAATGATCAAGAAGGGCGGCGGCAAGGCCGAACTCAAGACCCTGAACGGCGGGATCCTTACGGCCCGCGTCGTCGGCGGCAAGGTCATCTTGACCGACGGCAAGGGCGGTCAGGCGACTGTCACTCAGGCCGATGTCTTCCAGTCGAACGGCGTGATCCACGTCACCGACACCGTCTCGCTGCCGGGCTAATCACGCCGGGCGAGCTTGGCGTCGCCCCCGTCTCCCCCCACCCCCGACCGGGTGCGACGCCTCTCAGGACCCCGTCCGGCCTTCCTCCAAGGCCGGACGGGGTTTTGTCTTTGTGATGTCCAATTAGAAACGTGATTTCAGTTATTTAATTTTCATCCGGTGCGCTGCAGGGGCCGTAGCTTTGCGGCAAGTGGGAGGGCTTGCAGACCCAACAACAAGCAAAAGGAGATAACTGTCATGACCCTCAAGACCACGCTTATCGCAACTGCCGCCGCCGCGCTCGCCGTCACCACCGGCTTTGCCGCGCTCCCCGCTTTCGCGCACCAACACCATGCCACCGCTGCTGCCTCGCCGAACATCGTGCAGGTCGCGGTGAGCACCGGCGTGCACAACACGCTGGTCGCCGCCGTCAAGGCAGCGGGCCTTGTCGAAACGCTGAGCGGCCCCGGCCCCTTCACCGTCTTCGCCCCCACCGACACCGCCTTTGCCAAGCTGCCCGAAGGCACAGTAGCCACGCTGGTGAAGCCCCAGAACAAGGGCATGCTGACCGGCATCCTCACCTATCACGTGGTGGCCGGCAAGGTGACCAGCGCCGATCTGATCAAGCTGATCAAGAAGCATGGCGGCGAAGCCACCATCGAAACCCTCGCCGGCGACGAACTGACCGCGCGGCTGTCGGACGACAAGATCGTCATCACCGACGCCGCCGGCGGCGTGACCGCGGTGACGCAGGCTGACGTCATGACTTCGAACGGCGTGGTCCACGTAACCGACGGGGTGTTCCTGCCGGGCTGATGCGAAAGACCCCGCCCGGACTGGCGCCGAGCGGGGTCTATTCGATGTTCAGAAAGCAGATCGGCCGCGATGCGACCGCGAGGCCGCCCGGTGCCTGAAGGGCAAACAAACTACGCCGCCTCTTCCTTCTTCTTCTCGCTGCCGATCACCCGGATCGGTTCCTTCTTGCCCGCGACCACATCGGCGTCGATCACGATTTCGGTCACACCTTCCATGTCGGGCAGGTCGAACATCGTGTCGAGCAGCAGGCCTTCGACGATCGAGCGAAGCCCGCGTGCGCCGGTCTTGCGCTTGATCGCGCGCTCGGCGATCGATTGAAGCGCGTCGGGGGTGAAGGTCAGCTCTACATCCTCGAGCTCGAACAGCTTGCGGTACTGCTTCACCAGCGCGTTCTTGGGCTCGTTGAGGATCGTCACCAGCGCCGGCACGTCGAGATCGTGCAGCGTGGCGATGACCGGCAGACGGCCGACGAATTCCGGGATCAGGCCGAACTTGAGGAGATCCTCAGGCTCGCTCTTTTCGAGCAGTTCACCCACACGGCGCTTTTCCGGATCGGCGACATGCGCACCGAAGCCGATCGAGCGCTTCTGCAAGCGGTCTGCGATGATCTTGTCGAGGCCTGCAAAGGCGCCGCCGCAGATGAACAGGATGTTGGTCGTGTCGACCTGCAGGAACTCCTGCTGCGGATGCTTGCGCCCGCCCTGCGGCGGAACCGAGGCGGTGGTGCCTTCCATCAGCTTCAGGAGCGCCTGCTGCACGCCTTCGCCCGAAACGTCGCGAGTAATCGAGGGGTTTTCGGCCTTGCGGGTGATCTTGTCGATCTCGTCGATGTAAACGATCCCGTGCTGCGCCTTCTCGACGTTGTAGTCGGAGGCCTGAAGCAGCTTCAAAATGATGTTCTCGACGTCCTCGCCCACGTAACCGGCTTCGGTCAGCGTGGTCGCATCGGCCATCGTGAAGGGAACATCGAAGGTACGCGCCAGAGTCTGCGCGAGCAGGGTCTTGCCAGAACCGGTCGGGCCGACGAGCAGGATGTTCGACTTCGCCAACTCGACATCGCCGGACTTACCGGAGTGCTTGAGCCGCTTGTAATGGTTGTGCACCGCGACCGCGAGGACGCGCTTGGCGCGGTCCTGACCGATCACGTAATCGTTTAGCTGCGTGAAGATATCCATCGGCGTGGGGATCTCGCCGTCCTTCTTGCCGGCGATCCCAGCCTTGGTTTCCTCGCGGATGATGTCGTTGCACAGCTCGACGCATTCATCGCAGATGAACACCGTGGGGCCGGCGATAAGCTTGCGCACCTCGTGCTGCGACTTCCCGCAGAAGCTGCAATAGAGGGTGCTCTTGCTGTCGGATCCGCTCAATTTGGTCATTCCTGTGTCCTCGAATCCGCCGGCCCAGACGCCGAGGTGCCTCGGGGGGATTCGTCAAGTGTATCGCTCACACAACATGAATCAACACATGCCGCGCGATTTCGTGCTGTTACCATAGTGTCGCATGCCGCGATGGCGCGGAAAAACCACCGCTTGGCGCAGGCCGTCCCGCCCCGGTGCAGGGGCAGGACGAGAACTTTAGGCCAAGCTTAATCAGGCGCGCCGCCCGAACCGTCCTCGTTGCCGGTTTCCTCGTTTTCGGGCCGGGTCTCGAACACCTTGTCGACAAGACCGAAGGCCTTGGCTTCCTCGGCTTCGAGGAAGGTGTCGCGGTCCATCGCCTTTTCGATTTCCTCAAGGCTGCGACCGGTGAACTTCACGTAAAGGTCGTTCATGCGCGAACGGATGCGCAGGATCTCGCGCGCTTGGATCTCGATATCAGACGCCATCCCGCGTGCGCCGCCCGAAGGCTGGTGGACCATGATCCGCGCATTGGGCAGCGCGATGCGCATCCCGGGCTCGCCTGCGGCAAGCAGGAAGCTGCCCATCGAGGCTGCCTGGCCCATGCACACGGTCGAAACGCGCGGCTTGATGTACTGCATCGTGTCGTAAATCTGCAGGCCAGCAGTCACCACGCCGCCGGGCGAGTTGATGTACATGCTGATCGGCTTGGAGGGGTTCTCGCTTTCGAGGAACAGGAGCTGCGCCGTCACGAGTGAGGCCATGCCGTCTTCGATTTGGCCGGTCACGAACACGATGCGTTCGCGCAGCAGGCGCGAGAAGATGTCGAAGCTGCGTTCGCCGCGGCTGGTCTGCTCAACCACGACCGGCACCAGAGCGCCCGTGTAGGGGTCGCGGGTGAACTGTCCCTGGGAGCCGTAGGTTTCGCCGCTATTGCCGAACAGATCGATCATGTCAGTGCCGTGTCCTTCAGGTGTGTCGATACGGCTATGTCGGCACGTGCGGGGCAATTTCAAGGGCGTTTACCTTGTCTCTGTGAATTGCCGGAGGGCAAACCTGTGCGAAGGGGGTGTTTTACCCCTTGAGCCTGCGTGCAGGCGTGGCAAACGTAACGCCATGAACCACCGCACCCTCATCCGCTCGTGCGCCCGCCCGGCGCTCGCCCTCCTCCTTGCCACCACCGCAACCGCCGCGCTTGCCCAGCAGGCAAAGAGCGACGTCGTGCTTCGCGAGAAACCGCCGGCCGCCATTGTCGACACGAACGCGCAGATCGAACGCATCCGCACGCTCGACGATTCAGGGCCGATGCTGAATGCGGTCATCACCTACAACCCCGATGCCGCCGCCGTCTCGGTCACGCAGACCGAAAGGCCGCTGGGCGGCCGTACCGTGCTGGTGAAGGACAATGTCGAGACCGCCGAGTGGCCCACGACTGCGGGCAGCCTCGCCTTGAAGGATAACGCCACCGGACGCGACGCGCCGATGATCGCGCTGCTGCGCCAGAACGGCGGCGTGGTACTGGGCAAGACCAACCTGTCCGAGTGGGCCAACATCCGCTCCTCCGATTCGACTAGCGGGTGGAGCGCGGTCGGCGGGCTGACCCGCAACCCCTACGCCACTGATCGCAACACCTGCGGCTCGTCCTCGGGCAGCGGCGCGGCAATCGCGGCGGGCTTTGCCTGGGGCGCGATCGGGACTGAGACCAACGGCTCGATCACCTGCCCCGCCTCGATCAACGGCTTGGTCGGCTTCAAACCCAGCGTCGGGATCGTCAGCCGCACCAATGTGGTGCCGATTTCCTCGACGCAGGACACCGCCGGGCCGATGACGACGTCGGTATATGACGCCGCCCTGCTGCTCACCGCGATCGCGGGCGAGGACGAGGCCGATCCGGTGACCCTCGAGGCCAAGCGCGTGGCGGACTACACCGCAGGCCTCGACACCGCCTCGTTGAAGGGCGTGCGCATCGGCGTGATGCGCGGCGCGACAGGCAACCGCGCGGACATGAAGGCGCTGTTCGAGACGGCTCTGTCAGACCTCAAGGCGGCAGGCGCCGAGCTGGTCGATGTCGAATATTCGGCGCCCGGTGAGCTGTGGCAGGCGTCGCTTCCGGTGCTGCTGTTCGAGCTGCGAGTCGAGATGGACAAGTATCTAGCGGGCCGTCCGGGCACCGGTGGGCCGCGCAGCCTTGCCGACGTGGTCGCCTTCAACAGTGCCAATGCCGATGCGGAGATGCGCTGGTTCGGGCAGGATCTGTTCGAGGACGCGCTCAAGACCACCGACGGCGAAGCCTACGCCAAGAACCTCGCCACCCTGCGCCGCCTCACCCGCGCCGAGGGGATCGACAAGCTGCTCGCCGACAACAAAGTCAGCTTCCTCGTCGCGCCGACGCGCGGGCCGACGTGGAGTACCGACCTCGTCAACGGCGACAGCTCGGGCGACCGGAGCGGCGCAGGGTATCTGGCCGCGATTGCGGGCTATCCGCACATCACCGTGCCGATGGGCGGTATCGAAGGCCTGCCGGTCGGTCTCAGCATCATGGGCGGCCAGTGGCAGGACCACGAGGTTCTGAAGGCGGGCGCGGTCTACGAAAAAGCGCGGACAGCCAAGCTGCCCGCGCCGACATTCGCACCGTGGAAGCCGGCGGAGCGTTAATCGCTCCGCCGTTCCCTGATCACTTCTTGGCAGCGGCCTTCTTGGCCGGGGCCTTCTTCGCAGCAGGCTTTTCTTCGGCCGGGGCCGCGTCAGCCTTCTTTGCCGGGGCCTTCTTGGCGGCCGGCTTCTTGGCGGGCTTGGCTTCGGCAGCAGGCGCTTCCTCAGCAGCCGCTTCGGCCTTCTTTGCAGGCGCCTTCTTCTTGGCGGCGGGAGCCTTCTTCGGCGCAGGCGCCGCTTCGGTCTCTTCCGCTTCAATCGCGGCCTGAAGTTCCTCGATGGTCACTTCACGCTCGGTGACTTCGGCCTTGTCGAACAGGAAGTCGACGACCTTGTCCTCGTAAAGCGGCGCGCGCATCTGGGCGGCGGCCATCGGATCCGACTGGATGTACTGCACGAACCGCTCGCGGTCTTCGGCGCGATATTGCATCGCGGCCTGCTGGATGAGCATGCTCATTTCCTGCTGGCTGATCTCGACGCCGTTCGCCTGACCGATCTCGGAGAGCAGCAGGCCGAGGCGCACGCGGCGCTCGGCGATCGCCTTGTACTCGTCCTTCTCGTCCTCGATCTGCTTGAGAGCAGCGGCCGGATCTTCCTCACGCACGGCTTCCTGCTGAAGCTGGGCCCAGATCTGCTCGAACTCGGCGGCGACCATCGTGCCGGGGACTTCGAAGCTGTGGCCTGCGGCAAGCTGGTCGAGCAGCGCGCGCTTCATCTGCGTGCGAGTGAGCCCGGCGGTCTGCTGCTCGAGCTGCGCCTTCATGATTTCCTTGAGCTTGTCGAGGCTGTCGAGGCCAAGGCTCTTTGCGAAATCTTCGTCCAGGGTGGTCTCGCTCTCGACCTTCACTGCCTTCACAGTGATGTCGAAGGTCGCTTCCTTGCCGGCGAGGTTAGCGGCCTGATACTCAGCCGGGAAGGTGACCGTGATGGTCTTTTCCTGACCCGTCTTCACGCCGACCAGCTGCTCTTCGAAGCCGGGGATGAAGGTGTTCGAACCGATCACCAGCGCAGCGTCTTCCGCCTTGCCGCCGTCGAATTCGACGCCGTCGAGCTTGCCGACGAAGTCGATGATGAGCTGGTCGCCGTCCGCCGCCTTCTTCGTCTTGGCCGCAGCCTTGTAGCTCTTGTTCTGCGAGGCGATGCCCGCAAGCGCCTCGTCGATCTGGGCGTCGGTCACAGGGACCACCAGACGTTCAAGCTTCATGCCATCGATGCTCGGTGCATCGATCGCGGGGAGCACTTCGAGGCTCACGGTGATCGCCGCGTCCTTGCCCTCTTCGTAATCCTCGTTGAGGCCGACCTCGGGCTGCATCGCGGGGCGCAGCGCCTCGTCGCGCAGCAGCTTGTCGACCGATTCGCGAATCGTGTCGTTCACGACCTGGCCGTGCAGGGCTTCGCCGTGCATCTTCTTGACGAGGTTGGCCGGAACCTTGCCCGGACGGAAGCCGGGCATCTTAACCTGCGGCGCCACCTTCTTGATCTCGGCATCGATTTTTGCCGAAAGCTCGGCGGCCGGGATCGTGATCAGATAGGCGCGCTTGAGCCCTTCGTTGACGGTCTGCTTGGTTTGCATGATGACTGGTCTGAAGCCTTTTTGCCAAAAATCCGGTGAGCCGAGCTGGTCCGGGGCGAAGTTGGTGCGGGCGAAGGGACTCGAACCCCCACATCTTGCGATACCAGAACCTAAATCTGGCGCGTCTACCAATTTCGCCACGCCCGCATGCCCGAACGAAGCCGCGCGGGGAAACCGGCTAAGGCACCCCGCGCGTATCAGCGTGCGCCCTTATCCCGCTCTCTCCGAAAGGGCAAGCGCAACACGCTTGAAGGCGGGCACAATGCTGATTAAGGGCGCGGACATGACCGACGAAATCCCCGACATCGCCCCTGAGAACCTCAGCGAGACCACAGGCGTCTCTTCCGGCATGGACGTGCCGCCCGATCACCTGTCGGTCAATCCGCGCAGTCCGCAGTTCGACGCGGAAAAACTCCAGCGCGGGGTCGGTATCCGCTTCAAGGACCGTGTCCGCACCGATATCGAGGAATATTCGATCTCCGGTGGCTGGGTTCGGGTGCAGGCGGGCAAGGCTGTTGACCGCAAGGGCCATGCGCTGACCATCAAGCTCAACGGCCCGGTCGAGGCGTGGTACGAAGACCTCGGCGACAACCCGCCGGTCGCCAAGAAGGGCTGAGCCTGCGGGGCTTTGCGCCCCCGCGCTTGCCAAATCCGGCTTTTGCGCCCACTTGGCGGCGGATATGTCCTCCCCCAAGAAGCCCGAAGTCGTCATCATCGGCCGCCCGAACGTCGGCAAGTCCACGCTGTTTAACCGGCTGGTGGGCAAGAAACTCGCCCTCGTCGATGACCAGCCTGGCGTGACCCGCGACCGGCGCATGGGCGACGCCAACATTGCGGGGCTGCACTTCACAATCGTCGACACCGCCGGGTGGGAGGACGAGGACGTCCACACGCTCCCGGGCCGGATGCGCATGCAGACCGAAGCCAGCCTCGAAGGCGCGGACGCCGCGGTCTTTGTGGTCGATGCCCGCGCCGGACTGACGCCGCTGGACGAGGAAATCGCCCGCTACCTGCGCGAACAGGAAGTGCCGGTGGTGGTGGTCGCCAACAAGGCCGAAGGTGCTGCCGGCGAAAGCGGCGCGATGGAAGCCTATGCGCTCGGCCTTGGCGAACCGCTCGCCATGTCGGCCGAACACGGCGAGGGGATCGCCGACCTGTTCGGCGGGCTGTGGCCGATCATCGGCGCCAAGGCCGAAGAGTGGGAAGAACTCAACGAGATCGAGCGCGCGGAAATCGCCGCGATGGACGAGGAAGATCGTCCCTCGGGGCCGCTCAAGCTCGCCATCGTCGGGCGGCCCAATGCGGGCAAGTCGACTCTCATCAACCGCCTGCTGGGCGAAGACCGCCTGCTGACCGGGCCGGAAGCGGGCATTACCCGCGATTCGATCGCCGTCGACTGGATGTGGACCGATCCCAGAAGCGGCGAACAGCGCGAAATACGCCTCATCGACACCGCCGGGATGCGCAAGAAAAAGAACGTCACCGAAAAGCTGGAAAAGCTCTCGGTCGCCGACGGGCGCCGCGCGGTGGACTTTGCCGAGGTGGTGGTGCTGCTGCTCGACGCGACGTTGGGACTTGAGCATCAGGACCTCAAGATCGCCAGCCATGTGCTCGAAGAAGGCCGCGCTTTGATGATCGCGATCAACAAGTGGGATGTTGCTGGTCATACGGGGCACGAAGACCCGAGCAAGCTGTTCAACGGCATTCGCGGCGCGCTCGACGACGGACTGGCGCAGGTGCGCGGACTGCCGCTGTTTGCCGTGTCCGCCAAGACCGGCAAGGGCCTCGACCAGATGCTGGCCGGTGCCTTCGAGCTACGTGATGCGTGGTCGAAGCGCGTTTCGACCGCAGCCCTCAATCGCTGGTTCGACGACGCGCTGGAAGCCAATCCGCCGCCTGCTCCGGGCGGCAAGCGGATCAAGCTGCGCTACATCACCCAAGCAGGCACCCGCCCGCCGCGCTTCGTGATCTTCGGCTCGCGGCTCGACCTGCTGCCGACAAGTTACGAGCGCTACTTGGTGAACGGGATCCGCGCCAAACTCGGCTTCGACGCGGTGCCGGTGCGCGTAACGCTCAAGACCAACAAGAACCCCTACGCCAAGGACGGGTAATGCCGTTCGAGCTCCTCGCCGCCGCGCTCCAGACGCCTTTTGCTGCCGACATTCTCGAGCGCACTGCATCGACCCCGCGCGTGCAGCAGGTGGTTCAGCTGAGCCTTGCGCCCGCGTTCCTGCTGTCGGGGATCGGGGCGGTCATGAATGTCATCATGAGCCGGATGATCTGGATCGCCAAACGCGTCGAGAACATCGAGGAAAAGATGGAAGACCATCGCACCGCCAAGCAAGCGCGCGAGCTTTCGTGGCTGTTGCGCCGGCGCAAGCTGATGCAGGGCGCGATCATGTTCTCGACCGCGTCAGCGGTGATGATCAGCCTCGTCATCGGCCTGCTGTTCATCTCGGCCTATATCTACGCGCAGATCGGCACCGTGATCGCGCTCCTGTGGGTGCTGACGATGGCGCTGCTCGTCACAGGGCTCGGGTTCTTCCTCCTCGAAACCCGGCTCGCAGCGCGCGGCGCGCAGGGGCCGAAGGAATAGGAATCATGCGCATGGTCAGAACACGGTTTGCCTACAGTTTGGCGGCGATGGCTCTCTGGACCGCACCCTTGTCCGCAGAAGAGGGGGCCAAGGTTTCGCCGGTCGACGCATCGGACGAATCCCGCCCGCTCGCCGGCATGAATGCCGATGGCGTGACGGCCTTCTTTTTGTTGGTCGCGGCCAGCCCCGAACTCGATGGCATGGTGTCCCCTTCCATCGAAAAGATGCTCGAACCCGGCGAGGCGGTGACCGGCTGGCGCGAAAGCGGGATCGACATCCTCGCCGAACTCGCCGCGCGCGAGGGCGGGCTGGCGGCCAGCCTGTTGCGCGATAACGACACCGAAGTGCTGTCGGTCACCGACCTGTCGGGCAAGGCCAACCCCGACCTTGCGGGCTTCACCTCACTCACCCTGCGCTCTGCACCGCCGGGCGGCATCGACGAGCGGGTCTTTGCCAGCTTCTCCCCGGGCATTTGGTTGGAGATGGGCTCGCAACGCAGGACGCGCGGAACGGCCCTGTGCTATGTCGGAATGCTGGAATTGACCCTGCACAGCAGACGGCCGGTGACCGAGCAGACGATGGACGAGTTGCTACCGACGATTCTCGCCGTCAGCATGTTCGACCGTCTTGCCTCCCGCGAGTTCTGCCTTGTCTACGAGCGTTCAGGCAACGGATATCGCAGCCGGTCCTTCCTGCCCGACGGGCGCAGCCTGCCGCAGCTCGACGCTGATTCGCCTATGCTGCGGATCATGGCTGCCGCCGACCTGTCAGCCTATATCCGCGACACGGTGCCGACCCCGCCCGCCGAGTAGGCAGGCTTTCCATGCAAAAAGGAGCAGAGCCGACACCCGGCCCTGCCCCTTTTTTGATCAGCCCTGCGGCTTTCCCGTAGTTGGCTCAGCTATCGCCGGCCGGGGCGCTTTGCAGCTGGCAATAATTGTGCAGGCCCATGCGCTCGATCATCTCGAACTGGGTTTCGAGGAAGTCGACATGCTCTTCCTCGTTCTTGAGGATCCATTCGAACAGCCCTGCCGAGGTGTGATCCTTGACGCTGCGGGAATACTCCGCCGCATCCTTGAGCAGTGGGATCGCCTCATGCTCGAGCGCGAGGTCGGCGCGGAGCACTTCCTCGACATTCTCGCCGACCTTGAGCTTGTGGATCGCCTGGAAATTGGGCAGCGCTTCGAGGAACAGGATGCGCTCGGCCAGCTTGTCGGCGTGCTCCATTTCCTCGATCGATTCGTGCCGTTCGTAGGCAGCCAGCTTCTTGAGGCCCCAGTTGTCGAGCACGCGGTAATGCAGCCAGTACTGGTTGATCGCGGTCAGCTCATTGGTGAGAGCCTGGTTGAGATAGTCGATGACCTTGGGGTCGCCCTTCATGGGATGTCCTTTGCGAGATATGAAAGCGCCAGCGCGGCATTGCGTACCGTTTACACGCTGCCGGGGGCTTTGCGCAAGGCGGGCGACTGATTTTTCGTTATGATTCAGCGGTTTGCGAGAGGTTCGCAATCGCGCCTTGAGCCGCTTATACTGCGAATATGTCGCAAGCCGCAGCGGCACGTTCGGCGTCGATGATTTCCTGGGCTTCCTCAAGACATTGCCCGCAATTGGGGCGTTTGCCGAGACAAGCATAGGCCGCTTCAGCATTGCCGCTGCACTTCAGAGCGGCATTGCGGAGGTCGTTCTCACGGATCGCATTGCAGATGCAAATGTACATGGCTGCTCGAATCACTCCTGCGAAGCGTTTGCAGAAGCCAATGTATGCGACTTATTCGCAATAACAAGCGTGTTTTCGTGTTGCCCACATCCGCGGCACGCGAAATCACCGCTCGCGCGTCGTGACGGGCGCTCCCCTTCTGACCGCTTCCCGGTCTTGCGGCCCGCCTTTCGGCTTGCCGCTCGGTGCTAATCCGTAGCCATGCTCACTTTTTGAGCGGGAACAGCTTGCGATAGGTGAGGCAGCGCCACAGCCATTCGAGCGGGCCGTAATTGTAGCGCTCAAGCCACGGTTTCGACCATGCGAGCATAACAATCCACGCGAGCACCACCACGATATAGAGCTGCGGACGATTGAGCTCGCCGAACAGCCCCAGCGCCCAGCCGTGGAAGACGAACATCATGATGATGGAGGTGCCGAGGTAATTGGTGAAGGCCGCCCGCCCCGCTGCGCGCACGCGCTCGCCCAGCCAACCGGTCGCGCCCGGCGCATAGGCAACCATCAGGGCGGCTAGCCCCACCACCATCCATAGCCGCGGCAGGCCGCTCATCCCGAGAAAGGCCGCCTGCGTGCCGAAGAAGCTGAACCCGTCGGCCTGCATCACCAGCCCGATGGCGAGATGCGCGGCGCCGCCCGCGACCACCCCGATCCACCCCCACATCACCAGCTTGTCCCGCGCCACGCCGCCCGAGAAGAAGCCGAGGCGATAAAGCGCCATGCCGATCAGCATCAGCGGCAGCGTCTCGAACCCGAACAGCAAGGCGTTGGTGAAGGGCTCGAGCCCCTGCTCGCCGATCCGGTGCGCGACCAGCGCGGCGTAGTCGCCCGAGGCGATCGCGGCGTTGACCGGCGCTTCCTCGGCAATCTGCGACTGCATCTCGGCAATGATTTCCGCGCGCTGCCCGGCCAGATCGGGTGAGGCGGAGGCGAGGTCAGTGCTGACGATCAGCCAAGGGAAGATCGTCAAGGTATAGAACACCATTCCCACCATGTAGCCGGCAAGGCCGACCCATAGCTGGGTCTTGATGTTCCAGCGCATGCACAGCAGCGCGATCAGTCCGAGGATCGCGTAGCCCGACAAGATGTCGCCGAACCAGATGAAGTAGAAGTGGATGAGCCCGAAGCCGAGCAGCAGCACCAGCCGCCACGCTTGCAGCCAACGAGTTCGCGCCGCGCGCCCAGGCTTTCTCCATGAACAGGACCATGCCTGCGCCGAACAGCACGGTGAACAGCCCGCGCATCTTGCCATCGACCGCCACGAACTGCGCGATCCACATCCAGCCATCGGGATCGCCGGTGGGGACGAGGAACTTGCCCGGCGTGAAATAGGCCAGCACCGGCTGGCCGAAGGCGACGATGTTGGCGGCAAGGATGCCCATGACCGCGATGCCGCGGATGAAATCGAGCGTGTCTATGCGCGCGGCGGCGGCGACCGGCGCGATGCTTCCTTCCCCGTCGCCAAAAACGTCCTGGGCCGCGTATGGCGAAAGCGTCTCGTTCATGGCTGATCCCCCAAGCCGGTGTTGTACCGGGGGAGATTAGCGATTCGCGGGCGCTTGGGAAGTGCCGCCCGTCGATTCGGGACGGCGCTCCAGCGGGTCAGCCCTGTCCGGCGACGACGCAGGCCCTGCCTTCGCTCTTCAGCGCGGCGCAGGCGCGGCTGGCTTCGGCCTCGCTGGAAAAGCCCGTCGCGAGCAGGCGGGTGAGGCCGCCGCTCGGCAAAAGCGTCTTGGTCGTGCCCCTGAGCGCGGCTTTGCTGGCGACTTGGCCCCACAGCCTGTCGGCATTGCCTGCGACGCCGAAGGCGCCAAGCTGTACGCGCCAGCGGCCCTGCTTACGGACGGGCTGGATTGCCGGTTTGGGAGCGGGCTGGGGCGCCGAAGCAAGCGTCAGCCCCGCGGCCGGCTTGGGCGCGGGCGGCGAGGCAACTGGCCTGGGAGCGGGCAACTGCGCGGCGGCAGGCTGCATCGCCGCAGCCACCACCGGAACCGGAGCCGAAGCGGGAGCCTGCGCCGCCGGGCGTGTTCCCAGCTCGGCAGCCGCAAGATCGGTCGAGCGCTGCGAGCGGGCACCGGCTTCGAGCTCGCGGGCAAGCGACTGCGCCTGCACGCGCTGCCCCTGCGGGATATATTTGTCCATCTGTCCCAGCGCATCACGCGCCTGCGGCAGGCCTGCGCCATTCGCCAGCGTCATCAGCGCATAGGCGCGTACCCAGTCGCGCGGGGCGTAATCGGCGTTGAAGTGCGACAGACCCAGCACATATTGCGCGCGCGGATCACCGCGCTCCGCCGCCGCCTTGATCAGCGGCATGCCCTTGGCCTGCTCGCCTTCCTGGAACAGCATCAGCCCGTAATTGTCTGCAGCCTTCACATGGCCGAGGCTTGCTGCCTGCTCGTAAAGCTTGCGCGCGCGGACATTGTCGATCTCGACCCCTCGCCCAAGGCGATAGGCCTGCGCGAGATTGAACAGGGCGTCAGGATCGCCTGCCGAGGCCGGGCCTTGCCATTCCACTACGGCGCGGTTGAAGTCGCCCGAACTCCAGGCATCGACCCCGGCCTTGACGTCGGCGAACGCCGGAACGGCGAACAGCCCCAGCGCTGCCATCCCGCCCTGAGCGACCCGTGCCGCAATACCCGCCGGTGTCCACATGCTGGTGCTCGTCATCGCTTTTGCCTCTTGGAAGTTCGCGAGAATTGAAATGCGTTGCGCTAGGCATAGCCCGAACACGGTTAGCAAATGGTTGCCGCCGCCTCAGTCGAAGTGCGGCGCTCCCGAGCCACCCGAGGAGACAGTTAGCTGATTGAGCCAAGACCGCCGATGTTAACCCTAAATTAGGGGTATCCTGCGATCCCCATCACATCCAGCCGTTGTCAGGCGCTGCAATTGGGCGGCGCGCAACGGATCAATCCAGGGGGACCCAGGCGTTGCGTGTACTCGCTTTGGCATCGCAGAAAGGTGGATCGGGCAAGACCACCCTGTCCGGACATCTCGCCGTTCAGGCGCAGCGCGCAGGCGCAGGCCCGGTCGTGCTGATCGACATCGACCCTCAGGGCTCGCTGGCGGACTGGTGGAACGAGCGCGAGGCGGAATATCCCGCCTTCGCCCAGACCACTGTAGCACGGCTCGCCAATGATCTTCAGGTGCTGCGCCAGCAGGGCTTCAAGCTTGCGGTGATCGATACCCCGCCCGCCATCACGATGGCGATCCAGTCGGTGATCTCGGTCGCCGAACTGATCGTCGTGCCGACCCGGCCTTCCCCGCATGATCTGCGCGCTGTGGGTGCGACGGTCGACCTGTGCGAGCGAGCTGGCAAGCCGCTGGTGTTCGTCGTCAACGGCGCGACTCCCAAGGCCAAGATCACCTCGGAAGCTGCGGTCGCGCTGTCGCAGCACGGCACCGTTGCCCCGATTACGCTTCACCACCGCACCGATTTTGCCGCCTCGATGATCGACGGCCGCACCGTGATGGAGGTCGATTCGGAAAGCCGCTCGGCCGCCGAGATCACCGCACTGTGGCGTTACATCGCCGACCGGCTTGAAAAGAACTTCCGCCGCACCGTCTTTGCTCCCGCCCCCAACGGCGCGGTCCAGCAGATGGGCGGCGTGCCGCGTCCCGCCGGCGGCTTCGGTCGCCGGGTGGCCCAGTAAGCGAAAAGGGGTCACAGGACCATGTCCGAACCCGGTTTTGCCTCGCTCGGCCCCTCGCTGCTGGCTCGCAAGGGCGGTGCAAAGCCCGCGATGCGTCCGCAGGTTGCTCCGCTCGTCGCTGACGAAGCGGAATTCGCGGCACTTGCCGATGAACAGCTCGAGGATCTCGGCTGGAACGATATGGGTGACGGCGATCACGCCAGTAATCTAGGCGGCGGCGCCGATGTTGTGCCGATCCACGCCGACATCGCGACCGACCTCGACGCATCCGGCCCCGGCCCGATCGTCCGCCGCCAGCAGCGCCGGCTCGAAGAGCGCGTGCTTGCCGATGCGGCGATGACCGGCCCGGACGGCCATGAAGAGGAATACGACGAGGAGGACGAGCCCGTTTACGGCGAATCCTTCGGCGCTGCCGAATACGAAGACGAGCATGAGGAAGACGACGAGGACCAGGTCGGCGTGCTCTACGCCCCCCTCGCGCCCGTCGCTTTCGAACAGCCTTACGCCGCGCCTGCCCCGGCTTTCGCCCGCGCCGCCAACAAGGCCCGTGTGCCCGCCGTACAGTCGGGCCGCCGGGCGGCCTTCACGCTGCGGCTCGACGCGGACCGCCATCTCAAGCTGCGTCTCGCGGCCACTATGCAGGGGGTGAGCGCGCAGGCGCTCGTCACCGAAGCACTCGACCGACTGCTCGCCGAATATGGCGATCTCGACGTCATCGCCAACCACCTCAAGCGCCACTGACGGCGCGGACCGACCACCATGAACACCGACGATCAACGGGGGAATACGACGATGGACCGCAGCATCAAGACCGGACGCCTGACTGCGCCGCGCCTCGCGCTGGCTGTCACCACCGCCATCGCAGGGCTCGCCCTGACGGGCTGCACGACATCGGCCGCACCGCGCGCCGACCTGTCATTCAACAGCGCCCAGACCGCGCTCGCCAAAGGACAGGTCGACAAGGCGATCGTCCATGCCGAGGCCGCCGTTCTGGCTGAACCGCGCAACCCGGGTTACCGCGCGTTGCTGGGTGCCGCCTATCTCGAAGGAGGCCGCTTCGAATCAGCCGCGACCAGCTTCGGCGATGCGCTCGACCTCGGTGACGATAATCCGCGCACTGTGTTGAGCTTCGCACTCGCGAAGATCGCGCTCGGCGAAGGCCGCGCTGCGGTGTCGACGCTGGACGAATATTCGCAGGTGATCGACGCTGCCGACCTCGGCCTTGCCCTCGCGCTCGCCGGGGAGCCGGCTCGCGGCGCGAGCGTGCTGGTGAATGCCGTGCGCGCGAGCGAAGAAGCCTCGCCCAAGCTACGCCAGAACCTGGCCTACACCTATGCGCTCGCCGGCAACTGGCGCATGGCGCGGGTGATGGCGGAACAGGACGTCGCGGCCGATCAGGTCGACGCGCGCCTTGCGCAATGGGCCGAAATGTCCGCGCCGGAAATGTTCCAGCAGCGCATCGCCACCATGCTCGACGTGAGCCCGCGTGCCGACGGCGGCCAGCCGCAGCGCCTCGCCCTCGCCAATTTCCCGGCGCAGGATGTGATGGTTGCAGAAGCCGCCGCGCAAGCACCGGCTGACTTCGCCGATGCCGAGCCCGTGCAGGTTGCGCAGGCCGAAACCTCGGCTGACTTCACGCAGGCTTTCGCCGCGCCCGAACCGTCGGTCAAGACCGTCGCTTTCGCCGACACCGCGCCGCGTTACGTTTCAAACCCGGTCGTCCAGCAGCTTCCCGCTGCCTCGGCGCGCCGGGCGCCCGCATCTCCGCGTGTTGCCGCAGCCGCGCCGCAGCGCCGCATGGCCGCGACCGCCGCTGCCGTTTCGCCGAAGAGCGATAAGGTCGGGGCTACGCACCTCGTCCAGCTCGGCGCATACGACAGCAAGATCGAGGCCGAGCGCGGCTGGAAGGTCGTGCAGTCGAAGTTCCCGCAGCTCAAGGATCGCAAGCCGGTGATCACGCAGGCGGTGGTGGGTGGCCGCACCTTCTGGCGCATCGCTGCTGAAGGCTTCACCTCGCAGAGCGCCAAGTCGATGTGCGGCACGGTCAAATCGGCCGGTCGCGGCTGCTTTGCCTATGCCGCCGCCACGCCGCCAGCTGGCGCGGTCACGCAAAAGCGCGACGTGCAGGTTGCCTCGCGCCGCTAAGATTTTCTTGATACCCCGAATGAGCAACCTTGCTCCCGGATGGCCTCATGGCTGTACGGGAGTTGTTTTATCGCGCCCGTACGCGCTGAACAAACGTCCCCGAAAGGAGGTCAGGCGCCAAGCCTCACCCCGCCCTTCCATAAACCCAGCACCTTGCCCTGCGCGCCCTGCCGGTCGAAGGGCGTATTGTCAGCGGTCGCTTCCATCTTGCGGCGGTCGATGATCCACGGCGCGTCCACGTCGATCAGCGCCAGATCGGCTTCGAGCCTCGGCGCAAGTTCTCCGGCGGGCACCCCCAGCAAGGCCGCAGGGTTGCGGGCGGTGAGATCGAAGGCACGTTCCAGCCCGATCACCTCGTCCCGGACCAGCCCCAGCACCATCGCCAGCAAGGTCTCGGCCCCAGCCATGCCCGGCGCGGCATCGGCGAAGGGCAGGCGCTTGTCCTCGGGCCCCCGCGGATCGTGACCGCTGGCGATGACATCCACTGTGCCGTCCCCGATCGCGGCGAGCGCGGCCTGCCGGTCGGCCTCGCAGCGGAGCGGCGGCGAAAGGCGGGTGAAGGTGCGGAAGTCGGCGGTCGCCATGTCCGAGAGCATGAAATGCGCAGGCGTAATCCCGCAGGTCACCTGAACCCCGCGCGCCTTGGCCTCGCGCACCAGGTCAAAGCCCCGTGCCGTGGTCACCTGCCGGATATGCAGCCGCGCACCTGCCATGTCGGCGAGCGCAATGTCGCGGGCGATAGCAAGCGCCTCAGCCTCGGCAGGCGCTGCGGGAAGGCCGAGCCGGGTCGCGATCTCACCAGCGGTGGCAGACGCCTCTCCAGTAAGCGCACCATCCTCGGCATGGCTGACCACCATCAGATCGAGCATGGCGGCATACTGCAGCAGCCGCAGCATCACACCGCTGTCGGCGATCCATCGCCGCCCGGTAGCGATGCCCTTGGCGCCGGCCTCCTGCATCAGCGCCAGCTCGGCAAGCTCACGCCCTTCAAGGCCGCGCGTCGCAGCGGCGAGCGGGTGAACCCACAGGTCGGGCTTGCCGCTCTTGGCGATGAAGCCGACCCGGCTCGGCAGATCGAGCGGCGGGGACTGGTCGGGCATCAGCGCCGCGCGGGTGATTCCGCCAAAGTGGAAGGCCGGCTTGTCGACCGCGAACACCCCGAGATCGACGAGGCCCGGCGCGAGCAGACGCCCGCGCCCATTGACGACCTCGTCTCCATCCTCAGCCGCAACGTCGCTGCCGAGCGCGAGGATCACCCCGTCGGCACAGCGCAGCGACCCCTCGATCAGCCCTTCCGGGATGACGAGCTTAGCGTTGGTGATCGTAAGCGGCTGCGCCTGTTTCATGCCCAGCCCTCCACGCCGCGTGCCTCGCGGGTGAGGATATCGAGGCACGCCATGCGGATCGCCACCCCCATTTCGACCTGCCGCGTGATCAGCGAGCGTCCCGCGAGGTCCGCGACTTCGCTGTCGATCTCCACGCCCCGGTTCATCGGGCCCGGATGCATCACCAAGGCATCGGGCCGCGCGAGCGCGAGGCGCTTTGTCGTCAGGCCATAGAGATGCCGGAACTCTCGTGCGCTGGGCACGAACTGCCCGCTCATCCGCTCGGATTGCAGCCGCAGCATCATCACCACCTCTGCCCCGTCAAGCGCGGCGTCGAAGTTATGGAACACCTCCACCCCCATCGCCTCGACGCCTTGAGGCATCAGCGCAGGCGGCGCGCAGACCCGAACGTGCGCGCCCATCGCCGTGAGGCACAGGATGTTCGAACGCGCGACGCGGCTGTGCAGGATGTCGCCGCAGATCACGACCTTGAGGCCGGTGAAGTCCTCCGCTCCCTCGCCACGCTCGGCCAGCGCATGGCGCAGCGTCAGCGCGTCAAGTAGGCCTTGGGTGGGATGCTCGTGGCTCCCGTCGCCTGCGTTGAGCACAGGGCAATCGACCTTGTCCGCGATCAGCCCGGTGGCTCCCGACGATCCGTGCCGGATCACGATCGCATCGGCGCGCATCGCGTTCAGAGTAATCGCGGTGTCGATCAGCGTCTCGCCCTTCTTCACCGAGCTTTGTGCGGCATGCATGTTGACCACGTCCGCGCCCAGCCGCTTGCCCGCGATCTCGAAGCTCAGCAGCGTGCGGGTGGAATTTTCGAAGAAGGCGTTGATAATGGTGAGGCCCGCCAGCAGATCCGAATGCTTGTTGCGCTGGCGGTTGAGCGCGACCCACTGTTCGGCCTCGTGCAGCAGGTAGAGGATCTCGTGCCGCTGCAAATGGCCAATGCCGGTGAGGTCGCGGTGCGGGAACGCCAGCCGTCCGGCCGGAAAGCGGCCCGCGGAAGCGGAAAGATCGGTCGATGTCATTAAAGCCATGCCCTTAGTCGAGCCTCGTGCGCTGCTCAACCCCGCCGGGTAAGCTTTCCGATAGAAGTTGCGCGCCAAAGCCCCTAGATCGTCGGGCCTAGGCATAAGGGACATTGGATGAGCTTCGTCGGCAAGGTGTGGAAGATCCTCGTGGGGATCAAGGACGGGCTCGTTCTCCTGTTCATGTTGCTGTTTTTCGTGGCGCTGTTCGGCATCCTTTCTGCTCGCCCCAACCCTGGCCAGGTGCGCGACGGCGCGCTGGTGGTCGACCTGTCAGGCGTCGTCGTAGAGGAGCGGTCGGATCTCAATCCGCTTCAAGCGATCCTTTCGCAAAGCGCGCCTGTCGGCGAAATTCGTGCGCGCGACGTGACCCGCGCGCTTGATGCCGCCGCGACCGACGAACGTGTCAAAGCAGTGGTGATCGACCTCACCACCTTCCTAGGCGGCGGGCAGGTACACCTCAAGGAAATCGGCGAGAGCATGGATCGGGTGCGCAAGGCAGGAAAGCCGGTGCTCACTTACGGCAAGGGCTATGCCGACGATCACATGCTGATCGCCGCCCATGCGAGCGAAGTGTGGCTTGATCCGATCGGGGTGGCAGTCATCTCGGGCCCCGGGCGTACTAACCTCTATTTTGCCGGGCTGCTCGAGAAGCTGAGCGTCAATGCGCGAGTCTACCGCGTTGGTGACTACAAGGCCGCCGTTGAGCCCTATTCGCGGTCCTCGATGTCCGATGAAGCGCGGGCCAATATCGGCGGGCTCTACGGGGCACTCTGGGAAGAATACAAAGCCAATGTCACAAAGGCGCGGCCCAAGCTCCAGCTGGCGAAGGTGACGGGCGATCCGGCGGCGTGGATCGCCAGTTCGGGCGGTGACATGGCCGAAGCGGCGCTGGCGGCGGGCCTCGTCGACAAGCTGGGCGACAAGGCGCAGTTCGGCGCGCGGGTGGCGGACCTCGCGGGCAAGGATCCGTGGAACGAGAAGCCCGGAAGCTACGCCGCGAGCGAGCTTGGCGCCTATCTCGCCGACATCGGCCAGAGCCAGTCCGGCAAGAAAATCGGCGTCATCACCATCGCAGGCGAGATCGTCGACGGCGATGCCGGCCCGGGCACCGCAGGCGGCACGCGCATCGCGGATCTCCTCGACGAGGCGCTCGACGACGATCTGGCCGCGCTGGTGGTACGGGTCGATTCGCCGGGTGGCTCGGTCACCGCGTCGGAAGAAATCCGCCGCGCGATCCAGCGCTTCCGCGACCGCAAGATCCCGGTGGCGGTATCGATGGCGAACGTCGCGGCGAGCGGCGGCTACTGGGTCGCAACACCGGGCGAACGGATCTTCGCCGAGCCCGAAACAGTCACCGGCTCGATCGGCGTCTTCGCGGTGATACCGACCTTTGAGCAGGCCGCCGCGCGGCTTGGTGTGACGGCGGACGGCGTGCGGACCACCGAACTTTCGGGCCAGCCCGACCCGATCGGCGGCTTCACCCCGGCGATGGACACGCTACTGCAGACAACCATTTCAGGCACTTATAAGGATTTCCTGGGCCTCGTGTCGAAGGCGAGGCGGATGCCTGTCGAGCGGGTCGATGCCATTGCCCAAGGCCAGGTCTGGGACGGCGGCACGGCGCGCCAGAACGGCCTCGTCGACCAGTTCGGCGGGCTTCGTGAGGCGCTCGAATGGGCCGCTGCCAAGGCGGGCGCCAAGGACGGCGAGTGGCATGCGATCTACCTTGGAGATCGGGGCGATAACTACGATTCGCTGATCCGCCAGCTCGTCGCCAGCGAGGCCTCCACAGGGGCGCCAGCGGTCAATAATGGCGATCTGTTCGCGATGACGGCGATGCGCAGCGAGAACCTCGGCGCAAGGCTCGCCCACGACGCGGAGCGGCTGATGGGGACGCGCGGCGTGCAGGCGTTCTGCGCCGAATGCCCCGCTAGCCCGGCCGTGCCTTCCAACAATAGCGCGCGCCCCGAGGGCATGCTCGCGCTGCTGGCGTGGCTGACGGGCGGCTAATTCGCACGGGCCACGCGGCGGCGCTTGCCAAGCGCGGTAGGCCGCAGTAAAGGCGCGCCCCTGCCCGGGCCGCATGGCCCCTTCGGCGGGCGCGTAGCTCAGCGGTAGAGCACACCCTTCACACGGGTGGGGTCACAGGTTCAATCCCTGTCGCGCCCACCATCTTTTCCGAACTTCCGGAATTGGTGGTGCCGATTTTTCGCAGCTTCATCCTTCCAGCCTGTTTCGACGCGCCCGCGGCGATGTTTCACGTGAAACATGCCGTGCAAAGCGCCTCTGCAGCCTGTCTAAACGTGTCTGGAGGGGGTCTAAAAGGGGTCTAAGGGGGGTCTAAACGCGTCTGGGAGGGGTCTAAAACGGCACCGCTTCTTGCAAAAAGCCGCCCCGCCAGCCGCCGAGCCCCCCGCGCATTCCTGCCCCCTGTTCGTCATTCGCCCCTCCCCGCTTGACCGCATGCACCTTGTCGCGGCACACCTTGCGCCTGTCCCGCCGTCCGGCGGCATTGCTAGGGGTTTTCATGCGACACGGAATCTGGGGCGCCTGCCTCCTTATGGCTGCGGCTCTGGGCGGCACATTGGCCGCGACACCAGCATCTGCGCAGTCGTTCAGCGAGGGCAGCTTCGATCCGGCAGTCCCGACCCTCACCACGAGCATCGGCCATGCGCCGGGCACCCGCATCACCTCGCCCGACCAGACCTATGCCTACCTCAAAGCCCTCGCCGCCGCCGCGCCTGACCGCACGCGGCTGGTGCAATATGCGACCACGTGGGAGGGCCGCCCGCTTTACTATCTCGTGCTCTCAGCGCCCGCCAACATGGCCAACCTGACCGCGGTGCAGGCCGATCTCGCCACCATCGCCAGTGGCCGCCCCGGCAACGGATCGGCGCTCCCCGTCACCTGGCTCACCTACGGCGTCCACGGCAACGAGATCTCCTCGACCGATGCAGCGCTGATGACCGCCTATCACCTGCTCGCCGCCAGGGACGATCCGCGCGCCGCCAAGATCATGGCGAGCACCATCACCGTTATCGACCCGATGCAGAACCCCGACGGGCGCGCGCGCTTCATGAACAACTTCCTCGCCTCGACCGGGATCGACCCGGCGGGCGACCGCCAAGCCGCCGAGCATGACGAGCCGTGGCCGTCTGGCCGCGTCAACCACTACATGTTCGACCTCAACCGCGACTGGTTCACGCTCTCGCAGCCCGAGACGCGGGGCAAGGTCGCCGCGATCCGACAATGGAACCCTGTCGTGGTGGTCGACCTGCACGAGATGGGCGGGGACGGCACCTACTTCTTCAGCCCCGCCGCCCAGCCCTTCAGCCCCAATCTCACCCCTGCGCAGATCCGCGCCTACGAGTTGATCGGCCGCTACAACGCAGCCGCCTTCGACGCGCGCGGCGAGCCCTATTTCACCCGCGAGGTCTATGACCTGTTCTACCCCGGCTACGGCGACACCTGGAACGCGCACCAAGGCGCGATCGGATCGACCTACGAGCAAGGCTCGGCGCGCGGGCTGGTATTCGAGCGCAGCGACGGGTCCGAGCTGACCTATGCCGACGGGGTGCGCAACCACTTCACCACCAGCCTCTCCACCGCCGCGGCGGTTGCCGACAATCCGGCCAAGTTCCTGTCGGACTTTGCCGCCTATCGCAGCGCCAATGCGAGCGGCGCGGCGGGCAAGGCGAGCTACGTGATCGACCTTTCAAAGAAGCGCTGGAATGCCGAGCGCCTCGGGCGGCGGCTTGCCGCGCAGGGCATCACCGTGCTGCGCCGCGAAGGTTCGGCCACGGTCTGCGGCAAGTCCTATCCATCGGGCTATCTCGCCGTCCCGCAGGCCC
This sequence comes from uncultured Alphaproteobacteria bacterium, assembly GCA_963765775.1. Classification (GTDB taxonomy): domain Bacteria; phylum Pseudomonadota; class Alphaproteobacteria; order Sphingomonadales; family Sphingomonadaceae; genus Erythrobacter. The sequence goes on from CAVXXQ010000001.1 coordinate 229,926, forward strand.
AGCCCGCCGCACGGCTCATCAAGAGCCTGCTCGACCGCGACACGCCGCTGCCGTCCGATTTCCTCGCCGAGCAGGAGCGCCGCCGGTCGGTCGACCTGCCGCACGAGCTTTACGATGTGACCGCATGGTCGGTGGGGCCGATGGCGGGCGTCGACGTCGCTGTTTGCAGCACTGCCGTGAGCGGCGACGCGATGGCCGCCGACGCAGCCATTGCCGCCAAGGCGAGCGGCGCCGGCAGTTTTGCGGTCGCCGTTCCGTGGACCGACAGCGGGCAAGCGCGGCTTGTCACGCTCGCGCTTCGGGAAGGCATCGACGGGCGCGTCACCGACAAGGCCTTCACCACCGGCGGGCGCAGCTTCCCGCGCGGCACTGTGGTGTTCCCGGCGGGTAGCAATACGCCTGATAAGATGGCGCGCCTTGCCGCCATCGCCAGCGAAGTGGGGGCCGAGACTGTCGCGCTGGAGAACGGCTGGACGGACAGCGGGCCGAACCTCGGCAGCGAGCATTTCGTGCGGCTCACCCTGCCCAAGGTGGCGGTGGCGTGGGACGACGGCGTCTCGCAATTGAGCGCAGGTGCGCTGCGCTATGTCCTCGAACAGCGCATCGGCCTGCCGGTGACGCCGATCCGCACCGCCCGCTTGGGGCGCGCGGACCTCTCCGAATATGACGTCATCCTGGTGCCCGAGGGCGACCCCGCGAGCGTGCTGGGCGACGGGGGCCTGCGCGCGATGCGCAGCTTCGTGCAGCGCGGCGGGGTGCTGGTCGCGATCGGCGAAAGCCTCGAAACCTTCAGCAGCGGCGACACTCCGATGTTGGCGGTAAAGCGCGAGGCGGCCTTGGGCCGCGAGCCTTCTGCGGCTGAGGGCGGCGACAAGGGCGCGCTGGCCGAGGCGCAGGAAATCGCCAGCGACAAGGATTACCGCGAGGCGATCAAGGATCAAGCCGCGCTGCCCGACACCCTGCCGGGCGCGCTGCTGAATGTGGTGGGCGAGCCTGATAACTTCCTCTCCGCCGGGTATGATGACGGGGCGGTGGTGCTCGCCACCGGCACGCAGATCTTCACCCCGCTTGACCGGGCCAAGGGGATCAACGTGCTGCGCTTCGCCGCGCCCGCGAACCTTATCGCCAGCGGCTATGTGTGGGACGAGAACAAGCGGCAGCTGGCTTACAAGCCCTACCTGATGGCGCAGCCGCTGGGGCGCGGTCTGGTGATCGGCTTTGCGCATGATCCCTCGACACGCGGCTATCTCGAAGGGCTGGACCTGCTGATCGCAAATGCGGTGCTGATCGCGCCGTCACGTGTGCGGTGAGGGAACGACCTCAAGCCGTTCGTGCTGAGCTTGTCGAAGCACCGCTCTTCTAGACGAACGCGCGTTTCCTCGAAGAAGTGCAGCCCTTCGACAGGCTCAGGGCGAACGGAGACTTGGGGTGCGGGAGCGGGACCAATCTAGGCTAGCCCCTCCGATTGTGTCATGCATGGCCGCATGGCGCTGTTCGAGGCCCTTGTCGTTGCCCATGTCGCCGCCGGAGCGGTGGGGCTGACGGCGTTCTGGGGGCCGATTGTCACCAGGAAGGGCGCGGCCCGGCACCGCAAGTGGGGCCGCGCGGCGTGCTACGGGTTCCTCGGCGGGGGCGCGCTGGCCATCGCGATGGCGCTGCTGTCGCTCTACGGGCCGGACGCCCGCCACCCCGAAGTCACCGACCGGGCGCTGTTCGACGGGTTGTTCGGGTGGATGATGCTGTATCTGGGGGTGCTGACGATCGGCTTTGTCGACTATGGGCTGGCGGTGGTGAAGCACAGCCGCGACCGGCGGGCGTTGCGGTCGGTGCGCTATCAAAGCGTGATCGCTGCGGTGGTGATCTCGGGCGCGTGGTGCGGGTTCTATGGCTGGACAGTGGGCCATCCGCTGATGATGCTGGTGAGCTTCATTGGCATCGCTGCCATGCTGATCCAGCAGCGCTATATCTGGCGGCGGGACGATCCGCCGCGCACGACTTACGTCGGCGAGCACTTCAGGGCGCTGATCGGGATGGGCATCTCGGCCTACACCGCCTTCCTGTCGGTCGGGCTGATCCGGCTGATCCCCGAGCATGTCTTCAACCCCGCGATCTGGGCCGGGCCGAGCGTGATCGGGGTGAGCCTGATTATTCTCTTCACGGTGAAGGCCAAGCAGGCTGCTGCTTCGCGAGGTTCAGGGGTGCGACCACATCCGCAGTAGATTGGCGATGGTCTTGTCCAGCGTCAGCAGTTCGGCCGACTGGCTGGGCAATTGCTCCCGCAGCGCGGCGCGCAGGTTCTCGAGGTCGAACAGCATCTCGCGGCTCGCCTGATCGGCGACGAGGCTTTCGATCCAGCCAATGCACACGATCCGCGTGCCGCGTGTCACCGGCTTGACCTCGTGGATAGAGCCCGAGGGGTAGAGCACCAGATGCCCCGCCTCGCCCTTCAGTTCCTGCGTCATGCCCGCGGTGTGGACGACCAGCTCCCCGCCCTCGTACTCGCTGGGCGGGGTGAGCCACAAGGTGAAGCTGAGGTCGGTGCGCAGCCGCTTGGCGCCGCGTCCCATCAGCGCGTTGTCGACATGCGCGCCGTAGTGCCCGCCCACCCCGGTACGGCTGATCACCAGCGGCGAGACGCGGCGCGGCTGGGCGGCGGCGCGGAACACGGGGCTATCTTCGAGGATGCCGCTGATCTCGTCCTGCAGCGCGCGGCCCGGGGCGCTGTTCATTGCCGCCTGCTCGTTGCGCTTGACCTTGCGGGCGCTGGCACCCGCAGTCTCGCGCCCGTCGCGCCATTCGAGCAGCGCGATGCGCTCGGCAATGGCGGCGAGGTGGTCGGCTTCGGGGATGACGTGGATGACGAGGATCATGGGGGCCGCTGTAGCGCCCCGCCCTATCTGCGCGCAATGCCCTCGGCAAGCAGGCGGTTGACCCCTTCCGCCACCGCCTCGGCGCTCATCGCCTCGCCCGCGCCCCAGACGACATAGCGCAGGCCGACGAACACGTTCATGCCCATCAAGGCCCAGGCCTCCAGCTCGCCAAGCCCCTCGCGGAACTCGCCGGATGCGCCGCCTGCGCGCAGCCGCTCGGTAAAGCGTTCGGCGATCGTTTCGTAGTGCGCGCGGTAGCTGGCGGGGTCGACGAATTCGGCCTCGTCGATGATCCGGTAGACTTCCTTGTGCTCGGCCGCAAAGCGCAGGAAGGCCGCGAGCGCCGCCCGCTCGATCTCGAGCGCGCCCATGCCCCCATGCAGCGCCGAACGGGCGCTGGTGCGCACCATTTCGCTCATGTCGGCGACCAGCGCGCGGAATAGCGCGTCCTTGCTGTCGAAATAGGTGTAGAAGGTCCCCAGCGCGACGCCTGCGCGGCGCGTGATCGAACTGACCGAAGCCTCATGAAAGCCCCGTTCGCCGAATTCCACGGCAGCGGCGTCGAGCAGCTTGCGCAGCGTCCGCCGCCCGCGCTCGGTGCGCGGCGTCTTGGCGTCACTGTCGGCCACGCCTTCGAGCCTCTTTGCACTGCTCCGAGTGTTGCCCATCAGCTACTCCCTCCGCGCTTTCGGTAGGCGGCGCAAGGGGCGCAGACAAGTCTAAACTTGAAAGGTGGTTCAACTTTCAATATTGGTGCCGCAACAAGAAGACGACAGGAGAGGAACCCCCATGAAAATTACCACCATTGCCCGCGCGGCACTGCTCGCCGGAACAGCCGGCCTTGCCACCTTTGCCGCTCCTGCCATGGCGCAGGACAGCGCCGCCGAAATTGCCGACGCGGCTCAGGCGGTTGGCGAGGCCCTGAATGACAGCGGCGAGATCCTCGTCACCGCCCGCCGCCGCGAAGAACGCCTGATCGACGTGCCGGTCGCGGTCACGTCCTTCAGCCAGGCCGATCTGCAGCGCACCCAGTCGATCGACCTGTCCGGCCTGCAAGCCGCCGCCCCCAACCTCAACCTCGTGCAAGGCCGCGGTTCCGCAGCGAGCGCCAATATCTTCATCCGCGGCCTCGGCCAGCCCGATGCGCTCCAGACCTTCGACCCGGCGGTCGGCATCTATGTCGACGGCGTCTACCTCAGCCGCATTCAGGGCGCGCTGCTCGGCCTGTTCGATGTCGAGCGGATCGAAGTGCTGCGCGGGCCGCAGGGCACGCTCTACGGCAAGAACACCACCGGCGGTGCGATCTCGATTGTCAGCCGCAAGCCCGACTTCAACGATGTCCGCGCGGCGGGCTCTGCGCTTTACGGCAGCTATGACCAGATCGTATTGAACGGCTATGTCAGCGCGCCGCTGGTCACCGACCGTGTCGCGCTCAGCCTCGCGGGCCAGTGGGACAAGCGCGACGGGATCGTCACCGACCCGCGCACGGGCCGCAAGTATAATGACCGCAACAGCATCACCGCGCGCGGCATCCTGCGGGTGCAGGCGACCGACACCATCGAGCTGATCGCCAGCGGCGACTACAACCGCCAGCGCAATGCGCTCACCCTCGGCTACGCCACCGCGCCGCTGCTGCGCACCAACTTTGCGCTCGGCGCGCAGACGCTCGTGCCCGCGCAGCCTTACGGCGCCTACAACTATCAGGCCTCGACCAGCTTCACCGGCAATGAAGGCCAGCGGCTCGATCACTGGGGCACCAGCCTGACCGCAAATGTCGAGCTGTCCGACGCGATCACGCTCACCAGCATCACCGCATGGCGCAAGCTTGAGCCTGACCTGTTCATCGACATCGATGCCAGCCAGGCCGAGCTTGGCGACGTGTTCGTCGGCATCGACCAGCGCCAGTTCAGCCAGGAAGTCCAGCTGAAGTGGGACACGGACAAGTTCCGCGGCGTGTTCGGCCTGTTCTATCTGAACGAGAATATCCGCTCGCATCAGGAAGCCTATGCCGACGACCTGTTTGCCTTCGGCGCGCTGCCGCTCACCTTCCTGCGCCTCATCGACGACGAGCAGAACACCAAGAGCTATGCCGCCTTCGGTCAGGCGACCTATGACTTCACCGACCGGCTCAGCATCACCGGTGGCCTGCGTTACACCAAGGAAGATCGCCGCTACGACCGTGTCACCACCACGGCCTCGACGCTGGCGGCGCTCAACGGGCTGACCTTCCGCTTCCCGGGCAACCTGCCCGCGCCGCTCAACCTCGACAACGACATCAGCTTCGATGCGTGGACGCCCAGCCTTACCTTGTCCTTCAAGCCCAATGCCGACAGCCAGATCTACGCCTCGGCCTCGCGCGGGTTCAAGTCGGGCGGGTTCAACGGACGCGCCAACGGCCTTGCCGATCTTACGCTGGTGGTGAACGGCACGTCGCAGCTGGTGACGAACTTCGCACCCGAGACCGTGTGGACCTATGAAGCGGGCGCCAAGGCGAGCTTCGCAGATGGCCGCATCTATCTCGCCGCCAACGCCTTCTACAGCGACTTCAAGGACTTTCAGGCCCGCGTCGGCGGCGGCGCGGTGGGTGTCTTCCCGGTGCTCAACGCCGGCAAGATGTCGATCCGCGGCGTGGAGCTTGAAGCCGTGGTCAAGCCGACCAAGGCGTGGACGGTGCGCACCAGCCTCGGCTATCTCGACGCGCAGTATGAGGAGTTCAACGACGGCCGCCGCGCACCCGCGTTCAGCTGCAACCCGACCGGCACGCAGATCATCTGCGAACCCGCCTTTGCTCCGCCGATCACCTTCAACGTCGCGACCGATTACCGCATCGGTCTGGGCAACGCGGGCAGCCTGACCTTCGGCGGCGACGCGCGCTTCGTCGACAAGCACTTCCTGAGCGTCGACAATCGTGCAGGGCTGGTCGAGGACGGCTACTGGCTCACCAACGCCTTCGTGCGCTTCGATGATGCAAGCCGCCGCTTCTACGTGCAGGGCGGGGTCAAGAACCTGACCGACGAACTCTACAAGACCGATGGTCAGGAGTTCAGCTCGGTCGGCAACATCCAGACCGTGTACTACGGCGACCCGCGCACGTGGAACGTGATGGTCGGCTTCAACTTCTAAGGTAACGGGGCGGCGTCTCGTGCAGCCGCCGCCCCGTTACATTTCGCCTAGTAGTCGGCCGGAGCGGCGACCGGGACCGGATTGGTCGCGGGCGGGGGCGATGCAGGCGCGGCTGGCTGCGCGCTGTCCTTGCGGTCCATGTAACGCTTGGCGACATAGCCGCCCACGCCCATCGCGATCATGCCGGGCAGGCTGAGGCGCGACAGAACGAAGGGAACGGCCGATGCCAGCACCACGCCGGTCACGCCGCCGGCTGCGGGATGCTTCTTGGCAACGCTCGCGCCGATCGCGGCGCCGATAAGTTTGCGGATCATTGGGGATATCTCCTGAAGGGACGCAGCAGAAACGCCGCGCAGCCGTGCAATGTTCCATCGCGATTGCCGCTTTTCTTGGGGCGGCCGAGCGGGCATAGGCCAGCGCCATGCACGATATCCGCCTGATCCGAGAGAACCCCGAAGCCTTCGACGCAGGTCTCGCCCGGCGCGGATTGCCCGCGCAGGCCGCCGCGCTGATCGCGCTCGACGAAGAACGCCGCGCGGTCACCACACAGGTGCAGATCGCGCAAAGCCGCCGCAACGAGGCGTCGAAGCTGATCGGCGCAGCTATGGGTAAGGGCGACAAGGACGCCGCCGAGGCGCTGAAGGCCGAAGTCGCCGCGCTCAAGGACGAAATGCCCGCCTTGGAAGCCCGCGCCGACGAGTTGGCGGGTCAGCTGAAGGCGTTGCTCGAAATCATCCCCAACCTGCCCGGCGCGGATGTGCCCGACGGCGGCGGCGAGGAGGACAATGTCGAAGTCACCCGCTGGGGCACACCGCGCGAATTCGACTTCGCAGCCCGCGAGCACGCCGACATCGCGCCTGCTCTCGGCATGGATTTTGAGACCGGCACGCGGCTCTCGGGCGCCCGCTTCACCTTCCTGCGGGGCGGGATGGCGCGGCTGCACAGAGCGCTCGGTCAGTTCATGCTCGACGTGCAGACGGGCGAGCACGGCTATGCAGAGTGCAACCCGCCGGTGTTGGTCGGCGATGATGCCATGTATGGCACCGACAAACTGCCCAAGTTTGCCGAGGACAGCTTCAAGACTAGCCTGAACTACGACCGCCTCGTGCTCGAAAACGTGATCAATAATTCGCTCGGAAAAGCGTTCGAACTCTGGCCCTCGATGCCGAACGCGCTGCTCGAGCCTTTCGAGCAGTTCGCAGAGAGGTTTAGGGCTGGGTTCTGGGACGAATACGAAACCGATTTTGATCGACGCCGCTGGCTCATCCCCACCAGCGAAGTCCCCCTCACCGCCAGCGTCATGGGCGAGCTGCTCGACGAGGCCGCGCTGCCGATGCGCCTCACCGCGCTCACCTTGTGCTTCCGCTCCGAGGCAGGGGCGGCGGGGCGCGATACGCGCGGGTTCATCCGCCAGCACCAATTCGAAAAGTGCGAGCTCGTCAGCATCGTGCGCCCCGAGGACAGCGAGGCCGAGCACCAGCGCATGGTCCGCGCCGCCGAGACGATCCTCGAACGCCTCGCCCTGCCCTATCGCAAGCTGCTGCTGTGCACCGGCGACATGGGCTTTGGCGCGCGCAAGACTTACGACCTCGAGGTGTGGCTCCCCGGCCAAGGCGCCTACCGCGAGATCAGCTCGTGCTCGAACACCGGCGACTTCCAGGCGCGGCGCATGAACACGCGATACCGCGTCGCGGGCGAGAAACGCACCGAGTTCGTCCACACCCTCAACGGTTCCGGCCTCGCGGTCGGGCGCACGCTGGTGGCGGTGATCGAGAACTACCAGAACGCCGATGGCAGCGTGACCGTGCCCGAGGCTCTCGTCCCCTACATGAGCGGATTGAAAGTCATCTCGCCGCAATAACCCCCGTTCGCCCTGAGCTTGTCGAAGGGCCGCACTTCTTCTTCGCGACAGGCGCAACCAAAGGAAATACAGTGCTTCGACAGGCTCAGCACGAACGGAATTTGGGGACGGCCTTGTGAGAATCCTCCTCACCAACGACGACGGCATCAACGCCCCCGGCCTCAAGGTGCTGGAGGAGATCGCACGCCAGTTCTCCGACGATATCTGGATCTGCGCGCCGTCCGAGGAGCAGTCGGGCGCGGGCCATTCGCTCACCCTCACCCGGCCCGTCCGCCTGCAACAGCATGGCGAGCGGCGCTTCGCCGTCACCGGCACGCCCACCGATAGCGTGATGATGGCGCTGCGCACGGTCATGCCCGATGCGCCCGACCTGATCCTGTCGGGCGTCAACCGCGGCGCGAACCTTGCCGATGACATCACCTATTCGGGTACCGTCTCTGCCGCCATCGAAGGCGCGCTGGCGGGCATCCGCTCGGTCGCCTTCAGCCAGGTCTATGCCCGCGAAGGCATGGGCGACGACGTGCCCTTCGGCGCCGCGCTGGCATGGGGGCCAAAAGTGCTCAAGCCGCTAATCGACGCGCCGATGGCCGACCGCACGCTCATCAACGTCAACTTCCCGGCCCGCGCACCCGAGGACGTGAAGGGCATCCGCGTCGTCCGGCAGGGCTTCCACGACTATTCGCGCGGCACCATCGTCGAAGGCCGCGATCCGCGCGGCTATCGCTATTTCTGGTTCGGGCTCGACCAGATCGAGCACACGCTGGACCACGGCACCGACCTTGAAGCGATCGAGGAAGGCTATGTCGCGGTCACCCCGCTGCAGCTTGACCTCACCCACTATTCGACCATCGGCATCCTCGCCGAACGCTTCGCCGGCTGATGGCGCGGGCGAGCGCACCTCTGCCCGGCCGCAATCCGTTCCGGCGCAAGGCGCTGCTCGCCGACCAGTTCTACCCGCTGCGGCGGCAGGTGCGGCTGCCCGTGTGGGGCGACCTCGGCATCCGCATGAGCCTCGCCTTCCTGCTGATCGGGATCGTCATCGCGATCCACTGGTGGGACCGCGACGGCCTCAAGGACAACCACGACAACGTCATCAGCTTCCTCGACGTCGTCTATTTCACCATGATCTCCATCACCACCACCGGCTTCGGCGACATCGCGCCGATCTCCGACCGCTCGCGCCTGATCGAGGCCGTGATCGTCACGCCGGTGCGCATCGCGGTGCTGTTCATCTTCGTGGGCGCGGCCTACGATTTCGTCATCAAGCGCAGCTGGGAGAAGTTTCGCATGGCTCGCATCCAGGAACAGCTCACCGATCATATCGTGGTGCTCGGCTACGGGGTTTCCAACGGCCAAAGCGTGGGCGAGCTGATCGAGCGCGGCATTGATCCGCGCTGCATCGTCGTCATCGACCCGTCCGAAGATCGGCTCGCCGAGGCGGAGAAGCTCGGGGTCAACGTGATGGCCGCCGACGCCACCCGCGACGAGACGCTGAAATCGGTACGGATCGCGGAAGCTTCGAGCGTGCTGGTTTCGGCAGGGCGCGACGATACCTCGATCCTGATGGTGCTGACCGTCCGCCATCTCGCGCCCAAGGTTCCGATCAGCGTGGTGGTGCGCGCCGACGATAACGAGCTGCTGGCGCGGCAGGCAGGGGCCAATCACGTCATCAACCCGGTGCGCTTCACCGGACTGCTGCTGGCAGGCAGCGTCAAGGGCGCGCATATCGCCGAATACCTCGCCGACCTCGCCAGCGTGGGCGGGCGGGTGCAGCTGGTCGAGCGGGTGGTGACACATGAGGAAGTCGGCCAGTCGATCACCGACCTCACCAGCGGCGGTCAGGGCCTGCGCGTCTATCGCGGTGGCCGCGCAATAGGGTTCTGGGAGGACGAGTGCCAGCAGCTCCAGCCCGGCGACGTGGTGGTCGAAATCGTCCCCACCGCGCCGCGCGAGGGAGGGTGAATTCATCATGGGGCAGCTTTGCCCATGATTGAGAGAAAAGCTGCCAATCGGCTAGCGACCCCATTGCGGACTTTCCGCGTGAAACTAGTTTCAACCGATGAGCAAGAAACTCGACAAGCTATTTCACCGAGCTGAATCAGTTCTCGATGGCAAGGCAAACGGCTTTGGGATGCCGATCCTGCGCGCTCTCGCGCACCGGCAATACGGCCCCGCGATGCTGAGCTTGGCGGCTCGGGAAACGGAGCAAGGTAATCGTGCCGAACTCGGACGGCCGAGCGACCCGAGCAGTCCCTTCGGGCTAATGTATCGGGCATTCCGACAGGGAGAATTGAATGCCGCGCAAAACATCGCTCTTTCTTTGTTCTATGTGGGTGACTTAGCAGGTTACCGACACTGGCTCCGTCGCGCGGCACAAAGTGGCGATGGCGATGCCGCACAAGAGTTGCGCAGGTTCGAGGTTCGGCAACCTTGGCCACTTGCTAGGAAGATAAAGCGCAAGCGCCCTTTCCGGAGGGATGGCAGCTAACAACCCACCTTCGGACGTTCGCCTCTGCCGCGGTGTTCGCCAAAAGCGGCCATCCACATTCTCGATCAGCTCATCCCCTGAACCAGACGAACACGCCGCCCATCGCCGCCATGCCCACGAGGAAGTGTCCGGCATCGATCAGGAACAACGTCAGCGGCTTCCTCAGGTGCAGGTAATTGATCCCGATCGCCGGGATCATCACGCCGACCGCAAAGCCCACCGCCATCATCATCACCACGAATTGCGGCGGATCGGTGCGGGCCACGAGGTGCCACAGCACCATCGCGATCAGCATCTCGAAGGCGAGGGTCAGCGCGAAGATCAGCTTCATGTTGCCGCTCTTGAGCTGGGTGTTCGAAAGCCCCGCCGCGCGCTGCCAGGGCACCGCAAAGATCACCCCGTACCACAGCGCGCCAACCGCAAAGAAGGCCAGCGTTCCGGCCAGCACGGGCCACAGGGCGAAATCACTCATGCTTGTTCTCCTGCGCGCATGCCACCTTCCTAGCGCAAGGTAGCCGCGAGGGGTAGCGCCGCGAGAGAGCGTCAGATGACGTAAGCGAATTCCTCGGCGGCCGGGTCGGGCTTGCGGCCGCGCATCTCGGCATCGAGCTGCACGACGGTGCGGCTCGCGGTCTTGACGAACAGGCCGGGGACGGCTGCGTGGACCATGCAGGCCAGCCCGCCCACCGTCATGCGCCAGCCGAAGCTGAACGCGGTGCGGGCGTGCTCGCCATAGGTCTCGCCAATGGTGCGCGGATGGTCGGTGAAGAGCTTGGCAATCATGCTGCCTGGATGCCCGCAAGGCCCCTTCGCCGTCAAGCCTAGCGCTATGCCCGCACACAGTGTAGGGGCGCGCCGCAATGAACACCGCCACCACCACCGCGCCTGCGACCCTGCCCGATCAAAAGAAGATCGGCATAGTGAGCCTCGGCTGCCCCAAGGCGCTTGTCGATTCCGAACGGATCCTCACCCGCCTGCGCGCCGATGGCTATGCCTTCGCCGAGGATTATGCGGGCGCGGACGTGGTGCTGGTCAACACCTGCGGCTTCCTCGATTCCGCCAAGGAAGAAAGCCTTGCCGCCATCGGCGAGGCGATCGCCGAAAACGGCCGCGTGATCGTCACCGGGTGCTTGGGCGAGGAAGCCGATGCGATCCGCGCCGCGCATCCGCAGGTGCTCGCGATCACCGGAGCGCACCAATACGAGCAGGTCGTGGAGGCGGTTCACATCCATGCGCCGCCCAGCCAAGGCCCGTTCATCGACCTGATCCCGCAGCCGGACATCAAGCTGACACCGCGCCACTACAGCTACCTCAAGATTTCCGAGGGCTGCAACCATTCCTGCGCCTTCTGCATCATCCCCGCGCTGCGCGGTAAGCTTGCCAGCCGCCGGATCGATGCCGTGCTGCGCGAAGCGGAGAAACTGGTCGCAGCGGGCACGAAAGAGCTGCTGGTGATCTCGCAGGACACCAGCGCCTACGGGGTCGACACCCGCCACGAGCCTCGGACCTGGAAGGGCCGCGAGGTGCGTGCGCACATGACCGACATGGCGCGCGAGCTCGGCGGTCTGCGGACACCAGAGGGCCGTGCGCCGTGGGTGCGGCTGCATTACGTTTACCCCTACCCGCACGTCGATCAGGTCATCCCCTTGATGGCCGAAGGGCTGCTGACGCCCTATCTCGATATTCCCTTCCAGCACGCTAGCCCCAAGGTGCTGAAGTTGATGCGCCGCCCGGCGAACGAGGCCAAGGTGCTCGAACGGCTGAAGTCGTGGCGCGAAATCTGTCCCGATATCGCCATCCGAAGCTCCTTCGTGGTCGGCTTCCCCGGTGAGACCGAGGAAGACTTCCGCTACCTGCTCGACTGGCTGGAAGAAGCGCAACTCGACCGCGTCGGCGCCTTCCGCTTTGAACCCGTCGAAGGCGCGGCGGCCAATGCGCTGCCCGATCAGGTGCCCGAAGCGATCAAGGAAGAACGCTACGCCCGGATCATGGAAGTGACCGAGCGCATCAGCGCCGCCAAGCTCACCGCCAAGGTCGGCCGCACGCTCCCCGTGATCATCGACGAGGTCGGTGAACCGGATGAAGACGGCGATATCGGCGCGACCGGCCGCTCTCAGGCCGATGCCCCCGAGATCGACGGCGCAGTCTATCTGCGCAACGTGCCCGCCACGCTCGTGCCCGGCGACATCGTCGATGCCACGATCGAAGATGCCGACGCGCACGACCTGTTCGGGCTGATTGCGCGTTAATCCCCGCCCTGTCCGCGTCCCCCGCCGGGACGCGGGCTGGTTAACGGCTGGCAACTTTTCGGCTGACACGGCATAACAATCGCCATGATCCGCGCTCTCGCCTTCCTCATCGCCGTCGCCGTGCTGCAATTTGCAGCTTTTGCGCAGACAAGCCCCAGCCGTGCCGGCGACGCCGCAGAGGCGGTCGCCGAGCGCGCGACGGGTGCCTTTGAGGCTATCGACCCCGACAGCGAGGCAGCGCGCCAAGACGCGGCGACGGCTGCCTATGCCGGCCTGCCGCCGCTCCTCATCGCTGAGCCGACCCTTGATATGGACGTCGAAACGAGCGAGCCCGCCGCCCCGCGCGGCCCTGCAATGCGGATGATCGCGCAAGAAGTGGTGCAGCCCGTTACTGCCCCCGCACCGGCCACCATGCCTGTCGCCGCCAAGATCCCGGCCGCGCTGACGAGCCGCGACGCCTTCGTCGTCAAGTCGATCCTCCCGATCGAAGGCACGATCCGCTACGGCGACTGGTTCTGGGACGAAAGCGCCGCCCCGGGGCAGGGCAAGCTGGTCATCACCGTCGACCTCGCCGCGCGCGTGATCAGCGCCTTTCGCGACGGGCACGAGATCGGCACCGCCGTGGTGCTGCTTGGCACGCAGGAACACCCGACCCCGCTCGGCAGCTTCCCGATCCTCACCAAGGAGCGCGACAACGTCTCGGAGAAGTACAAGAACGCGCCGATGCCCTGGACGCTGCGGCTGACGTGGGACGGGATCGCGATCCACGGCTCGCCGGTGATGAACGGCTATGCCAGCCACGGCTGCATCGGGGTGCCCGACGAATTCGCCGCCAAGCTCTTCGCCGCCGCCAAGCGCGGCGACACGGTGATCATCACGCGCGGCCGGATGATCGGGCTCGGCGACAAGGTTCTCTAAGGGTTAGTTGACGCTGCCTCTCACCGGCTCCGGCCGGAAGCGCCAGACGCGCATTTGCACGCCGACCTTCTCGACCCGCTCGACCCCCGGCACCGCGAGCACGCCGCCCAGCGATGCGTTGTCCCCCACCCATAGCCGGTCCCACGCCCGCGCCGCCTCCGAGCGCGAGGCATGGCCGCCAAGCTCGCCGATGATCTTGCAGATCGTCTCGATGGCGATCACCCGGGGGACGTTGGCGCAATAGGTGAAGCCTAGGCCGCCGGGCGCGGTGTCGTCGCGCATCACCATTTCGTGCCAGTCGAGCTCCGCATACCAGGCGAGCGCCTGCCAGCCTTCCGCCAGATGCGCGGCGCTGGCGGCGATCTGGACCGGGTCTAGCCAGTCCGCCTCGCCCATCCGAGCACGCAGCCGGGCGCGGTCGAAATCGGGGCTGGTGTTGGTGGGGTCCTGCGCAGCTGTGAGCCCCGCCGCAGCGACCACTTCCGCAAGTTCCGCTTTTCGCCAGCCGAGCAGCGGGCGCAGCAGAGTGACCTTGCTGCCCTCGATAACCGACCGCGCGCGCACCCCTACCAGCCCCGCGAGCCCGCTGCCCCGATTGAGCCGCATCAGCAGTGTCTCGGCCTGATCGTCGGCGTGATGCGCGGTGGCGACCGCACCAAGCTCTGCCTCCCGCGCCCACCCTGCCAGTGCGGCATAGCGTGCCTCGCGGGCTCTGGCAGGGACATTGCCGGGAGCAAGCGTCACTGTGAGCGGTGTGAAGGGGATGCCTCGCTCAGTCGCAATGCGCTCGACCAGCGCAACTTCGCCCGCCGCCTCGGGCCTGAGGCCGTGATCGACGCTGGCGACAGCGATGCGCCCCGGCATCGCCTCATTCGCGAGCAGCAGGAGCGCCAAGCTATCCGGCCCGCCCGATACCGCGAGGCCCAGCGGGCCGCCGCGCTCGTCATTCGGCCACAGCGCTGCCAGATCGGCGGCGAATCGCCCGAGCAGACTGGCGCCTAGCTGCACTTCACCTTGGCGCGGATCGCCTGATAGTCGGTGGCGAGGCGCCCGGCGGCGACCAGCGGATAGGTGTCGGCAAACTCCGCGATCGCGATACAGGCGCGCTTGGTGTCCTTCATCGCGACCATCGATGCGCCGAGATAAAGCAAGCTGTCGGGCGCGCGCTCACCGGTCTTGTTGGCCTGATAATTCTTGAGGAACCAGCGCGCCGCATCCTCGGGCATCTTGTCGTCGAGGAAGGCGCGGCCCAGCAGGTTGCGGCCATAGCTGATCTTGGAGTGGCTCGGGTACGCCTCGACATATTTGGTGAGCTGCTGGCGTGCTTCGGGGAACAGGCCCGCGTTCCACAGGCGGAAACCGTAGGAGTATTCGTCGTCGCCCACGTCGGCGGTCTGCGGCTTGGCGATGGCCTGCACCGCAGCTAGCCGCGCGGCGCTCGGGGTGGCAGTCGCGGCAGTCACGGGCTTGGGAGCGGGGGTGACGGCGACCTGCACCGGCGGCTTCACGATTGCGGGGGTGGTGGCAGCAGGCTGGAGCACAGGCCCCGTCGGCGCGGGCGTAAACGTAGCCGTGGGCGTCGTCGTGATCGGCGCATTGCCCGCCGTCTCGAGCACGAGCAGCCGCTGCTCCATCAGCGACAGCGCATTGGCCTGCTCCTCCGAACGCGCGGTCAGCGAGCGCAGCTGGGTTTCAAGCGCGTCGAGCCGCACAAGGATGTCGGTCACCGCTGTGGTCGAAGGGGCGCCGGTGGGTGCGGGCGACGTCGTCGCGGTCCCTTGGGCGCCGGGCGTGATCTGCGGCTCGAAGAACTTGCCGTCGCCGCCGGGGAAGACCTTGCGCTGGATCGCCCGGACCTCGGCTTCGACCTTCTTGAGGCGGGCCTCGGCGGTGCCTGCGTCCTGCGCGGCGGCAGGCACCGGGAGCGTGACGATGCTTGCGGCGGTCGCGGCCATCAGCGCCGCTCCGGCAAGACGCAGTGTGATGGTCTTTACGGGGGTGATCATGGCTGGTCGTGCTCCCTGGCAATGGTCGCGCATGACTGGCGCGGGCCACATGAACGTTGTCCGAATCCCTGCCGCGTGCCGCCGCCCAAGTCGAGAGCGGAAGACCGCCTAATCAACGGGAAAAAGGGTTGCTAACCGGGGGTGGAGGCAGTTTCGGCCACCGGCGCAGGCTCGGAAAGCGCTGGAGCAGGCTCGGGCGCGGGTGCGCTGAGGGGCCGCGTCGCCGCCTGACGGCGGGCCGGAGCGCGCAAGGGCGCGGTCTGTGCGGTCAGCGGGGTCGTTGCCGCCGCCGCCAGAGGCGTGGTCGCCCGCGCCAGCAGCGCTGCCGCCGAAACCTGCGTTCCCGAAATCGTCTGCGGCCGGTCAGCCAGCGGAGCGACCGGCTGCCCGCCGATGGTCACCACCAGCGCATCGGGCCGGCCGGTGTTGATCCGCGGATCGCGCGCCGTGGTCGGAACTTCGATCGATTCGCCGCGGGCCAGCGTGCGCTCGGTCAGGCGCTCGCCGCCTTCCTCGAACAGGCGCACCCAGATGCCGTCTTGCGTCGCGGTGAGGACCACCGGGCCGCTACCGGCAGGCGCGGGCGCGGGCGTCGGCGCGGCAGCAACCGGAGCCGCAGAGGTCGCTGCGGTTTGCGGGGCGAGCAGCGAGCCCGGCTCGGTCCCGGCGCCAAAATAGCTGCGGTAGAAGGCAAAGGCGCCAATCGCGAGGATCAACACCGCTGCACCAGCCGCCCATGCAAGGCCCGACGAGGGCAGGCGCGCCGGATCGCCCGGCTCCATGCCGGATGTGGGCGTGGTACGCCGCATCGACCCATCGGCAAGCTCGGCCCGCACCAGATCGGTGATCTCGGCAGGGTCAAGACCGACCGCCTTGGCGAAGGTGCGCGAAAAGCCGATCGCATAGGCACGCGACGGCAGGTCTTCGAACTGGTCGTCCTCGATCGACTGGAGATGGCGCAGCGGAATGCGGGTTTCAGCGGCGACATGCGGCAACTCCACCCGCATCGCCTCGCGCGCCGCGCGCAGCCGCGCTCCGGGCCCGGTTACGGAGGTGTCGGGCGCAGTATCCGCGCTGTTGGGGTTTTCGCTATCCATATGACCCGATTTTTCCGCGCCTTCTTGCCGAGGCGTTTTTGCAATGATTGGTGGGAGTATCCGAATGACGGACTCACCCGTTGGCGGGCGTCCTGTCAAGCGGCGCTACACCGCACTACCGCATAGCGCGCACGGCTCTCCGCAAGATGACCTTAATCATATTCGATATCGCGCGCATCGGCCCACGCGGCGAGCTGTTCGCGCAGGTTCAAGCTCGGGTCGGCGAGCAACGCGGTCATCGCCGCAGTCAGCTCGGCAAGGTCGACCTTGCGCACCAGCTCCTTGATCGGTCCGACGGCGGCGGGCGTGATCGAAAGACGACGGTAGCCGATGCCCATCAACGCCAGCGCCTCCAGCCGCCGCCCGCCCATCTCGCCGCACACGCCGATATCAACGCCGCTGCCGACGCTGTTCTGCATGACGCGGCGCAGGAAGCGCAGGATTGACGTGCTGAGCCAATCGTAGCGTTCGGCCAGCTTGGGATTGGCACGGTCGGCCGCGAACAGGAACTGGGTGAGATCGTTGGTGCCGATCGACAGGAAGCTGAGGCGCGGCAGCAGCAGGTCGAGCACCTCGGCGAGCGCGGGCACTTCGAGCATCGCGCCAAACTTGATGCTTTCGGGCAACGTCTTTTTCTGGGTGCGCAGGAACGCGAGCTGTTCGTCAAAGACGGTCTTGGCCGCGTCGAACTCCCACGGCTCGGAAACCATCGGGAACATGACATAAAGCGTGCGACCCGCCGCCGCCTCAAGCAGCGCGCGCGCCTGGATCTTCATCAGCCCTTCGCGTTCGAGCGCAAGGCGCAGCGCGCGCCAGCCCATCGCCGGGTTCTCGTCCTGCGCGGCGATCTCGCTGGCGAGATAGGGCACCGACTTGTCGCCGCCGATGTCGACCGTGCGGAAGATCACCGGCTTGTCGCCCGCTGCCTCGAGCACGTCGCGGTAGAGCCGCGTCTGGCGCTCGCGCTGCGGCAGGGTGGCGGACACGAGGAACTGGAACTCGGTGCGGAACAGGCCCACGCCGTCAGCGCCGGTCATGGCAAGCGCGCTCATGTCGTCGCGCAGGCCGGCATTCATCATCACCTGAATGCGCGTGCCGCAGCGGGTGAAGGGCTCGACGTCCCTCAGCGAGGCATAGGCCGCCTGCTTCTCGCGCGACTTGGCAAAGCGCGTCTGGAAGGCATCGGCGACCTGCGGCAGCGGGCGGATAATGGCATTGCCGACAGTTGCATCGAGCAGGATCTCGTCGCCTTCGCGGATCGTGGTGCGCACCTCTTTGGTGCGGCCGATCACCGGCACGTTCATCGCCCGCGCGACGATCACCACGTGGGCGGTCAGCGAGCCTTCCTCGAGGATCACGCCCTTCAGCCGCCGCTTGTCGTATTCGAGCAGTTCGGCCGGGCCGAGGTTGCGTGCAATCAGGATGGTGTCCTTGCGCAGCCCTTGCGAGGCGGCGGTGCCGAACCGCCCGGCGACGATCCTGAGCAGACGGTTAGCCAGATCTTCCAGATCGTGCATCCGGTCGGCGAGCAGCGGATCATCGATCTCGCGCATCCGCATCCGGGTGTGCTGCTGCACGCGCTCGATCGCGGCTTCGGCGGTGAGGCCGCTATCGATCGCTTCGTTGATACGCCGCGACCAGCCTTCGTCGTAGGCGAACATCTTGTAGGTCTCGAGCACCTCCTCGTGCTCGCCGCCGACGCCGAATTCGGCCTGACTGGCGAGCGTGTCGATCTGCTCGCGCATCTTGTCGAAGGCGCGGTAAACCCGCTGGCGCTCGGCCTCGGTGTCGTCGGCCATGACCTGCGTGATCTCGACCCGTGGCTGGTGATAGACGGCAACGCCCGCGCCCAGCCCCTTAACCAGCGTCAGGCCGGTGACGGTCTGCGGCCCGGTCTGCTCCTGGGTAAGGCCGCGCGCCTCCTCCTCGTCGACCAGCTCGGCATTGGCGATCATTTCCGAGAGCACCATCGCGGTGGTCTGGAGCGCCTCGATCTCGACTTCCTCGTAGCGGCGCGGCTCGACATGCTGCACGCACAGGACGCCCACCGCGCGCTCACGGTAGACGATCGGCACACCGGCGAAGGAGTGGAATTTCTCCTCACCCGTCTCGGGGCGGTACTGGAAGTCGGGATGCGCCTTGGCCTCGGCGAGGTTGAGCGTCTCGACCTTCTTGGCGATCGCGCCGGTCAGGCCCTCGCCGATCGCCATGCGGGTGACGTGCACCGCGCTCTGGTTGAGCCCGCGGGTGGCGAACAGCTCGAGCATGCCTTCACGCAAAAGGTAGATCGAGCAGACCTCGCTCGAAAGGCATTCGCCGATGATCTCGACCACCTGATCCAGCTTGCCCTGCGCGTGCATGCGCGAGGCCATCACCTCGGTGAGGCGCGTCAGGATCTGGCGGGCGGCGGCAGCGGCGGTCATTGCTCAGCGGATGTATTCCGTCCGCGCGGCAAATGCAAAAGGGTGAAACACAAACTCAGTCGTTTGCCCCATACCTCTGCCGCCGCGCGCGTCAGTGGGAGGATATTTCTTCCTTGAGTCGCAATTTCTGCTTCTTGAGGGACTGGAGCATTGCGGTGTCGGGTATCGGCCGGGCCATCTCGTCGCGCAGCCGGGCTTCAAGGCCGGCATGCTTGTGCTGAAGAGCGTCGAGGTGGGAAGACACTGCGCTGGATGCCATTATGCGTTCTCCTATCCTGCGGGGGGATGCCCCCGGAAAGGCGACTCGGCACAATTACGGCCGGGCCGCAGGTTTCAGTGAAACCATAGGTGACCTATCTTGCAAAGTGCGAATGCATCCTTAATCGGCGCATCCGTGGTATTTTGCGACCAATGCCCTGGGCCACACGGCCAACCGGGGCGCGCAAAATTGGCGCAATACCATCTTACAAATCGCTGCGGGTTCGCGTAGCGCCTGCCGTGCAATTTCCGCGCGGGCCGATAAGGGATCAGGGGCAATCATGACCGAGCAGGAGCTGCGCAAAACGCTCGAATTGCTCAAGACCGAGCACCGCGACCTCGACGCCGCGATTGCCGCGCTGACCGAGGCAGCGCGCGGCAGTGCGTCGGCCGATATGCTCCAGATCGCCCGGCTCAAGAAGCGCAAGCTGCGCCTCAAGGACCAGATCGGCATCATCGAGGATACGCTGCTACCCGACATTATCGCGTGATTTCATCGCACTGACGCGGTCCGTCGGCACCGCCCCCTTCCAAACATCCTTACCGCTTCGCTCATTCTGTTCCCGGAAGGGACGGATGCAAAAATGACTTGGAAAGTAACCATGTTGGAGTAGCGGGCCGGCCCGCTGCGGCGTAGTCTGCCCCGCATCATGGTTCGCACCTCCAACCTTTCGCGCCCGATTGTCGAGGCGCTCTACACCGAAGCGCTGGTATTGGCCGACGAGGTGCGCGCGGTGTTCTCCGCAGGGGTGCGCGAACCGCTGGCGGGGGAGGACGCCTTTGCGCGCCTTGCGCTCTCGACCGAGGGGCTCAAGACCACCACCCGGATGATGCATGTGCTCGCCTGGCTGCTGAACCAACGCGCTCTTTTTCAAGGCGAACTTTCCGAAAATCAGGTGCGCCTCCACGGCGCGCTGCCGCCTGATCGCGCCGCAGATGACGCGCAGATCGCGCTGCTGGAACCCGAGACCCGCGAGCTGATTGCCGATACCGAAAGGCTCCACCGCCGCATCGCCCGGCTGGACGAGGCATGGCGCCAGCAATTCGACATGACCTCGCCCGCCCGCGCCTTTCAGGACCGGATCGGCCGCGAATTCGGACGGATGGGCTAAACCACCCCGCCTACCCGATGTTTCACGTGAAACACGGCCGCTAAAGTGGGGCTAAAGGGGGTCTAAACGCGTCTGGAGGGGGTCTGGCAGGGGTCTAGCACCGGGCAAGACGCGTCTGGCGGGGGTCTGAAATCGCCAACATCACGCCGCGCTGAGCGCCTTGCGCCAACCCGCCAGCCTCGCATCGCGCACTTCGTCTTCCATCTGCGGCTCGAACCGGCTGAGCCGTCCGCGCATCGCCTGCGCCGCCGCGCCCAGGTCAGGGTAGAACCCCGCCCCGCATGCCGCCAGCATCGCTGCACCCAGCGCGGTGGTCTCGACGAAGCCGGGGCGCTCCACCGTCACGCCGAGCATGTCGGCAAGATCCTGCGCCATCCAGTCATTGGCCGCCATCCCGCCGTCGATCCTGAGCGTGTGCCACGGCGCACCGTCGGCGGTGAACGCGGCGCACAGGTCGTGGGTCTGGTGCGCCATTGCCTCCAGCGCCGCCCGCGCCAGCTCCGCCTTGCCGCTTGCGAAGGAAAGCCCCGCGATCACGCCGCGCGCTTCGGCCCGCCAGTGCGGTGCGCCCAGCCCTGCGAGCGCAGGCACGATCACCACGCCGCCGCTATCGGGGATCGAGCGCGCCAGCGCCTCGGTTTCCTCGGCCACCTGCACGATCCCGAGCGAATCCCTGAGCCACTGCACAAGGCTGCCCGCCACGAACACCGAGCCTTCGATGGCATAGGTGCGCTTGCCGTCGAGCTGGGTCAGCACGGTGCCGAGCAAGCGGTTGGTCGAGCGCGGGATGCGGGCACCCTGACAGGTCAGCACAAAGGCGCCGGTGCCGAAGGTCGCCTTGGTCTGGCCGGGCGCGAGGCAGGCCTGCCCGATGGTTGCCGCCTGCTGGTCGCCCGCCAGTCCGGTGATCGGGATGGAATGGCCGAACAGCGCCGGATCGGTCGCGGCCAGCGGCCCCGCCATGTCGACCACGCCCGGCAGCGCGGCGAGCGGCACGCCGAGCAACTCGCACAGCTCCTCGTTGAACTGATCGTCCTGCAGCCCCATCAGCAGCGTGCGGCTGGCGTTGCTGGCGTCGGTGATGTGTGCGGCGCCGCCGGTGAGCTTGAACACCAGCCAGCTTTCGACCGTGCCGAAGGCCAGCGTGCCGCGCTCCGCCGCCGCCTTAACCTCGGGCACATTGTCGAGCATCCAGCGCATCTTGGTGCCGGAGAAATAGGGGTCGAGCAGCAAGCCGGTGCGCTCCTGCACGCCGGCCTCGTGGCCCGCTTCGCGCAGCGCGGCGCACAGCGGCTCGGTGCGGCGGTCCTGCCAGACGATCGCGTTGGTGAGCGGCTCGCCGGTGGTGCGGTCCCACGCCACCACGGTCTCGCGCTGGTTGGTGATGCCGATGCCGGCAATGCTGGCCGCCCCGCCCGCGTTCTGCATCACGGCGTTCGCGCAGGCGAGCGTCTTGTCCCAGATCTCGCGCGGATCGTGCTCCACCCAGCCGCTCTGCGGATAATGCTGGGTGAGCGGCTCCTGCGCGCTGGCGACCAGCACGCCGTCGGATGCGAACAGCATCGCGCGGGTGGATGTGGTGCCTTCGTCGAGGACGAGGATGTAGTCGGCCATGAAGCTCTCCCGATTTTTCGCATCCCTAGCCGCTGGGGTCGCGGGAAGTCGAGATGGCGCTAAAACCCTTCCCCGCCCCGGGCTTAACCCGGGGCCCAGCTGCCTTCGCGTCATGACGCCGAAGCAAAAAATTAGCGGGGCCCCGGGTCAAGCCCGGGGCGGGGGTTGAGGCAAGTCTCTTGCCGACGAAGCACGGCACGCCCAAATGGAGCGTATGGTCACGATCCCTCCCCAGCCCTGGCCCACCGGCCTTGGCGAAGATGTCGAGCCGCTGGTGCGCCGCGTGCTCGCGCCCAACCCCTCGCCCTACACCTTCACCGGCACGCAGACCTATGTGGTGGGCGAGCCGCAAGGGCCGGACTGCGCGGTGATCGATCCCGGCCCGAACGAGCCTGCGCACATCGCCGCGATCATCGCCGCCGTCGCCGGGCGCACAATCGTCGCGATCATGTGCACCCATACCCACCGCGACCACTCGCCCGCCGCCGCGCCTTTGGCAGAGCAAACGGGCGCTCCGATTGTCGGCTGCGCGCCGCTGGTGCTGGCAGTGGATGGCCCGCGCTCGGACGAGGCGTTCGATCCCACCTATTCGCCCGACCGTGTGCTCGTGGACGGGGAGGCGATGCGCGGCACCGGCTGGACCCTCACCGCCGTCGCCACGCCGGGGCATACCTCGAACCACCTGTGCTATGCGCTGGAGGAGAGCGGCGCGCTGTTCACCGGCGATCACGTGATGGGCTGGTCGACCAGCGTCGTCATCCCGCCCGATGGCGACATGGGCGATTACATGGCGAGCCTCGACAAGCTGATGGCGCGCGAGGACGTGCGCTACCACTCGGCGCATGGTGCCGCGATTGAAAAGCCGCGCCAGCTGGTGCGCGGCATGATCGGCCACCGCCGCCAGCGCGAGAACCAGATCCTGCGCCTGCTGGGAGAGCGTCCGCGTGCCGTCAGCGGCTTCATCCCCGATATGTACAAGGGCCTCGATCCGCGCCTGATCGGGGCCGCCGAGATGAGCGTCACTGCGCATCTGATCGACCTTGAAAAGCGCGGCTTGGCGGCTGTCGTGGGGACGGTTTGGCAAAGCGGGGCGCGCACATGACGATTTTTCACAGCGTCAAAGCCGCCCTCGCCGCAGCGACCTTGATGATCGGCCACAGCGCGGCACTGGCGCAGGAGTCGCCCAAGGCGGCTTTCCAAAGCGCGGTCGATGCATTGAGCCAGCGCCTCGGTCCGGCGGAATCAGGGCCTACGATCGAGGCCACCGACGCGGCGGCCAACGCGGCGGATATTGCTGCCATCGAGGCGGCGATGGGCGCATTTGGTTCACCGGCATTTCCGATAGACGGATTTGCCAGTTTCGAGGCTGTCTGCGATCCGCTCAACCGCTTGGCTGTGCGTCACGCGCTGGATGGTTCTGCTGCCCTTCGCCGGCCGACAGACGCCCCGCCGCCCACCCCGGCGGAAATGAACGCGCTCACGGCGAAGCTGCAGGCGCTGCAATTGCGCAATGCCGCCCGCTATCAGGACACGATCACCATCCTGTCGGGTTCCGCCCTGCGCTGCACGGTCAAGCATTTCCCCGTTCTGGCCGATCGACTGGCGAGCCTGCCTCCGGCTGAACTCACACCGATCCGGCTGGATGGTGCGCGTCAAATGCGCATGGGCATCGCGCGGTCGCTGCTGGGTTTCATGATGGCGATGGGAGAGACGGCCACCACCCCTGCCAACAAAGCACGGTTGCGGGCCTATACGGCCGAGATTGCCGCGCCGCTGGCCGCAGCGCTTACGCCCGCACTGCGCGCCGAGCTGACCACCGCGCTTGGCCAATTGCCGCCGACGCGCGATGGGGAGGTTCTGGCGACGGCCGAAGTCCTGACGTCCGCCTTGGCGACCACCGAGTGCTCGGGATTGTGCCTTTACCAATAGGCGCGCGGCGTGGCTGGCGGCCTGATCGCCGCGCCCCTGCAAACCGGCTTGCGAAAATTGCACCGTCGTGGTCAAACCGGGCGCACGGGGACGCTTTCGGGGGGAAGTCGCAGATGGCCACAGCAGCAGCAGCGCAGCGCACGCCGGTAGAAGGCACGCGCTTCTTTTTGATCATGGCGCTGGTGATGGCCTTCATCATCATCGCCGGGTTTTCGCTCAATATTGCGATGGGCCGGTCCAGCTTTGCGTCGCCCTGGCCCTATCATGTCCACGGCATGATCTTCATGGGTTGGCTGGGGCTGTATCTGGCGCAGGTCATGACGATTGCCACC
Organism: uncultured Alphaproteobacteria bacterium; assembly: GCA_963765775.1. Classification (GTDB taxonomy): domain Bacteria; phylum Pseudomonadota; class Alphaproteobacteria; order Sphingomonadales; family Sphingomonadaceae; genus Erythrobacter. The sequence goes on from CAVXXQ010000001.1 coordinate 254,206, forward strand.
GGCAACATCGCCTTGCACCGGCGGTTGGGGCAGTTCGCCTATGTCTGGATCCCGGCGATGGTGGCGGCAGGCGTGATGATCATCCTGACATCGCTGCGCGGGAGCGGCGGGCCGTTCTTCTTTTCCCAGAACGAGTTTCTGATCAGCAATCTGGCCGGGCTGCTGGTGTTCGGCGGCCTCGCCCTGTGGGCGCTGCGGGTGCAGCGGTACGCGGGCTGGCACCGGCGGCTGATGCTGGTGGCGATGAGCGCGCTGACCGGGCCGGGCCTCGGGCGGCTGCTGCCGATGCCGCTGCTGATCCCCAATGCCTGGCCGATCGCGGTCTCGGCGAGCTTCATCTTCGGCGCCGTCGCCATGCTGGTCGACTGGCGCACCAATGGCCGCGTGCACCCGGCCTATTGGTGGGGGATGGGCATCAATGTGGGGGGCTTCCTCGCCTCGATGGCGCTGGCCTATTCGCCGCTTGGCTATGCCATCACCGAGGCGGTGATCGCCGGAACGCCGGGGGCTGAGCGCCCGATGGGGCCGTTCCTGCCGCCCGGTTTCAGCATGTAAGCTGGCGCTTTTCGCTCGAAAATCGCAGGCGTGCCCCTATATCGGCGTCACCTGAGATGATGGGAACGATCCGATGAGCCTGCTGACCCGCAACCCCACCGGCGCCGACCTGCTGGCCGAGATCGGCCGCCTCCGCAAGGAGAAGAACGCGGTGATCCTCGCGCATTATTACCAGACGCCCGACATCCAGGACATCGCCGACTTCGTGGGCGACAGCCTCGAACTCTCGCGCAAGGCGGCGGCGACCGATGCCGACGTGATCGCCTTTTGCGGGGTCAAGTTCATGGCCGACACCGCCAAGATCCTCAGCCCCCACAAGACCGTGATCCTCCCCGACATGAACGCCGGGTGCAGCCTTGAGGACTCCTGCCCGCCGCAGAAGTTCAAGGCGTTTCGCGAAGCCCACCCCGATCACATCGCGCTGACCTACATCAACTGCTCGACCGAGGTGAAAGCCCTTTCCGACGTGATCGTCACCAGCTCCAGCGCCGAGACGATCATCGCCCAGATCCCGCCCGAACAGAAGATCATCTTCGGCCCCGACCGGCACCTTGGCGGCTATCTCAGCCGCAAATTCAACCGCGAAATGCTGCTGTGGCCGGGCGTGTGCATCGTCCACGAAGCATTCTCCGAGACGGAGCTGCTGAAGCTCAAGGAGCAATACCCCGGCGCGCCGATCGCAGCGCACCCCGAGTGCCCGCCGACGATCATCGACCACGCCGATTACGTCGGCTCGACCAGCGGCATCCTAAGCTTTGCCAAGACCTTCCCCGGCGACACCCTGATCGTCGCGACCGAGCCGCACATCATCCACCAGATGCAAAAGGCGCTGCCGAACAAGACCTTCATCGGCGCGCCGGGCGCGGATGGGAACTGCTCGTGCAACATCTGCCCCTACATGGCGCTCAACACGATGGAAAAACTCTACGCGGCGCTGCGCGACCTGACCCCGCAGATCGAGATCGAGGAAGGCATCAGGCTGAAGGCGAAGCGCAGCCTCGACCGGATGCTGGAGATGGCGAGCGGGACTGTGGGCATGGGTGATCTGGGCAAGGTGCATTTCAGCGGGGATTGAGGGGGAAAATCATATCAATGAAGGTATCACAAAAGCTAGGCACCATACGTCGCATCTCTGAGGAGATTAACGCTAGATACAATTGGTCTGAAGCGAGCACCTTCCTGCGCGCATTTTACAAAGACGCTCATACTTATCACGACGACTATCATTCGGTCTTGGAAATGGCGTTAGAAAACCTCGCACAGGTCGATGTTTCTGTGCTTGGGGAAATGATTGACGATCTAGGAATTGAAGCAATCGGTCACATTTCTTCGGCTGTTCAACGCCCACGAGCTTGGGAGCAGTCAGACAAGTTTCGGATATTCCTAAGCCATCTATCTAAAGACAAAGAAAAGGCTCATCGGCTGCGCGAGGCATTGGCCGCATACAACATCGTCGCGTTTGTAGCGCATGACGATATTGAGCCAACGCTGGATTGGCAGGTGCAAATTGAAAGAGCACTCCACTCGATGGAGGCTTATGTCTCAATCCATACCGAGGGATATAAGCAAAGCACTTGGTGCCAACAAGAAACTGGGTTCGCAGTTGGAATGGGTGCAAAAGTCATCGCATTAAGGATGGGGGAAGACCCGACTGGCTTTATCTCCAAGCACCAAGCAATCTCTCGAGGTACAAAAAAGGCGGAAGATGTCGCTGCGGAAATTGATGCTCTCTTGAAGGCTGATGATCGTACCAAGGCTCGTTATGCGAAGTGCAATCCGCCGAAGAGCACTTACGATGATCTGGACGATGACATCCCATTCTAAGACTCACGCCCGCGCCCGCGATACAGCCAGCGCCGCGCCCACCAGCACCATGCCGACAATATCCACCCCCGACAGCACCTCGCCGAATGCCAGCCAGCCGTAGATCGAGGCGACCGCGGGCTGGGTCAGCAGCGCCAGCCCCACCACCAGCGGCGGGAAGTATTTCAGCGAGAACACCATCAGCCCCTGCCCGACCAGCTGGCTGAGGACGAACAGGCCGACGACAGGCCCCCACGCCTGCGGCCATACCGGCTCGCCCAGCAGCAGCGCGATGGCGAGCAGCACGGGGGCGCCGAACAGGCTTACCCAGACGAGCAGGCTCCACGATCCGAATTTCCCCCGCGCGCCCTGAAGGGTGAGCAGGTACACCGCATAAAGCAGCCCCGCCGCGACCGAGAACAGGTCGCCAAGCAAGGTCTCGTCGGAAATCTCCAGACTGCGGCCCATCAGGATCGCCGCGCCGGCAAGGGCGAAAACAATCGCCAGCCACTCCAGCCGTCCCGGCAATGTGCGCGCGACCAGAAAGCCCCAGAACAGCAGCACGATCGAGCCCGCATTGCCGAACAACGTCGCATTGCCCAGCCGGGTCATGCCGATGCCGATGTGCCAGCTGGCCAAGTCCAAAGCGAAGGTCACCGCCCCCAGCGCCACCAGCGCCAGCGTCTTGGCGCCCATCCCTGTCAGCGGCTGCCGGTTCGCCCGCGCCAGCAGCACGAGGAACGGGAGCGCCAGAAACAGCCGCCAGAAGCCCGCCGCAACCGGCCCTGTATCGGCAAGCCGAACGAACCACGGCCCGATGGCAAGCGCCACGTTGCCGCCGAACAGCGCGAACAGCAGCAGCCAGGCTGCAGGGCGCGGGGCCGGGCGCGCAGCATCGCTGACAAGTTCTTCTTGGGCTGCACCCTCAATTTCCATGCTTGCGCCCTAGCCCTGCTCGCCCCAAGTGGATAGCCAATCGAAACTGGTACCCGAGGATTACCCACATATGCACGACGCACTCTTCCAGCCGCTCACAATGGGCGCGCTCCATGCCAAGAACCGCATCCACATGGCCCCGCTCACCCGTGGGCGCGCGGCCGAGCCGATGTTCACGCCCAACGCGCTGATGGCGACCTATTACCGCCAGCGTGCAGGCGCAGGCATGATCCTCACCGAAGCGACCGGCATCAGCCGCGAAGGCCTCGGCTGGCCGTCGGCGCCCGGCATCTGGAGCGACGAGCAGACCGAAGCCTGGAAGGCCACCACCAAGGCTGTGCACGAGGAAGGCGGCCTCATCGTCATGCAGCTGTGGCACATGGGCCGGATCGTCCATCCGGTGTTCCTCGATGGCCAGCCGCCGGTCTCGGCCAGCGCCACCACCGCGCCGGGCGATGCGCACACACCGCAAGGCAAGCAGCCCTATGCCGAGGCGCGCGCGATGACCCATGAGGACATCCAGCGCACCATCGCCGATTACCGCCGCGCCGCCGAAAACGCCAAGAAGGCCGGCTTCGACGGGGTGCAGCTGCACGGCGCCAATGGCTATCTGGTCGACCAGTTCCTGCGCGACAACACCAACCTGCGCACCGACGAATATGGCGGCAGCCCGGAGAACCGCACCCGCTTCATGCGTGAAGTGCTCGAAGCGCTGATCGACGTGTGGGGCGCGGACCGCGTTGGTATCCGCCTATCGCCCAACGGCGATTCGCAAGGCGCCAATGACAGCGACCCGGCGGCGACCTTCGGCGCGGCGGCCAAGGTGTGCGAAGAGCTCGGCCTTGCCTTCGTCGAACTGCGCGAACCCGGCCCCAACGGCACCTTCGGCCAGACCGATGTGCCCAAGCAAAGCCCGCTGATCCGCCAGATCTACACCGGCACGCTGATCCTCAACTCGGATTACACCGCCGAGGAAGCGGTCGCCGACGTGACCAGCGGCAAGTGCGATGCGGTGAGCTTTGGCCGCCCGTACATCTCGAATCCCGATCTCGAAAAGCGGATTGCAGCGGGCGCGCACTGGAACCCGAACAAGGACGTGCCCAAAAGCTGGTATTTCCCGATTCCCGAGGGCTATGTCGATTACCCGACGCTCGAGGAAGAGCAGGCCGAAGGGGCGGAGTAACTAGCCTTCGGGCGGTGTTTGAGGGGCTGGGGCGGCGGGAGCTGCGCCGGCCCCTTCGCTTGCCGGCGCACCCTCGATGCCCTCAGCCGGCGTGACGATCGGCTGTTCGCCGTCGAGATCGCTCGCGGCGGCGGCCTGACGCGGGGCGAGCGGGGCTTCGGACTCGAGCTGACCCAGCGGGATCATCGCATCGCTCACCGACCCTGCCAGCACCTCGCCCGAGGCTGCGCCGCCCTGCTCGGCAGGCGCAGCGGCCTCATCACCGCAGGCCGCGGCGAGGAGGACGAGGGGGAGGACGAGGGGGAGAATAAGGGCGCGTTTCATGGGCACGCTCTTTTCGCCGCCGCGTCCAATGCGTCAAGAAAATCCGCGCCAGTGGCGACCAAAGCCGCGTCCCATTGCTCGGCTGAAACCGTGAGACCCAACCGCGCGAGGCTTGTCACCCCGTACTCGGCGATGCCGCAAGGCACGATCCCGCCGAAGTGCGTAAGGTCAGGGTCGAGATTGACCGAAAAGCCGTGCATCGTCACCCAGCGCCGCACCCGCACGCCGATCGCGCCGATCTTGGCCTCGCGCCCGTCGATGTCGCGGGTCCAGATGCCGACGCGGCCTTCCGCGCGCCAGCTTTCCACGCCGAAGGTGGCCAGCGTGGCGATTACCCAGCCTTCGATCGCGTGGACGAAGCAGCGCACGTCCTTGCCGCGCTTGGCAAGGTCGAGCACGAGGTAGCCCACCCGCTGCCCCGGCCCGTGATAGGTATAGCGCCCGCCGCGCCCGGCCTCGACCACTTCGAAACGCGGGTCGACAAGCTCGGCCGGGTCAGCGCTGGTGCCTGCGGTGTAGACCGGCGGGTGTTCAAGCAGCCACACGAGTTCTGCCGCCTCGCCCGCGTGAACGGCGGCGTTGCGCGCCTCCATTTGCGCCAGCGCCGCCGCGTAGGCGACGGGCGCAGCCTCATGCCGCCATTCGATCGGAGTTGCGCTGCCAGCGGCGGGAGCAATGCTTGCCATGACGCAGCGGTGGGGGCATTGAGCGGCGAGATCAAGAGGCGATTGCGAACCGCTTTGCCGCCACCACCTTCGGAATCGGACGGACACCAATGGCACATCAAAAGCTCGACATGGGCACGGCATGGGTACAGGCGACCGGGATGATCGGCGCCAACCGCGACCTGGTCGGCGTGCTGGCGGGGTTGTTCCTGTTCATCCCCTTGTTCGTGGTGGTCTACGCGCTGTTCACCAGCGGCATCGATCTGGGCGGGGGCGGGGGCGAACCCAATCCCGAGAAGGTCGCTGCCGAGATCAACGCGCTGCTGGTGGCCAACTGGTGGGCGCTGCTGATCGCGGCGCTGGGCCAGATGTGCGGCAGTATCGCGATCCTCGCGCTGCTCGGCGATCCTGACCGGCCGACCGTGCGCGAGGTGCTCGGCATGGTGCCGCGCCTGATCCTGCCGATCATCGGTGCGCAGCTGCTGATCGCGCTGCTGACCCAGCTCCCCTCGCTGATCACCAGTGTGCTGCCCGATCCCGTGGCTGCCGCGCTGAGCTTCGTCGCCCTGCCCGTGACGCTCTACCTCACGGTCAAGTTCTGCCTGACGAGCGCGATGATCGTGCTCGGCCGCACGCGCAATCCGATCACGGCGATGCGCGGATCGTGGCGGATGACCAAGGCCAACTCGTTCCGGCTGTTCGCGTTCTTCGCCATGCTGATCCTGCTCGCCGCGGTGATCGGCCTGATCCTTGTGCTGGTGATCGGCCTCATCCTTTCGGCAGCGGGCGAGCAGGCCGCGCTGATCGGCAATGCGGTGGTCTTCGCGCTGCTCTTGACGGTGTTCTACACCGTGTCCTTCGCGCTGACCGCGTCGATCTACCGCCAGCTTTCCCGGTCGGTGCCCGACGAGGAAGCGGATCTGTTCGCGTAAGCGAGCACGCCTGCAGCGATGGCCGACACCGATCCTGCCCTGACCCGCGAGGCCCCAGTGACGGCTCAGGCCCCCGCTCAGGCCGCCGCCCCCACGGGCGCGATCCCGCCTGCGCGCATGGCGCTGTTGTTCATGGTGATGCTGGTGACCGCGGCCGGCAACACCGCGATGCAATCGGTGATGCCCTCGATCGGCACGGCGCTGAAGGTCTCGGACGTGTGGATCAGCCTCGCCTATAGCTGGTCGGCGCTTTTGTGGGTGGTGTGCGCGCCGTTCTGGGCGCGGCGGTCGGACAAGCGCGGGCGCAAGGCGATGATGGCGGTGGGCCTGACGGGCTTCATCACCTCCTTCGTGCTGTGCGGCGCGGCGCTGTGGGCGGGCCTTTCAGGCTGGCTCACCGCGTTCTGGACGCTGATCGCCTTCGCCGCCGCGCGCAGCCTGTATGGCGGGTTCGGCAGCGCCGCGCCGCCTGCGGTGCAGGCCTATGTTGCCTCGCGCACGCCCCGCGCCCAGCGCACGCAGGCGCTGTCGCTGATCGCTTCGAGCTTCGGGCTCGGCACGGTGATCGGCCCCGCGCTGGCGCCGCTGATGGTGGTGTCGTTCCTCGGCCTTGGCCTGACGGGGCCGTTTCTGGCCTTTGCCGCGATCGGCGTCGTCGCGCTGGTGCTGCTGCGCCTGCGCCTGCCCAATGACGAGCCGCAATATGCCGCGCGCGGGCAGGCGGTCGCCTATTCGAGCGGATCGGGCGCACCGGTCGATCCCGAAGAGGCGTCCGAGGCCGAAGAAGCGCGCGAAGCTGGCGTAGCCGATGACACGGGCGAGCCGCCGCGCCTCACCTGGCGCGACCCGCGCCTGCGCCCGTGGGTGTTTGCCGGGCTGTTCGGCGGCCATGCGCAAGCGATGGTGCTGGGCATCTCGGGCTTCCTCGTGCTCGACCGGCTGGGGCTGCGCGACACGCCCGCCGAGGGCGCGGGACCGGTCGGGCTGGTGCTGATGAGCGGCGCGATCGCGACCTTGCTGGCGCAATGGGGCCTGATCCCGCGCTTCGACCTCGGCCCGCGCGCGGCGACGCTGTGGGGGATCGCCATCGCAGGGTTCGGCACGATGATCCTCGCGGTGGCGGGCGACCTCCACCTGATCGCCTTGGGCTATGCCATCGCCTCGCTGGGCTTCGGCCTGTTCCGCCCCGGCACCACGGCAGGCACCTCGCTAGCGGTCACCCGCGCCGAGCAGGGGCAGGCGAGCGGGATCGTCGCGTCGCTGGCTGGTGCAAGCTACATCTACGCGCCGGCGCTGGGCGTGTGGCTCTATGGCCGGTCGGACTGGCTGGGCTTCGGGCTGATCGTCGCGCTGTGCGTGATCGTGCTGGTGCACGGCTGGTTCCGGCTGCAGGCGGATGGTGACCTGACGCGGGAGCGGAGCTAGCCTGCACGCGCTGCTCGGCGGTGCAGCCGCCGCGAGGCCACGCGGCCGAGCCGCAGGTGCTCAAGCCCGCAGGGCTTGAAACAGCACCGAGGACGCACCCGCGGAGGCGGGTGCGCAACTCAAAGGATTTCCAGCACCACGTCCTGCGGGCGGCACAGGCGCACGCCCTTGTCGGTCTCCACCAAGGGCCGCTCGATCAGGATCGGATCGGCCACCATTGCGGCGAGCACCGAAGCATCATCCGCTTCGGGCAGCCCGCGTTCCACCGCATCGGTGCCGCGAAGTCGCAAGCCCTGCTGCGGGGTGATACCGGCGTCGCGATAGAGGTGGGAAAGCTTCTCAGCCGTGGGCGGGTTCTTCAGATACTCGATCACCGTCACCTCGACCCGACTGAGGTTTTCGAGGATCGCCAAAGTCTTGCGCGACGTGCCGCAAGCCGGGTTGTGCCAGATCGTCGCCTTCATCGTCGCCACCCTCTATTCGCCCTTCGGCACCCGCAGCGCGGGCACGGCCTTGGCCGCGTCCTCGGGGCTGATCCCCGGCGCGGGCGCGGCGCTGATGCTTTCCTGCCGCTGCATCACCCGGCCCGCCTGTTCGACCGCCTTGATGAGCCGCGGATAGACCCCGCAGCGGCAGATGTTCGGGATGCCCTGCTCGATATCCGCGCGGGTCGGCGCAGGGTTACGCATCAGCAACGCAGCGGCGGACATGACGATGCCGGGGGTGCAGTATCCACACTGGATCGCGGCTTGCGCCACCATCGCCTGCTGCACCGGGTGCGAGCGGTCGCGCGAGAGGCCTTCGATGGTGGTGATCAGCCGGCCCTCGGCCTCGGCCAGCGTGATCGCGCAGGACCGCAGCGCCACCCCGTCGACCAGCACCATGCACGCGCCCGAGCACTCCGCCCCGCCGCCGCACGCCTTGGTGCCGGTAAGGTTCATCGCCTCACGCAGCGCGTAAAGCAGCGGCGTGCGCGGATCGAGGTCGAATTGGACCGGCCGCTCGTTGACGGTCATGCGCGACATTTTGCGGCTTTCTTAAAGAACTACTGGCGCCAGCTGTCGTCGATCTTGTCGACCCGCCGCTTCCACGCCTCGAAGTCGAACATCCCCGCGCCGCCCTGCCCGCTCATCACCGAAAGGTCGCGCTGGTGGACGTCGACGACCGACTGCGGGACGAGGATCGGATCGCCCATGCTGAGCGCCGCCACCTGGATCTCGCAGGCGCGCTGCAAGGCCCACATCTTGACGAACATGCCCTGGATGGTGCGGTCCATCACGACAGGGCCGTGGTTGCGCAGCATCAGGATGGTGTGGTTGCCGAGGTTCTGCACCAGCCGCTCGCCCTCTTCGGCGCGCACGGTGATGCCCTCGAAATCGTGGTAGCCGATCTGGCCCTGGAAATTGCAGGCGTAGAAATTGATCGGCAGCAGCCCGTCCTTGTGGCTCGCCACCGCCATCGTCGCGGTGGTGTGGACGTGGCAGATCGCATCGGCGCGGCTGCCAAGATGCTTGTGGAAATAGGCGTGCTGGGTGAAGCCCGCCTTGTTCACCGGGTATGGCGATCCGCCGACATTATTGCCCTCGACGTCAATCTTCACGAGGTTACTGGCGGTCACTTCGCTGTAGAGCAGCCCGAAGGGGTTGATGAGGAACGTATTTTCCTCGCCCGGCACCTTCACCGAAATGTGGTTATAGATCGATTCCGACCAGCCCAGATGATCGAAGATGCGGTAGCACGCCGCCAGATCGAGCCGTGCCTGCCACTCTTCCTTGCTGCACGAGCCTTCTAAACTGTCGGGCGTGGGTTTGAGCTGGGTCGCCATCGGGCCATTCCTCTCCGTCTGTCTTTGGGCCTCGCTATCGCACGCGCAGGGAATGCTTTGCAAGCCGCCTAGGGTGCCGCTAGGCCTCGCAAAGCATGAACGCGCCTCAACTTCCGCGACTTGTCAGCGGCAGCATCCCCGGACACCTCGTCAGCCAGACCACCCCTGCGGTGATCGGCGTGGCGGCGATCATGTCGATCGGGATCGTCGATGCCTATTTCATCGGCCAGCTCGGTAGCGAGGCGCTCGCGGCGATTGCCTTCATCTTCCCCGTCGCAGTGGCGAGCACATCGCTGGGCGTGGGCGTGATGGTCGGGATCAACTCGGTGGTTGCCCGGGCGCTTGGCGAAGGCGACTTTGCCAAGGCGGCCCAGCGCGCCAATTTCGGGATCGTCTTCGCGGTCCTGAGCGGGCTGTTCATGGGCCTCACGCTGTGGGCGCTGATCGACCCGATCTTCACCGCGATGAACGCGCCGCCCGCGCTGATGCCGCTGATCCGCGCCTACATGACCCCCTATGCGATGGGCTTTCCGCTGAGCCTTGCGATCATGGGGTTCAACGGCGTGCTGCGCGGTCAGGGCGAGGCCCGGCGGACCAGCACGGTCAGCATCACCTATGCGGCGGCCAACTGGGTGCTCAACCCGATCCTGATCACAGGCGCGTTCGGTTTCGAGGGGTTCGGCATCGCGGGCGCCGCCTATGCGACGGGGATCGGCTGGGCGATGGGCGTCGCCACCGCGCTCGTGCTGCTGCGCGGTACGCCGCTACCGCTGAACCTCGGGATGCTGATGGGCGCGAACCTGGCGGGCCACGCCAAGGCGATCATCCGCGTCGGCCTTCCGGCGGCGTTCTCGAATGCGATCAATCCCTTGGGGCTTGCGGTCCTCACCGCATTCGTGGCGCTCGAGGGCGAGGCGGCGGTCGCGGGCTTCGGCGCGGCGGGGCGTTTGCAAAGCTTCGTGATCGTGCCCTTGCTCGGGTTGTCGGGCGCGATCGGGGCGATCGTCGGGCAGAACTGGGGTGCGGGCCGCGCCGATCGGGCGCGCGAGGCGGTGCTCTACGCCGGGGCTTTCTGCATCGTGTGGGGGCTGATCGTCGCCATCGGCGTAATGGCAGCGGGGCAGAGCTTCGCGCGGATCTTCACCTCCGACCCCGCAGTGGTCGCCGAGTTTGACCTCTACCTGCGGATTGCGGCGTGGGGCTATGCCGGGTTCGGCCTGCTGATCGTCGGCAACGGGATCATGAACGCGGTCGACAAGGCAGGATTTGCCCTCGTCCAATCCATCATGCGGGTGTTTCTGGTGATGCTGCCGGTGGCGGTGATCCTGCAGCCGGTCATGGGTAGCGCCGCGATCTACACCGCTGAACTGGCCGCCAATGCATTCGGCGCGATTTCCGCGGTGGTGCTGGTGCGGTACATTTTCCTGCACAAGGCTCCTGCGCTGATCGCACGCTAGGCGCTTATTAACCAACCCTGCCGCATAGCCTGCCCTGCTAAGCGAAAGAGGGCGCGCAACGCATGGACGATCTGCTGGCGGATTTCATCGCCGAGACCCGCGAGATGTTGGAGGCTTCCGGCGGCGAACTCGTCGCTTGGGAGGCTGATCCAACCGATCGCGCGCGCCTCGATACGATCTTCCGCTTCGTCCACACGGTGAAGGGCAATTGCGGATTCTTCGATTTCCCGCGCCTCGCAAACCTATCCCATGCCGCCGAAGATGCGCTGGCCGATTGCCGCGCCGGACGGCGTGATCCCGACCAGCAGCTTGTCACTGCGGTGCTGGCCGTGATCGACCGGATCGCGGAGATGATCGATGCCATCGAGGCAGGCGAACCGATCGACGATGGCAATGACGACAGCCTCATCGCGATGCTCAATGTTTCACATGAAACATCGAATTCGGGAGGTCTGGAGGGGGTCTACGAGGGATCTAACACCCCTCTACACGCCTCTGCGGCCACTCTACTGGGGCCAGGCGACGAGCAAAACGCGCCTGTACGCCGTGCCGATCCCGCCGCGCAGCGCACCATCCGCTTGCCGGTCGAACTGCTCGACCGGGTGATGAGCGGCGTGTCGGACATGGTGCTGGCCCGCAACGATCTGGCGCACCGGCTGCGGCAGGCGGGCAACCAGCCGACCATCGACGGCCCGTTCGAGCGGCTCACCACGATCCTTTCCGACGTGCGCGACGCGATCACCCGGATGCGTATGCAGCGCATCGAGACATTGTTCGGCGCGCTGCCGCGCCTTGTGCGCGATCTTTCGACCGAGCTTGGCAAGCAGGTGATGGTCGATCTCGACGGCGGCGATGTCGAGCTTGACCGCGAGATGATCGAGACGATCCGCGATCCGCTCACCCACATCATCCGCAACGCCATCGACCACGGCATCGAAACGCCCACCACCCGCCTCGCCAATGGCAAGCGCGAGATCGGCCTGCTCGCTATCGCCGCGCGCCAATCGGGCAACACGATCAGCATCGTCATCACCGATGACGGGCGCGGGCTTGACGAGGAACGCATCGCGGCCAAGGCCATCGCCACCGGCCTCGTCGCCGCCGCCGAACGGCCTTCGATGAGCCGCGACAAGATCCTCAATCTCATTTTCGAACCCGGCTTCTCCACCGCCGAAATCGTCAGCAACGTCTCGGGCCGGGGCGTCGGCCTCGATGTGGTGCGCCAGAACCTCGAAAAGGTCGGCGGCTCGATCCGCGTCTCCTCAACGCCGGGGCAAGGCACCGCCTTTACCTTGCAGATCCCGCTCACGCTCTCGATCATCGCCGGCCTTACCGTCGAGGTCGCAGGCCACCGCTTCGCGATCCCGCAGTCCTATGTCGAGGAGATCGTGCAGGCCTCCTCCAAGGCGCTCGACTTCACCCGCATGGGCGAAACCGCACTGGTCACCTTCCGCGGCAACCGCGTGCCCTGCCTGATGCTGGGCGAAGTGCTCGGGCTCGACGCCTGCGAGATTGCCGCGAAGGAGCCGACGCTGGTGATGCTCCGCCTCGCCAGCGGCGACCTGTTCGCGCTCGCGGTCGAGGGCATTCACAGCCACGGCGATCTGGTGGTCAAGCCGCTTGCGCCCGCTGTCATGAAGTCGGGCCTCTATGCCGGATCGACCCTGCTCGACGATGGCCAGCCGGTGCTGCTGCTCGATGTCGCCAATATCGCCGCCCATTATCACCTGGTGTCCGACACCCGCACCCGCGTGCTCGCCGCGTTGGAGGACAATGCCGCCGCTGCTGCGACAAGCGCCGAGCGGGCGATGCTGTTCACCGACTTCGCCGGCCGCCGCTCCGCCGTCCGGCTCGAACTCGTCCAGCGTATCGAGACCGCGCCAGCCGCCGCCATCGACCGTTCCGGCGCCCGCCCGCGCGTGGTGATCGACGGGATGATCCTGCCGCTGATCGGCCTTCCGGACGGCCCGCTGACGCTCAGCCGCGTGCGCCTCCTGCGGCTCTCCGACGGCGCGTGCGAACTGCTCTACGCGGTGCGCGAGGTTGAGGACGCGGTCGAACTTACCGAAGCGTTGCATCCCGTACCAGAAGACCCCCTTGCCGAGGCGATCACGCTGATCGGCGGCCGCCCGGTCACTCTGATTGACGCCCACGCGCTGTTCGCGCTCCACGGCGAGCCGCCGGTCGCGGCGCAGCGCCCGCGCTGCACGTTGCCGGACGGCGAGTGGGCACGCACCATCCTCGCCCCGCTAGTCACCGCCGCAGGCTATGAAATTGTCACTGAGGGCGAGGCCGGTGACGGCACGCTCGGCATCCTGTTCGAGGACGTCTACGAAGTCGCAGGCGCACTGGGCCGCCCACTGCCGGGCCGCGTGATCCGCCTGCGCGACCAGCCCGATGCGCGCCCGGGAACCGAGACGATTTACCGCTACGACCGCGAGGGCCTGCTCGCCGCGCTGACCGCTGCGGCTGCCGAAGCCGCGCCCGCACTGATCGCGCGCACCGGAGAAGCCGCATGACCGGAGACCTGCTCGTGATCGCCCGCATCGCCGGGCGCGCCTGCGCGCTGTCGGCGCTCGACGTGAAATCGGTGATCGAGATCGGCACCATCACGCCGATCCCGCGCGCGCCTGCATGGATCGCAGGCATCACCGCGCTGCGCAGTCAGGCGCTGACGGTGATCGACTGCCGCCGCGCGATTGGCCTTGGCGATGCGGATTGGCCGACCGACCACCGCGCCGCCGTCGTCGCCGAGGGGGGCCATTCCTACGCGCTGCTGGTCGACGCGATCGAGGACATCACCACTGCCGCCAGCGAAGCGGGGCAGGTACCCGGCGGCTTCGGCCCCGAATGGTCGCGCGTCGCCACCGGTATGGTCGAGACGATGGCTGGCCCCGCGCTGCTGGTCGATCTGGCCGCACTGCTGGCCGGACCGGATGCCATCCGGCACGAAATCGAGGCAGTAGCGTGATGCGTTTGTCCCCGGTCCGCTGACGCGAACGGGACAAAGCGACGCTCAGACGCCGCGCGGGCTGAAGGCGGGTAAGGACCGGAAGAGATCGCCCCCCGCCTTAATCCAATCCTTACCAAATCTGCCCTAGTCTGTGCATTCCAAGCGCAGGATGCCCCATGAAAACTTGCCTCATCGTCGATGATTCCCGCGTGATCCGGAAGGTTTCGAGACATATTCTCGAAACTCTCGGTTTCGCCGTGGAGGAAGCCGAGAACGGCAAGCTTGCATTGGACGCCTGCGATGCGGCGATGCCCGATGTGGTGCTGCTCGACTGGAACATGCCGGTGATGACCGGCATCGAATTTCTCGTTCAACTGCGCCAGCGCCCGGGCGGCGATCAGCCCAAGGTGGTGTTCTGCACCACCGAAAACGACGTCGCGCATATCCGTCAGGCGATCCAGGCCGGGGCGGACGAATATGTGATGAAACCCTTCGACCACGAGACACTGCAGATCAAGCTGCAGCTCGTCGGGTTTGCGTGAACCGCCCCACCTCCCTGCCGCGTATGCTGCGAACCGATAGCGTCCGCCGTCCCTTCGCTCATCCCGGGGCCGCTGCGGCGATCCGGGTGATGATCGTCGACGATTCGCTGACCGTGCGCACGATCTTCAAGCGGATGGTCGAAAGCGATGCTGCGCTGGTGGCCGTCGGCACGGCGTCGAGCGCCGAGCAGGCGATCAAGCAGCTGGGCACCGATCCGGCCGATGTGGTGCTGCTCGATCTCGAAATGCCGGGGATGGGCGGGCTCGATGCCCTTCCCGCAATCCTTGCAACGCCCGGCCAGCCGCAGGTGCTGGTGGTCTCCTCGCTGACGATGGACGGAGCCGAGCACACCCTCGCCGCCTTGCAGCTGGGTGCCGCCGACACGCTGGCAAAGCCGCGACCCGGTGGCTTTACCGAAGACTACCGCTCGCAGTTGCTCGGCAAAATCCGCGCGCTCGGTGCGCGCGCTATCGAAAGCATCGCTGAGCCGATGATTGCTGCGCCGGCGCAGCGCGGGGCCTCCGAACCCTCCTTCGCCCGCCCCGGCCTCACCCGCCGCAGCTGGCGCCCGCAAGCAGTAGCGATCGGCGCTTCGACCGGCGGGATTCACGCATTGGGCCTGATGCTGCGCCAGCTGGGCCGCGATTTCGACGTGCCGCTGCTGATTACCCAGCACTTGCCCGGCTCGTTCATCCCGGTCTTTGCGCGGCAGATCGAGGCGGCCGTTGGGCGCACGGTCGACATCGCCACAGACGGCCTGCCGCTCACCCCCGGCCGGATCGTCATCGCGCCCGGCCACGGACATATCGTGGTACGCCGCAAGGGAACGTCTGCCCTCGTCGTCGACGTCTGCACCAAGCCTGCGGCGAGCGGCTGCGTTCCTTCGGTCGACCCGATGCTCTCCAGCCTTGCCGAAGCCTGCGAGGGCCGCGCATTGGGCGTGATCCTGTCAGGCATGGGCCGCGACGGCGCGCTGGGAGCCAAGGACCTCGTGGCAGCGGGCGGCACGATCTACGCGCAGGATGCCGATAGCAGCGCGGTGTGGGGCATGCCCGGCGCTGTCGCGCGTGCGGGCCTTGCCAGCATGATCGCCCCGCCCGACCGGCTTGGCGAAGCGGTGATGGCGCAAGCCGCCGCGCCCGCCGCGCCTGCGGGGCGGTGATCATGGACCCCAGCGAAGCCTCCCACCAGATTATCGCCGAACTGCTCGAAGCGCGCACCGGTCAGCACCTGACCGAAAGCCGCCGCTGGCGCGTCAACTCGGCGCTTGCAGGCATCTTCCGCCAGCACGGAATCAGCAATGTCGACCAGCTCGTCTGCCTCCTGGCCGCGCCGCCCGCCGGCCCCGAAGGTACGGACCTCACGCAGGAGGTGGTCGAGGCGCTGCTCAACAACGAGACCTATTTCTTCCGCGACAAGCCGACCTTCGACCAGCTTCCGGCCGAAATCCTCCCCGAACTCGCCCGCCGCCGCCGCGATGTGCGCCGCCTGTCGATCTGGTCGGCGGGCTGCTCGACGGGGCAGGAGGTCTACAGCCTCGCGATGCTGTTTGCCGATCAGGCCGAACAGTGGAAGGGCTGGACGATCGACATCCTGGGCACCGACGTCTCGAACCGCGCCATCAATGCCGCGCGCAGCGGGATCTACAGCCCCTTCGAGGTGCAGCGCGGGCTCGGCGTCACACAGATGCTGCGCCACTTCGACGAGACCCCGCGCGGTTGGCAGGTCAGCGACGCAGTGCGCCGCATGGTGCGCTTTGGCCAGCATAACATCCTTTCCAGACAGCACCCCGGCCGCCTGCCCTTCGATCTCGTACTGTGCCGAAACGTGCTGCTCTATTTCGACCGCTCCACCCGGGGTGATGCCTTTGCGCGGCTGTCGGGCGCGGTGATGCCCGATGGTTACCTGATGCTCGGCGCGGGCGAGACCGCAGTGGGCCAGACCGACCGCTTCGTGCCCGCCTCGCGCCGCGCGAGCTTCTTTGAACCGGTTACTGCCCCGGCCCCGGCGATGCTGCGGAAATTTGCGTAAAATCGGGCAATTCCGCATGGCTGCGGGTCCGGGCTTTACCCTTCCTTAGCCGCTTCCTTTTACGACGTTACTTCAAGCGAGCCACGCTGCGCGGCGCGCCCATCGGGAATGATCTATCGTGCTCAAGGTGAAGCATCCCCTGCATCTGACCCCGGTCGGACTGGTGGTGATCCCGATCGTAGTCGCCTGCCTGATGACCGGCGCGCTCACTGCGGGGATGGTGTTGTCGGGCCAATGGGCGACCGGCTCCAAAAGCGCGCTGCTCAACGTCGCTGCCTTGATCTATGCGGCGGTGCTGTTCTTCCTCGGGCGCAGCGGTATCGCCAGTGTGCGCGGGCTCGAAAGACGTGCCAGCACCGATCTGCTCACCCGGCTGCCCAACCGCCACGCGCTCCATGAAGACGTTGCCTACCTCGCACGCGGCGATGACGAGGTGGCGCTGGCGATGATCGATCTCGACGGCTTCAAGCAGGTCAATGACCACCACGGCCACGCGGTCGGGGACCTGCTGATCGAACGCTTCGCGCAGGAGCTGCGTGCGGTGTGCGGCAAGGAGGCGCGCTGCTACAGGCTGGGCGGCGACGAGTTCGCCGCGCTGATGAGCGGCAAGGTTTCGGGCACAATCCTTGAAGGCATCTGCCGCACCCTGCTCGACAGGCTCGGCACGCCGCTGACCCTGAGCCACCGCCACATCGCGGTGGGCGCGAGCATCGGCCTGACCCGCTCAACCACCGACCGCCGCATCCCTTCGTCCGAAATGCTGCGCCGCGCCGATGTGGCGATGGACATGTCGAAACGCGGCGGGAAGATGCGCTGCACCTGGTTCAACGAGAGCTTCGACCGCCGCCGCGAGCGCGTGCGCGAGATCGAGGAGGATATCCGCAGCGGCATCGCCAGCGGCGAATTCAGCCTCGCCTACCAGCCGCTGGTAAACGCGGAGGACAAGCGCATCGTCGCGGTCGAGGCGCTGCTGCGCTGGGACCGGGGCAACCGCGATCCGCTTGGCCCCAATGTCTTCATCCCGGTCGCCGAGGACTCGGGCCTCATCAACCCGCTCGGGCTGTGGGTGCTGCGCCAGGCCGTCTGCGACGCCATGCGCTGGGGCGATATTACCCTGTCGGTCAATATTTCCGCCGCGCAGCTGCGCAATGCCGAATTCCCGATCAAGCTTGGCGAAGTGCTGGAGGAGACGGGCTTCCCGCCGCACCTGCTTGAACTGGAAGTCACCGAAACCTGCCTCGTGCTCGACCCGGTGGTGGCCGAACGCACGCTGGATGTGATCCGCAGCTTTGGCGTGCGCATCGCGCTCGATGATTTCGGCACTGGCTACGCCTCGATCGGCTTCCTGCGGCGCTTCCGCTTCGAGAAGCTGAAGCTCGACCGCAGCCTCGTCGAACTCGCCGGCGTGGATGAAGGCAGCCGGGCAATGATGCTTTCCTCGATCGCGCTCGCCCGCGCGCTCAACATGGGGGTGACTGCCGAGGGTGTCGAAACCGAAGCGCAGGCCGAACTCGTGCGGCTCGCAGGCTGCGACCAGATCCAGGGTTGGCTCTATTACCGCGCGATGCCCGCGGCCGAGATCGACCGGTTGATCGCCGAACAGAACGCCGCTCTGGCACAATTTTCCGGCACACGCGCACAAGGTGGACAGGCAGCATGAGCGCGCTTCAGGACATCGCTCTCAATTTCGAGGCCGAAACCGCAGGTCAGCAACCCGTTCCGCCCGCAGGCGCAGCGGCGCAGGCGCGCCGCTGGTTCGGGTCGCTCTCGATCGGCGGCAAGATCAGCTTGTTCTTCAGCTGCAACCTTGCCTTCGCGCTGATTGCGGGGCTGTTCGTGATCGGCGGCTATGTCGAGCTTGGCCAGCGCGCCGAGCGGATCCGCACCACGCACGAGGCTGCGCTCTCGGCCGAGCGGCTGCTGGTGCAGCTCGGCGATGCCCAGCGCCACGCCGAAATGCTGGTTGCCCGGGGCGATACCGCCCGCGCCCGTTCCGCGAGCCAGGCGTTAGACCGCGCGGCGGCGATTGCGGCCACTTTGTCAGAGCGCGCCGCCGATGACGGCATCGAGGCGCAAGGCCGCATGGCCCTGATCCGCGAAGGGATCGTCGATCTTGACCGGCAGGTCGTCCGTTACGAACCCGATACCGCCGATGCGGTGGTTCGCCGCCGTCAGGCGTCGGAAATCGCCGGCACCAGCAGCGCCGTGCTCGAAGCAGCCCAGGCGATGACCGCCACGCTCGGCACCGCAGCCGACAGCATGGCCGACAGCGGCGCGGACCTGATCTCGCGGCTGCTGTTGATGTGGATCGGGCTTGCCAGCATCCTCACCCTCATCACGTTGTTCGCTCAGCGCTATTTCAATCGCACCGTCGGCGCGACGCTGAAGGCGATGGCGACACAGATGAGCCGCATCGCCGCCGGCGAACGCGATGTCACGATCAGCGGAAAGGAGCGCGCCGACGAGATCGGCGAGATGGCCCGCGCCACCGAGGTCTTCCACCGTGCCGGGATGCGGCTCGAAAAGCTCAGTCGCGAACGCGCCGATCGCGCCAAGGCCGAGCTCGATGAACAGGCCCGCCAGCAGGTGCTGCGCGAAGAGGACCGGCTTGAACGCGACCGCGTGCTGCACGGGATCGCCGACCAGTTCGAACGCACCGTCGGCGAAGTGGTCACCGGAGTCGTCGCCGCGTCGAGCCAGCTCCATTCAACCGCCGCGCTGATGGCGAACACCGCCGAGGATTCGAGCGCGCGCACCGAAGAAGCTTCGGCCGCGATGCAGGACGCCAACCTCGGCGCGACCGCTGCCGCTGCTGCCAGCGACGAATTTGCCATGTCGATCGGCGAGATCAGCCGCCAGGCGGCGTCCTCTGCCGAACTCGCACGCGAAGCCAGTGTCTCGGCACGGCAGGCCGACAGCACGATCGGCGCGCTGGCGTCGTCTGCCGAAGCCGTCGGCCAGATCGTCGAGCTGATCCGCACCATCGCCCAGCGCACCAATCTCCTCGCCCTCAACGCCTCGATCGAGGCGGCACGCGGCGGCGAGGCGGGACGCGGCTTTGCGGTGGTGGCGAGCGAGGTCAAGGAACTCGCCAACCAGACTAGCCGCGCGACCGAACAGGTCTCCGAACAGATCCGCGCCATGCAATCGACCACCGGCGCCAGCGTCAGCGCGCTGCGCGACATCGCCGCCCAGATCGAACAGCTCGAAACCACCGCTGTCTCGATCGCCACGGCGGTCGATCAGCAATCGGTCGCGGGCCATGATCTTGCCCGCAGCATCGACCTTGCCGCGCGCGGGACCGAGAAGGTCGCCGGCCACGTCGACACGGTGCGCGCCATGTCGCTTTCGACCGGCGCTGCGGCAAGCCAGGTGCTGTCCAGCGCTACCACTCTGGAATCCCAGGCAGCGACCTTGCGCGCGCAGGTCCAGAGCTTCCTTTCCCGGGTGCGCGCTGGTTAATCCCAAGACCTTCCCGCTCCTCAAGTTTTTTTAAGGATTATCCTTCACAAAAGCTTGCAACACAGGTCCGGGGGATTGCGGCATGAACATGATGAGTTTGCAGGAGCGACGCGAGGAACAAGCCGTTCCCGACTTCGTGCGCGACCTCAGGTCGGACTATGCGCTGGACGATGCGGAGCTTGACGCCCTGCCCGTCGGCGCAGTGCAGCGCAGCACCTTGCTCGAACGGCTGAGCTGGTTCCGCAACCTCCCGCTCGCGCGCAAGATCAACACCGTGTTCGGCACCTTCCTCGGGGCCGGGTTGCTGATGGTGCTGGTGCTCGGCCTCGGGCTTGGCGCGCTGTGGACCCGCTACAATTCCACCGCGCGCGTGCAGGAGACGCTGGTCGCCGCAGGACAGCTGCAATCGACTGCGGGTGACCTGCGCTATCATTCGGTGCGCGTGCTCTACGACCGCAGCGGGCCCTTGCGCGAGGCGCAGCGCACGGCTGAAAGCACGCTACTCACCCATGTCGCCGCGATTGGCACCGCAGTGCAGGCCGAAGCCCCCGAAATCGCCCCGCGCGTCGCGGCAGTGCGCGAGGAAGTCGCGCGCTTTGAGGCCACCTTCGACCGCGCCAGCGAGACAGTGCGCGGCGGCGGCGACGCCAATGCGGCCGCCGAGGCGGTCTCGGACCAGGGCAACGCGCTGATCGCCGCCAGCGCTCAACTGGCTGCCGATCTCTCCGCGCGCGGCGAGGCGCAGGAAGCGAGCGGCATCACCTTCTTCTTCAACATGATCCTGATTATCGGCGTGATTGCCGTCTTCGGCGGCGCGGTGCTGCTGCTCGGACTTGCCTATCTGTCGCGCGATTTCTCGCGCAAGATCGTCGAAATCACCAACGCCATGACGCGCCTCGCCGACGGCAATCGCAACTTCGACATCGCCGGCGCAGACCGCCAGGACGAGATCGGTGCGATGGTCCGCGCGCTCGACCTGTTCAAGCGCGCGAGCAAGCGGCTTGAGAGCTGGGCGCGCGAACGCTCGGAAAAGGCCGAGCAGGAATTGCAGCTCCAGCAGGAGCGCGAGCGCGAGCGGCTTGAAGCCGAGGCCAAGAAGTCCGCGTTGCTTGACGAGGTCGCCCGGCAGTTCGAACGCACCGTCGGCGATGTGGTGAGCGGCGTGGCGTCGGCCTCGAGCCAGCTCCACACCACCGCCAGCCGCATGGCGACCAGCGCCGAGGAAGCCAGCCGCCGCACCGGCGAAGCGGCCGCCGCGATGGAAGAGGCCAATGCGGGTGCCACCGCCGCCGCCGCCGCAAGCGACGAATTCGCGCTCTCGATCAGCGAAATCAGCCGTCAAGCAGCGTCGTCGAGCGAGTTGGCGCGGCTTGCCACGGTCGCCACGGGCGAAGCGGACGAGACTATCTCGGCGCTCGCTGCCTCTGCCGAAGAGGTCGGCCAGATTGTCGAGCTGATCCAGACCATTGCCCAGCGCACCAACCTGCTCGCCCTCAACGCCTCGATCGAGGCGGCGCGCGGGGGCGAAGCGGGGCGCGGCTTTGCGGTCGTCGCCAGCGAGGTCAAGGAACTCGCGATGCAGACCAGCCGCGCAACCGAAAAGGTCGCCGACCAGATCCGCGCGATGCAGTCCACCACCGGCGCCAGCGTCAAGGCGCTGCGGTCGATCGCCGGGCAGGTCAAGGAACTTGAATCCACAGCCGTCTCGATCGCCACCGCGGTC
The DNA here is from genome assembly GCA_963765775.1 of uncultured Alphaproteobacteria bacterium. Lineage (GTDB taxonomy): Bacteria > Pseudomonadota > Alphaproteobacteria > Sphingomonadales > Sphingomonadaceae > Erythrobacter. Next base: position 276,023 of record CAVXXQ010000001.1, read on the forward strand.
GATCAGCAATCGGTCGCGGGCCGCGATCTGGCCCAGAGCATCGACCTTGCCGCGCGCGGGACCGAGAAGGTTTCCGCCCATATCGAAGACGTGCGCCAGCTGTCGCTTTCGACCGGCGCAGCGGCATCGCAGGTACTCTCGAGCGCGGACGAGCTTGAGGCGCAGGCCTCGCATCTCGGGGATCAGGTGCGCGGGTTCCTGCGCACCGTGCGGATGGGCTGAAGCGTCTTTGCGGGCAGCCGGTCAGGCGGTCCGCATGAAGCCCAGATCGGGGCTCGCGAAGCGGCCGATATTGGGCGCCACCGAAGCCAGCTCCGACGGAGCCACGCCGAACCACTTGGCCATTGTCGCCGAATATTCGTCGACCGACACTGCAGGCAACAGACGCCCCTGCCCGACCTGATCGGCGGTATTCACCGAGACACTCGGCGCGCGTCCGTAGAAGCGCCCCCCGCTCACGCCGCCGCCGACGACGAAGTGATGCGAGCCCCAGCCGTGGTCGGACCCGTCGCCGTTGGAGGTGAAAGTCCGCCCGAAATCGGAGGCGGTGAAGCTCGTGACATTGCTCGCCACGCCGAGTTCCACCGTGGCGCGGTAGAAGGCGTCCATCGCAAAATCGACCTGCCCAAGCAGCGCCTCGTGCGATCCGATCAGCCCGTCATGGTGGTCAAACCCGCCGAGCGAGACAAGGAACACCTGCCGCGTCACCCCGAGAGCCTGCCGCGCGGCGATCAGTCGCGCAACAACGCGCAATTGGTCAGCGAGACGGTTGCCGGTGCCGAAACTGGTGGTCAGCGTCGCATTGGCGATCGCGTTGTTGACGAAGCTGCCGTACTGGATCGACCGTTCATTGAACCGCGCATAGTCGGCGGCAAGGACATTGCCCGATCCGCTGCGCAGCACCGTGTTAAGCGCCTGCGAGGCGGCGGTGGAGTTGAACAGCCGGCCAGACTGCAACGGATTGTAGAGCGTCGCGCCCGCAGGCGAGACCTGATACGGCACGGCGGTCTGGCCGCTCAGGAACACTGCGTTGCCGGTCGCATTGATCGCGGTGAACATCGCATTGGTGTTCGACGTCAGCGCCAGATCGCCCATGCGCCCGCCCCATCCTGTCTGTGAGCCTTCGGGCTGCGAGCTCTGCCAGGTCGATTGCTGGTCATTGTGCGAGAACAGCTTGGCCGGGCGCGGCACGCTGTTGTTGTCATATTGGGCGCGGGTCAGCGGCGCGACCAGCGGGCCGACATTCAGCACCGGCGCCATCACGCCCTGATCGTACAATCCCTTCAAGCGCGGCATGGTCGGCGCGATCGCATAGGTGATGTTGTCGGTGAGGGTCTGGCCCTGCGGCGGCGTCAGCACAGTGTTGGCAAGCGACGCGCGGGCGAGCGCGATGCCGTTCGCCGCCTCCGACCCGGTGGTGCCGCGGATCGTCTGGTATCGCGCATAGTTGGTCGAATCGAAGGGGATCAGCGTGTTGGCGTAATCGTTGCCGCCATACAGGAACACGCAGACCAGCGCCTTGTAGCCGCCAGCATTGCTGAACGCCGCCGCCTCGCCGATGCCGGCCAGGCCCAGAGCATAGGACGAGGCCGCTCCCATCATCGCCAGCTGTCCGCTGCGTTGCAGGAAGGCCCGCCGCTCCATTTCCATGGCTTTGCTGATAAACATGCCCGCGTCCCCTTGGTTTCGTCGTCTGCGGCGTGCGCCTATTTCTGGATGAGGTAATCGCTTGATGCGAGGATCAGCGTGACACCGATATGCACCCGGCGCAGCCGGTCGGCATTGGTCGAGGCAGCGGTCAGGACCACGTCCTCCATTGCTGCGCGGATCGTGTCACGCACGCTTGCGGAGAGCTGTTTGCCGGTGAGCAGCAGGTCGAGCCGGTCGAGCAGCTGCGTGCTGTCCTGCGCGATTGCGACCTCTGCCGAGTAATCGAGGGGGATATCGGCAAATCGGGTGCCAGCCACAGCACGCTCGAGGAAGTTGATATATCCCGCCACAGACGTCTCGTTGACGAGCTGGAACTCGGGCGCAAGCAGGTTGCGGTTGGCAATTTCGGTATTGGCCGGGAAGTATCCCGGGCGGAAGAAATTGAACACCGAAGGCGATCGCAGCGGGCTTTGCCCCAACGCATTCGCCGGATCGGTCAGGTCGCCGATCAGCCAGTTGCCCGAGGTGGACCGCGCGCCGAAGGTCCGCGCCAGCTGGGCGTAGCGCAACACAGGCTCGCGCAGCTTGCCGAAATTGGGGTTGGTGATGTTGGCTGTGTCGAGCGCCTCGTTGTCCGTGAGGATCGCCTTGAACACGGCCGCAAGGTCGCCCCTGCGACCGGCGCCGTTGTTGGCGAAAACAGCGGCAACGCGCCCGACATAGGCCGGCGAAGGATTGCTCGTCACCAGCCTCTGGATCATCTGCTTGGCGAAGAACGGCCCCACGTTGTCGCGGGTGAACAAGTGATCGAGCGCGAGACGCAGGCTTTCGGCAGCGTTGGTTCCGGCCGGGATGGTCAGGCCGAGGAATGTCTTCGGGTCGGCCGAGTGGAACCCCGTGGCCCGTGCTGGCAACCAGCGCGCCGGATCTGCTGTCATCGCGCGGCGGGTGTATGCGGGATCGATGATCTGCCGCGTTCCGCCGACCTCGGTGGTCGCGCTCAGCCCGAACAGGTCGAAATCATAGCCGGTGAAGACCCGTGCCAGCCCGCTCACGTCGGCACTGGTGTAGCTTTCGATCGGGTTGCCGCCATTGAGTTTCTGCGTGCCGTCGGCGTTGAGTTCGAACAGGCCGATGGTGAAAAGCTGCATCACCTCGCGCGCATAGTTCTCGTCAGGGACGCGCCCGCTGCTATCGGCGCGGCGATTGCCGCGGGTGTTGAGAAACACGCCCATTGCGGGGTTGAGCGTGATGTCTTGCAGCAGGTCGCGATAGTTGCCGAAGGCGTTGCGATTGAGGATGTCCCAATAGGCAGCGATGCCGGGGCCGCGCCAGACCATGTCGATCCCGGTCAGCGAGACGACGAAGAATTCGGACAGCGCCAGGGCGATCCGCTTGCGCACGGAATTGCCACCCGAAAGCAGCTGCGACCAGATCATGTAGTCGCCGGTGATGGTGCCATCATAAAACCGGGCGGCGGTGACCTGATCGAAACCGCGCGCGGTGAGAAATTCTGACCCGGTTTGATCGTTGTTCGTGCTCATCTGGCGATCGAGCCACGGCGCGTAGCCTTCGCTGCGCACCTCGGCGATCGCGGCGGTCGACACGGAGAGTGAGGCCTGAGCGAGGAAGCGCGCGGCTTCTGCGTCGGTTTGCGGCCGTCGAACTGTCGCGACTGGAGGGGGTGTCCCGCCGCCTGTTCCGGTGCCGCTACCAGAGCCGCTGCCACCACCTCCGCAGGCTGCCACCGCGAGCGCCAGCGCACTGACGGTTGCCGATTTGGCTGCTTGCTTCGGATTGAGGTCGGAAGGCCCACTTGGCGACGCGGCTATAGTAGTGCCAGCATCAGGACTCGTTGCAGGCCGCGTGTCTAACACGACGTCGCCTTCAGCGGACTTCCGGTTTTCATGTGGAAGATACATTGCACCCCCTTTTTCTCCCCTACGCAAGGAGAGACGCCGCAAGCTACTCGATCCTTCGCACGGCAAAAGATACTTTTTTGTAAATTGTTGCGTAGAGGCAGTCGCCGCCTGCAGCTGCAGGCCGCCGCGACGGACGATCGACCGGGCCGCCGGACGAGCTTCGAATCAGAAATGGTGACGGTTGCAGAGCCATGTTCCGGCTGACTGCGGTGGTTGCGGGAGTTGGATTTGAACCAACGACCTTCAGGTTATGAGCCTGACGAGCTACCGGGCTGCTCCATCCCGCGATACCGATGTTCCGGCCAGGGGCCGAAAGACGCGTCCAAGGGGCATACGCACCAAAGACGCCAAAAGGGCTGCCCTTGCGGGTCAGCCCTGTTGACTTTGTGAATGGGTTATACCCGCT
>CAVXXQ010000001.1:287500-510426 GCA_963765775.1 uncultured Alphaproteobacteria bacterium
TCCGCTTCTATGATCCGCTGTCGGGCCGCATTCTGGTCGGCGGCGAGGATATCGCGCTGGTTACGCAGGAAAGCGTGCGCGCCGCGATCGGGATCGTCCCGCAGGATTCTGTGCTGTTCAACGAGAACCTCGCCTATAACATTGCCTACGGCGCGCATGATGCGGACGAGGCGATGGTCGAGCAGGCCGCGCGCGATGCCGCGCTCACCCCATTGATCGAGCGCCTGCCCAATCGCTACCAGACGATGGTGGGCGAGCGCGGCCTGAAGCTTTCGGGCGGGGAGAAGCAACGCGTCGCGATTGCGCGCACGCTTGTGAAGAACCCGCCGATCCTGTTGCTCGACGAGGCGACGAGCGCGCTCGACACCCGAACCGAGCAGGAAATCCTCGCCACCCTGCGCCGCATCGCCAAGGGCCGCACCACGCTGGCCATCGCGCACCGGCTGTCGACTATTGCCGACGCCGACAACATCCTTGTGCTCGATCACGGCAAGCTGGTGGAGAGCGGCAACCATGCCGCGCTCCTCAAGCACGGCGGGCTCTATGCCGAGATGTGGGCACGGCAGGCGAACGAGCGGCGTGAGATCGTAGATGGCTCCGAGGTGCAAGCCGCCGAATAGTGCGCCGCGCGCGGTGGATTGCGTGATGCCCGCGTGACCGTTAACTCTCTTGGCCAGCCCCGTCCGGGGACGGAAACTTCGCAAGAGAGAGACACTGCCCATGCGCCACGCCGCCATGATTGCCTTGCTGCTTGCCAGCGCCGCAGCACCTGCCGTTGCCCAGGATCAGGCCGCCCCGGCCCCCACTGCCGCCCCGGCCCCGACCGTGCCGAAACCGGCCGCGCTCACCGCCGAAGAGATGCCGCCGATCCCGCTCGCACTGGCCGAGAGCGCGCGGCCTTATCTCGAGGCTCGCGGCGCTGGCTTTGCCGGCTGGGACCCGAACGCCCGCGCGGTGCTGGTCTCGACCCGCTTCGGCAACGTCAACCAGCTCCACCGCGTCGCCCAGCCGATGGGCGCGCGCACCCAGATAAGCTTCGAGGCCGAGCCAGTATCGGGCACCTACGCGCCCACCAAGGGTGACGTGATCGTCGTCAGCAAGGACAGGGGCGGAGATGAATACTATCAGCTCCACAGCCTGAAGAACGGCCGTCTCACGCTGCTCACCGACGGCAAGAGCCGCAACGAGCGCGGCGCGTGGAGCGAAGACGGCGCCTTGCTCGGCTTCAGTTCGACCCGCCGCAACGGGGTGGATTCGGACCTCTATGTCATGGACCCGCGCGATCCTGCCTCGGCGCGGATAGTGCTTGAGAGCCAAGGCGGCGGATGGGCCATCACCGGCTTTGCGCCCGACAATGCCACCGCCTATCTCGCTGATTACAACTCGGTGCAGGATGTCGATCTCTACCGCCTCGATCTCAACACGGGCAAGATGACCGCGATCGGCGATCCCAAGGCCGAGATTGCCTTCAGCGGGATGCGCGTGGCGCCTGATGGCACCTTGTGGGTGACCGCCGACCAAGGGTCCGATTTCCAGCGCCTCGGGCGTCTCGATCCGGTGTCGGGCAAATTCACCCCGCTTTCAAAGGAAGCCTGGGACGTCGACAGCTTCGACATTTCGCCCGACGGCAAGACCATCGCCTACGAGGTGAACGAGGCTGGGTCCGACCGGCTGCGGCTGCTCGATGTGGCGACTGGCAAGGTGACCAAGATCGACGCCCTCCCCGCCGGCCAGATCGGCGGACTGTCCTACGCGCCGTGGGGCGAGATCGGTTTCTCGTTCAGCAGCGCCAAGAGCGCGGCCGATGTCTGGTCGATGGACCCGGCAACGCTCCAGCTTACCCGTTGGACGCAGAGCGAGACCGGCGGGCTTGATGCCAGCGTCAATGTCGAGCCGCGTATCGTGACCACCAAGAGCTTCGACAAGCTCGAGGTATCGGGGCTGCTCTACCTGCCCGATCCGGCGAAGTTCCCGGGCAAGCGTCCGCTGATCGTCTCGGTCCACGGCGGCCCAGAAGGCCAGAGCACGGCGGGCTTTCAAGGCCGCAACAACTACTACCTGAATGAGCTGGGCATCGGCATCTTCTATCCCAATGTGCGCGGGTCGACCGGGTATGGGAAGACCTTCGTCAGCCTCGACAACGGGCCGTTCAAGCGCGAGGATTCGGTCAAGGACATGGCCGCACTGATCGACGCCGTTCGTAAGGATCCGGCGGTCGATGGGGACAAGGTGGGGCTGACCGGCGGATCGTATGGCGGCTACATGTGCTACGCTGCCGCCGTACAGCTCAAGGACAAGCTGACCGCCACCCAGTGCACGGTCGCGATCAGCAACTTCGTGAGCTTCCTCGAAAACACCAACCCCTACCGGCAGGATCTGCGCCGCGTGGAATATGGTGACGAGCGCGTGCCCGCCCAGCGCTCCAAGCTCGCCGAGATCAGCCCGCTGACCCGCGTGAGCGAGATCACCAAGCCGATGTTCGTGGTCACCGGCGCCAACGACCCGCGCGTGCCCAAGTCCGAAGCCGACCAGATGGTCGCCGCAATCCGCGCCAAGGGCGGCGAGGCGTGGCACCTTGTGGCGGCAGACGAAGGCCACGGCTTCGCCAAGAAGGCGAACTCAGACTACGCCTTCCTCGCGCAGCTGGTGTTCTGGAAGACGTACCTGCTCGGCGAGTGATCAGGCCGAAGCGGCGAGGCGCTGGAGGATATCCAGCGCCTCGTTCCGCCGCTCCCACGGAACGAACAGGTGATCGTGGTGGAACCCTGCCACGACGTTGCAGGCGATCTCCTGCTGCGCGAGGGCGGTGGAGACCGCTGCAGTCAGCCCCACGCCATCGAGCGCGGAGTGGACCTTCAGTGTGATGCGGGCGAAACCCCCGCCCTCCTGCGGCACGATCGCGGTGGTGCCCTCGTCTTCGCGGATGACCGCGAAGGCATCGGAAGGCGAATTCCAGTCCATCACCGTAAAGGCCCACTCCCGCGTGTCCAGCGCCGGAGCCATGCCCGCCAGCATCCCCGCAAGGTCGCTGACCGGCGCACCCACCATTACAGGATGTACTTGCTGAGGTCGGTGTTGCCCGCGAGGTTCGCCAGCCGCGCATCGACATAGGCCGCATCGATGGTGATCGTCTCGCCCGCATGATCCTCGGCCTCGAAGCTGATTTCCTCGAGCAGCCGTTCCATCACAGTTTGTAAGCGCCGCGCGCCGATGTTCTCGACAGTGGCGTTTACCTGCGCGGCGATGCGGGCGATCGCGGGGACCGCATCATCGGCGAAGTCGAGCGTCACGTCCTCGGTGCCGAGCAGCGCCTTGTATTGCGCAACAAGATTGGCGCGGGTCTCGGAGAGAATGCGGACGAAATCGGCCTCTGTCAGCGCTTGCAGCTCCACCCGGATCGGCAATCGGCCCTGAAGCTCCGGCAGCATGTCCGAAGGCTTGGCGACATGGAACGCGCCGCTCGCGATGAACAGCACGTGGTCGGTCTTCATCGGCCCGTACTTGGTAGCAACCGTGGTGCCTTCGATCAGCGGCAGAAGATCGCGCTGCACGCCCTCGCGGCTGACGCTCCCGCCGCGAACATCGCTGACCGCAATCTTGTCGATCTCGTCGAGGAACACGATCCCGTTGGTCTCGGCGTTCTGAAGCGCGGCGCGGGCGACATCATCCTGATCGAGGCGCTTGTCGGCCTCCTCGTCGACCAGCCGGTCCCAGGCATCGGGCACGCGCAGCTTCTGGCGGCGGGTGTTCTTCCGCCCCAGCGCCTTGCCCATCATGTCGGAGAGGTCGATCATCCCCATCTGCCCGCCCATATTGCCCATGTCGAACGGCGCGGCAGGGGTGTCGCTGACCTCGATCTCGACTTCGACATCGTTCATCGCGTTCTGGACAATGCGCTGGCGGAAGCTCTCACGCGTGGCTTCGGAGGCGTTGTCCCCGACCAGAGCGTTCAGAAGCCGCTGCATCGCAGCATCGGAGGCTGCCTCGCGCACCTTCTCGCGGCGGCGTTCCTTCTCGAGCCGGATCGCTTCTTCGACAAGGTCGCGGGCGATCTGCTCGACGTCGCGGCCGACATAGCCCACTTCAGTGAACTTGGTCGCCTCGACCTTGATGAACGGGGCTTCGGCGAGTTTTGCCAATCGCCGGCTGATCTCGGTCTTCCCGCAGCCCGTCGGGCCGATCATCAGGATGTTTTTGGGCGTCACCTCGTCGCGCAAGTCCGCGCCGAGGCGCTGGCGGCGCCAACGGTTGCGCAGTGCCACTGCGACCGCGCGCTTGGCGTCCTGCTGTCCGATGATGTGTTCGTCGAGCGCGGCAACGATCGCCTTGGGGGTCAGTGCCTGAAACGGAAGAGGGGTGGTCGTCATGGGGTCTTTCTAACAGGTTCGTCCAAACTATGTGGCGCGGCGAAACGCCGGTTCAAGGCCAGCGTCATCGGCCGCTCGATCCAACTGTAGAACAGCCAGCCCAGCGCAAGGGTGGCTGCAAGGCCGCTCACCAGATAGTCCCACGGCCCTGCATCGAAGAACGGCAGGCGGCCCCAGAACCACAGCCAGAACCACGCCACCGGCAGGTGGAGGAGATAGACCGCAAAGCTCGCATCGCCCGCGCGGTTAATCAGCGCCGCAGCGGGCAAGGCAAGCGGGCCGGACAGGACGGCAAAAGCGATTAGAAGCGCAGGCAGAGCTGCCCGGGCAAGATATTCGGAGCCCATCGCGCCCAGATTGATTGGCATCGGCGTCAGCCATAGCGCCGCCGCCAATGCCGGCACCATAGCCCAGCGCAGCCACCTCGGCGCGCAGCCCCCGCGCTCGCGCCACAGCGCCAACAGCATCCCGGCGCCGAAGACGAGGGTAATCGGGCGCGTGGCGGAAAACAGTGCCGCGTTCTCAGGCGGCACCCACAGGCCCGCAAGCGCCATCGCGCCGAGCACCGCCATGATCCCCGCAATCGCCGCCTCGCGCCGCCACGCGATGAACAGCCCGAACAGGGCATAGAACATCATCTCGTAAAACAGCGTCCAGCCGACCCACAGAAACGGCACCGGCCGGAGCGATCCATCGGCCGGCCAGTAAGGGATGAGCAGAACAGATTGCGTCAGCCGCAGCAGGTCGATCGGCTGGGGGAACAGGGTGAGGAAGATCAGCGCCAGCAGCCCGGTAGCGATCCAATAGGGCGGCATGATCCGGATCACCCGGCGCGACCAGAACGCCCGGCGCGCGCCCGATTGTCCGAACAGGGCGCGCGATGAGACCACCATCACGTAGCCCGAGACCACAAAGAACAGCATCACCGCGATCTGCCCTGCGCCGCCGTCCGCGCGGCCGACGCCGAGTCCGCTGCCGAGATGATCGGCAAAGGCGAAGGCGATGTGCCCCGCCGCAACTGTCAGTGCGGCGAGCGCCCGGAGCAGCTGGATCGCGGCGACCTTGCCTCCCGGCGCTTCCCCCATGTCTTGACTGGTCGCCCGCTCCCTTACGCGCCCGCGGCGCAGGCCCAAGCGTTAGGGCTAAACCGTCTCGACGGTCAAATTGCCGTTGGTGAAGACGCAGATGTCCGCCGCAACCGCCATCGCCTTGCGCGCGATGGTCTCTGCATCGCTCTCGTAGTCAGACAGCGCGCGCGCCGCGGCGAGCGCGAAGTTCCCGCCCGATCCGATCGCGGCGATCTCGCCGATCGGCTCCAGCACGTCGCCATTGCCGGTCAGCACCAGCAGCGTGTCCTTGTCGGCGACGATCATCAACGCTTCGAGATTGCGCAGGTACTTGTCGGTGCGCCAGTCCTTGGCGAGTTCCACCGAAGCCCGCATCAGCTGGCCGGAATACTGCTCAAGCTTCTTCTCAAGCCGCTCGAACAGAGTGAAGGCATCGGCAGTCGCGCCGGCGAAGCCTGCGATGACGCTGCCGTCACCAAGGCGTCGGACCTTGCGTGCATTGGGCTTCATGACGGTGTTGCCCATCGAGACCTGCCCGTCGCCCGCGATGACCGTGGTGCCGCCGCGCCGGACGCCGATGATGGTGGTGCCGTGCCACTGCACGAGGCCGTGGGAGTTGGGGCCATGAGCCGAAGGATCGTATGTCATGCCAGCGAATATGGCGCGCCTGTCCCGAGGATCAAGCATGCGCCGTGCAGCACAGGATTACTGTCCGTTGGGACCGCTACCCGACGGAGCGCCGCCCAAGCCTGCACCGCCGACCTGGCCGATATTGCCGAACAGGTCTTCGAGGAACCCGCGCTCGCGGCCCAGGGTCGGGGTCTTGTTGCCGTTGGGATCGAGGAAGGTGACCTGCTCGATACCGCTGCGGTCAACCTTGGCAACGCGGCCCTGTGCATCGAACTGCACGGCCAGCACGCTGTGCGTGCGGATGCGCGGGCGATTGAAGGGGCGCTGGCCGGTGATGCTCGACACATAATACCAGGTCGGCGTGCCGAACTGGCTGGTGAAGGTCGGCCGGCCAAGCGTGCTTTCGACCGACTGCTGGTTATCGATGCGCGGCTGCACCGCGTCGATCAGAAGCGGGTCGACAATGTAGCCGCGCGATTCGGAGATCGCCGTGCACGCAGGCAGAAGCGCCGCCGCTCCAGCGAGCAGGATCGCGCCGCGCACCTTGCGCCAACCGAAATTCATCATCTGCGCCAAACCGTGTCCGTTCCGTTATCATCGTGCAGCTGCGCACGCTTGTCCCTTGGGCGAGGTGCTTTAAGGGGCTAGGCGCGCGCTTGCAACGCACCATATGGGAAAGCGGTGGCTTGGCCACGTTGAACGGCGGTTGAACGCATCCGCGCCTCGTGCGTTACCGTAGGAAGCGACGGGCGGAAAACCTACGCTTCCACCCCGAAAGACTGCCCCGAAGCGCGAAAGGCTTTTGACCCCATGTCCGTTCTCTCCCGCCTGTTCGGCACCGCCCCCGACCCGCGCGAAGGCGTGCGTCCGCTGTGGCACCGCGTGATCGAACTGGCGCGCGACCCCGTCTATTACACCGATTGCCGCGTGGCGGATTCGGTCGCCGGGCGCTTCGACATGATCACCGGCGTGCTGAGCGCGGTGATGGTGCGTCTGGAAGCCTCTGAACTTCGGGCAGAAAGCGCGCTTCTGGCGGAACTGTTCGTCGAAGACATGGACGGCCAGCTGCGCGAATTCGGGATCAATGACGTGGTTGTCGGCAAGCGCATCGGCAAGCTGATGAGCGTGCTTGGCGGGCGGCTCGGGGCCTATCGCGGGGCTTACAACGAGGGCGATCTGGACCGGCTGACCGCGGCGGTTTCGCGCAATGTGACCTTTTCCGAAGGCACCGACGAGGCCGCCAGCGCGCGCGCCGTGGCAGAGCGCTTGATGAAGCTTTTCAGCCGCTTGGGCCGCTTTTCCGACGCGGAACTGATGCAGGCGAGCGCGATCTGGTGACGCCGCTGCTCCCCCCTTCCGAACTTACCCGCATGGTCAAGGCCCGCCCCTTGCCGGCCGGCGCCGTGGTGATCGAGGCGAGCGATGCCGAGCGCGCTGCCCTTGCCGAACGGTTCGGCCTCGTCGCGGTCGAGAGCCTGCGGGCCGAGGTCGCTTTGGAGCCCAAACCCAGCGCGATCCGCGCCACCGGGCGCTTGCGGGCCGCGATCCTTCAGCCCTGCGCGGTATCGGGCGACGAGCTTCCCGTCACCATTGATGAGCCGATCGACCTCAGATTTGTCGAACAACATCAGCGGCCTATGCCCGCCGAAGAAGACATCGAGATCGAACTTGTGGCGGATGATTGCGACGAGATCTTCTACGAAGGCGACATGTTCGATCTTGGCGAGGCGGTGGCGCAGACGCTGGGCCTCGCCATCGATCCCTATATCGAAGGGCCCAATGCCGATGCGGTGCGGGCTGCTGCCGGGATCGTGCGGGAGGGCGAGCAATTGGGCCCCCTCGCCGATCTGTTGGCGGGACTCAAAAAGGGCTGATCCGCCCCCTCAAAAGGCAATGTTTCACGTGAAACACCCCTCCAGAACAAGCTCTGGAGGGTGTCTAAACGTGTCTAAAGGGGGGTCTGGAAGGGGTCTAAGGGGGGTCTAAACCCGTTTAACCACCCTATGAAACGCGTGCAGCCCTCAGAACGGAATATCGTCGTCGAGGTCGTCGTAGCCGCCGCCGCCAGCCGGAGCACCGCCGCCACCCGAGCCGCCGCCGCTCTGATCCCAAGCGCCGCCGCCGCCGCCGCCTGAGCGACCGCCGCCGTAGCTGCCACCACCACCGCCGCCGCCGTAGCTTCCGCCGCCGCCGCCGCCGCCGGAGCCGCCCGCGCCGCCAGCCGCGCCATCAAGCATGGTCAACGTGCCGCCGAGGCCCTGGATCACGATTTCGGTGCTGTAACGGTCCTGCCCGTTCTGGTCCTGCCACTTGCGGGTCTGGAGCTTGCCTTCGACAAAGACCTTGCTGCCCTTCTTGAGGTAGCGCTCCACGACGCTGACGAGGCCTTCGGAGAAGATCGCGACGGTGTGCCACTCGGTCTTTTCCTTGCGCTCGCCGGTTGCCTTGTCCTTCCACTGTTCGGACGTGGCGATGCGCAGGTTGGCGACCTTGCCGCCGTTCTGGAAGCTGCGGATTTCCGGGTCCGCGCCCAGATTGCCGATCAGCATGACCTTGTTGAGCGAACCCGCCATCGAAATACCTTCCCGTCAATGTCTTGATCCTGCGCGCGAGGATGCGCTGCGAATCCGAGTCGGGCAATAGGGGAGCTTGGGGCTGAGCGCACCAGTGCGCTGAGGCTTTTCACCGACTCAAGATCGCGCCAGCCTGTTGCGTCATCCCAGCGAACGCTGGGACCTAGGGCCTCATGATGCAGTGCTTGCCGCCCTAGGCCCCAGCGTTCGCTGGGGTGACGCGGTGAGAAATAATGCGATCACCGCGCCGGGTAGCGCAGCCGCCCCAGAAACCGCGTCAGGCTCGGCAGCTCGCGGTCCTTGCCGAACAACTGCGCCTTGGCCTTTTCAAACTTCATCACCCCGTCGATCCGCCGTTCGAGGAAGGCGTGAGTGTCGGCCTTGCCCTCGCTATCGTCGTTCACGAACACCGCAAGGCTCGCCGAGTAGATCCCGGCGAGGATCGCGCGCTTGGTGTAGTGGTTGTAATCGGTCGCGGTGTCGCCGGAGAGCCGCCACATGATATCCGCCGAACCCCAGCCAAGGTTCAGCGATCGGCGCGCATTCTGCGGCTGCGCCATCACAGCGAGCGCGCGGCGCACGGCTTCATCAATATGCGCGACCGCATCCAGCCGGAAGGCGACCAGTGTGCGGATGCGTTCGCGGATCTTGAGGGTTGCGAGGCGTTCGGCCGGCCACTCGGCCTCCATCGCCTGATCCACCGACGCGATCCACGCGGCGATCATGTCCATCGGCTTGGCGCCCGGGAATGCAAGCTTGGCCACGTCGACGTCGCAGCCCGCCATTTCAGCAGCAGCGACCAGCGCGGTCTGGTTCCACCCGTCGAAGATCGCGGAGGCCGCAATATCGGGGGCGAGCGCGATGCGCAGTTCGTCCAGCGTCAGGTCGGCAAAGTCTGTGGTCATGTTCATGTCAGAAGGAAGGCCCGTAGTCCTGCTTGGTTCCCGCAGCGGCGCGCTTCTTGTCGGCCGCTTCGAATTCCATCTTGAGCAGGGTGTTGCTGCTCCCGATCAGCGTCATGTAATCGCGCGCCGATCGGCCCGAATTGTCGCTGCGGTCAGCGTCGGCGCCCTTTTCCAGCAGCATGCGCACCAGCGGCACGTTGCGCGAATGGACCGCGGTGATCAGCGGCGTCTCGCCGGTCTGGTCGGCGACGTTGATGTTGGCCCCGCCCTTGATCAGCGCCTCGACACCTTCGTTAAAGCCGAGCGCGGTGGCCAGCTGCAGCGGGGTGACGCCTTTTTTGTTGCGGACATTCGGATCGGCGCCGCGCTGGAGCAGGAAGCGGATCCACAGCGCATCGCTGCGCGCGACGACGATGTGCAGGCCGGTGTCGCCGTTGGAGATGTCGCGGGTGTTGACGACCTGCGAGCCATTCTTGGCCAGCATGTCGGTGGCCTTTTCGCCCTCGCGGTCCTTCACGGCTTCGAGGAACTGGTAGCCTTCGGACTGGAACTGCGCGGCCGCCGGAACGGTGAAGGCCAGCACGGCAGCACTGGCAATCGCGCTGCGAAGCCCTAACTTGCGCAAAACATCGGGAACCAAGGTTTGATCCTTTCGCATTACCTGTCACACATCTGGTGTGTCGCGGGGCGCGGGGCAAGCTTCCCGTCATTCGCAAGCAGCCAGTTAGCAGAGCATGAACCGCAACAACAAGCCTTTCGCCGCCTATCTCGTCGCATTCGCGGCTGCGCTGGCGCTTGCCGCCACACTCACTGCGTGCGGCGCGGGCGCTCCCCAGCAGGAGCCGCCGCTGGCGGGCGCGTCGATCGGCGGGGACTTCACGCTGACGGGCAGCAAGGGCCAGACGGTGCGGTGGGGCGATTTTGCGGGCAAGTACCGGATCGTCTATTTCGGCTTCACCTTCTGCCCCGACATCTGCCCGACCGACATGCAGCGCGTGGCGCAGGGGCTGAAGATTTTGAAGGGCAAGGACGCGGAGCTTGCCGCCAAGGTGGTGCCGATCTTCATATCCATCGATCCCGAGCGTGACACGCCGGCCGTGGTGGGCGAATTCGCGGCGGCCTTCTCGCCCGACATGGTGGGCCTGACCGGCACGCCCGAGCAGATCGCGGCCACGGCAAAGACCTTCAAGGTCTTCTATTCCAAGGATGCGCCTGAGGCCAACGGCAGTTACCAGATGCAGCATTCCACCATCGCCTACCTGTTCGGCCCGGCGGGCGAACCAATCGCCACGCTGCCCACTGATCAGGGCGCAGAGGCGGTGGCGACGGAACTCGAGCGATGGGTGAACTGAGGGACCGCTTCTGGGAGCTGCCCTTGGGCGAGCTCACCCGGCCCGAATGGGAGGCGCTGTGCGACGGCTGCGGCCGCTGCTGCCTGCACAAGCTGGAGGACGAGGACACCGGCGAGGTGATCGACACCAACATCGGGTGCCGCCTGCTCGACACCAAGACCGCGCAGTGCAGCGACTATCGCAACCGCAAGGCCTTCGTCCCCGATTGCCTGCGCCTGACCCTGCGGATCGTCGAGCAGGTGAGCTGGCTGCCCAAGACCTGCGCCTACCGCTTGCGCAACGAAGGGCGCGGGCTGCCGGGCTGGCACTACCTCATCTCAGGCGACCGCGACACAGTGCGGCGCGCCGGCGTTTCGATCGTGGGCCGGGTAATCAACGAGGTGGATGCAGGACCCATCGAGCATCACATCACCGAATGGCCCGAGGCCCGGCGCGACTGGGATGCCCCGAAAGGCGAGGGCGGGGCATGATCGACTGGCTGCGCGGCGCCTCGGTCAAGAAACCGCTCGACCCGGAGATCGACCTTGGCGGCAAGCGCGTGCCGATTGTGCTGAAGCGGCTGCGCAGCGCGCGGCGGCTCACGCTGCGGCTCGCGCCGGACGGGTCGGAGGTGCGCATCACACTGCCCGCCTGGGCCGAGGGGCGCGAGGCGATTGCCTTTGCCCATGCGCGCACCCAGTGGCTTGCCGACCAGCTCGCCAAGATGCCCAAGCGCGCCGCGCCCCTGCCGGGCGGCGAGGTGCGTTACCGGGGCGAGGCCCTGCAGCTCCATTGGGAGCCCCGCAACCCCCGCCGACCGGTGGTCGAAAGCGATACGCTCAGGATCGGCGGGCCGGAGAACGGCCTCGAAACGCGGCTGAAGCGCTGGCTGGAGGGCGAGGCGCTCAGGCTCGCCGAGGCGGATATGCGCGATTATTGCGAGGCGGCGGGGCTCGATCCGGTGCCGGTTGCGCTCACCCGCGCGCAGCGGCGCTGGGGCTCATGCTCGGACATGAACCGCATCCGCATCAACTGGCGGCTGGTGCAGGCCCCTGATTTCGTGCGGCGTTCGGTGGTCGCGCATGAGGTCGCGCATCTGGTCCACTTCGACCACTCGCCCGCCTTCCACGCCTTGCTCGCCGGGATCTTCGAAGGCGAGATCGTGGCGGCCGACCGCTGGCTCAAGGAGCACGGGCGCAGGCTCTATACGAGCTTCGGCTGACCTCAAGCATCTGGCGTTCGGCGGGCACGCGCCTATATTGGCGCGCATGCCCCGCACTTCGCCCCGCCCGTCGTCCCGTCCCCCGTCGCGCCCGTCGTCCCGCCCTTCGCTGGCCAACTCGCGCTTCAATCCCGCGCCCGGCTTTGCCGATCTGTGGAACGAACTGCGGCGGCCGCGCTCCTATCGCTGGCTGTTTCTGGCGGTGTCGTTGGTGCCGGCTGGGGTGATCCTCGGCTGGGCGCTGGAGCAGGAATATTACGCCCCGCCCGAGCGGCCGAAGATCACCTATATCAGCACGCTGGCTGACGGGCGCAGCGATGCCGAGATCCAGGCCGAGAACCGCGCCAATCAGGACATCAAGGACCTGCGCGATGCCGAGGAAGCTCGGATCGCGGGCGAAAAGCGTAGGATCTACAAGGCGCTGGGCGCAGCCGCAGGCATGGATGTCGACGAGATGGAGCGCAAGGCCAATGCCGAACGCGCCGCCGAGGAAGCCGCTGCAAAGAAGCGCACCGACACCGCTGTTAAGGCGGATCAGCCTGAGACCGAAAGCGCCGGACAATAGCGACCAGCGCGCTCCCCGCCGACCGCGACTGGATGGCCGCCGCCGCGCGGCTTTCCTTTCGCGCGCGCCCGCTGTCCTGCCCCAACCCCGGCGTTGCTGCCATCGTGGTCCATGAAGGCCGCGTGGTGGGACGCGGCTGGACGCAGGCAGGCGGACGCCCTCATGCCGAGGCTGTCGCTTTGGCAGGCCTCGCGCCCGAGGTGCTCTCCGGTGCGACGCTCTACGTCACCCTCGAACCCTGCGCGCACCAATCCGAACGCGGCCCTGCCTGCGCTGACCTGATCTGCGCCGCCCGCCCCGCCCGCGTGGTGATCGGCCAGCGCGACCCTGATCCACGCACGGCAGGCGCAGGAATTGCGCGGCTGGAGGCAGCGGGGATCGCGGTGAGCCTGCTCGATGACGCGCCATCCGCCGCCAGCCTTGCAGGCTTCCTCACTCGCCAGCGGCATGGCCGCCCGTGGGTGACGCTCAAGCTGGCGACCTCGCTCGACGGCTGCATCGCGCTCGCCGACGGGAGCAGCCAGTGGATCACGGGAAAAGCCGCCCGCACCCACGTGCACGCTCACCGCGCGCAGAACGACGCCATTCTGGTGGGCGGCGGCACGTGGCGCTCCGACCAGCCACGGCTCGACGTGCGCCTGCCGGGGCTCGAAGCCCGCTCGCCGCAGCGGGTATTGCTGACGCGCGGTGCGGCGCCCGAGGGCGTGACCGCCCTGCCCTCGCCCGAAGCCATCGCCAGCCTCGACGGGGTGCAATACCTCTATGTCGAGGGCGGCGCGGCGACCGCCGCCGCGTTCCTCGCGGCTGATCTGGTCGACGAGCTCCACCTCTACACCGCCCCGATCCTGATCGGCGGCGGCCGCCCTGCATTGGGCGCGCTGGGCCTCACCAACCTCGCCGAGGCGCATGGCCGTTGGCACATCGCGGAGCGCCGCCAGCTTGGCAGCGACAGCTTCGCGTCCTATCTGCGCACCCGAAGCACCTGAAGGAACCGCCAAGCATGTTCACCGGCATCGTCACCGCCATCGGCACCATCGCCGCCGCCGAGCAACGCGGCGACCTGCGCCTGCGCATCACCGCCCCGCTCGACCCGGCGCGCATCGATATCGGCGCGTCGATCGCGTGCTCGGGTGTGTGCCTGACCGTGGTCGAGCGCGGCGGCACGGCGGGCGATGCATGGTTCGATGTCGACCTGTCGGGCGAATCCGTCAGCCGCACCGTCCCCGGCATGTGGGCACAAGGCGCGGCGCTGAACCTCGAGCCATCGCTCCGCCTCGGTGACGAGCTGGGCGGGCACATCGTCACCGGCCACGTGGATTCGGTGGGCGATGTGGTGAAGGTCGCGCGCGACGGTGACAGCTGGCAAATCGCCATCCGCGCACGGGCCGAAATGTCGCCCTTCATCGCGGAAAAAGGCTCGATCACCGTCAACGGCGTGTCGCTGACCGTCAACGACGTGCGCGACCGGCCCGACGGCACCTGCGACTTCCTGCTCAACATCATCCCGCACACCGCGTCTGTGACGACACTGGGCCAACTGGCGGAAGGCCACCACGTCAATCTCGAGATCGACGTGCTGGCGCGCTATCTCAAGCGGATGCAGAGCCTGGCGGCGAAGTAATCAGCCGCCCGGGTTGGCCTCGCTCAGCCGCAGGAACGGCGCGCGCAGTTCTTCCGGGCTCGACGCCTCGAGCGCGCCTGCTGCGACATCCGTCGCCGACCAGAACAGCGAGGGCGATTGATCGTCGAGCATCGCCCAGTTGGGAAACAACCGCTCGCCCATGTCTTCGGTGAGCAGCAGTTCGACATTGGCGTGGCGATCATCCTCGCAGATGCGCGCGTAAAGCGTGTCGATCGCCTCGGCCGGGCCTTCGATCAGCTGGAGATAGAGATCATGCCGGCAGATCAGCGCCCCGGTGATGCCAAGCGCCGGATTGTTGCGCCGCGCGGCTGACAGGATGCCGGCCAGCATGGAGCGGTCAAAGCCGAACGGCTGCGAGCGATAGATCAGACGCTTTTCGATGATAGGCTCCGGGTGTGAGATGGTCGGCGGGAGGCTACGCGAAAGCGAACGCGGGGGATAGCAGGATGTTGGGGGCCGATTGGGAGGATCACGACCCTCCCCGCGTTCGTCATCCCAGCGAAAGCTGGGGTGACGGGAATAGCGATTGAAGGATCGCTCACCCTGCCAGCGGCCCGCGCGCAAAACTCTCCCGCGTGATCGCATAGGCGAGGTACGGGATCACCGCGCCGCCCGCAATGATCCGCTCCTCGCGGTGATCCGTCAGATGCGCGCCGATCCGCTCCAGCGCGCGGCGCGAGCGGGTGTTGGTGGCCCCGACCAGGAAGCGCACTTGCGCGACGCTCGCCAGCGCGTGGGCCAACATGAGCCGTTTCATTTCGTGGTTGGTGCGCCCGCCCCAGTGCGAGCGGGCAAGGAACGTCCAGCCGATCACGACCGAGCCGCCATTGGCCTCCTCATGCTCCTGAAAACGCGAGGAGCCGATCACTGCGCCGGTCTTGGCATCAATCGCCAGCAGCGCGCCCTGGTTCGCCAGCGCATCGGCGAAGGAGGCGCGGAACGCGCTCTCCTGCCAGCGATCATGAAAGGGGTGCTGCTGCCAGATCAGCGGGTCCGAGGCGACCGCGAACAGCGCGTCCCAGTCGTCGGGGCGCAGCGGGCGCAGGCGCACATGCTCGCCCTCCAGCACGGGCTGGCGGTCGAGCACTTTGGCTGCCTCAGCCCGCCACCGCCGCAAGGGCAGCGATGAACTTGGGCAGGTTGCTCGGCGTCAGCCCGGCGATGTTGATGCGGCCCGAAGCGGCCATGTAGATGCCATGCTCCTCGCGAAGCTGCGCGACATCCTCCTTGGTGATCGGCAGCATCGAAAACAGGCCGTTCTGGGTGCCGAGCGGGGTGAGGTCGACCCGGCCTGCCGTACCCGCCTTGGCGAGTGCATCACGCACCTGCCGCATCCGCGCGCGCATGGTGTCGAGCTCGGCGAGCCACTGGGCGGTCATGCTGTCATCGTTGAGGATGATCCGCACCGCCGCGCCGCCGTGGTCGGGCGGCATCGACCATGCCGCGCGGGCCAGCGCGTTGGCGTTGGAAAATGCGGTGCCGAGCTGGTCAGGCTCCTTCGCCATCACGTAGAACGCGCCGACGCGGTCACGGTACTGGCCGAAGTTCTTGTCGCAGCTGTAGGCGACAAAGGCTTCGGGCACGGCGGCGAGCACCGCGCGCATCCCGGCGGCATCTTCCTCCATGCCGTGGCCGAGGCCCTGGTAGGCGGAATCGATGATCGGGAAGGTGCCGCTGGCCGCGAAGGCTGCGGCGATCGCGGCCCAATCGCTTGGCGTGTAGTCGATACCGGTCGGGTTGTGGCAGCAGGCGTGGAGCAGCACCGCCTCGTCCACCGCCGCGCCGTTGATCGCCGCCAGCACAGCATCAAGGTTTGCCGTGCCGTCAGGGTTGGCGTGATCGAAGGGGGCAAGCTCCAGCCCGAGATCGGCGAGGATCTGCGCGTGGTTGGGCCAGCTCGGCACGCCCATGTGGACGCGCTTGACGCCGGCCTTGGCAGCCATCGCCAGCGCAAGCCGCACTGCGCCGGTGCCGCCGGGGGTCTGCATGCCCTGAATGCGCCCGCCCATCGCGGGATCGGCGGCGCCGAAGATATAGGGCATCAGCGCGGTGACAAAGCCCATGTCGCCTTCGGGGCCGAGGTAGGACTTGCTCGCCTGCGTATCGACCAGCACCTGCTCGGCCGCCTTGATCGCGGCGAACACCGGGGTCGCGCCTTCTTCCGTGCGATAGACGCCGACGCCGAGGTCGATCTTGTCATCGCGCGGGTCGGCCGCGTGGAGGCGGATCAGGGCGAGAAGCGCATCGGGCGCCTGGGGGCTGAGTTGGTCAAGCATGGCTGAGCGCAATGACGTGCATGGCGCGCTATCGCAACCGGCTTTGCACGCTAAACCATGTTAGGCGATCAGAAAGGCACCCACTTCTGTTCTTTCGAGAACTTCATGTAGCCCGCATTGACCCCGAGCCGCAGCCCCGCGCCGACCCGGATCGGGATCAGCACCACATCGCCGCGCCGCATGTAGCTGGCGTTGAGACCGCCCACGAAATAGGCCTGCCCCTCGCCCGCCGGGAAGCGGTTGAACAGGTCCTCGCTGTCATACAGGTTGTAAACCAGCACGAAGGTGTTGGCGGCATTGGCGCCGACATCGAAGCCCACCGACGGCCCCGTCCAGTAGACCTTCTTGTCACCCTCGACCTTGTGGTGGAGCGTGCCTGAACCATAGCGCGCGCCGACGATGAACGCCCCGCCCGCTTCGCGCCCGACGATGTAGGCATTGGGGCGGCCCTGCTTCTTCAGCAGATCCTCGATCATCTTGGCCAGCCCTTCGGCACCCTTGCCGAACACGCCTTCTGCCGCGCCGATCAGGTCGTCTTCGCCATAGGTTTCGGACGCCGCTTCGGGGGTGGCCGGAGGAATGGTGTTGATGTCTGCCGGCGGCGCGGTATCGACCGGAGCGGGGGGAATGTCGCTCCAGTTGCCGACCGCATCAGCCGGGGCAGGAGCGGAATCCGATGTGGCGGGGTTTGCCAGATCGCCGTCGATCCCCTGTTCCGTCATCGCAGCATCGGGATCGACCTTTTCGAGATCCTGCGCGGCCACAGGGGCACCGGTGAGCGCGAGCGCGGCAAAGGCTCCAAGAAGCACCCCCGCAGCACGGCGGCGGAATTCCGGAACTCGCGCGGTGATCCCAATCATCTGTCAGCCTTTCGCAGCACGTGTCTACCCCGTCATGTTGCGCGGCCGAGGAGAATCCTATCCGCCGCATGCCGCAACCACTCGTCGCTGGAGCGAATCGGAATCGCGACGAGCCGTGGCAGGGCTAACCCCATGAGGCTGAACGCCTGCCGAACCGGGACCCCCGCGAAGTGCCCACGCCCAAGGCGCTGACGGGGGATACGGCTTTTTTGTCTTCGCACCTTGCCGCTGGCCAAAGGGCCATCTATAGCGCCGCCCTCACAGCCAAGCGATGTGCCCGGAGACGTGGGTGAGTGGCTGAAACCAGTTCCCTGCTAAGGAACCGTACCCTATCCGGGTACCGAGGGTTCGAATCCCTCCGTCTCCGCCACCGGCCTTTGAAAATATTAGATATTCCCCTTCGGGGATCCCCTGTTCCCTAATCTGTTCCCCGATGGATCGGGCGCTTGCTGTGGCATTAGCGCAATTGTTCGAATAGGGTTCAGCGACGTAAATGCGTGGGGGCGATATGCAGATTAGCTTGGCAACTGATCTCGGCGCGCCTCGGCCGCGCGGGTATTGGGAACTTCCGACCGCTGATGGTCAAGCCTTCGGAGCTCACACTCCCGAGGGTATGCAAATGCCGCCCAGAGTTTGGATTGTCGAAGATGCCCATGCGAGAACGCTCGGAATTGTGAACCCTGAGGCGCATAGGGGCACATGGGCAGAGATTGCGGAGGGTCAGGACCCGAGCGAGACCATTGCTGCCGCGCTTGCCGCTATCACTGACGGCAGCGCTTGGACCGTTGAGCCGATGAATATCCCACCGGGGCGTTACTTCCCCCGCATGGCGAGGCCAAGCCACCAGCACCCGGGCGACTTCCCGACACCATTCCCACGAACCAACCCCTTGGATGCAGTGGCGAGCGCGAGCACCCACATCTCAATCTTGGCCGATAGTCTTCGGCGCTGCTTTCAGGTCGTAACGCCGATACAAGTCAATTTCGCTGTCTTCGGGGCGGAGCTTCGGAACATCCTGCTTCTGGCTGCGACCGAGGTGGAGGCGCAATGCAGGGCGATTTTGCGTGCCAATGAATATCCCGGAGATCGACGGTGGAACACGGGAGATTACGTCAAGCTTGAGGCCGCTCTCGGCCTTTCCGATTATGCATTGAGCTTTCCGGAATATCCTTGGCTAGACCCAATTGCTCCATTCCGCGGCTGGGACGTGGCCGCGCCAACCCAATCCCTCCTCTGGTACGATGCGTATAACGCGGCAAAGCATGATCGAGAAGGAAGCGCGGACAGAGCAACCCTAGAGCGCGCCCTCGAGGCTGTTTGTGGGGTGGTCGTAATTGGCCTCGCGCAGTTTGGGATCGGCTTCCTTCGCAAGGCAGAGCGTTGGCGAGATATGTTCGAGGTCTATGAATACCCGAGCTGGTCGATAGGCAACACGCACGGTGTCCTCCACAACCCACACTGGCAGCCTGGCGTGCCGATCAATTATCCGTTCTGATTGGAAGCGTCAGCCCGCGCTGCCATTCATCCCGGCCAATCGAAAGACCGCGAACGCGAACCCCACGAGTACCGTTACCCGGCCAGCGCCACGCCCACCGCCCGCTATGTGAGAACGCCATTGGCTACCTCTACAACCGGTGCGGTTGGCATAGCCGGCACGTGCCCCATGGCTGGCGTGTCGCCTTTTTTACGGTGATGAACGAGCGTCGCCCTGGTGACCGCTACGTTATCGACGCGATGCTCGCCCACGTCTCCAAGGATAAGGTCGAGGCCGCCTACAACCGGGTCGGGCACGTGGAGAGGCGACGCGAGATTGCAGAGGAGTGGGCCGCGCTGCTCATGGAGGGGATGCGCCCGGTCGCGGATCTGCTGGGGCTGGCGCGGCGTTAAACCACCCAATCCCATCTATTCCCGATAATCTGGCACGCTCGCATAACCGGACCGGCAGCTATCAGGGCTTTTCAGACAAAAGCTGCCTTTCTGCTTTCGACCCCGATGTGGACGCCTAGGCGGACTTTGTTCCAGTAGGATTTGGCTCCCATAGTCGGAGGAAAACCTCACGGTAGTGCCAAACCAAGATCACGTACCAAATCGGCCAGATGCTTCCCCAGACATAGCTGTGGGTAAGGAACCAGTGGAAGCCAGCAATGACGAAAATCGGGGCTCCGAGAAGGATCAGCCCGAATGGCGCTGACCGGTTGAAAAGCATAGCTGCTCCACCAATCAGAAACGCGACAATAAGGGCGGGGTTCATGAAGCCCGATGCGTTCAGAGCCTGGGTGAAATGATTAGCTTCGGGATCAACTTCCGCCGGATGCTGGCCGCCCGAAAGCAGCACAATCGCAATCGTAGAAAGGATGAAAAACAGCCCGAATAGCACTCGGAATACTGCCATGCCGATCTGTCGATATTTCATGATCCAAAGGCTACGGCCGCGCCTCCCGAAGGTCAACCTACATGCAGTTTGGGAAATGGCGGGTTTCCACCCACTTGCAGCCATTGCTGAAAGCACGGCGCGTTCCTGATACCGGATCGGCAGCTTGGGCGAGGTTTACGCTAGGAGCCGCCGTTCTGGAAACGACCCCATAGCCGCCCCTAGTTACGCCACGTCAGGCCCGCGGAAGGGCGCGCATGAACATTGGGAAATTGTATAGCAATGCCAACACTGCCCCAATGCGGGCGCTTTAAGCGAGGGGGATGACCATCCGCCTCGTCCCTATCGCTCTCATTCCCCTTATGCTCTTGAGCGCCTGCGGCAGCGACCCGGCTGCTCCCGCAAAGCCCCCGGTTCATAGCGAGGCAATCGCCCATGAGACCGAGCTTGTTCGCCTAAAGCTCACGCCGGAAGCGCAGAAACGGCTTGGGATTGTGACCGAGCGGATCGGGACGGGCACCGCGTCGGCCATCCGCATGACCAGCGGCGAGATCGTCATTCCGGCGGGGGCTGGCGGGGCGCCCGTCACTTCCGCCAGCAACCTGCAACAACTCGCCGCGCAGCAGGTGGCCGCCGATGGCGAACTCGCGCGGGCGCGGGCGCAGTTCGCGCTGGCGCGCGTCGCCTATGATCGCGCCGCTGCGCTGGTCGACGAGGAGGCGGGCAGCATTCGCGCCCGTGACGAGGCGATAGCAGCGCTCGGTGCGGCCAAGGCTGCTGCCGAAGCGGCGGCAGCGCAGCGCCGCCTGCTTGGCCCAGCGATGGCGAGTCTGGGCAACCAGCGATTCGTTTGGGTGCGGGTGCCGGTGTTCGGAAGCGATCTTGCCGGCCTCCGGCAGGGACAGTCGGTGCTGGTCTCCCCGCTTGGGCAGGACGGCGCGAAACGATCGGCGCGGCCGGTCGATGCGCCGCCATCAGCCAACGCAGTGGCAGGCACCGTCGATCTCTATTTCGCGCTCGACAATCGTGACCGGGCCTACCGCGTGGGCCAGCGCGTCAGCGTTGCCCTGCCGCTCGCCAGCGGGCCGAGCGAAGGGCTCTCAGTGCCGGCATCGGCGATCCTGCGGGACATCTACGGGGGCGAATGGGTCTATGCCAAGACCGAGGCTGACACCTATGTCCGCCAGCGAATTGAGGTAGCAGCAACCGAGGGCGGCCGCGCCATCCTGTCGCGGGGCCTGCGTCCCGGCACGCTGGTGGTGACGGCGGGCGCTGCCGAACTCTTCGGCACCGAGTTCGGGGTCGCGCACTGATGCTGGCCTGGCTGGTTCGCGCGGCGCTCAAGCAGCGCGTGCTGGTGCTTGCAATGGCGGCGCTGCTGGTTGTGCTCGGCCTGCGCGCGTCCGCCGATGTGCCGCTCGATGTCTTCCCGGAGTTCGCTCCGCCCATCGTCGAGATCCAGACCGAAGCGCCTGGGCTATCGACCGAGGAGGTCGAAAGCTTGATCACTGTGCCCATCGAAACCGCGGTCAACGGCGTTCCTGACCTCGCTACCCTGCGCTCGAAGTCGGTGCTGGGACTGTCGTCGGTGACGATCCTGTTCGAACGCGGCACCGATGTGATCCGTGCCCGCCAACTGGTGCAGGAGCGGGTGGCGCAGGTGCAGGCGCGACTACCTGCCGCAGCCCGCCCACCAGTCATGTTGCCGCCACTATCGTCCACGAGCCGGGCGATGAAGATCGGCATCTCCTCGAAGAAGCTCGATCAGATGCAATTGTCCGAGCTCGTGCGCTGGACGATCCGCCCCAAGCTGATGTCGGTGCCGGGCGTCGCCAACGTCGCGGTGTGGGGCTATCGCGACCGGCAGTTGCAGGTGCTGGCCGACCCCGATCGGCTGCAAGCCTCGGGCGTCACGTTGGCCGAGCTGCGCGCAGCGACCGGCGATGCAGTGCTGGTCGGCGGCGGCGGATTTGTCGATACGCCCAACCAGCGGCTGCCGGTGCAGCAGGCCAGCGCCATCCAGACCTCCGAGGATCTCGCCAACACGGTCATCAAAATTGCAGGTGACGCGCCAGTTCGGGTCGGCGATGTTTCACGGGTGACCGATGGCTTTGCCGCTCCCATCGGCAACGCGATCATCGACGATGGTCCGGGCATCATGCTGATCGTCGAAAAGCAGCCGACGGGTAACACATTGCAGCTGACCCGCGATGTCGAGGCAGCAGTCGAAGAGCTGCGGCCCGGCCTCAAGGATGTGAAGATCGACACTACGATCTTCCGCCCGGCAACCTTCATCGAGAAGTCGATCGACAATCTTACCCGCGCGCTGATGATCGGCTGCCTGCTGGTGGCGATCGTGCTGTTCGCCTTCACCCGCGATTGGCGGCAGGCGACGATCAGCCTTGTGGCGATCCCGCTGTCGCTGCTGGCGGCGGGCCTAGTGCTGCTGTGGAGCGGGGCGACGATCAACACAATGGTCATCGCCGGACTGGTGATCGCGCTTGGCGAAGTGGTCGACGATGCGATCATCGATGTCGAGAACATCGCCCGCCGTCTCCGCCTGAACCGGGAGGCGGGCAATCCGCGCTCGGCCTTTGCCGTGGTGCTCTCCGCCTCGCTCGAAGTGCGCACAGCGGTGGTTTTCGCCTCGCTGATCGTAATGCTGGTGTTCCTACCGATTTTCTTCCTCGGCGGGGTGGCGGGGACGTTCTTCCGGCCGCTGGCGATTGCCTATGTGCTGGCGATTGCCGCCTCGCTGCTGGTCGCGCTGGTGGTGACTCCTGCGATGTGCCTGATGCTGCTCCCTAATGCACCGATGAAGGAGCATCGCGACACGCGCTTTGTCGCCTCGCTCAAGCAGCGCTATCTCGGCGTCCTGCCTCGGCTGATCGAGCGGCCACGGCTTGCCATGGGCATCGTCGCGGGCGGCTTGCTGCTTTCCGGCGTAGGCTACCTCGGATTCAAGGACCAGTTCCTACCTGATTTCCGCGAGACCGACTTCCTGATGCACTTCGTCGAGAAGCCGGGCATCGGGATCGAGGCGATGGACCGCATCACCATCCGCGCCTCGAAGGAGCTGCGGGCCATCCCCGGCGTGCGCAACTTCGGTGCGCATATCGGGCGTGCCGAGGCAGCTGACGAGGTGGTCGGCCCGAACTTCACCGAACTGTGGATCAGCCTTGACGATGGGGCCGACTACGACGCCAGCGTTGCCCGGATCAAGGAAGTGGTTGACGGCTATCCCGGCCTCTACCGCGACGTGCTCACCTATCTGCGCGAACGCATCAAGGAGGTGCTCTCGGGCGCAGGCGCGACCGTGGTGGTGCGGATCTACGGCCCCGATCAGGACGAGCTGCGGGCCGCAGCCGAGCGGGTGCGCGGCAAGGTCGCCAGCATCCCCGGTGTAACCGACCTCAAGGTCGAACAGCAGGTGCTGGTGCCGCAGATCCAGATCCGCCCGCGCGCGGCCGATCTGGTCACGTTGGGCCTGACGCCGGGCGAGGTGCGGCGGCAGGCACAGACCCTCGTGGCGGGCGAGAAGCTGGGCGAGATTTACCGTGACCAGAAGGCTTTCGATGTCGCCTTGTGGGGCGAACCAGCCATTCGCGGCGACCAGCACGCGCTCGCCGATCTGATGATCCAAACCCCGGTCGGCGCGCCGGTGCGCCTGCGCGACGTCGCCGATGTGGTGATCGTGCCCGCGCCCAATGAAATTAAGCGCGAGGATGGCCAGCGCCGTCTCGATGTCACGCTCAATATCGCGAGTGATGCCGATCTCGGAGCCGTAGCGCGCGGGGTTGAGGCGGCGGTGAGCGAAGTGCCCTTCGCCACCGGCTACCATCCCGAGATTCTCGGCGAATATGCAGCGCTCAAGGAATCGCGGTCGCGGCTGTGGACGGTGGGCCTGGTCTGCCTTTTCGGCATCCTGCTGCTCGTCTGGCTGGAGTTTCGTTCGGCCCGGATCACCGCGCTGGTGGGCCTCAGCCTGCCCTTCGCGCTGGTCGGCGGGGTGATCGGGGTTGCGCTCACCGGCGGGGTTCTGTCGCTGGGATCGCTGGTCGGCTTTGTGACGGTGATCGGGATTTCGGCGCGCAACGGGATCATGCTGCTCTCGCACTATGATCACCTGCGCCGGTTCGAGGGCGAGGAGTTCGGCTCGGCCCTGATCCTGCGCGGCGCGCAGGAACGTCTGGTGCCAATCCTAATGACCGCAATGTGCGCAGGACTTGCGCTGGTGCCGCTGGTGATCGCGGGCGACAAGCCGGGTCACGAGATCGAGCATCCCATGGCGATCGTCATCCTCGGCGGCCTAATCTCGTCGACTGCGCTCAACCTGTTCCTGATGCCCGCGCTCTATGCCCGCTTCGGCAAGGAACACCCGGCAAGCGAGCCCGAACTGGCAGAGGCGATGGCATGAAGCGCTTTGTCCCCCTCGCTGCCCTGATGGTGACCGCTTGCGCGACCACGTCCCCGCCTGCGGCAACCAAGATCGATCCCGCGCTCGCTGCCGGGCCGTTCGCAAGCCTCCCGGTTGCCTCGATCGAGCCGGTGCCCGATGATTGGTGGCGGCTTTATAATGATCCTGCGCTTGACCGCCTGGTCGAAGCCAGCCTTGCGGCCAATGCCGATCTCAGGGTGGCCTATGCCAATCTCGATGGCGCACGCGCGGCGCTGCGTCAGGCGCAAGCCGTCCGGCTGCCTCAGACCACGATCGAGAGCAGTCTCGGCATCGACAATCCCGCCAATCAGCCGAGCGCATCGGGTAATGTGCTGACCACCGACTATGATTTGGCAGTGACGGCGAGCTGGGATGCGGACCTGTTCGGACGGCTCCGTTCGGGTGCTCTGGCCTCCCGCGCGGATGCCGAGGCGCAGGCCGCTGCGCTTGATGGGGTAAAGGTCGCGGTCGTCGCCGATACGGTTCTGGCTTATGTCGATCTGTGCGGTGCCACCCGCAGCCTTGCAGTCGTGCAAGAGCAGGTCGCGCTTCAGGACCGCGCGCTGACAATCACCCGAAGCCAGCTGGCAGCAGGCGAGGTATCCCCGCTGGAAGTCTCGCAGGCCGCCAACCTTGTCGCGGCGACCAAGGCGACCATCGCACCGCTGGAAGCCGCGCGGGCCAATGCGCGCTATCGCCTGGCCACGCTCGCAGGTCGTCCGGCAGGAGAAGCACGCAGCAATCCCGTGACCTGCAACGCACCGCCGAAACTGCGCACTGCGGCTCCGGTCGGCGATGGAACCGCGCTGCTGCTGCGGCGCCCTGACATCCGTGAGGCCGAACGCCGCCTTGCTGCCGCCACCGCACGGATCGGCGTGGCACGTGCCGATCTCTACCCCCGCATCAACCTTGGCGGGGCGCTGGGCCTGTTGAGCGGGGGGCTGGTTGCAACGGGTTCACCGCTGGTGAGTTGGGCTTTCCCCAATCAGGCCCCGGCCCGCGCGCGGATCGACCAGGCCGAGGCGACCGAGCGGGCAGCGCTGGCCGGATGGGATGTCGCGGTCCTCCGCGCGCTACGTGATGTCGAGACAGCGCTTGCGGCCTATGATGGCGAAGCGCGCCGCAACCGGGCGCTGACCGAGGCACGCGAAGAGGGACGCCTTTACGCCCTCCGCGCCGAGGCTCGCGTCCGGCTTGGCGATGCGGCACCGCTGCTGCGGATCGATGCCGACCGCACGCTGGCGCAGGCCGAACTGTCGCTGGCGCAGTCCGAACTCGCCGTCGCACAGGCGCAAGTGGCGCTGTTCCGCGCGCTTGGCGGTGGCTGGCGCAGCGCCGTTGAGCCGCTAGAATGATCGCATGAGAATCCTGATCGTCGAGGACGACGCCGATACCAACCAGTTCATCGCCCGCGGCTTGGCCGAACTGGGCCATCAGGTGGTGACCAGCGGCGACGGGCGCGATGGGCTGTTCCATGCAACCGATGGCGGCTTTGATGCCATGGTGGTCGACCGGATGCTGCCGGGGCTGGATGGCCTCGCTTTGGTCAAGGCCCTGCGCGCCGCCGGAAACATGACCCCGGTGCTGATGCTCACCGCCGTCAGCGGGATTGCCGACCGGGTTGAAGGGCTCGAAGGCGGGGCGGATGATTATCTGGTGAAGCCCTTTGCCTTTACCGAGCTGGCGGCCCGCCTTCATGCGCTGGGGCGTCGACCTTCGGCAGCAGCGGAGCCTGCGCGGCTGACGGCAGGTGACATCGTGCTCGATCTGCACCGCCGCACCGTGACGCGCGCTGGTCGCAAGATCGCGCTCCAGCCCCGCGAGTTCACCCTTCTGGCAGAACTGATGCGCAACCCGGGCCGCATCATGACCCGCACCATGCTGCTCGAACGGGTGTGGGATTTCGACTTCGACCCCAAAACCAACATCGTCGAGACCCATCTCAGCCGTTTGCGCTCCAAGCTCAATGCCGGGTTCGACAGCGACCCGATCAAAACCGTGCGCGGCGCGGGCTATCTCATCCGGGACGGCGGATGAAGCGCTGGTGGCGCGGCACTTTCGGTCTGGTGGCTGCCGTCGCTGTGGGCTTTGCGCTCGCAACGCTGGTGATCGGCGCTGTGGCGTTCGAAACCACCCATGAGGCACTCGAACTGCAACTCGATCACCGCATCGCCATCGAGACGCAGGCGCTGATCGATGAAGGGCAGGACGGGCATGAGGGTGTGGCCGCCGCCATCCGTCGGCGCGAGGCAGCAAGCAGCACGGCAAGCCTCGGCTATCGGCTCGTCGATGCCCATAACAGGCCCGTGGCGGGATCGCTCGATACGATTGTCCCGCCCAAGCCCGGCTATGTCGAACTGCTGCCTTACAACGCGAACGGCGAGGAGCGGGTCGCGCAGTCGCTAACCACGGTCCTGCCCGGTGATTACCGCCTGTTGGTCGCAGCCGATCGTGCCGCGATCGACGAAATGGACAGGCGTTTCATACTCCTTTTCCTTGGGGCATTCGGCGCGATGCTGCTGCTCGGCGTCGGTGCGGCCTGGCTGGTGGGCATCGTAACTCGGCGGCGGCTCGCCCGCATCGATCACACGGCAGCAGCGATCATTGCCGGCGATTTGTCGCGGCGTGTGCCCCTGACCGGAAGCGGGGACGAGTTTGACGGTGTGGCCACGACGCTTAACCAGATGCTCGACCGGATCGCCGGCCTAATGGAGAACCTGCGTCAGGTCTCAAGCGATGTCGCCCACGACCTTCGCACGCCGCTGACACGGTTGCAAAACCGTCTCGACGAGGCTCTGCGCGAGCACGACGCCGTGCTGCAACGCGAGGCCATCGAGGCTGCCGCCGGGGAAGCAGGTGAGCTGCTGGAGGTCTTTTCCGCCCTGCTGCGGATTGCGGAGGTCGAAGGCATGGCCGCCCGTGCACACTTCCAGGCGGTGGATCTCAGCGCGGTGGTGGCCGATGTGGCGGAGGCGTTCCGACCGTCAATGGAGAGCAGCGGCCACCGTCTTGTGGTCAGCATTACCCCTCGCGTGACCCTGCCGGGAGACCGCCGGCTGCTACAACAGATGCTCACCAACCTCCTCGACAACGCCGTTCAGCACACGCCCCAAGGAACCTCTGTGCGCATCGACCTCGTCCAGGCCGATGACCGTATACGCCTGAGTATAACCGACGATGGTCCTGGCGTGGGGGAGGATGAGGCTCCCGAGCTGTTCAATCGGTTTGCGCGTGTCGACCGCAGCCGGTCAACACCAGGGCATGGGCTCGGGCTGGCGATGGTCGCTGCCATCGTTGCGGCGCATTCCGGCAAGGCCGCCATCGCGTCCCGCCCGGGCTTCGGCGTCCACATAACGGTTTAACCAAAGTTGCGTGCACCAGCGCGAAGGACCGGCGGTCCCCGGTCAGGCCGCGCTGCCGGGCGGCACACCCTAAGCTGGCGTTTGGCCAGAGCCGTCAGCTTTGCCGACCGAACTCCGCTGCGGGACGAGAACAACTAGCAAGATGATCGCTGCAATGAGAACGGCCGAGGCGATCGGGCGGCTTAGTTCAAGACCGCCACTGGCCACCGGCTTGTCAAGAAAATCGCCCACGGTTGCGCCGAGCGGGCGGGTCAGGATGAATGCCGCCCAGAACAGCCCCACCCTGCTGATCGCGGTTTGCCAGTAAAGCAGGGCCAGAATGCCCAGCGCTGACCCGAACACGGCGGCGGCGCCAAGATAGCCGAGCGGGCCATCGGCAATCCAATCGCCCAGCGCCGTGCCCAGGGTCTGCGACATGGTTATCGTCACCCAGTAAAACACTTCTGCCCTCGGCGCGTGAATATCGGCAACATCGATCGAGCCCATCGCCCGATACCAGATCCACAGGCTCGCCAGCACCATGGCAAATAGCAGCAAGGAACCACCCGGATAACCTATGCCGACCGAGCGGGTCGCAAAGTCGGCCATCGTGGTGCCCGCTGTCGTGGACGCGATGATCGTCGTCCAATAAAGCAAGGGATGGAAGCTTTGCGCGTGGATCTGCGCCGTTACCAGCACCACGAGCAGGCTCAGGAAGATCGCGGTTCCGACAAGATAGCCGTTCAGGCCACCTTGGCCGGCCGTGGCGGTCGTTTCCCCCAGCCAGCTCATACTCACGGTGTCGCCGGCGGTTTCGCCAAAGGTCGTTGCAAGGATCTTAATGATCCAGAAGCCCAACGTAATCGCTGGCACTTTACTTAGGGCAGCAGACTGATTCGTATCCATGGCCGACCTCGCAGCGCCGAAAAGCTGTCCAAGCGGCCTCAGGCACTGAACTCGGGGTGAATGTCAGCTTCCCACCCAGTTCCGGACATACGGCCCCCACCCCCCAGAGCCTGAAACCTGCCGGACAGCTACCAAACATTCGATCGCCTCGCCGTCGCTTCCGGCGCGCATATATTCGTGCTATTTTGCGCACATGAACCGCCGCACCACGCCAGCCGCCAAGCGCGACGACGAGGCCTTCCCTATCAGGGTCAAAATCGCAGTGCCGTCGGAAGGCCTCGGCAAGCGTCTCGATGCAATGCACGCTTGGCTGAGGGACAACCTGCCCGGCAACTGCCATGCAGTCCACAGCGCCCGCATGATCGGCGGCAGCGCGATGGCCGTTTACTTTCTCTCGCTTGCCGACGCCGGCACGTTCCTTGAGGCGTTCCCCGATGTGCCGCTCGCCCTTCCACGGGGATCGTAAGCCCCTGAATTGCGACGTGCACTGTACTGTGCGATGTCTCGCAGCATGGCCAAGAAACCTACAATCACGATCGGAGAAGAAGGCGCAGCATTCTATTACCTGATCGGCCAGGCCATCACGCGATGGTCGTTCGTCGAAGACGGGCTGTTCGATGTCGCAGCGCAGTCATTTGGGGCGAAGGATCGAAGCGCCCTTGCCGCGGGCTACATGGCGATCGAAAACTTTCGCTCGAAACTGGCCTTTGCTGATCAGACGTTCGCTTTTGCGCCTCATTTCACCGAGTTTGCCGATGAATGGGGAAGCCTGCAGCAATACATCCAAGAGCGGGCAGTGAGCCGAAACAAACTCGCCCACAGCACAACAATGATTTTCATGCGGGCTGACGAAGGGCGTAGATATGCTGTCCTGCCCGGAAAGCCGACAACTCGGTTGAAGAAACCAAGTCGCGGCAATCCGCCGGCTGGGGCCCTATGCGTCCGCGAGATTGACTTCATCAGTCAGCAGATAGGCCTAGCAGGCGTGAGGCTCTTGAGCCTTGGGCTGCGGCTCCGCGAAATGGAAGATCCCTACGCCGACCATGCGCAACGCGATCCGTCGCACAGGTCGCTAGAGCAGATCGCATCGATCATGCGTTTCTCGATCGGCGACCCTCCCGCCCAGCGAGGTAAAGGCGGCTAGCGCGCTAAATCCATCATACTTGCGATCCGAAATTGGATGAGGTCAAAAACCCCAAGCGCAGCTAGAAGCGCGGGATGCTCTCTGCCGCCCTGGCCGCCGCCCTAGCCGTTTGCCCGTCCTCAGGCCCTCGCCACCATTGCGTGGTCGACGGGGACACTGTCTGGATCGCGGGCGAGAAGATCCGTGTCGCCGAGATCGACGCGCCAGAATTGAATGGCCGATGCGAGGCAGAGCGTGTGCTGGCGAGGAAAGCGCAGGCGCGGCTTGTCGTGCTGCTCAACGCCCATCCTTTGCATATCGAGCGAACCGGGACTGATCGCTATGGCAGGACCTTAGCGCGCTTTGGCAGCGTGTCAGAGCAGTTGATCCGCGAAGGCCTCGCCAGCCGGTGGCCGAAACGCCGCAAGTGGTGCGCTGCATGACCTCAACGGATTTATCGTTCAGCAATGGGAGCAGTCGATCCTCGTAGCACCCGCATGCCCGGCCACGATTAAAGACAGGAATCCGTCCACTTCCAGTCGTTCGCGGCTGCACAGTGCGCGCCGGATAGGGGACGGTCAGCTTACACGGGTTCACCTCAGATTGCTTCGTCTACAGACAATTCTGCAGCGATTGAGAACCCGTCGAGGCATTCACGGATGAGCCGATCCAGCACCTCGTTGGCTCCCACGCACCCCCGCGCGACCATTTCGGAAAACTGGATGTAGGCACCTATCCGCGCCTCGCTCCAACCAACCGGCGGGGAGTTGAAGTCGCGAAGGTTTGCGATCTTATCAGCAATCTTGACCATCTTGGCCCCATCTGACTTGGTCGGCGCCTTTACCACTTGGAGCCGCTTGCGCTCCAGCTTCTCGAGGCTTTTGTCGTCGGTCACCTCCAGCACCAGCCTGCAGACCCGTTCACCGAAGCGCTCAGTCAATTCTTCGGCCGTGGTCTGGGTGTCCTCAATTGTGTCGTGGAGGATGCCGGCCATTAGAACCTCGACGTCCTCCACCCCCCCTTCGGTAAGGATGCGCGCCACGTCGAGCGGGTGGTTGATGTATGGGGTCGCATCGACATCCTTTCGGCGCTGATCGCGGTGTTTGAAGGCGGCAAAGCTGGCAGCCTCCAACAGCCTGGCAGCGTCAGTCTTGATCATCGTGGTCATATTCATTCCTTTCTTTTACGTCTTGGATGATGTCGTCGAACAGGTCACCGACGAAGGTGTCGCGGTTTGGACCGCGTTCCGGGATCAGGTTCGCGGTTTCGAGCACAGCGCGGACCCAGTCGGGATCCTTGGTGAAGCGGGCGAAGCACTCAGCTTCCACGAACACCCGCCAGCGCCTGATCTCACGGGTCCGCTGGTCTTCGAGCAGGCACATCTGCGGATCGAACAGGAACTTGCGGTAGGCCGAGCAGAACGCCGACCAGGGCAGATAGAAAAGCCCGAGGTCCAGCATGTCCCGATCGAACAGGCGATCGGGCAGGATGGCATGAGGCTTAAGCAACTCGTGCGCGAAGCAATAGCGATCACGGCACTGCGAGATCAGCTCCCTGATGTCGCTCTCGGCGCAGCGCTTCTGGTGGAAGGCCATGTCCTCGACGCTGATCGAGGTGTCGGAGACGTGGCGTTTGCCACTGGAAGGGTGATCATCAGGAGGCGCGTGCCAGGGTGAGAATTGGCTGTGCGCAGGGGGGTGCATCGGCAGTCTCCATAAGACGCCGGGCCTTCGCGCCGCTGGTCGTGAACCCAGCAGAGCCAAAGGCTCGGGTTCACATTTCGCGGTTCCATTTTCGGGGAACGTCAAAGCATCGCCTCGACAATTCAAAGACTATCACAGATTACCGATTTGGCAAGCAGCCTCAGGACGTCCTGCCGGGATGCCGCACGTAGAAGTCGCCGACCTCCTTGGCCGCGGTCTCGACCGCCTTGCGGATCTGTTCCGACGCCTCAAGCCAGCCGTCGCCGCCCTTGTGCAAGACCTCTTTGGCAGCGTCGATTGTGGCCTGCAGCTGATCCAGCCGGTAGGCCCTGTGAGCGATCGCGATCTCACCGATCTCATCCTGATAGCGCCGGCGAACGGCTGCGTGATACTCGAGCCAGCGATAGGATGCGGCGAACTGGAACGAGGCAGGATCGTAAGCCCGCACGTGCCGCGGTGTCAGGGTGACGTCGAACTCCTCGTCGATGAGACGCACCACATCAGGCGGTGTGTGGAAGCACGCGAGGTGCTCCACGATCCGTTTTTTGATTGCCTCAGGGATCCGTTTCACTGGGTAAGTCCTGGGTAAGTTGGGACGTGGTGACCACCTTAACAACGATAGCATGATCATGCTGGAGGTGCGCCAATTCAAAGTGGGTCTCCCCATCCATGCACAAGTTGGAGGACGCGCCCCTACCTACCCGACCCACGTGCCGAGACGTCCCCCACCTCCTCCAGCAACGAGGCAGGGGTGACCCTCAAAGCTGTCGCAAGCCGTTCCATCACGTCTAAAGAGGCCGCATAGCGGGACCGTTCCAACGCGCTGACATATGTCCGGTCGACCTCGGAGGCGTCGGCCAATTCTTCCTGCGACAATCCAGCCGCGAGACGAGCGCGGCGGAGATTATCGGCGAAGATTTGACGCAGTGCCATCCCCAAGATGGCTGGCACGTGTTGTGTATTTCACAACGGAGTATACTCTACAGAGATCGACGTCATTTAATCAGTGACGAGGGCAGGCCATGGGGAGAACGCAGGATGGATGATGATTTCAGCGTGCACGCAGAACGGGTTCGTTCAGATCACTATCTGCACTGGTTCGCTGTGATCTTGGCTGCAGTTTGGGCTGGGACGATTTATGGATGGCTAGCGGGCGTTGGTACGTTGATCGGTCTGCAGGCTGTTATTGCCCTGACCAACACAATCATAATGGCAAGGACTGGTAGCCTGCGCGCAATTCGGTTTAATCGCTGGGCATGGGTCCTGCTCGCCATTTTGGCCATTACCATTTCATCTGCCGAAATCGGTTCCGTTCAGCCCTAAAGGTCACGGCAAGAGAAGACCTCGATGCCGAGCGCGGGCCTTTGGGCCTATGTTCTGAGACGTACTGCAGCGCCTTCCGATCACCCTTCCTCCGGGCTCTAGGCGAGGTAGGCCCAGCGCCGCGGCCACGTCAGGGTACGCTCCCTTGATGACGTAGGACAAAACGTTAACGAGGTTCTCACGGTGTAGTGCAGGGTTGCTCAATTCCAAACCCCGCCGCAGTCCTATGGGTTTGCCGCAGATCACGCCCTTCCGGTAAGGGCTTCCAGTGATTGTCTTTAGCCAGCCTTTCTGAAACTTCGTCGCCACATCGATCATGTGCGACGGAATATGCACGAGCATGTGACAGTGCCCCCCTTTAGTAATGCCGCCCTCGTGGACCCAAAGCCAAGCTATGTGGCCCCCGCGGCGACTGATGACTTTGGTCATCAGGTC
Source organism: uncultured Alphaproteobacteria bacterium (assembly GCA_963765775.1). Taxonomy (GTDB): domain Bacteria; phylum Pseudomonadota; class Alphaproteobacteria; order Sphingomonadales; family Sphingomonadaceae; genus Erythrobacter. The sequence goes on from CAVXXQ010000001.1 coordinate 320,579, forward strand.
GAGAAATTGGCCGGTAGCCTTCGCCATATCTTTCAAGGGAATGCCGGCACCCTCCCAATGAATGGTGATCATCCGATTGAAAGGTAACCCAACCTCACACGAAAAACGGGTCGCCGCGATGAGGTTTTCGACCTGGGCATGCTTGAGCGCGAAGCTCTCGCGACAAGCTCTGTTGCGGGCCCCTCCTCTACCAAGGTGCGGAACAGAATTGGCTGCATCACCTAATTGTAAGGTAATTACTGCAGCGATCGTGCCAGTTGCCTCAACCTTCAGATTTTCCATTACTCGGGCGGCGGCGGCGCCAATTGAAACTTCACCGCAATCGGAATCGCGGTGAAGTTTCAAAAGCCGCTTCATATTTGAGCTTCCACTCACCTTCGCTCAGCCATGGATGCGAGCTGGCCGCGAAAGCACGCCATATGTGCGTTCGAGCATGCGAGGCACAAATGGATGAATGGCGTCAGTGGATCGCTCCCGGCTAGTCACTTTACCTCATCCTCCGAAATCGGCGGAAGGCTTGCGTCCTCAAGCATATCGTCCAGCCACTTCCTTTGCCGGGCAGTGAGGGGTGTGTGATCTACAATCAGTTGACCAAGAAAACCGCCGGACTTGCGTGACAGGCGATAGCCGCCGTTCAAGAGTGCGAGGGCTGCATCACGATTATTGGTAAAGCACCTGTGATCCTCGCTCATTGATCAGAACTCCCGTTGAGGAAGCTCATCAAGTTCTGAACCGGGATGACAGTCCGCCCGCCGATGCGCACGACGCGCAATCGGCCGGCGGCAATGTGACTGTAGATAGTGGTCCGCGAGAGGCTCGACGCCTTACACGCTTCCCTGATGCTGTAGGCTAACTTTTCGGAAGTATCCGTCATTGTTCGTCTCCGTTACATCTGCAACGGCGACGTACCTATGGGTCCTATTCGGCAGGCTCACCCGAATGCGAAAATTGGAATTAGGGTGACAAGCGCACTGAACTGTTCCGCGCGCTCAAACATCTGCCCACAAGCCTGATGCATCCGAGACGGCTTGTTCGAAACGGTAGACCAACTCAGCCAGATGTTCGACTGTTGGCTTCAGCCCATCAGCGACATCAATGCCCTTAAGGGTGCTGTAGATGTACGCCATTTCCAGAGCCGCGTCCGAATGGTTCAGGCGAAGCTTTCGGCACTCTTCGAGCCAACGTTGTAATTTGTTCGCATGGGTGTAGGCACGCTGCACCGACTTCTCGCCACCGCGGTACTTCGCTGCGATAGCTTCCACCGCATCGTCATATGACAGACTTTGGCCTCTCATCACCTCGGACACCTGCTGCCCGATTTTGATCTGCTGGCGCAGCTTTCTGAACCGGCGAACGAAAACGACTTGTTTGGTTTGGGTTACCTTGATCTTAGAAGCGGGCAATCGTCCGCTCAATGCGTCGGCCAGTGCCTGCCGCGTGCGTGCCTCTATCGGCTGCGGCGATCTCAGAAGGTTGGAAAGGTGATGCTCGGGCGCGTCAATCAGACCGGCAAGGCTCATCTGAACCAGCAAATTAAAGTCCACCTGTGCTAGACCATACTTAGCCACGCAGCCGCCCCCATTAGACGCAAGCGGCGCGGGTCAAGGATCGTGGCTCTCGACGAGCCTGTCCACGGCGCTGCCTGATTTCAGCACACACCATAACCCCATTCCGTTCAACATCGAACACCGTTAACCGCTTGTCGCCGTTGCAAATGCTCGGTAGCCCTCACCCATGTTTGAAAATGCATTCAACAACATCGACCGGGCCATGCGCAACGACGAGGGCCTCGCGTCCGAGCTCGATTACGCCGAGCAGACCAGCTGGCTTCTGTTCCTGAAATACCTCGACGATTTCGAAGCCACCCAGGAGGACGAGGCCGAACTCGAAGGCCGCGATTACCAGCCGATCCTCGATCCCGAATACCGCTGGGACGTCTGGGCCGCGCCCAAGCGCGACAATGGCGAGATCGACCATCAGATCGCCATGACCGGGCAGGACCTGATCGACTTCGTCAACGGCGACCTGTTCCCCTACCTCAAGACCTTCAGCGCCGACGCGGACGATCCCGATACGATCGAATACAAGGTCGGCGAGATCTTCAACGAGATCATCAACCGCTTCCGCTCCGGCTACTCCCTGCGCGAGGTGATCGACATCGTCGACACGCTCGATTTCGGCAGCAGTAAGGCCAAGCACGAGCTGTCCGACCTTTACGAGACCCGCATCAAGCGCATGGGCAATGCCGGGCGCAACGGCGGCGAATACTACACCCCGCGCCCGCTCATCCGCGCCATGATCAAGGTGGTCGATCCCAAGATTGGCGAGACCATCTACGACGGTGCGGCAGGATCAGCGGGGTTCCTGTGCGAGGCGTTCGAATACCTGCGCCGGCCGGACCTTTCTGCAGCCGAGTGGGACATCGTCCAGCGCAAGACCTTCTACGGGCAGGAGAAGAAGTCGCTCGCCTACGTGCTGGGCGTCATGAACATGATCCTGCACGGGATCGAGGCGCCGCAGATCCGCCACACCAACACGCTCACCGAGAACGTGATGGACATCCAGCAGGTCGACCGTCACGACATCGTGCTCGCCAACCCGCCCTTCGGCGGGGGTGAGCGCAAGGAGGTGCAGCAGAACTTCCCCATCAAGTCGGGGGAGACCGCCTACCTCTTCATGCAGCACTTCATCCGCAAGCTGAAGGCGGGCGGGCGTGGGGCGGTGGTGATCAAGAACACCTTCCTCAGCAACACCGACAACGCCAGCGTCGAACTGCGCAAGGAATTGCTGACCAGCTGCAACCTCCATACCGTGCTCGATTGCCCCGGCGGCACGTTCCAGGGCGCGGGCGTGAAGACGGTGGTTCTGTTTTTCGAGAAGGGCGCGCCCACCCGGCAGGTCTGGTATTACCAGCTCGATCCGGGCCGCTCCATGGGCAAGACCAACGCGCTCAACGACGGTGACCTCGCTGAGTTTGTCGCGCTCCAGCCGGACAAGGCGGACAGCGCCAAAAGCTGGACCGTGAACGTCGACGATCTCGACAAGGCGACGTGGGACTTGTCGGTTCGCAACCCCACCGCGCCCGAGGAGGCGCCGCTGCGCGCGCCCGACCAGATCATCGCCGACATGCTCGCCCGCGACGAGGAGACTCGGCATATCCTCGAAGAGATCAGGGAAATGCTGTGACCGCAGGATTCCATCATACTCGGTGGCAAACTAGTCGGTTGGCCGATTGCGTGGACGCGGTTTCCACCGGGCCTTTCGGGTCATTGCTGCATAAAGACGATTACGTGCGCGACGGCACTCCGGTCATCAATCCTATCAACTTGAGGGATGGCCAGATAATCCATAACCCAGTGGTCACCGTGGCAGACGCTCTGGCAAAGCAGCTGAACAGTTACCGTGTGCGAGCCGGCGACATCCTTGTAGCTCGCAGAGGTGATATTGGGCGCTGTGGTTTGGTTTTGCCTTCACAAGACGGCTGGATCTGTGGAACCGGTTGCTTCGTGATCCGGACGGGGCAAGCCGTCGATCCGCAATTTCTGACACTACTTCTCGGCTCGCCTATCTACCGAACTGCGTTGGAGGCAGTGTCAACGGGCACCACAATGCTCAACCTGAGCAATAAAGCTCTGTCGAATCTAATCATATCCCTGCCCCCGCTGGAGGAGCAGAAGCGGATTGTTGCGGTGCTGGATCAGGCCTTCGCCGCCCTCGACCGCGCCCGCGCCCTCGCCGAAGCCAATCTTGCGGATGCGGAGGAGTTGTTCCGGGTGCAGCGGGAAGCGATGTTTGATGGTGCCGAAAAGGGCTGGCCTAGCACCACCATCGGGGCGGTGTGCGACAGGTTTGAATACGGCACGTCTGCAAAATCGCAGCCGACAGGGTCCGTGCCAGTTTTGCGAATGGGCAATCTACAAGCAGGCAGACTGGATTGGTCGGATTTAGTGTTCACAGATCGCGCCGATGATATTCGCAAGCTAAGCCTTGAACCCGGTGACATCTTGTTCAATCGAACCAACAGTGTCGACCACGTTGGCAAAACCGCTATCTATCGGGGAGAACAACCGGCGATTTTCGCAGGCTATCTGATCAGGCTGCATCGAAAAGAGGCCCTGATCGATGCTGAGTTCCTTAATCTCTACCTGAATAGCGATCGCGCAAGGGACTATGGGCGCTCAGTGATGGGAAAGAGTGTAAATCAAGCCAACATCAGCGCATCAAAGCTTGCATTCTATCCGATCGATTTGCCGACATTGGACGAGCAGGCCGAGATCGCCCAGACCCTGAACATGCTTTCAGATCAGGTCGATAATGTGCGCGCGAAATACCGGACCAAGCTCCAGAGCATTGATGAACTTCGCCAGTCATTGTTGCACAAAGCCTTTGCGGGGGAGCTAACCTAACCCGATGCACGAGACCGAAGCCGACACCCGCGCCAACCGCATCGATCCCGTCCTGCGCGCGGCCGGCTGGGGCGTGGTGGAGGGCGCGCATATCCGGCGGGAGGCGATCTGTCCCGGTCGCATCATGCCCGGCGGTCAGCGCGGCGCTCCGCTCTCGGCCGACTATGTCTTCGAATACTGCGGCCACAAGCTCGCCACGATGGAGGCCAAGCGCCATGGCAAGGGCGCGGGCGCTGGCGTCGGTCAGGCTAAAGATTACTCGACCCGGCTGAAAGCCCGCTTCGCCTACGCCTCCGACGGGGCCCAGTGGTATGAAGTCGACATGCACACGGGCAAGGAAGGGGACATCTTCCCGCCTTTCCCGACGCCCGACGAGCTGTGGCAGCGCTGCTTTCCGACCGGCAATGCGTGGCGCGAACGCTTCGGCGCGATCCCGTTCGAGACCGGAGGCGGCAAGTGGCAGCCGCGCTATTACCAGCACAACGCCATCACCGCTGTGCTCGAGGCGATTGCCAAGGATCAGCAACGCATCCTGCTAACCCTTGCCACCGGCACCGGCAAGACCTCGATCGCGTTCCAGATCGCGTGGAAGCTGTTCCAGTCGCGTTGGAACCTGACCCGCGAGCCGACCCGCCGCCCGCGCATCCTGTTCCTCGCCGATCGCAACATCCTCGCCGATCAAGCTTACAACGCCTTCAGCGCGTTCCCGCCCGATGCCCTGTGCCGCATCAGCCCCGAGGAAATCCGCAAGCAGGGCAAGGTGCCCACCAATGCGAGCGTGTTCTTCACGATCTTCCAGACCTTCATGACCGGCGAGGACGAGTTCCGGTTCGAGGGGTATGAGAAGGACTTCTTCGACTTCATCGTGATCGACGAATGCCACCGCGGCGGGGCGAAGGATGAAAGCACGTGGCGCGGGATCCTCGAATACTTCGCGCCAGCCGTGCAGCTGGGGCTCACCGCTACCCCCAAGCGCGACGTCAACGCCGACACCTACCGCTATTTCGGCGACCCAGTTTACACCTATGCGCTGAAGGAGGGGATCGGCGACGGCTTCCTCACCCCGTTCAAGGTGCGCCAGATGGCGAGCACGATGGACACCTACACCTTCAGCGACGAGGACGAGGTGGTGAGCGGGGAAATCGACCCCGACAAGGAATACACCGAGGCGGACTTCAACACGAAGCTTATCATCGACGAACGCGAGATGAGCCGTGTCTGCGAGTTCATGGATCAGATCGACCAGCGCCAAAAGACGTTGGTGTTCTGCGCGACGCAGGATCACGCCGCCCGGGTCCGCAACTTCATCAACCAGGTGAAGAAGAACCCCGATCCGCACTACTGCGAGCGCGTAACGGCGGACGACGGCAAGCTGGGCGAGCAGCACCTGCGTGAGTTCCAGGACAACGAGAAGACGCTGCCGACCATCCTTACTACGTCGCAGAAGCTGTCGACCGGGGTGGATGCGCGCAACGTGCGCAACATCGTGCTGCTGCGCCCGGTGAAGTCGATGATCGAGTTTAAGCAGATCATCGGCCGGGGCACGCGGACCTTCGACGGGAAGGACTTCTTCACGATCTACGACTTCGTGAAGGCCTATGAGCACTTCAAGGATCCGGCGTGGGACGGCGAGCCGGAGGAGCCGATCGAAGGGTCGACCGGCCCGCGACCGCCAATGCCGCCCGAGCCGCCTGATGGTGGTGGTGACGATCCGATCGAGCCCACGCCTCCGGTCGAGAGAGTGGTGGTGAAGCTCGCCGACGGCAAGGAACGCAAGATCCGTTATGTCGCCGAGACGACCTATTGGTTTAATGGTCGGCAGATCACCGCGAGGGAGTTCATGGAGCAGCTGTTCGGCGACCTCGGCACCATGGTCGCCAGCGCCGATGAGCTCCGCGCGATTTGGACCGATCCCGACCGGCGCACGGCGTTCATCCAACGGCTCGAGGAAATGGGCTACGACCGCGACCGCATGGACGACATGCGCCGCCTGATTGATGCGCCCAAGAGCGACATCTTCGACGTGCTGGCCTATGTCCGCTTCACGCTCGACCCGCTGTCACGGTCGGAGCGGGTAGTGGGCGCGAAGGCAACCGGCCTCGACGGCTATGAAGCTGAGATGCGTGAGTTCCTCGGCTACATCCTGCAGGCTTACGAGCTGCAGGGGATCGACGAACTCGCCCCGCACCGCATCAGCGACTTTCTCCAGATCCGGTATGGCGGGACCAACGACGCCAAACGGGTGCTGGGCTCAATCCCAGAGATCCGTGGCGCGTTCATCGCTATTCAGCGGCACCTGTTTTCATGAGCGACAGCTATGCGCCTCACGATCGGTCATCCGATCTAGGTTCCGCTGATCCCGAATGCTGTCGTCAGATCAACCCTTCGGGTGCAACGATGCTTACTCAGGCCGACCTGAAAAGCTGGCTGCTTTGCGGGGACGCTGCAATGAACCCATCTTACGCATGATTACGCTGCTCGCCGACTCTAACGCCCTGCGCCACCCTGGGCTGAAGGCCTATCTGCAATCATCGCGTGAACATGCGATCGCGCTGTCGGACCTAACCTTGGTCGAGATGCATAAGTCCAGAGCCCTTTCGACGTCCCGAGAATCGTTGCAAATTGTCGCATACCATCCGCAGCAGACCTATGCCCTACGCCGTACTCACGAGATCCTCGGCGAGAACATCACTTCTGCAGAGCAGACCCACGTCCTGTTCGACTATGAAGCCACGGCCTATCTGATAGACCTATCCCGTCGCCTGCTGACGCTACCGCCGCCGGTCGGCCTCGCCGAGGAGATGGCGCAGCACGAGGCGGGTGCACAGCTCATCATGGCGCGACTGACCCAAGAAGTGTCCGCGCTCGAACCCGGCCTGGTGTCCGCGGCAAAGGATTTCACGCAGGACGAGCTCACACAGATCCGCACCATGAAGAATGTTTTGGAAGGTACCCGCCGCAAGCTCCTTAATCTTCTCAAGGAGACAACCGGCAGCTTCATCCTGCAGAACCAGGAACCCGGTCGACGCGCGCCAATAATGCTGCGCGACACAATGGGGCAGTTCGCGTTCCGTTACTCGCTGTGCACGCTTCTCTACTACATGGAGTGGGTCCGCATTGGACGACAGACAGGCAAGAAATTGCCGCTCCGCGTCAACGACGTGGTCGACTTGCAGCTCGCCGCCATGGGCACATACTTTAATGGCGTCCTGAGCGCTGACGGGAACCTCCAGATCGTCTCGAACACCGCGCGCGGCGTACTGCGCGGCTTCGACGCCTATGTGGGAGAAGACTGGCGCGTGCCGCAGACGCAGCAGGTAACCGACGGCGCCATCGGCGATGCAAGCCCGGCCGATCGAGGTTAGACTCCGCCCATGCGCTTCCATGCCAACGGTCCGTCGATCCCCGATGATCTTCTGATCGCTCGCGACGCGGGGGACGTCATCTTCTTCTGTGGCGCAGGCGTCTCCCGCCACCGCGCCGGGCTGCCCGACTTCCTCAAGCTCGGCGGCGACGTCATCGGTCTCCTCGGCGCCGGCAACAAGAGCCTCGCCCGCAAGCTATTTCGCCGTATCAAAGAGCTTACCCCGATAGATGGCGTCGGCGGACTGATCGCCACCGATCGCATCTTCAGCCTGCTAGAGCGTGAGTTCGAGCAGCGCGATGTTCAAAACGCCGTCGCCCGCGCCATTAAGCCCGAGGATGATCCCGACCTCAGCGCGCACCGGACTCTGATCGACCTGTCGCGCGGCCGTGACGGCACAGTCCGACTAGTCACTACCAATTTTGACTTACTGTTCGAGGCCGCAGCGCCCGGGATTGCTCGCTTCGGGCCACCGGTGCTGCCCGACCCACGAAGCCCCGGCTTCGGTGGCATCGTTCATCTTCACGGGCGCGTGGACCCCGATTATCTCGCGCCGGGAGACGATGAGTTCATCGTCTCTAGTGCCGACTTCGGCCGCGCTTATTTGTCGGACGGCTGGGCGACCCGCTTCATGCAGTCGCTGCTTGCCCGTTTTCAGATCGTATTCGTCGGCTATGGGGCCGACGATCCGCCGGTCCAGTATCTGCTCGAGGCGCTCAATCTCCACGCCGGCGATCGCAGTCGGCTGTTCGCCTTTCAGCCGGGCAGCAACGTCGACGACGCAGAGCTTTGGGAACATCGGGGCGTGCGGGCTATCCCGTTCGATAATAGCGAAGGCTATGATTCCCTTTGGGACAGCCTCGAGGCCTGGGCCGAGCGCGCGCGCGACGTCGATGGCTGGTACGCTCGGCTGCTCGAAACGGCGTCCGCAGGACCCTCCGCGCTCGACCCGCATGTGCGCGGCCAGATCGCCCATGTGCTATCGACTCGCGAAGGCGCCCGGCGCGCCAGCATCGCCGAGACACCGTTGCCCGCCTCATGGCTGCTCGTGCTCGATCCGCGCCAGCGCTTCGACAAGCCGGGTCCGATCGACCCCTATGGCGATTCCGGCGAGCGGATTGATCCATATGAGCGGCTGGCGCTCGACTTCGACACGCCGCCGCAACCGGTCGATGATGACGATGCATTTCGCGACCGCAAGGTGCCCGAAGGTTCGTGGAGCGCCTTCGCGCCAACCCGCTTCGATCAGGAGGATGCCCAGGAGTACGGCGTCGGGGAGTTCTGTGGCAACTGGGCGGACTTTACCGGACCGCTCAGTAGCCGGCTGCGCCATCTCGGCGCCTGGTTCCACCGCGTCGCCCATCAGCCGGTCGCCCTGTGGTGGGCGGCCGGGCGCGCTCCGCTCCACCCGCGCATCGTCGAAATGATCGAAGCCCGGCTCCGCCAGGACCAGGATCTTTGGCCCGACGACATCCGGCGCGGCTGGCGCTTCTTGATCGCAAGCTGGTCCGATCGGCGGATTGAGCCCGACCGGGGCTACTTCGAGCTCAATCAGCGAGTCTCGCGCGAAGGTTGGTCTGAAGCGTCCGTGCGCGAATATGCGGATCTGTTCCGGCCTCGGCTGAAGGTCGACCGCAAGTTTGGCGCGGCACATCCGCTCGCCTGGACCGAAAGCGACCGTCCCAATCCGCTTGTTTCATACGATGTCGACTATCCACATCCGTATGAGCTGATGGCCATTCCCTACGAGCGACTGGCGTATGCGGTCACGCGCTTCCGCGAAAACCTTGACCTTGCCCGCTCACTCGAAGCTGACATTTCCGGCGACGTCCATGTCTACATGGAGACGACCCGTCCAGACGACGGCGCCCCTCCGATTTCCTATGATAGCTATGGTCTCACCGGACCGATCGCGCTGTTCCTCCAACTGATGGAGCGGCTGGCCGAGGTCGCGCCTGAGAGCGCCCTCGCCGAGGTCGCTCGATGGCCGGCGGATGACCATTATATCTTCGGGCGCCTTCGCATCTGGGCGGCCAGCACGCCGATAGCCGCGCCGGGGGAAGCAGCCGACATGCTACTCGGCTTACCTGACGACGTCTTCTGGGGTTCGGAGCAGCAACGCGACCTTCTTTATGCGATCCGCGACCGATGGCCCGATTTTTCGTCCGACGATCAGGCGCGTTTCGAGCAGCGCATCCTCACAACGACCTATCCCTGGTCAGACAGCACGCGCGGCGGGAAGGCACGTGCCGAGGCCCATTCTCGGCTCGATCGCCTTCATTGGCTATCACGCCACGGTATTGCCTTCTCGTTTGACGTCGAGGCAGAAATGGCTTCGCTTCGCCCAATCGCAGAAGGATGGTCGGAGCGCTCCGGCGAGGAAGCGGCGGACTCGCACGCGCCGGTGGTCCGCACCATCGACACAGACGCCGATCCGCGCCTGCTCCAACACGTGCCAATCAAAGGGATCCTCGAGCGCGCGCGGCAGGCGGGCCAGTCCGACTTTTTTGACTATGTCGAACGCCGTCCGTTCAACGGCCTCGCCGAGGAGGTGCCCGCCCGGGCTCTCGCGGCCCTCACAGATGCAGCGCGCAAAGGCGAGGTTCCGGTCTCATTTTGGTCCGCCTTCCTACAAGCCGGGAAGCGCAAGAGCGATCCCGCGCGGCTCGCGCGGGTGATCGGCGGGCGCCTCGCAACGCTGTCGCCCGATGCGCTAAGCACCATCGCCTATCCGGTCGCCGAATGGCTGCAAGGTTTGGGCGAGCGGCTCTTCGGTGAGCTTTCCTCGGTGCTGGAGCGCCTATGGGACCCACTGATGGTCGCGCTGCCGCTGCGCAACGATGACCGCAAGCGCCGTGTCGATAGCAGTTGGGCGAACGACGCGCTGAACGCGCCCGTCGGCAAGCTGGCCAGCCTGCTCATGAAGGACCCTTCAACCCAAGGCCGCGCGCTCGGCCAAGGCTTCCCCGAACACTGGACGCGCCGTCATGAGCAGCTGCTCGCGCTACCTGGCGACATGCGCCGCCACGCGCTCGTAATGCTAGGGTCTCAGATCAACTGGCTGTTCGCGATTACCCCCGACTGGACCAATGCAAATCTGCTTACGGTGTTGGACGACGAGGGCGATGACAGCGACGCGCTGTGGGACGGCATACTCTGGGCGGCCCGGGCGCCGAGCCGGGCGCTTTATGAGCGCCTAAAGCCGGGACTTCTTGCACGAGCCATGTCACCTATGCGGCGACGCGCCGAAGCTAATGTTATCGGCGGCTTCCTGCTGATCGGCTGGGGCGGCGATCCCGATGCCGATCCGCCCGAGCAGCTCGTCACCAGCGCAGAGCTGCGCGAGATCCTTGTGGAGAGCGACGACGATTTGCGTGGACAGATACTGTGGCATCTTGAGCATTGGTCGGCGGATCCCGAAGCCAAGTGGCGCGTTCGCCTGGTTCCGTTCCTCGCCGATGTCTGGCCGAACCACCGCTCTGTGCAGACTCCGGAAATGTCGGCGCGCCTCGTCGACCTCGCCTTGGCAAGCGGAAATCTGTTTCCGCAGGTCAAGCAAGCGATCCTACCGCGGCTAGTGCCGGTGCGCCGCGGCATGCTGCGCGGCCTCATGGTCCGCTCCGAGGTCGAAAATCACCCGGCGCTGAGCCATCCTGCCGCCATGCTCGACCTACTCTGGGCGATCCTCGCCGAGGACGTGACGCTCTGGCCATACAAAATAGAGGAGATACTCGACCTCCTCGCCGAGGCACCCGAGACCCGGGCCGATCCCCGCCTGTCAGAACTGCGGCGACGGCGCGCGGGCTGAACGACCAGCCGATGCCTGTCAGTCGGCCGCACCGGCGCAATTCACGCACCCCGTTGCCCAAATTTGATGCCTGCTTTCGCAACGCACTGGTTGGAATCCGCCGGGTTGCAACCGGCCCATTAATTCACTTGGGCAGTCCTCATTGGCGTTATCGCGCTGCGAGCCGGAGCGGCGGTCGCGCAATACGTCGCCCAATCGTTCATCAGCCGCCGCCGCTTTTCGAACAAATCGCCGCGCCGGTATGCTCGCTCAACCGCGTTGCCGATTGTGTGCGCCAGCGCCATCTCTGCCACTTCGTGCGAATAGGCGGTACATTCCGCAGCCCAATCACGAAACGCGGAGCGGAAACCATGAACTGTGACGTCTACCTTCATGCGGCGGAGCAGCATCGCCATAGCCATCCCGGAAAGCTTGGCGGACCGTTGCGCACCAGGAAACAGGTATTTGCCGCCCAGCCGCTTGGATTGTTCCAGTATCTCTACCGCTCGTATGGGTAAGGGAACTCGGTGTTCTTTGCCCGCCTTCATGCGCTCGGCTGGCACAGTCCACAGCGCCTTGACCAGATCAACCTCGCCCCACTCAGCCCCAATGACTTCGCCGGTTCGTGCGGCGGTGATAATGGTGAACTCAAGCGCCAGCGCGGCAACCGCGTCGCGCGCTTGCAGCTGCTCCACAAAGGCGGGCACCGCATTATAGGTCAACGCCTTATGATGCCCGCGAGATAACTTAGTCCGTGCAGGGAGGGAATGCGCCAAGTGACCTCGCCAGCGCGCTGGGTTTTCACCCTTGCGATATCCTCGCGCCTTGGCGCTATCGAGGACAGTCTCTATCCGTCCGCGTAGCCTGCTGGCTGTCTCCGTTTTCTCGCGCCAGATAGGGTCGAGAATTTCAAGGACGTGAGGTGTGTCGACCTCTGCGACGGGCATGTCTCCGATCACCGGATAGGCGTAAGTCGCAAGGGTGTTCTCCCACTGCTGTTTGTGTTTGGCATTGCGCCAGCTTTCACTGTTCGCCTTGATGTAAGCCTCAGCAGCAGCCCTGAAGGTCACGCCTGCAACCTTCGCATTGCGGGCAGCGGTCAATGCCTCAGCAGTCACACGCTCGCGCTCAGCGAGAGGATCGACACCCGCTTTAACCTTCAACCGCAGAGCAGCTGCTAGATCGCGCGCATCAGCTAGCGAGATCGATCCGAGACCCGCCGCAGCGCCAAGACCCACGTCGCGCGACTTGCCGGTAATCATGTATCGATACACCCACGACCTCGCACCACTCGGCTTAACGAGCAACTGAAGGCCACCTCCATCAGCATGGCGGCCGGGTGCGGCGTTCTTCACCTTCATGGCCGTCAGGGCGTTATAAACTTTTCGCGGCATCGACTCCCTTTCGGGGAACGCCTCCGCCCAACGAATCAGAACATCCGCCGAACGCATCGTTCCCTAAACAATTCCCCGATAATAACGCGGCTTTATGGGAACACAATCGAACTCATTCGGACGACTGACACAGGTGCTCGATATAAAATTCAGCTTTATCATATTTTTGTCGGATCCATCCGGATGCATTCGGTACATAGTTCGGCGGACTCCGTCTCCGCCACCGGCTTTTGGAAAGAATGGATTTTCCCCCTCGAGGGACCGCCTTTCCCACAAACACCCCCCGAGGGCTGCCGCGCGCCGCCGCGCAATTCAGGCGATCAAACGGTAGCCAACCCCCGGTTCGTTGCGCAGCAAGGCCGGCGCTGCGGGATCCTGCTCGAGCTTGAGCCGCAGGCCCCGCATGGCGACCCGCAAGTACTCGACATCCTCGATATGCGCCTCGCCCCACACCGCGCGCAGAAGCGCGGCGTGGGTCAGCACGCGGTCGGGATGGCGCGCGAGTTCGGCGAGCACGGCGTATTCCTTGCGGGTGAGGCGCACTTCCTCGCCGCCGCGCCTGATCTGGCGGGCGGCAAGGTCGATGGTAATGGTGCCGATGGTGAGCGGCGCGCCGGACGTTCCGCGATGGCGCAGCGCGGTGCGCAGGCGGGCGAGCAATTCTTCGGTATCGAAGGGTTTGACGACATAGTCGTCTGCGCCGAGATCCAGCGCGGCGACCTTTTCCGCAGTGGCGTCGCGAGCGGTGAGCACGACAACCGCGCGGTCCATCGCTTTAAGCAAGGCCACCAGTTCAAGACCGTCGCGGTCAGGCAGGCCGAGGTCGAGCACGACGAGCTCGCAACCTTCGCGGTTGGCCAAGGTCAGCGCCTCTGCAGCGGTGCCGGCTTCGCTGACGGTATAGCCTGCGCGCTCCACGGCGCCGCGCACCAGCCGCCGGATCGCGGATTCGTCATCGACGATGAGGATGCGGCCGGTCATGCGGGGATGCTCTCCTGGTGGCGACGGATGTTGGCTTCGGGCCATGTCACTTCGAACGCCGATCCGCCTTCGGAACGATTGCGGGCCGATACGCGCAGCCCCATTGCTTCGGCAAAGCCCTTGACGATCGCAAGGCCAAGGCCCGTGCCGCCGCTCCGGTCGTCGCCATCGACGCGGGTGAAGCGGTCGAACAATGTGCTCTCGCGGCCCACCGGAAGTCCCGGCCCTGCATCGAGCACCGCCAGCACCAGATGATCGGGCCACCGCCGCGCCTGAACCGTGATCTCGCTGCCCGGCGCAGAAAACTTGGCGGCATTGCCCAGCAGATTGATCAGGATATGGTGCAGCAGGCGCGGATCGGCATCGACCAGCGGCAAGGTGGGCGGGACATCTAACACCAGCGGGCGCCCGACCAGTTCGGCGCGCAAATCCTGCGCAGCGGCCGCCACGGCGTCGGTAAGGTCGGTCGCCTCGCGCTTCACCACCAGCGCGCCTGCCTCGATGCGGGTCATTTCGACCAGATCGTCAAACACCCGGCGCAGGCGCCGCGCCTCGCTCTTAAGCGTGACGGCGGTAGCGCTTGCCCCGTGTTCGCCCGCTAGTTCATCGGCGGCGGCGACAATCGCGGTCAGCGGCGTTTTCAGATCATGGCCGATCGACGACAGCAGGGTCGCGCGCAGATCATCGCGCTTTTGCAGCGCGCTGACCTCACGCGCGTTGGCTTCCAGTTTCAACCGTTCATGCGCCAGCGCCGCTTGTCCCAGCAGCGTGGTGAACAAGATGCGCTTGTCGGCTGGCACCGGATCGCGATTGCCGTGCGGGGCAATGCCCAGCACCCCGAGCACGCCGAGCGCCGTTTCCAGCGGATGGAATTGCCAGTCACTGGCGGTAAGCGTGCCGCTGTCGCGCCCCGATATCTCGCCGCGGTCAAACGACCATTCAGCCGCCGCCATTTCAAGCGGGCCAAGCATCGCATTGGGCGGACAGGCGCCGATCAGCTCGATCGTCGCATCGTCGCGCGCCAACAGGACGGTCGATACATTGAGCAGCTGCGCGACCTCCTCGCATACCGCCGCTGCCGTCCCCGGCTCGTCGGATACCGATGCCAGCCGCTGGCCGAAGGCAGCGAGCGCCGCATTTTCGCTGGCTGTGCGCGCGCCGATCGTCGCCTCGCGTTGCAATCGTCCGGTCAACTGGCTGGCAGCGACGGCGACCGAGATCAATACCAGCAACGTGACGACATTTTGCGGATCGCTGATCGTGAAGGTGTGGATCGGCGGCAGGAAGAAGAAGTTATAGGCAAGCGCGGCGGCAAGGCTGGCGACCAGTGACGGGCGCAAGCCGAACAGCGTCGCGGTCGCGATGACCGGCAGCAGATAGATCAGGTCGATAGCGTTCGCCCCCACGACCGGCTGCAACGCGACCGCGCCTGCCGTGGTCGCAGCGACGATCCCTAGCCCGGCGGCGATGCCCCGCAGCGCGCTGGGGCGCGGCACAGCAGCTTCGCGTTCGGCGTCCGGTGCAAGCCCGACCGGGACGACATGCACCGCGACATTGTCCAGCCCGCGAACCAGCTCGTCGACGACCGAACCGTGCCGCAGTTCAAACCACCAACTGCGGCGCGATTTGCCGATCACCACCACCGTCGCACGCGTTTCAAGGATGTGCGCGCGCAGGCCATCGACCACGGACCGCGCCGGGACAGTGGCAATCCCCGCGCCCAGATTTGTCGCCAGCTTGAGCGCGGCTGCCATGCGATCGCGCGCGGCCTCGCTCAAGGTTGCGTTGCGCGGCGTCTCGACGCTGACCGCCGTCCAGGGCGCGCGCATCGCATCGGCAAAGCGCTTTGCGGCGCGGATCAGCGCCTCGCCGCCGGGCTGGTCGCCAACTGCAACAACGACGCGTTCGCCCGCCGCCCAGTTGCCGCCTTCACCAATAAGCGCGACATGGTCGAGCAGCGACCGATCAACGGCCTGCGCCGCGCGTCGCAATGCCAGTTCGCGCAGCGCCGACAGATTCGATTTCGAGAAAAAGTGGCCGAGCGCGCGCGTCGCTTCCTGCGGGATATAGACCTTGCCCGCCTTCAGCCGATCGATCAGTTCGTCGGGCGGCAGGTCAACGACTTCGATCTCGGCATCGTCGAGCACCGCATCGGGCACGGTCTCGCGCACCCGCACCCGCGTGAACCCGGCGACGACATCATTGAGGCTTTCGACATGCTGGATGTTGAGCGTGGTGAGGACATCGATGCCCGCATCGCGCAGCTCCTCCACATCCTGCCAGCGCTTGGGGTGGCGGCTGCCCGGAGCGTTGGTGTGGGCAAATTCGTCGATCAGCGCGACCGCGGGCCGGCGCGCCAGCATCGCATCGATATCGAACTCATCAAGCCGGTGCGCGCCGTGTTCGATCGCGCGGCGCGGCAGGACCTCGAACGGCGCGACCAGCGCCTCGGTCTCGGCGCGTCCATGCGTCTCGACCACGCCGACCACCACATCGGCCCCGCCCTTGAGCCGCTCCGCGCCTTCACGCAGCATCTCGAACGTCTTGCCGACGCCCGGCGCAGCCCCCAGAAAGATCTTGAGCCGCCCGCGCGCTTCCTTTTTGGCCGCTTTCAGCAGCGCTTGAGGAGAGGGGCGGGCGGGTTCGTTCATGCCGTGGGTTTAGACGCAATCCGGTCGAGCTGTCGATTGAGCAGCAGGACATTGACGTGCGGATCGCCGATGATGCCCAGCAGCGGATATTCGGCGGCGCGCTCCACAACTGCGCGAACCTGCGCTTCAGAAAGGCCCCGCGCCTTGGCAACGCGGGCAACCTGCGAAAGAGCCGCCTCGGGGCTGAGATGGGGATCGAGCCCCGAGGCGCTAGTGGTGACCAGGTCAGGTGGAACAGAAACCCCGGCCAAACCGTCTGCGCGCGCTGCGTCCACCCGCGCCGCGATAGCATCGCGCAAATCCTTGGAACCCGGCGCAAGGTTGGTCGCGGCAGACGCGCTGGCGTCGTAACCCGTGCCCGCCGCCGATGCGCGCGGATGGAAGTATTCCGGGCCGGCAAAGCCCTGCGCAATCAGGGCGGAGCCGACGATCTTGCCGTTATCGGTGATGAGGCTGCCGTTTGCCTGCGCGGGACTGACCACTTGGGCCACGCCGGTGATCAGCGCGGGGTAGGCAAGGCCGGTGATCCCGGCCAGCAGCAGCAGGAGCACGAAGGCAGGGCGGAGCGCGGCGCGCAGTTCGATGAGCATTGTCTGAGTCCTCAGGCGAGGTTGAGGCCGGTGACGGCCAGATCGATGAGCTTGATGCCGATAAACGGCGCGATCAGCCCGCCGGCACCGTAGACGGCAAGATTGCGCGCCAGCAGGTCTCCGGCAGGTGCGGGGCGGTACTTCACGCCCTTCAGCGCGAGCGGCACCAGCGCGGGGATAATCAGCGCGTTGAAGATGATCGCCGATAGGATCGCGCTTTCCGGGCTGCCCAGCTGCATCACATTGAGCGCGCCAAGGCCCGGATAAAGCACCACGAAAATCGCGGGCAGGATCGCGAAATACTTGGCGACGTCGTTCGAGATCGAGAACGTGGTGAGCGCGCCGCGCGTCATCAGCAGCTGCTTGCCCAGCCCGACGATCTCGATCAGCTTGGTCGGATCGCTGTCGAGATCGACCATGTTGCCCGCCTCGCGCGCGGCCTGGGTGCCGGTGTTCATCGCCACGCCGACATCGGACTGCGCCAGCGCGGGCGCATCATTGGTGCCATCGCCGCACATCGCGACCAGCTTGCCGCCTTCCTGTTCCTTGCGGATCAGCGCCAGCTTGTCCTCGGGCGTTGCTTCGGCAAGGAAATCATCGACCCCGCTTTCGGCAGCAATGCTGGCTGCGGTCAGCGGATTGTCGCCGGTAATCATGACCGTGCGGATACCCATGCGACGCAGTTCGCCGAACCGTTCGCGAATGCCTGCCTTCACGATGTCCTTGAGGTGCACGACGCCAAGCAGCCGCGCGCCATCAGCTACCGCGAGCGGCGTGCCGCCCGCGCGTGCGATCTCGTCGGAAATCTGCGTGAGCGCGGCCGCAGCGGCGGGATCGACGCTATCGCCAAGGCGGCGGAGCACCGCATCGACCGCGCCTTTGACGAGGCTGCGTTCCCCGATCTGCAGGCCCGAAACGCGGGTCTGCGAAGTGAACTTGATCGGCTCGGCATGGGCGGGCATCGCTTCGCCCTCCCCCGCCAGCACCACAATCGAGCGGCCCTCGGGCGTTTCGTCGGCCAGACTGGCGAGACGTGCAGCGGCGGCCAGCTCCTGATCGGAGACCCCGGGGATGGGCAGAAACGCGGTGGCTTGCCGATCGCCGATGGTGATCGTGCCGGTCTTGTCGAGCAGCAGCGTGTCGATATCGCCCGCCGCTTCCACCGCGCGGCCCGATTTGGCGAGCACGTTGAAGCGCACCAGCCGGTCCATGCCCGCAATGCCGATCGCCGAAAGCAGCGCGGAGATCGTCGTCGGGATCAGCGTGACGAACAAGGCGACGAGGATCGGCACCGCGATGGCGCCGCCCGCAAAGGACGCGAAGGCCGGCAAGGTGCCGACCGCGACGAGGAAAATCAGCGTCAGCCCCGCCAGCAGGATGGTCAGTGCGATCTCGTTGGGGGTCTTCTGGCGGCTGGCGCCTTCGACCAGCGCGATCATCCGGTCGAGGAAGCCCTGCCCCTGCGCCGCGGTCACCCGCACGGTGATGCCATCCGCGATCACCCGCGTGCCTGCGGTCACGGCCGAACGGTCGCCGCCGCCTTCGCGGATGACGGGCGCGCTTTCGCCGGTGATCGCGGCCTCGTTGACCGATGCGACGCCTTCCACCACCTCGCCATCGGCGGGAATAAGGTCGCCGGTTTCGACCAGCACCAGATCATCGATCGCCAGCAGGCTTGCCGCGACGGTTTCATAGCCGCGATCTTTGCCGATCAGCCGCTTGGCGACGAGATCGGCCTTGGTCGTGCGCAGCGAGGCGGCCTGCGCTTTCCCGCGCCCTTCGGCCATTGCTTCGGCGAAATTGCCGAACAGCACGGTCAGCCACAGCCAGAACACCAGCTGCGCCTGAAAGGCGACGTCGTCTCCGCCGGTCGCCACGCCCTTGAACAGCAGCACCGTGGAGAGCGCCGCGACGATCGCGGTCACGAACATCACCGGATTGCGGATCAGCGTGCGCGGATCGAGCTTGACGAAGGAACCGCGCGCGGCGGCGGCCATAAGCGGGCCGGTGAAAAGCGAAGTTTGCGAAGCCATGTCTATAAGCCTTTTAAAGCAGCGTGCCGGCGGCGACTTGCGCCTGATCGGCAATCGGGCCGAGCACCAGTGCGGGCAGGAATGTCAGCCCGCCAACGATAAGGATGACGGCGGCGAGCAGCCCGATCCACAATGCGCCGGTGGTCGGGAACGAGCCTGCGCCCGCCGGGATCACGCGCTTGGCGGCAAGCCCGCCCGCGATGCCCAGCACCGGCAGGATCACGCCGAAGCGGCCGACGAACATGCCCAGCGCCAGCAGCAGATTGTAGAACGGCGTGTTGCCGGTCAGCCCGCCGAACGCCGAACCGTTGTTCGCAGCCGCGCTGGTGAAGGCATAGAGGATCTCGCTGAACGCGTGCGGCCCTTTGGCGAGCGGCCCGGCCAGCCCTGCGGGCAGGACGACCGCGATGGCCGTCAGCCCCAGGATCATCAGCGGCGGCACGACGATGGCGATGACCGCCAGCTTCATTTCGCGCGCTTCGATCTTCTTGCCGACATATTCGGGCGTGCGGCCAACCATCAACCCGGCGATGAACACCGCGAGGATGGCGTAGATGAGCGCCGCATAGAGCCCCGAACCGACCCCGCCGACGACGAGTTCGCCCAGCTGCATGTTGAACATCGGGATCATCCCGCCCAGCGGCGTGAGGCTGTCGTGCGCAGCGATCACCGCGCCGGTCGAGGTTGCGGTCGTGATCGTGGCGAACAGCGCCGATGCCGCGACGCCGAAGCGCACTTCCTTGCCCTCCATGTTGCCGCCAGCGAGCCCCAGCGCTTGGTGCAGCGGATTGCCCGCAGCCTCCGCGCCGTAGGTGACGGCCACACCGCCGATAAACAGCAGCAGCATCGCGGTCAGGATCGCCCAGCCCTGACGGACGTTGCCGACCGCCTTGCCGAAGGTCAGCGTCAGCCCCGCACCGATCGCGAAAATGCTGAGCATCTGGATGAGATTGCTGATCGCGGAAGGGTTTTCAAACGGATGCGCCGAATTGGCATTGAAGAAGCCGCCCCCATTGGTGCCGAGCATCTTGATCGCCAGCTGCGAGGCCACTGGCCCCAACGCGATGACCTGCTCTGCCCCCTCAAGCGTGGTCGCACTCGCAGAGGCTGCGAAGGTTTGCGGCACACCCAGCAGCACATAGACAAGCGCCAGAACGACGCAGGCGGGGAGCAGGAGATAAAGCGTAATGCGCGTCACATCGACCCAGAAGTTGCCGATCCCGCTCGATTGCCGCCGCGCAAAGCCGCGGATCAGCGCGAACGCGACCGCGATCCCGGTGGCGGCCGACAGGAAGTTCTGCACGGTCAGCCCCAGCATCTGCGAGAGGTGCGACAGCGTGCTTTCGCCGCCATAATTCTGCCAGTTGGTGTTCGTCACAAAGCTGACAGCGGTGTTGAACGCGAGCAGCGTCTCGACGCTGCTGAACCCTTGCGGATTGAGCGGCAGCACGCCTTGCAGCTTGAGCACCGCAAACAGGAAGGCGATGCCCAGCAGGTTGAACGCCATCAGCGAAACGGCATAGCCAACCCAGGTCTGCTCGGCCTTGGGATCAATCCCGATCACCTTGAAGATGGCACGCTCGCCCGGCAGGCTGTCACGCGCATAGAGCGCGTGCATCCAATTGCCTGCAGGCTTGGCAAGCGCCACGACCAGCGCGGTGAAGAGGAGGATCATGCTCCATCCAGCGAGTGTCATTGCCTGTGCCCCCTCAGAACCGCTCGGGCCGCGCCAGCACGGCGAGCAGGTAGATGAGGACGATGGCGAGCGTGATTGCGCCGAGGATGAGATCGAGGGACATTGGGCGGCCTTTTGGTGGTTAGGTCCCACCGCCTAGGACCAATGCCCGTTAAGCCGCGCGAGGCATTTGGCGCTGACCGCGTAAAGGGAGCATAAAGCGCCAAGCGAGCCCAGCCGCCGATTTTACGACCGCTTGGGCGCAGCCTGCGACAATTGGTGTGCGGGTTTTAGCAAGGGCTATTGCGGCGCGGGCCAGACGGGCCGAGATCATACTGTCTGCACGCACGAATCCATCTAAAAATAGCTTAGACGAGCGATGTGCCGAGTATCTGAAACGGCAGGATGGCGCTTTCTGTAAAATAATACATAAAATGTGCTCCCAACTGTGCAACAAATGACAGTCCCCCTGCTTGCTCCAAGACTGCAAGTATATCGCGTTCTTCACGGTAACATGCGTTCAAAACTTCTCGGGTTCCTCCCAAAAACATGGGGATTCACCTATGTGAGACTGCGATTGCGCGAATTGCGCTAACCTGCGGCCATCGCCCCCTGACGCGATGCTGCCTGTCCGGTCCCGGAAAGGCGGCCACACCCGACCCGGAAGGCCCCGACACCATGAATCGCCCGATTGAGCTCCGCCCCTCGGCCAACCCCGTTCGGCGCCCGGTGATCATCTGTTTTTCGCACCTGCGCTGGAATCTCGTGTTCCAGCGGCCGCAGCACATCCTGACGCGGCTGCTCGGCCAGTTCGACGTCCGCTACTGGGAGGAGCCCCGCGAGGAGCAAGGTTGCACCATCGCGCGGCTCGATCGCACCCAGATCGAGAGCGGGCTTGAGCGCATCGAACCCGTGCTGCCGACCGGCCTCTCGCCAGCCGGGACCGATGCGCAGCTGCGTGATTTGCTCGAGGAAACGCTCAAGACCCAGACCGGCCCGCTGGTGTTCTGGTACTACACCCCGATGATGCTCGGCTTCAGCGCCGGCATTCGCCCCGATCTCGTCGTCTATGACAACATGGACGAGCTCGCCAACTTTGCCTTTGCGCCCACAGATATCGGTCGGCGTGAAGCGGCGCTGATGGCGTGCGCGGATATCGTGCTGTGCGGCGGCAAGAGCCTCTACGAAGCCCGCCGCGAGCGTCATCACAATATCCACTGCGTGCCCTCGGGTGTCGATGTGGCGCACTTCGCGCGCGGCGCCGATGGCCTCCCCGATCCCGCCGATCAGGCTCATTTCCCCCGCCCCCGCCTCGGTTATTACGGGGTGATCGACGAGCGCATGGACTTGGGCCTGCTCGCCGAAATGGCGCGCCTACGCCCGGAATGGGCCTTCGTGATGGTCGGCCCGGTGGTCAAGGTCGCGGAAAGCGACCTCCCGCGCGCTGCCAACATTCACTGGCTGGGGCGCAAGGACTACGCCGAGCTTGCCGCTTACGCTGCCCGCTGGGACGTGGCGCTGATGCCGTTCGCGCGCAACGCCTCGACCGAGTTCATCAGCCCGACCAAGACGCCCGAATACATGGCGAGCGGGCTGCCGGTGGTCTCCACCCCGATCCGCGATGTGGTGGCCGGTTATGGTGATATTGCCAGCGTGCGGATTGCCGAGGACGCCGCCGGTTTCGTCGCCGCCTGCGAAGCGCTGCTTGCTGCGGGTGATGCCGAGCGTGGCCAATGGCGCAGCGAGGCGCGCGACTGCCTCGCCGACAAGAGCTGGGACGGCATCGCCGCCGGGATCGCGCTCGAGCTCGACAATGCCTTTGCCGTGCGCCGCCGCAGCGACCGGGCGAGCCGCGCCAAGCGTCACTACGATGTGCTGGTGGTGGGCGCAGGCTTCGCCGGATCGGTCATGGCCGAGCGTATCGCCGCAAGTTCGGGCCGCTCGGTGCTGGTCATCGACAAGCGCGAGCACATCGCGGGCAACGCCTATGACCACAAGGACGAGGGCGGCATTCTCGTCCACAAATATGGCCCGCACATCTTCCACACCAACAGCCGCGACATCCTTGATTACCTGTCGCGCTTCACGAGTTGGCGGCAATACGAGCACCGCGTGCTCGCCGAGGTCGACGGAAAGCTGGTGCCGATGCCGATCAACCGCACGACGCTGAATGCGCTCTACGGGCTCGATCTGACGGACGATGCGGAGGCCGAGGCGTATCTGAAGTCCGTCGCGGTCGACATTCCCGAGATCAAAAGCTCGCGCGATACGGTCGTCGCGCAGGTCGGCGTCGACCTCTACGAGAAGTTCTTCGAAGGCTACACCCGCAAGCAGTGGGCCATCGATCCGAGCAAGCTCGACAAATCGGTCGCAGCCCGCGTCCCGGCGCGCACCAACACCGACGATCGCTACTTCACTGACACCTACCAGTGCATGCCTGCGGCAGGCTACACAGCGATGTTCGCGGCGATGCTCGACAACCCGCGCATCACGGTGATGACCGGCCAGACCTTCGACGATCTTCCCGACGACATCACCTGGGATCACCTTGTGTGGAGCGGGCCGATCGACGAATATTTCGGCCACCGGCTCGGCAAGCTGCCTTACCGCTCGCTGCGCTTCGAGCACGAGACGCTCGATGTGGAACAAGTGCAATCGGTCGCGACAGTGAACTATCCGGACTTCGATGTGCCCTACACCCGGATCACCGAGTACAAGCACCTCACCGGACAGGTCGCAGCCAACACCAGCATCACCCGCGAGTACCCGGCGGACGAGGGCGATCCCTATTACCCGATCCCCAACGACGAGGCGCAGGCGATGTACAAGCGCTACGACGCGCTGGCGCGGGCGCAGCAGGACGTGACCTTCGTCGGCAGGCTGGCGACCTATCGCTACTACAACATGGACCAGATCGTGGGGCAGGCGCTCGCCGCGTGGCGGCGGCTTGATGCGCGCTGGAAGGCTGAGGCCCTTGCGGGGTCGGGAGCGGTGGCGGCCGAATGAAGCCCGTCGCAGCGCTGGAGCAGGAAGCCATCCGCCGCGCCGCCCCGCCCTCGGACGGCGCGGCGGGGTGGATTCGCTGCGTGCCCGGCTCCCCCTATTTCGAAACCGAAGCGGGGGAGGCGTGGACGCCGGTGGGCCACAACGAGGCGGTCACCTGGCCACGGCTGGGCGGGCTACACCGCCGCCGCGACGTCGCTCCTGTCGAAGCGCACTTTGCCGAACTCGCGGGCTACGGCGTCACCTGTCTCAGGCTGATGCTCGATTACAGCCAAGTGCGCCACCGCGCGCTCGAACATCGCGTCGGCGTGTTCAGCCCGGCAATGGTGCAGATGTGGGACGATCTCATCGCGCTTGGCGAGAAGCACCAGATCCGCTTTCTTCTCACCCCGTTCGACACCTTCTTCATGACGAAGAATTGGAAGCGCCACCCCTATTCGCGCCACGCCGGAGGGCCGAGCCACTCGCTCCAGACGATGTTCACCTGTCCCGAAACGCGCGCGGCGGTCATCAACCGCCTGCTATTCGCCACCCGGCGATGGGGGCACAGTCCGGCGGTCTTCGCATGGGACCTATGGAACGAGATCGACACCCTCCATGCAGGGCACGACATTGCCGCCACCACCGACTTCGTCACCGAGGTTTCGGCGGCGCTGCGGGCTGAGGAGCTGCGGCTTTACGGACGCGCCCATCCGCAAACCGTTTCGGTGTTCCACCCGACGATGGTGAAGCAGCCCGACCTTGCCGACATCGTGTTCCGCCACCCCTCGCTCGATTTTGCGAGCGTGCATCTTTACGAGCAGGGGACGATCGACGCGCCGCGCCGCTCGCTTGATCCGGCCCGGGCGACGGTGCGGCTGATCGGCGAAGGCATCGCCCAGTGCCCGCCCGGGCGGCCGCTGCTCGATACCGAACATGGCCCGATCCATTCCTTCAAGGACCGGCGGATCACGCTGCCCGATGATTTCGACACCGACTGCTTCCGCCGCACCCAGTGGGCGCATATCGCGACCGGCGGCGCGGGCGGCGGGATGCGGTGGCCCTATCGCCACCCGCATATCCTGCTCCCCGCGATGCACGAGGCGCAGGCGATCCTTGCAGACTTCCTGCCGCTGATCGACTGGCGGTGTTTCAAGCGCCAGCCACTGGGCGAGCGCCTCACCGCCCACGACTTCGCCGGTCTCGCCTGCGGGTGCGGTGACGACCGGCAAGCAATCGCGCTGCTGATGGCGAGCGAGAGCGACGGCGGCACCGCGCGGCACGTCGCCATCGCGGGGCTTGCGCAGGGCTGCTACGAAGTGACGCAGGTCAACACCGTGACCGGCACGCGCGAAGCGAGCCGGGTCCACACCCATCAGGACGGCACATTGGTGGTGCTGACGATGGGCGGCGCGCAGGACCTGGCGCTGGCTATCACCCCGGCAGCGCCGCCGCGCTAGAGCCTAGTCGCGGTTGAAGTGCAGGTAGTTGCTGTTGAACATCGACACCTGCTTCAAGCGGCCGAGATCGATGATCCTGAGCTGCCGGTCGGCCAGTTCGATCAACCCCTCGCGCCGCATCTCCTGAAGCGTGCGGTTGAGGTGGACAAGGCTGAGCCCGTTGGCTTCGGCAAGGTGGTTCTGCGTGATCGGCAGGTCGAAACTGAGGCCTGTCGCCAGCCCAACCGTCTTCAGCCGGTAGTAAAGCTCCACGAACAGGTGCGCGAGCCGCTCGACCGGGGATCGCTGGCCGATCGACAGCAGCCATTCGCGCTGGATACCCGCTGACACCATCTCATGCCACAGCAGCGCGCGCAGCAGGTGCGGACGTTCCTCAATAACCGCCTGGAATTGCTCCGGCTGGATCTCGTAATAGCGCACGGCGGTGAGCGCACCGATCGAGTGGTCAAGTTCGCTCAGAATATAAATGTTGAGGTCGCAGAAATTGCCCGGCAGGAAAAAGCTTACGATCTGGCGGCGGCCGTCGGGCAGGTCCTTGTAGCGGCACGCCCAGCCCGACACGAGCAGCCGCACAACGGACGGGTTCTCGCCTTCGAGGGCGATGTCATGGCGCGCCTCGCGGTGACACAGCGGCCCTGCCTCGAGCGCGAGAAGCGCATCGCGATCCGCCTCAACCAAGGGCATGTGACGGCCGAGCAGGCGGAACAGCGGCTCGATCCCGGCAGAGGTCAATGTCGTCATTCTGGTACCTCTTGGGCCAGTTCTCGGACCGAGAACCGCTCAACAAAAGGCGAACGACGACCGCCGCGCTCTAACGCAGATTAATGGCATGGTAAGCAATCTTGCGGCTGGCCGCGCTCGCTTCGGCAGCCGGCGCGCGTCAGTAGGTGGAGGGCGGATCGCTCGCCGGGAAGCTCTGGTCGCTGGCTTCATCGACCGACGACCAGCTCCGTGCCTGCCCGTCACGCATCGCTTCGGGGCCGGCGTCGCGCACCGGATTGGTGCCGGCAGATGGCTGGCCATCGGCGAAGGCAGCCGGAGTGCCGGAGCGCGTGCCGGTGCGTTCGGCGGCCATCTTGCGCGACAGGACGTAGGCGGCGGCACCAACGGCGAAAAGGGGCAGGATCAGGCGCATTGCGGGGGTTTCCTCAACAGACGGGCGCGCGATAGGCCCCGTCCCTCCGACAACCTTTTCATCGCCTCCCGCCACGGTCCCTATCTTGCATTAGGTCCCGGGTGGACTTGCCGCAGGGGTAACGTATGATAGGCAGTATCCTGACTTGATCCCCTATGCGAAGCGAAGCAGAAAAGAACGCATGGCGGACAATCCTCATCCACTAGACCAGACACTGTTCGCCGCTGCCTTTCAGGCCTTGCCAGACGCTGCCTGCATTCTCGAACCGATCTATGGCGCCGACGGTGCGATCTGCGACTGGCGTTACATTGCGGCCAATCAGCGCATCGGCGATTTGCTCGGCCTACGCGATGTCGAGGGGCAGACCCTGCGGGGCCGTTGGCCGAACGCGTCCGCTGACTGGATGACCGAGTTCGCCGAGGCCCTCACATCCGGGAACGCGGTTTCCGTAGTCCGGCCCGGTTCGCAAGATGACCAAGTCTACGAAACCACGCTCACACCCGTGCCGTTCGGCGCGCGCGGCGCGGTCATGGCCACCATCCGCGATGCCTCGGATGAACACCGCGCGCGAGAGAAACGGCGCGAGGCGGACACCCGCTATAAGCTGTTGTTCAACGCCATCGACGAAGGCTTCTGCATCATCGAGGTGATCTTCGACGCAAACGGCAAGGGTCACGATTACCGCTTCCTCGATGCCAACGACGCCTTTGTCGGGCAGACCGGGCTGATCGATCCGATTGGCAAGGCCATGCGCAGCCTAGAGCCCGGCATCGAGGACCATTGGGCCGAGACTTACGGCCGCATCGCGCAAACCGGCATTGCCGAAAGGTTCGAAAGCGAAGCGGCATCAATGAACCGCTGGTTCGACGTCTTCGCCTTCCCCATCGGCGACAAGGCGCCCTATCAACTCGGCATCCTTTTCGAGGACGTCTCGCAGCGCAAACTCATGGAACTCGCGCTGCGCGACAGCGAGAAGCGGCTACAGTCGCTGATCGATGCCAGTTCCGATCTGATCTTCCGCATGAACGCCGCAGGCACCGTCGTTGAACGGGTCGGCGGCAGGGACCTGTTCGGCGACGCTGGCGAGCGGGAGCGCGACTGGATTGAGCAGTTCGTGCATGACAGCGACCGGGCGATGGTCCGTGCGGTGATCGATGACGCGATCACCCGCCGCACGCCATTCCATGTCGAAAACCGGGTGGTTGCGCCTGACGGCACCCATCTCTGGCTGTCCACGCGCGCGGTGCCGGTCCTCGATGAGAGCGGGGCGATTACCCGGTGGTTCGGCATGGCGGCCGACATCAGCGAGCGTCGCAACGCCGAAAACCAGATCGCCCGCGGCGCGCAGATGCTGTTGGTTGCCACCGAGATCGGCAAGGTCGGGATGTGGGACTGGAATGTCGAGACTGGTGAACTGATCTGGTCGGACGAGCATTTCCGCATGGAGGGCTATGAGGTCGGCGAGGTGATCCCGACTTACGAGCG
Organism: uncultured Alphaproteobacteria bacterium; assembly: GCA_963765775.1. Taxonomy (GTDB): domain Bacteria; phylum Pseudomonadota; class Alphaproteobacteria; order Sphingomonadales; family Sphingomonadaceae; genus Erythrobacter. Next base: position 348,522 of record CAVXXQ010000001.1, read on the forward strand.
GTGGGCCGAGCGTGTGCACCCCGAAGATCGCGAGGGCTGCGAGATCAAGATCGCGCAGGCAATGCAAAGCGGCGAGGACTACGTCAACGAATACCGCATCTGCCATCCGGGCGGCGACATCCGCTGGGTCACGGCGCGCGGCCGCTACCTCTACGACGAGAATGGCAAGCCGGTGCGGATGCTCGGCGCGATGATCGACATCACCCAGCGCCGATGCGAGGAGGAGTGGCAGCGCCTGCTGGTGGCCGAACTCCAGCACCGCGTCCGCAACCTGATCGGCATGGTCCGCTCGGTCGCGCGCCTTTCTGCGCCCAGCCACCGCAATGTCGACGATTATGTCGATCACCTGATTGGCCGCTTGCAGGCGATGGGCCGCACGCAGAGCACCCTCACCCGCTCACCGGGCCGCAGTGTTGATCTGGCCGAGCTGGTGCGCGAGGAGCTGGTGGTCCACGCCGTCCAGCCCGACATGTGCCATGTCGACGGCCCCGAAGTGGCGCTATCCCCTCACGCGGCGGAAATCGTCACGCTGGCGATTCATGAGCTTGCCACCAATTCGGTGAAGTACGGCGCCTTGGGCGATAGCGGTCATATCCGCATCGTATGGTCAACCGAGGAGAAGGACGGCAAGCCTTGGGTCAAGCTGCGCTGGCAGGAAACCGCACCGCGCGGCAAGACGAAGAACAACCGCAAGGGCTTTGGCCGCCGGCTCATCGAGGAACGCGTTCCCTATGAGCTTGCAGGCAAGGGAAGCTTCTCGCTCCACGACACCGGCATGTTGGCCCAGCTGGAATTTCCGCTGTCCGACGCCGGCAGCATCCTAGACACGCGATCCTGAGGAGCCAGCACGACATGACTGACCGACCGCTCTCCGGCTACCGCATCATCATCCTCGAGGATGATTATTATCAGGCGCACGACAGCAAGAACACCCTGGAGGACGCCGGCGCAAAGGTGATTGCGGTGACAGGAAAGGTGCCCGATCTGGGCGCGCTGATGGCCGACGGGCGGATCGATGCGGTGCTGATCGACATCAACCTGGGGCATGGGACATCGTTCGACTTCGCGCGCGAGCTTACCCGCAACGGCATCCCGTTCCTGTTTCTGACCGGTTACGATATCGGAATGCTGCCCGATGATCTGGCGGGCAGTCCGTACATCAGCAAGCCCGCTGATCGCGGCAAAATTGTCACCGGTCTGGCGAGCCTTACGGCAGGCCAGATCTGAGCAACATTCCCGCGTGGTTTAAGCCGCGGCGGACTTGAGGCGTTCGCGCTCTGCCTCGCCTTGGGTGCGCGGCGCGAGATAGGCGCTGTCGAACCCAGCGATCTGTTGGAGCGACCTCAGATCGAGGATGGTCAGCTGCTTCGAGCGAAGCGTAATCATGTCTTCTTGTCGAAGCTGCTGGAGCTTGCGATTGATATGCACCGGGGTCAGCCCGAGCACGTCGGCCAGATCGTCCTGCGTCAGCGGGAAATACATCTGGTTGCCCAGATTGGAATCCACCAGCGAAAGGCGGAAATGCGCTTCGCATATCAGGTGCGCCATCCGCTCAAGCGCATCGCGGCGCCCGACATTGACGACCCACGACGACAGCACCGCGTTCTCCATGCAGCCGTAGCTGCGCATCGCCTCGCCTACCGCAGGGAAGCGGTCGATGACGCGGCGCATGTCGGCGTGCAGGATGTTGACGATCCGGCAAGGGCTGAGCGTGATGACTTCCTCGATCGCGATCCCGTCGGGCGAGCAATCGAAGTAGAAGGCATCACCGGGCAGCAGCAGCCGGGTGATCTGGCGGGCACCATTGCGCAGGATCTGATAGCGCGCAGCCCAACCGCTGAGGAGCACCGGGAAGGTCACCATCTCGTCCCCGTCGCGCGACAGGTACTTCTTGGCGCCGATTTCGCGGGGCTGACGGCAAAGTTCCTCGACCGCCGCAACTTCCTGCTCGTTCAGTTCGGCTGCGTGCATGAGCCTTTGAATAAACGGATTGGACATTGGCGTGCTCCTCAATTGAATTCGGGAATCACATTATCCCTCGACGGCCGTTGGTTTTCTCACTCAAAAGCTACGCGACGGGTCGATTCAATTTCGCCCGGTCCGATAGATCAACGCATACCACGATTTTTAAGTTCCTACCATTAGCCGCAGATATCCTTCGGCATGCCCCGTTTCCGCGATCACAGTAAGCCGGAAGTTTGCCTGTTTCCTGCGCTGCCGACAGGCCTTTACGGTATTCAGTGCGATTTATCCGATGAAAGAAGCCCGCGAAAAGGGGCGCCTGACGGGGATGCGGCGCGCCCCTTCATCAACCAGGGCGAAGGCATGTGGCAGACGTGCGAGAGTTATGATCCAAAGCATCTGGCACGAGCGCTTTTGTCCTGCGCGCGCATTTTGGCTCATCGAAATCTGCCGGGACTGGCAGAAGCAACACAGGTTAGAGCGTGCATAGTATCAGTCAGGCAGAGCCATTCCTGCCCGAGGGTTCCCGATCCTTCCGGCATTGGATGGTCAGGTTTCCTAGTTTTCTATTTCACCTGACCATTTGCCCCAAAACAGACTTCCCCGCCCAGCGATGGGCGGGGTTTTTTTGTGTTTCGCAGGCAGCACAACGCCCTCCCAAGCTGACACGGACACGCCCGCAAGATCGCGAGCGGCCTGGGGTTGCGGCTCGGTGATCTTGCGGGCGTCTGCTGTTCCGGATCAGACCGGAAAAAGGGATCAGCTAAGGTCGACGCGGGCGAAGTATTCGCGGTACTCCGCGCTCATCCGCTGGCGTTCTGACACCGGGGCGTAGCGGATCACATCGGGGAGCCAGCTTCCCTCCTCCTGGTAGACGTGCTGCGCTACGGCGCTCTCGATATGGTCGAGCTTCTCGTGCCATTGCTTGGAGCCCGGATCGAGCTTCTGAAGGGCGGCAAGCTGCACCTTGGTCATGGCATGCTCTTCGTAGGCCATGCTTGCATGCGCCTTGCCCGAGTGATCCGAGATCTCGGGATAGACGACGGCCTCCTCGGCCATCGAATGGGCGCTGAGGAGAACGGCGAGTTCCTCGACCGCTTCCTGCGCGCCCATGCCGCTTGCGATCCGCGCCTTGTGGAACAGGGCTTCAATCTGGCGGTGCTGGTCGAGGATGTCCTGCGCAAAGGTCTCGCTGGCGGCGAGTTGCTCAAGCTTGCGGCGCGCTTCCATGCGCTGCTCGTCGGTGGCAGCCGGCGCAATGGCGGCGGCAATGCGGTCAAGAAATGTCATGGTAGTCTCCTTAGGGGGGTCAACGATTACGACCCTAGGCGCGGCGTCCGGGAGGGCCTTTTCCTGCGTTCCTATCAGGCGTTAATGACCCTGCGCCGCGCCCGCGCCATGCCGTCCGCTCTTCCGCGGGGCCTACGGCAAACATTCGATGAATTATCATGAATTCCTGCTGTTCGCGGGACTTGCGATCTTTGTCGCCTACTGGCTGCCGCGCTTTGTGTCGGGGCGGGAGCCTGCGTCCTCGGCCTTGCTGATCTTCGCAGGCGCGGCCTTTGCGGTTGTCCTGCCCAACCCGCCGCCGCTGTTCGACCCTATTGCCGAACCCGGCTGGTGGGAGATCCTCAGCGAGATGACGGTGATCGTCGCGCTGTTTGCAACCGGTATGCAGCTCGATGTGGTGCACCCCTTTACGCGCTGGAAGGCGACCGGCCGCCTGCTGGTGGTGGCGATGCCGCTCACCATCGGCGCGATGCTGCTGGTCGGCCTTGCCGCGGGCCTGCCGTTTGCCGCCGCGCTGCTATTGGGCGCGGTGCTCGCCCCGACCGATCCGGTATTGGCGAGCGACGTGCAAGTCGGTCCGCCAACCGAAGGCGGCGAACATCCGGTGCGCTTTGCCCTGACCGCCGAGGCCGGGCTTAACGACGGGCTGGCCTTCCCCTTCGTCTACCTCGCCATCGCGGCGATTGCCGGGCTGACCGGGACCGAGGCGATCCAATGGCTGGGCTATGATGTCGTCTACCGCGCGCTGGCCGGCACATTCGTTGGCGCGGGCGCGGGCTGGCTGATGGGGCAGGTGGTGTTCCGCTGGCCGTCAAACAACCTGCTCGCCGAGACCGGCTCGGGCGTGCTCGCGCTGGCCGGCGTGCTGGTCTGCTACGGTGCGGCAGAGTTCATTCACGGCTACGGTTTCATCGCCAGCTTCGTCGGCGGGCTCGTTTTCCGGCGCGTCGAGGCCGGACACAAGTTCCACAGCGACCTCCACTTCTTCAACCGCGCGATCGAGCACGCGCTGACAGCGGTGCTGCTGCTGATGACCGGCGCGGCGCTCGGCGCTTACGCCGGATTGGTCCGCTGGGAACACATCGCCATTGCCGCCAGCCTGATCTTCGTCGTCCGCCCGCTGGCCGGGTGGGTGTCGCTGGCCGGCATCGACCTTGCCCCGCGCGAGCGGCTGGTGACAGCCGTGTTCGGCGTGCGCGGGATCGGCAGCCTTTACTACCTGGCCTTTGCTGCAGGCACGGCGGCGGCGATGCCCGCGATGGCTGATCTGTGGCTGGTGGTGCTGGTGACCATCGCCATGTCGGCTGCCTTCCACGGGCTTACCGCAGGCGCCGCGCTGTCGGGTATCCGCGCCGACGGATCCGAACATGCCTCCGATCCCGAACCCCGATCCGGGGCCGCCTGATGATGCGTAGCGATGCCCCCCTAACCCTGCTGCTCGACTTCGATGGCACGCTGGTGCCGATCGGCGCGGCGCCCACCTAGGGCGCGGGCGTCGAACCCATCGCACCGCCGGGTGTGCCGCCGGTCGCCTCCGGGGCCTTGCGCGGCGGAGACGTCACCGACCCGTTGGCATTGAGCCAGTCTTCGTGCTTCTGCACAGCCGGGATGGTGCCTTGCGCAAACTGGCGCAGCTCGGCCACGTCGCCGCCGCCCGCATAGGATTTCAGCAGGTCGAGCGCCTTGCGGTGCGCGGTCATCTGCTGCGCCATATACTCACGCTCGAAATCCGCACCAACAAGGCGGCCCAGCGCATCGAGCTGCGACTGGTGCTCTGCGCCCAGCTTCGCCGGCATCGCGAGGCTCTGGCCCGAGGCTGCGATCGCGTCTGTCAGCGCCTTTGACGACTTGGTGTGATCGGCGATCATCATGTTGGCGAATTCGCGGATGGGGCCGACCTTGACCTTGGTCGCCGCGATATTGGCGGCCTCGATCTCGTACATGTCCGACATCGCCGCGATCTGGGCAAAATCCTGCGCGCTGGGAGGCTTTGCAGCAAAAGCGCCGCCCGCGTCCGGCTGGGCAAGGCCGGTACCATTGTCGGCGCGCTGGGCTTCGGCTTCGCGGCCGCTGCAGGCGGTGGCCAGCAGGCTCGCCGCGATCAGTAGTGCAATCCGCATCCTAAGTCCTTTCAGGTCAGCCTCCCCCTCGGGCGGGGGCGCTACCGGTAAGGGCCGGGGCCGGGCGGCGCCCTCACATAGGGCATAGTCCCGTTTTACGGCGATGGCCGGTGTCCCGCGGCCAAATCCTTGCCGAGTTTAAGGAACCTCCGGCCGGATTGGTCGAGAAGGGCGTGGGGAGGAGAGCAACGTCAAGAAAGGTGCGATACCCATGCCAGCCCTGAGCGAGACCTGCGAACGTCCTCTTCCGTGCTATGAACTCTTCACCGCCGAGATGACCGCCGCGATGCCGGCGCTGCGCAATTTTGCCCAGTCGCTGTGCCGCCAGCGCGACATGGCCGAGGATCTGGTTCAGGAGACGATGGTGCGCGCCTGGGCGTCGCGGCATACATTCCTGCCCGGCAGCAATTTCCGGCCCTGGCTGTTCACGATCCTGCGCAACCAGTTCTACACCACCGTGCGCAAGCGTAACCGGATGGTGACGTGGGAGCCCGAAGCGGCCGAGCGCCTGTTGGTGCAGGAACCCGAACAGGAAGCGCGGATCCATCTCGAGGATGTCGAAGGCGCCTTGCGCCAGCTGCCGAACAACCAGCGCGAGATGCTGCTGCTGATCGCGGGGGCCGGCATGACCTACGAGGAAGCGGCGCTGGCCGCCGATTGCAAACTGGGAACGGTCAAAAGCCGCATCAATCGCGGGCGGGCCGCGATCCGGGCGATCATCGACGGGTCGGACGCGGCGTATTGAAGCTGCCTGCCTGCCCCCCACAATAAAACGGGCCCGTCTCGTGAGAGACGGACCCGTTTGCAGGGGGCGCAGCGGATGTGCCTCGCGAATCGCGCCCCCTGTATTACGGCAAGCTTACATCGGAGTGGCTTCGGCCTTCGCTTCGATGTTGTCAGCCTTCTTGTCGGCGTTCTCGCGAACGGCTTCGGCCTTGTTTTCCATCGTCTGCTCGGCGGTGGAGTCCACGCCGTCGACGGTGGTGTCGAGGGTGTCGGCCTTGTCTTCCATTGCGTCAGCAGTGGCGTCGCCCTGCTCGCGAACGGCCTCAGCAGTATCTTCGGCGGCCTCTTCCTTCTTGCTGTCGCAAGCGGCAAGGCTGAGGGTCGAGGCCGTAAGGGCGGCCATAAGGATGATCTTCTTCATGTTGTACTCTCCTAAAATTAACGAACTGAACCGCGACGGAACAGGTTGACGATCGCCAGCAGCACGAGCGCGCCGAGGAACGAGACGACGAGCGACATGATGTCGAAGCTGCCCGAAGTGATCGTACCGGCGCCAAGCAGCGGCGAGATCAAGAAGCCAGCGACCAATGCGCCGACGATCCCGACCACGATGTTGAGGAAAATGCCCTGCTGGGCGTCGGTGCGCATGACCTTGCTGGCAAGCCAGCCGAGGATACCACCGACGATGATGATCAGAATGAGATTCATGACTTGTCTCCACGTCGAGAGGGTGAGCGCGCCCGCTGGGCAACCGGAGTGGTTGCAAACCGGGCGTGATCAACTGGCCCGTCCGTGACAGGGTGGGGACTTTGCGCCCTCACCTATGTTGTAACGGGCGCAACAGGTATGCGATGAACTGACCGGAGGGCGGGCTACACTTGGTCGAGCGAGGTTTTGCCCGCGTAGCCGCGCCACCAGATGGCCGGGTTCGTGACGATCGGCGTGTGCGCCTTCATGCGCGCAGCATGGGTCGCCGAGACCTTGCAGAGCAGCACGCTGACCAACCACCGCCGCGCCGCGATAAGCCAGTAGGCGACCCCGACGATCTGCGCCATCGGCGTGCGCCAGTGGCGGCGGGCATAATGCATCAGGCCGGTATAGGTGTAGCGCATCCGCGCAGGCGTATAGGCATTGCCGCTGCCGATATCATGGATGATCCGGATACCGGGATTGAGCCACACGTCCTGCCCGATCTTGCGCAGGCGGGTGAACAGGTCGATCTCTTCGGAGTAGAGCAGGAACGTGGGGTCAAAGCCGCCGACCGCGTCCCACGCCGCGCGGCTGACGAGCATGAAGCCGCCGCACAGCACGTCGACCCGCTCGGGCGCGGCGAGCTGTTCGAGACGGCCGCGCTCCCGGCCCCGGCCGCCCAGCCCGACGACATCGCGCGCGATGCCGCCCAGCGTGGGAATGGTCAGGAAATTGCCGCCATCAAGGCTGCCGTCGGGGAAGGTCGTCAGTCCGCCCCATGCGGCGGCCGGCTGGCTGCGGGCGAAGGCGAGCAGGCTGTCGATTGCCGCATCGGCGAGCTGCGTGTCGGGGTTGAGCAGCAGCAGGTATTGCCCGCGCGCATGTTCGGCCAGCAGGTTGTTGGCCTGCCCGAAGCCGATATTGCCCCGCCCGGGGATGATCCGCACCATCGGGAACTCGGCTGCGACCTTGGCTGCCGTGCCGTCGGTGCCGTTGTCGATCAGCAGGATTTCATAGCTGCCCGGTGCGGTGTGTTCGATCACCGATCCGATGCAGTCGGCGATGAAGGCAGCCGAGTTGTAGGCGACGATCAGTATGCTGAGCGCCGGCGCTGCGCCTGCCTCTGCTTGCGGTGCGTTCAAAATCTAGCCCTCATCTGGTCGGGTGCGCCGCCGCCGCGGCTGATGCCAGAGGGGGCTATGCCCCACAAGCGCTGATTGCGGGGCGATCCCCCGGAAAGGCCTCAGCGCTTGAGGATCAGGTAGAGCGCCCCTTCGCCGCCGTGGCGGATATGCGCGCGGCGCACCGCAGTGATCGCATCGGCGTGACGGCTGGCGGCGAGCCAGTCGAGCAGCTTGGCGCGGATCGCCCCGCGCTTGCTCATCCGGTCGGCGGGATCGACGGGCCGCTCGCGCCCCGCCACCACCAGCACCACCCGCGCGCCCATCATCCGCGCCTGATCGAGGCCCGCCATGATCCGGTCATAGGCGGTGTTGAGCGTGTGCCCGTGAAGGTCGAGCGTGAGGTCCGGATCGAGCCGCCCGGCCTTGACCCGCCGGTCCCAATGGGAATCAAGGCCCGGGTCCGCTCCGGCGCGGGGCGGAGGCGCGGCTGCTGGCGGGGCCGGACGGGGCCGGACGATAGGTTTGGCGGGCTTGGCACGCTTTATCGGCGCGGCCGGCTTGGCAGGGGCGGGCGCGGCAGCCTTGGGCGCTTCGGGCCGCGCCTTTCCCGGCAGCGGCATCACGCTCGACGCAAGATGCGCCCAAGCCGCCTGCTCACCCGTGGTCAGCCCCCGCGGCGCTCTCATCACCGGCCTGCGAGCCGTGCGGCGGCAGCGCGGGGCAAAAGGACATATGCCCGCCCGCGCCCGCTCATCCCGCCCGCAATCCGGCGCGCATCCTCGCCTGCGCCCCAGAAGGTGTCGAAGCGGTTCGCGCCCTTGATCGCCCCGCCGGTGTCCTGTGCGATCCACAAGCCCCTGGCCTCGGGCCGGTCGAGATCGAGCCACACCGGCGCGCCCAAGGGCACGAAGGCGGGGTCTGCGGCGACCGAGCTCTCGCGCCGCACCGGCACACCCAGCGCGCCGAGCGGGCCGTCACCCTTCAGCTCGGAGAAGAAAATCCAGCTCTTGTTGAGCCGCATCAACTCGCGGCCCTCGGCAGGGTTGCCGCGGATATAGGCCATGATCCCCTGCATCGAGCCCGAGTATTTGCCCGGCCCCTCGCCCAGCAGTCCGCGTTCGCGCATCACGCCGCCGATACCGATATATTCGCGCCCGTTCTGCCCGGCATAGCCAATGCGGATCACATCGCCCTCCGGCGTGCGCAGGCGGCCCGAACCCTGGATCTGGAGGAAGAAGAATTCGACGGGATCCGCGGCCCAGGCGATCACCTGCGCCTTGCCCGCCAACGCCCCGTCCTCGATCGCAGCGCGGTCGTGGTAGAGCACGAACCGGCCCTGATCGTCATAGCGGCCCAGCGGCGGGCGACCGGTGCGCTCTGAAGCGGCGACGTCGTCAGGCCAGCCGCGCACGAGATCTGTCGGCATGGCGTAGACCGGCACTTCGAAACCCGGACGGCGCGTGCGGCTGCCGGCGATCTCGGGCTCGAAATAGCCCGTGGCAAAGGCCTTGCCGTCGCCGATCTGCACCGGGATGAACTGGTCGGCGAAGAACGTGCGCGCACGCTCCGGAGCCCAGCTGCGCGCCGCATCACAGGCGCCGCGCCAATCGTCAGGCCGGGTCAGGCCACTCGCATCATCGCGCGCCAGCAAGCGGGGGCAGGATTCGATAAAGCTCGAAAGCGCCCCGCGCGCATCGGCATCACTGACCGACAACGCCGCGAAGGCGGGGCCGAGCACCGCGCCCGCCAGCGCCGCATTGGCAGCGACCGGCCCGACCGGCGCGACGGGCGTCGAAACTACGGGCGGAATGACGCTGCCTTGCGGAATGACGCGCCCGCAGGCACCCAGCGCCAGCAGCATGGCCAGAGCGAGCACCGCGCGCATCATCAACTCCTTAGCGTAACGGGCCTCTCGGGCCCCCCAACTTAACCTTCGTCGGTTTCGTCGAGTAGCCAGTTGGGATCGCGCGCGGCGATGTTGCGCGAGAAGGTCCACACGTCGCGGCTCTCGATCGCATCGTCGAGCGAGCCGGCGATCACGGTGCCATCCTTGTCGCGGGTGACCGCGGCGATGTCGGTGACGAACAGCAGCGCGATGCGCGCCATGCGCCCGTCGAGCACCGCCGAGTGAACGCGGGTTTCCTCGATGCGGATCAGCTTGTTGTCCATCGTCTCGCCTGCCGCCTCGCGCGCGTCGATCGCGGCGACAAAGCCGGCATAGACGTCATCGTCGCACAGCTCGCGCAGTGTTTCGCGGTCGCCCTTCCAGAAGGCTTCGAGCACCATGCGATAGGCACCGCGTGCGCCTTCGAGGAACTGGGCGAGATTGAACTTGCCGTCAGCCGCGCCGATGTCGCGCAGCGCGCGCTCAACCGCAGGCATCACGCCTTCAAGCTCGGCCGGACGCGGCGGCGCCACGGTTGCGGGCACGGCAGCGGGACGGATCGCCGGCTTGTCATCCGACTCGAAGCGCTGCACCGCAGGCTCTTCTTCCTGCTCCGCACGGCGACCAAGCACCGAGTAAAGGCGCAGGCCGAGAAACGCGGCGACCATGGCGAGGAGAACGATTTCGAGCACTGTATCACTTCCAATCATCGAACATGGCGCATCGGCGGGGGAAGCCCGCGCCATCCTTGGGAACATCACCCTGCCTTAAATAGGGTCTCATTACAATTCGCCAACGCCCGATAGGTTGCCGTGCGGGTCGAAGCACCAAACGCCGTACGGGCGGTTGCGGCAGCCTTTCGCCCCTGCTAGGCGGCGCTCGCGACGTGCCTGGGCGGACAAGCTTGCGTCAGGCGCACCACATCATACCCACTTTGAAAGACGAACCCGACCATGGCCGAAGAAGAAGGCGTCCTCACCAACCTCGACACTGGCGCCAACGGCGACGCCAAGCCCAACGGCGTCGACACGCTTCCGGCGGTCGGGATCATCACCCAATACGTCAAGGATCTCTCGGTCGAGAACCCGAGCGCGCCCGATGTGTTCCAGTGGCCCGAGCCGCCGCAGATCGACGTGCAGTTCAACATCGCGGCCGAACCGATCGGCAATGATGTGCACGAAGTGACGCTCAAGCTGACCCTCACCGCCACCTCGCAGCGCGGCACGATGTACATGGTCGATCTCGATTATTGCGGCCTCGTCGGCATGCGCAACGTGCCCGAGGATCAGGCCCACGCCTTCCTCTATGCCGAAGCGCCGCGCCTGCTGTTCCCCTTCGCCCGCCGCGTCGTTGCCGATGCCGTGCGCGATGCGGGCTTCCCGCCGCTGATGGTCGATCCGGTCGATTTCGGCGGGATCTACGCGCAGCAGCTCGCCACGCGCCGCGCCGAGGAAGCCGCTGGCGGCGAGCCCATCAAGCCTGTCACCGGCAACGCCTGATCGGCCCGCACCCGGGGCCGGGGCAGCACGCGTGAGCCTTCTCAGAAACGTCGGGACGATCGGCGGATTGACCGCGGTGAGCCGGGTGTTCGGGTTCGCGCGCGACATCCTGCTGGCGCGCATCTTGGGCGCAGGGCTGGCGGCGGACGCGTTCCAGCTCGCCTTCACCCTGCCCAACACCTTCCGCCGCCTGTTTGCCGAGGGCGCGTTCAGCGTCGCCTTCGTGCCGCTCTACAGCCGCGCGCTGCATGGCAAGGATGGCGAGCCCGGCAGCGAGGAGGCGGCCGAGCGCTTCGCCAATGACGTGCTGGGCGTGTTCGTCTGGGTGCTGCTCGGCTTTACCGCGCTGTGCATGATCACCATGCCGGGGATCGTGTGGTTGCTGGCGCGCGAATACGCGACCGTGCCGGGCAAGTTCGAGCTGTCGGTGTTCCTGAGCCGCATGACCTTCCCCTACCTCGGCCTCATCAGCCTTGTGGCGATGCTGTCGGGGCTGCTCAACGCGCGCTCGCGCTTCGGCCCCGGCGCGGTCGCCCCGGTGCTGCTCAACATCTGCCTGATTTCGGGCATCCTGATCGGCGATCACTGGCGCGGCAGCAGCGGCGATGACGTGCTGGTGGTCTATGCGCTTTCGGCGGCGGTGTCGCTGTCCGGGGTGGCCCAGCTTGCCTATCTCGCCTGGGAGACCCGCCGCGCGGGCGTGCGCCTCAAGCTGACCGCCCCGCGCCTGACGCCCGAGGTGAAGAAGCTCGGGATGCTGATCCTGCCTGCGACCTTCGGGGCGGGGATTTACCAGATCAGCCAGTTGGTCGACACGTTCTTCGCGACCTCGCTGCCGCAGGGCTCGCTGACGCTGCTGAAGCTGGCCGACCGGTTGAACCAGATGCCGCTGGGGATCGTCGGCATCGCGCTGGGCACGGCGATCCTGCCGATGCTGAGCCGCCACATCCACACCGGCGAGGCGGCCGAGGCGCAGCGATTGCAAGGCAACGCTTTCGAAATCGCGACGCTGCTCACCCTGCCTGCTGCGGCCGCGCTGGCGGTGTGTGCGCCTGCATTCTGCACGGCGTTCTTCGTGGGCGGCAAGTTCACCGCCGCAGACGGCGCGCTGATGGCGCAGATCGTGGTCGCGCTGGTCGCAGGCCTGCCCGCTTACGTGATCGTCAAGGTGCTGAACCCCGGCTTTTTCGCGCGCGAGGATACCCGCACCCCGGTGTGGACCGCGCTCGCCTCGCTGATCTTCAATGTGGCGCTCAACCTCTACGTGGTCGGACGATACGGCATCGTCGGCCTCGCTGGAGCGACCGCCGCGTCGGCGAGCCTCAACTGCTTGCTGCTGTACGTGATGCTGCACCGCAGGGGCTGGTTCCATTTCACCGCCAAGCTGGTCAGCAGAGTGGCGCGCCAGCTGATCGCGACGGGCGCGATGACCGGCGTGCTGTGGTACCTAATGCCGCTGATGGCAGACCGCTACGGCGGCAACCTGATCGACAGGCTGTGGTCGCTCACCGCGCTGGTCGGCGCAGGCGGCGCGGTGTTCTTCGGTACGGCCTTCATGGTCGGCGCCCTCGACAAGGACCTCCTCGGCCAGCTACGGCGGCGGCGTCCGGCCCGCACCAAGGCCGATGACGACATTCTGGAGGTTGAATAGCATGCGCGTGGTTTCCGGCATCCAGCCGACCGGCAAGCCCCATCTGGGCAATTATCTGGGCGCGATCCGCAATTACGTGAAGTTGCAGGACGATGCCCACGGCGTCGGCGGCGAGTGCCTGATCTTCATCGCCGATCTCCACGCGATCTCGATGCCGCACAACCCGGCCGAGCTGCGCTCCTCCACGCTTGAGCTGGTGGCGACGCTGGTCGCCTGCGGGCTCGATCCCGACAAGGCGATCCTGTTCAACCAGGCGCAGGTGCCGCAGCATACCGAGCTGCAATGGCTCTTGAACGGCACGGCCCGGATGGGCTGGCTGAACCGCATGACCCAGTGGAAGGACAAGGCCGGCAAGAACCGCGAGGGGCAATCGGTCGCGCTGTTCACCTACCCGGTGCTTCAGGCCGCCGACGTGCTGCTGTATCAGGCGACCCACGTGCCGGTGGGCGAGGACCAGAAGCAGCATCTCGAGCTGGCCCGCGACATCGCGCAAAAGTTCAACAACGACTTTGGCACCGAAGAAGCCCCGATCTTCACCCTGCCCGATCCGATCATCCCGGCAGAAGCCGCGCGGATCATGTCGCTGCGGGACGGCGCCGCGAAAATGTCGAAGTCCGACCCGTCCGATATGAGCCGCATCAATCTGTCCGACGATGCCGATACGATGGCGCAGAAGGTCAAGAAGGCCAAGACCGATCCCGAGCCGCTGCCGTCCGAGGAAGCGGGGCTGGCTGACCGTCCCGAGGCGCGCAATCTCGTTGGCATCTATGCCGCGCTGGCGGGCCAATCGGTGGCCGAGGTGCTGGGCGAATATGGCGGACAGGGCTTCGGCGGCTTCAAGCCCGCGCTGGCCGATCTGCTGGTCGCCAAGCTCGGGCCGATCCGAGATCGCTTCGTCAGCCTCAAGGACGACACCGAGGCGCTGGACGCGATCCTCGCGCGCGGGGCGGCCAAGGCGCGTGAGCGCGGCGCGCCGACGCTGAATGCCGCCTACCGCGCACTGGGGCTCGTGCGTCACTGAATCTGCAACACGACTTGCGCTGAATCGATGCGGGCGCGCGGCGATATTCAATTACCGTTCATGGCCATGTAATATGATGTCGCGTGCCAAGGCCGTTGCTGTCATTGCAATAGCCCCCAGACAGAGGTTGTGCCATGCTGCGTTCTATGTCGTCCATGAAATCCCTCACCCGCCTTGCCTTGCCCGCAGCCGTCGCGCTCGGACTTGGTGCCTGCGCCCCCACGCCGTTCAAGGCGGATGTGTCGCGTTTCAACGTGCCGTTGCCTGCGCCGCAGGGGCAGACCTTCGCGGTCGTCGCAGAAGACCCGAATCTCGCCGGCGGGCTTGAATTTGCCACCTATGCCAATGACGTGGCCGCCGAACTCACCAAGCTCGGCTATTCCCGCGCCGCTTCGCCCGAAAGCGCCGACATGTTGGTGCGCTTCGACTACCGTGTCGATAACGGGCGTGAGCGGGTGCGCACCGATTACACCGGCTCCGGTCTCGGGGTCGGCCTTGGCGCAGGGCGCTGGGGTCCGTGGGGCCGCTGGAGCGGCTGGGGCCCTTACGGTGGCTGGGGCTACGGCTTCAACGATCCGTTCTTCGGCGGGCCGGAAGTGCGCAGCTACACCATCTACACCAGCGCGATCGACGTGAAGATTGACCGCCGCGCCGATAGCCAGCGCCTGTTTGAAGGCAAGGCCGAAGCCGTGTCGCGCACCAACCGCCTGCCGTCGATCGTGCCCAACCTTGTGGATGCGATGTTCACCGACTTCCCGGGCAATTCGGGCGAGACGCTGCGCATCACCATCCGCGATGACGAAAAGACCGTGCGCCCCGCCGAATGATGGTGTAGAAGGCGCGTCAATAGTCCCTTGGACGGGAAACAAAGAAGGCGGCGCAGGGGATCGCGCCGCCTTTTTTTGTGTCTGCAATCCGCGTGAGCCGGGCGGCTTACCAGTCGGCGGACTGTTCGCGGCGCTCGGCGCTGTGGACCCACGGCAAGCGCGTATAGCGCGCGGCGGCGCGGCGGCGGGTTGCCGTCTCGTCCTCGCGGCCCACGCCGTGGCGGGTGCGGTGTTCGCGCAGCAACTGGGCGAGCAGGAGCTGGCCGAATGCCCAGTCCTCAATCCCCGAATCCGCATTGATGTGCCCGATCGACCCCGCATAGGCGAAGGTCGCACCCCAGTCGGCGGCAAGCGTGCGCGCGGTGCGAAGCGAGCAATAGTGGTCGTTCTCGCTCGCCGCGAGGAATGCGGGGAACGGCAGGGCTGTGCGCGGCGCAGGCGCGAAGCGGGCGAGCCGCTCGTCCACGCCAGCGCGCTCGACATCTGGCGGCGCGACCAGCAGCGCGCCGACCACCGGGTTGCCGTAGCCGGGCTGCTCGTACTCCGCCCACCATGCGACCGCCTGGCAGCCGAGGCTGTGCGCGACGAGGATCACCGGCCGTCCGGCGCGGTGCACCGCAAGGTTGATCTTGTTCACCCAGGTGTTGCGGTGCGGATCGTCCCACATCCCGAGATCGACGCGCTCGCAATCGGGGATCTGCGCCTCCCAGCGCGTCTGCCAGTGATCCGGGCCGCTGTTGTTAAGGCCCGGGATGACGAGGATCAACGGATCATCGGCCAGCGTGACGGGATCGAGTTCGAGACTGTGGGTTGGGGTAAGGGGGGTCTGGGAATCGGGAGTTTGGGTATGGGCCATTTCGGCGCTCCTTGAAGCGGGTGAATGACCGTCCATTGGTATGGTCCGACAGCGGCAGGAATAACTCAACCAATTCGGTTGACAAGGGGCTAGCGGCGAGTGGTGGGGATTTTTGCGATAAGCTGATTGCGATGGGACTTCGCAATGTTCGGGCCAATGTTCGGGCGCGCGTTTGCTTGAACGCTCGTTTCAGGGGGGGTGTTTGCCCCCTCTAGACCCCTTCCAAAGCCGTCTAGACCCCTTCCAAAGCCGTCTAGACCCCTTCTTGACCCCCTGCAGACCCCCTTTAGACCCCGGTCAGAATCACTTGGGGCCGGTGTTTCACGTGAAACATTCTCCAACCGGGATCGGCTCAGGTCGAACCGGTCAGAGCTTTGCATGACCCCCGGTCGAGCCGAAGCCACCCTCACCGCGTTCCGTCTCATCGAGCTCCGCAACCTCGTCCCAAGCCGCCTGCACCACCGGCGCGAGAACCAGCTGGGCCACGCGGTCGCCTCGCTGAATCGCGAAGGGTTCCTCGCCGAGATTGATGAGGATCACCTTCAGCTCGCCGCGATAGTCGCTGTCGATCGTACCGGGGGTGTTGGGCACCGTGATGCCGTGCTTCAGCGCGAGGCCGGAGCGGGGTCTGACTTGAATTTCATAGCCTTGCGGGATCGCCAGCGCAAGGCCGGTTGCGACCGCATGGCGCGCGCCGGGAGCGATCAACACATCCTCGGCGCTCACCACGTCCATCCCCGCCGCACCGCTGGTGGCATAGGCGGGCAGCGGGAGGCCTGCGCCGTGGGCGAGGCGTTTCACCTGAACCGGAATGGTCATTCCGCAGCCTCGGCGTGCAGCGCCGCCGCGATCCGCTCGACCAGCGCCATCGCGACCGCCGCCTTGGGCATATCGTCGAGCACTTCGATGCCTCGACCATCAATGATGGTGACGCGGTTGCGATCACCGCCCATCACATCACCCGACACGTCGTTGGCGACGATCCAGTCGGCACCCTTGCGCTTGCGCTTGGCCTTGGCGTGCTCGAGCATATTCTCGGTCTCGGCAGCGAAACCGATCACCAATTCCGGACGGCGCGGCGCGGCGGAGACATTGGTGAGGATGTCGGGGTTCTCGGTCAGCATCAGAGCGGGCGGGGCAGAGCCGCGCTTCTTGATCTTCTCGTCGCGATATTCCTTGGGCCGCCAGTCGGCGACCGCGGCGACCATCACCGCGACATCGGCGGGGAGCGCGCGCTTGACCGCATCGGCCATGTCGCGGGCGCTTTCCACGTCGATGCGGCTGACGCCTGCGGGGGTCTTGAGCGCCACCGGCCCTGCCACCAGCGTCACCCGCGCGCCCATTGCAGCAGCGGCGGCGGCGATGGCAAAGCCCTGCTTCCCGCTCGACCGGTTAGCGATGTAGCGCACCGGATCAATCGCTTCCCATGTCGGCCCTGCGGTGACGAGCACATGGCGTCCGGCAAGCGGGCGATGCGCGATCGGCACGCCGAAGTCGTCGCCCTCGGTCACTTCGCCGAGATCGGCCTCGATCTCCTCTGGCACCTCGGTCGCCTGTCTTTCGGGCGCCAAGCGGCGCGGGTCGATGACGTGGTTGATCGCGGCCTGATCCATCGGCGGAGCGGCAGCGGCGGCGCCCTTCTTGGCGAGCAATGGCCCACCAAAGTCGGGCGCAAACTCCGGCGCGGGTTCTTCTTCGGGCAGCGGCTCGTCGTCCTCGCCGGGCTCTGGCAAGTCTTCGTATTCGGCCTCGATTTCCGCGTGGGTGCGCTTGGCGGTCGAGCGCGGGATGATTCGCGAGAAGAAACCGCTGAAGCCGCCCTCAGGCGCAGCGGCGGCACCGTCGTCCTCTTCCTCGGGCTCCAGGGCCTCGACGGGGATTCGCGGCGGCGCGGCAAGCTGCGCCGGGGGCGCTGCAAGGAGCGTCTGCGGCTCGGGGACTTCGATCCCCAGGAACTCGGCGATCGAGCGCCAGATCGCTTCGGGCTCGGGCAGGCGGCCATAGCCGAACTCGCCGCAGGCCATCGGCCCCTTGTCGGGGTCGAGCACGGTGACGCCGGCAGCCTTGAGCAGCCCAATGTTGCGCTGGGTCGCCTCGTGCTCCCACATCCGCACATTCATCGCCGGGACTGCGACGACGGGCTTGTCGGTGGCGAGAATCAGCGTGGTGGCCAGATCGTCGGCAATCCCGGCTGCCATCTTGGCGAGCAGATCCGCGGTCGCCGGGCAGACCACCACCAGATCGGCCTCGCGGCTCAGCTGGATATGGCCCATCTCCGCCTCGTTCTTGAGGTCGAAGAGATTGGTGTAGACCTGATTCTCGCTCAGCGCGGCGAGCGACATGGGCGTGACGAACTGCTGCCCACCCTTGGTGAGCACGCAGGTCACATCGCCCCCGCCCTTGCGAATCAGGCGCACCAGTTCGCAAGCCTTGTAGGCCGCGATGCCGCCGCCCACGACCAGCAGGATGCGTGGGCCCCTGCCCTGTGCCGCGCCCGCGGCCGCCTCCTCAACGCTCATTTCGCTATCGCCTCTCGCGCCTCGCTCCGGAGTGTCAGACATAATCCAAGCCACAGCCTTCGCAAAGTTTGGTTAAGTTTGCCTTGCAACGCCGCGCCACAATTCAAAAAGAGCGCGAGGAGCGAAGGCAAAGCCGATTCCGTAGGCCGGAAGGGCAAGCTGCATCCAGTAGAAGTTCTCGGGCCGCGCGAACAGCGCGATCATCGTGAACAGCCCGGCAAACCAGAGCAGCGCGAACAGCCCGAACCGTCCCCCCACGCCAATCCAGCCGATCAGCGGCAGGATCGCGAGCGGGGCGGCGATCGCGAGGGGTAGCAGCCGCAGCCCGGTGAGCCGCGCCGTCGCCGTCAACGGGAGGCCATAACCCGCCATCGCGTCCCACCCTTGTGAGACGGGATCGCCCGGCAGGCGCCCAGCCTCTACCTGAAGGTAGTGCAGCCACATGCTTGCCGCGAAGAGCGCGATCAGCGCCGCCACCCCCGCCACTTCGCGCCAGCGCCGCCCAGCAAGGGCAAAGGCCAGCCACAACAGCACGAATGGGAGCGCCAGCTCGCGCACTGCCAGCGCCATCGCCGCCGCCAACAGCGTAGGCCACCAACGATCGGCACGATAAAGCAGCAGCGCCAGCGTCAACCACAGCCCGGCCCACAATTCGTGCATCAGCCCGGCCCACTGCGATTCGACCGCCCAGCCGCCCAGCGCCATCACGACAATCGCGCCCCCTCGTTCGGGCAGGGAAACCAGCGGCGCGAGCCGCCGGTTCAGCGCCCATAGGCAGGCGAGCACCACCGCCAGTTCCGCAGCACGCACCCCGTCGAGACCGATCAGCGCCTGCAACCATGCGAGCGTCGGTTGGCGCACCGCAACGAACGGTTTGGTCGGGTAGTTGCTGCGGCGTTGTTCATCCATCGCGGCGGCGTAATAGCCCTCGCCCGCCGCCACGCGCGACGCGATGCGGCTGTAGAGCGCGAGATCGCCCTTCTCCCGAACCGGTTTGGCAGCTGGGGTACTCACGATCGAATTCGTCGCGCGCTGGAGGGTCCGCCCGGTCGGCGCGGGCGCCGCCGCGCTCCACGCCATCGCCGCGGCGAGCACAACCAGCACCAGCGCCGCCGCCCAGCGCGGCAAGTGCGGTAGCGGCCGGCCAAGCGCTTCCCATCGGTCGAGGATTGAGGCGCCGACTTGCTGCCTTTGTAAAGTCAGGTCAGCCTTGTGCTCCACCGCCAACCCTTCGCGCCAGTTGAATGATCGCGCGCGGCGCAAATGCGAAGCCGACCGCATAGGCTGGCAATGCCAGCTGCACCCAGTAGAAGTTTTCCGGCCTGGCGAACAGCGCGGTCATGGTGAACAGGCCGCCGAACCACAGGCTGGCAAACAGCCCCAGCCGTCCGCCAAGCCCAAGCCAGCCCAGCAACGGCAGTATGGCCAGCGGCGCGGCCAGCGCAGCGGGGAGCAGCGACAGTACCGTCAGCCGGGCCATCACCATCAGCGGCAGCGCATAGCCACTCATGGCGTTCCACCCTTCCGATGCGAGATCGTCCGGACGCACAACTGCCGCGACCGCGAGGTAATGCAGGACCATGCCGCCCGCGAAGACCGCCAGCAGCGCAGCCACGCCCGCGGCCTCGCGCCAACGCTGGCCGATCAGCGCGAAGGCCAGCCACAGAAGCACGAAGGGCACCGCCAGCTCCCGCACCGCCAGCGCGCAGCCTGCCACCAGCAGCGCGGGCCACCAGCGTTCGGGACGGTAAAGCAGCAGGGCAAGGCTCAGCAGCACGCCCGCCAGCGCCTCATGATAAAGGCCCGCGAAGGGTGCTGCGATGGTCGCGCCGCCCAGCAGCAGGCCAACAGCACCGCCGATCTTCTCGGGCAGCGGCGCCATGCGAACCGCTCCCGGAAGCGCCAGCAGGCAGGCGAGGAGCAGCGCGATCTCCAGATAGCGCACGCCCGATGAGCCGATCAGAACGTGCATATATGCGAGCGTCGGAAGGCGCACCGTCACGAAGGGGCGGGTGGGATAACCGGCTGCGCGTTGCTCAGTGGTAGCCGCGGCATAGTAGCCCTCCCCTGCCGCCACCCTTGCGGAGAGCCGTTCGTAGAGGGCGAGGTCGCCGCGCTGGTCGATAGCGGTGCCGTCCGCGTTGGTGGTCGGCCCTTCCCGTGCGGCCTCGAGGCGTTCGATTGATCCGGTCGAGGCGCCGCCCCACGCCATCAAGGCGATCGTCAGCGCCAGCACCGCAGCTGCGGCCCAGCGCGGCAAGCGTGTCAGCGGGCGATCCAGCGCCTCCCATTGGTCGAGGATCGAAATGCCGGTCGCCCCCCAGCCGACCGTCGTCGTCATCCGATCCAGCCGGCCGCCATTGCGCCCCACACCGTGCCCGCGCCCGCGAGCCCGGCGATGACATAGCCGAACCACCCACGGCCTTCGCGCTTGTCGGTGAGCAACGCTATCGGCGGCAGCGGCGGAGTTTCGGGTGCGCCGCCCTTGGGGGGGAACATCTCTTCCACCCGGCGTATCAGGCCCGGCAGGCGGAACAGCATCTGGGTGTCCTGCTTCAAGCGGTCGGCCAGCGCGGCTTCCGGCCCGAGCTCGTCGCGGATCCACTCGCGCACATAGGGCGCAGCGGTGTCCCACATGTTGATGTCGGGGTTGAGCTGGGTGGCGATGCCTTCGACCATCACCATCGTCTTTTGCAACAGCAGCAGATGCGGCTGGGTCTGCATGTCAAAATCGCGGGTAATGGCGAACAGCCCGTCGAGCATCTGGCCCACAGAAAGCTCCTTTACCGGCTTGCCGCGCATCGGCTCACCCACGGCGCGCAGCGCGGTCGCAAATTCGCCGACCGAGTGATAACTCGGCACATATTGCGCTTCGAAATGAATTTCGGCGACGCGCTGGTAATTGCCCGTCGTCAGCCCGTAGAGAATCTCTGCCAGCCACTGGCGTGCACGGCGGTCGATGCGGCCCATGATCCCGAAATCGATCGCCACAATGGTGCCGTCGTCCTCCACGAAGAGGTTACCCTGGTGCATGTCGGCATGGAAGAACCCGGCACTGATTGCCTGGGTGAGAAAGCTGATCACCAGCTTGTCCGAGATCGCTGCAAGGTCGTGCCCGCGCGCGCGCAATTCGTCGACGCGGCTGATCTTGATGCCGTCGATCCATTCGATCGTCATCACCCGGCCATTGGTGCGGTCCCAGTCGATTCCGGGAATGCGGTACCCGGGCACACCGGCCATCTGCTCGGCAAGCTCGCTCGCCGAAGCAGCCTCGCGCCTAAGGTCGAGCTCGGAATTGGTCCAGCGCTTGAAGTTGGCGATGGTGAGGCGCGGGCGCAGGCGGCTTGCCTCCCCGCCCATCGCCTCGACATGCGCTGCGGCCCATTCATAGGTCTGGATGTCACGCGCGAACTTCTCGCGGATGCCCGGCCGCAGCACCTTGACCGCGACATTGCGGCCGTCGGTGGTGACCGCCTTGTGGACCTGCGCGATCGAGGCTGCGCCGACCGGCTCGGGATCGATTTCTGCGTAGAGCTTTTCGAGCGGCTGGCCGAAGCTCGATTCAATCGCCGCGCGGATCTGCGCGAAAGGCACCGGCGGCAGGCTGTCCTGCAGCGAGAGGAGATTGTTCGCCGCTTCGTCGCCCACCAGATCGGGGCGGGTGGCGAGGCTCTGACCCAGCTTGATTGCGGCAGGGCCAATTGCGCGGAAGGCCCCCGAATAATCGCGCGGGCCATTCTTTCCGGTCAGCGTGGCGAGCCGCGCAAGGCGCACCAACCGACGCAAGGCGGCAGGCGCGTTGGGATCATTCTCGATCCCGACCAACGCGCGGCGGCGGGCGAGTGTGATGCCCCACCGCGTAAGGCGGATAATGTGCGTGGCTGAATTCGTCACGCGATCAGATCTTCCACCCCGAATGGATCGCCACCAGCCCGCCCATGATCGGCTCGACCTTGGTGTTCGCGAAGCCCGCGCTGCGGATCATCTGCTCGAAAGCCGGCATCGGCGGGAACTTGCGGATCGATTCGGCGAGGTAGCGATAGGATTCCGCGTCGCCTGCGATCATCTGCCCCATGCGCGGCAGCAGGTGTTCGGAATAGATGTCGTAAGCCTCCTTCAGCCCCGACCACTCGACCGTAGAAAATTCGAGGCAGAAAAATCGCCCGCCGGGCCGCAGCACGCGCAGCGCTTCGGCGAGCGCGCGGTCGATGTGGGTGACGTTCCGGATACCGAAGGCAATGGTGTAGGCATCGAAGCTGCTGCTGGCGAAGCTCACCTGCTCGGCGTTCTGGCAGGTGAAGACGAGGCTGCCATCCTCCTCCCCAAGCCCGCGTTCGAGCGCGCGTTCGGCGCCCACATCCAGCATGTCCTGATTGATGTCGGCGACCGTAATGTGCGCGCCGCGTGCCGCCATACGGAAGGCGATGTCGCCAGTGCCGCCCGCCATGTCGAGGATGTTCTCGCCGGCTTGCGGCTTCACGCGCTTGACGAAGCGGTCCTTCCACAAGCGGTGCATGCCGCCTGACATGGCGTCATTCATCACGTCATACTTGCGCGCAACGCTGGAAAAGACCTCGCCAACCTTGCGGGTCTTTTCTTGCGGGGTGACTTGGGTGTAGCCGAAGGAGACGGTTTCATCGGTGGTTTCGCTCATGCCCGGTTCCCTAGAAGGAATTGCCCCTCAGGCAAAGGGTGTTACAGGTCGGCCCATGTGCGAAGTTTGCAATGCCTGAGCTACCCGAAGTCGAGACGACGGTTCGGGGGCTGGCAAAGTTCCTCGAGGGCGAGCGCGTCACCCGCGTCACGCTCAACCGCCCTAACCTGCGCCGGCCCTTCCCGGACGATCTGGTGCAGGTGATGACCGGGGCGACGATCACCTCGCTGTCCCGGCGAGCCAAGTACGGACTGATGCATCTCGACGGCGGCGCGACGATGATCTTCCACCTCGGCATGAGCGGCCGCTGGCGGATCGACCCGGAGGCCCCCGACACCCACGACCACCTGCTGCTGGAGACCGCGGCGCACCGGTTCGCCCTGTGCGACCCGCGGCGCTTCGGCTCGGTAGATCTGATGGCGACCGACACGCTGGAAGCCTGGCCGCAATTCGCCGCGCTCGGCCCTGAACCGCTGGGACCGGGGCTGACAGCGGCGCATCTTAAGGCGGCGCTGGCGGGCAAGGTGCTCTCGATCAAGCTGGCACTGCTCGACCAGCGGATCGTCGCGGGCCTCGGCAACATCTATGTCTGCGAGGCGCTGTGGCGCGCCGGGATCCGGCCGACCAAGCAGGCTGGCAAAGTCACCGGGCCGCAGCTCGCCCGGCTCGTGCCCGCAATCGTCGACGTGCTCGAAGCCTCGATCCGCGACGGCGGGTCAAGCTTGCGCGATTATGCCCGCCCCGACGGCGAGCTGGGCTACTTCGCCAGCTCTTTTGATGTCTACGGACGCGGCGGCGAGCCCTGCCGCCGTTACGATGGCGGTACGATCGGCCGCATCGCACAAGGCGGCCGCAGCACGTGGTACTGCCCCGTTTGCCAGAAGTAGGGGAGAATCGTTGACCTTCACGGCAGTTCTGACTATGCGCGCTGCTTTCCGGCGGTTGGGCCATGAGTCCGCTCGCCCATTTTCGAGCAAACCGTCACCAATTTCCCGGCCGTGCAAAGCGGCCTGAACCAAACGCGAGACAGACAGAAATTATGGCCAACACGCCGCAAGCCAAGAAGCGCATCCGTCGCAACGCCGTCCGCGCCGAAATCAACGGTGCGCGCATCAGCCGCATCCGCAGCTTCATCAAGAAGGTCGAAGCGGCCTGCGAAGCTGGCGACAAGGAAGCGGCCGCCACGGCGCTCAAGGCGGCCCAGCCGGAAATGGCCCGCGGCGTGGCCCGCGGCGTGCTCCACAAGAACACCGTGGCCCGCAAGATGTCGCGCCTGACGCGCCGGGTTTCGACCCTCTGATCCGATTCGATTCGAACCTGGCTTCCTAATCCAGGTTTGACCGGCATCTTGCAGGGGTCTGACAAAACGAAAGGGCCGCGCTCAATTAGCGCGGCCCTTTTTGTTTGCGTAAAATGCACGGGTGCTGACCTAGCGAAACCTCAGGATTTCCCGCGATTCGCGGTGTCTAATGAGTGAACTTCCTTATGTATCAAGTACATGAACGGCAGCCTGCGGGTCACACCTGAGTCAACAGGAATATTTCACTTTTTTTAAAAGTCCTCGCTTGCGCAAAGGCGCTCGGCGTTCTTTAGATAGCTCATCCGGAGGGGACAGCCCGGATGCTTTTACGATCTGACCGATAGGGGGGAGGACCGCTGAATCATTGATTCGGCGGAGCAGAAGCGGTGTCTGTAGACTTGGAATTAAATGCGTTTGCGAACCACGGGGTTCCGCAGGCCGTGCGTGAATTGGGGATGAGCTTGTGCACAGGACTGACAAGGCGCGGACCACTGGGCGCCAAGCTGACGAACACCTGATGGAAGACGCCGAAGCTGTTAATCTCGCTGCCGACTGGGCTGATATCAGTCAGGGGCTGCGCAAGGATCTCGGGCACCAGCTGCACAGCCAGTGGATTAAGCCGATCCAGCTTGGCGCGCTGACCCGCGACACCGGAACGCTCGATCTTTACCTCCCCACCGAATTCTCGGCCAACTGGGTGCGTGACCGCTTCCACGACCGGTTGCAACTTGCCTGGAGCATCGCGCGCTCCGAAGTCCGCAAGGTCAACGTCATGGTCCACCCGGGCCGCCGTCAGCTGCCCGACCTGCGCCTTGACGACGGCCGTCGCCCCGCCAATGACGGTGCGAGCGCGATCGCAATGGCCGCCGGCGCGATGGGCGATGCGACCTTCACGTCGTCGGTCGGTCTCGATCCATCGCTGACCTTCACCGCCTTCGTAACCGGCGAGGCGAACGTCCTTGCCTGCAACGCGGCGCAGCGCATGGCTGCTCTGGAGCAGCCGCAGTTCTCGCCGCTGTATCTCAAGGCGGCAACCGGACAGGGCAAGACCCACCTTCTCCACGCGATCGGCCACTCATATCTTCAGGCCCACCCGCGCGCCCGGATCTTCTACTGCTCGGCCGAGCGTTTCATGGTCGAGTTCGTGCAGGCGCTGAAGTCGAGCCAGACGATCGAGTTCAAGGCCCGCCTGCGGAGTTTCGACCTGCTTCTGGTGGACGACATCCAGTTCATCATCGGCAAGGCGAGCGCGCAGGAGGAACTCCTCTATACGATCGACGCGCTGCTGGCCGAGGGCAAACGGCTCGTGTTCGCCGCCGATCGCGCCCCGCAGGCGCTCGACGGCGTCGAGCCGCGCCTGCTGTCGCGCCTGTCGATGGGTCTGGTGGCCGATATCCAGCCCGCCGATATCGAGCTTCGCAAGCGGATCCTCGTCTCCAAGCTGGTTCGCTTCGCGCCGCTCGCCGTGCCTGAGGACGTGGTCGAATTCCTCGCCCGCACCATCACCCGCAACGTGCGCGAGCTGGTCGGCGGCCTCAACAAGTTGATCGCCTATGCCCAGCTGACGGGCCAGGAAGTCTCGCTCCAACTGGCGGAAGAACAGCTCACCGACATTCTCTCGGCCAACCGACGCCGGATCACAATCGACGAAATCCAGCGCACCGTCTGCCAGTTCTACCGCATCGACCGTTCGGAGATGAGCTCCAAGCGCCGCGCCCGCGCCGTGGTGCGCCCGCGCCAGGTGGCGATGTATCTCTCCAAGGTGCTCACGCCGCGTAGCTACCCCGAAATCGGACGCAAGTTCGGCGGTCGCGATCACTCGACGGTGATCCACGCGGTGCGCCTCATCGAAGATCTGCGCCAGCGCGATGCCGATATGGACGGTGACGTGCGAAGCCTGCTGCGCCAGCTTGAGAGCTGATCACTCCGCCGCATCTCCACTACCTTTGCACCGCTCTTTCGACAGGCTGATCCACAGGCCTGTCGACAGGCTGTGCGCAGGCTGTAAACAGCCTCTCCATGCCTTCTCAGCGTCTTTCTCCCGAGCTTGTCGACCTCCCCGCCGGGTGGCTGGCCGCCCTTGTGAGGGGCCTGAAGGGCAAGTGCCCGCGCTGCGGCGAGGCGGCGCTGTTACGCAAGTGGTTGAAGCCTGTCGAGCGCTGCAGCCATTGCAAGCAGGACTGGTCGTTACAGCAGGCCGATGATTTTCCGGCCTATATCGGCATCTTCGTGGTCGGCCACCTGCTCGCGCCGGTGGTGATCACAATGATCGGCACTTTCGGCATGTCGGCCTGGGCGACGCTGGCGATTATCCTGCCGGTGGCGATCATCTTGCTGCTGGTCACGCTCCAGCCGGTGAAGGGCGCGGTGATCGCCTTCCTGTGGTGGCAAGGCATCGGCGCGTTCCGGCAGGAGCGCCGCGCGCCCGAGGAGGAGGAATGAGCCTCTCTTCCGCACGGCTTGAGCGTTTCGCGCGCCATATCGTGCTGCCCGAAGTGGGCGGTGCAGGCCAGGTGCGGCTCGCCGAATCGCGGGTTGCAGTGATCGGATTGGGCGGAATCGGTTCCCCTGCCCTGCAATATCTCGCCGCGAGCGGGATCGGGCGCCTCGCGCTTGTCGACAACGATGTGGTCGATGTCAGCAACCTCCAGCGCCAGACGATCTTCACGACTCGCGATGTTGGTTACGGCAAGGCGGTATCCGCGCGGCGCTGGCTTGCAAACTTCGACGATTCGCTGAGCGTGGACGTTTCTGACGCGCGGATCACAGCTGATAACGCGGCGGCCCTTATTGAAGGCGCAGACCTCGTGCTCGACGGCACCGACAACTTCGCCACACGGCTTGCGGTCTCGGACGCCTGCATCGCGGCAAGCATACCGCTGCTTTCGGCGGCGGTTGGGCGATTTCAGGGGCAGGTCGGTGCCTTTGCCGGGCACTTGCCGGGTGAGGCCTGCTACCGCTGCTTCGTCGGCGATGCTTTCGATGCCGAGGACTGCGACACCTGCGCGGACGACGGCATGCTCGGCGCGATGGCAGGATGGGCGGGGAGTTTTGCAGCAATGCAGGCGGTCAAGGTGCTGCTTGCCGGCGTGAGCGCGCTGGGCGAGCCTGGCTGGGGCAAGCTGCACCTCCTCGACGGCCTCGAGCCGGGAATGCGCACGTTCCGCATTGCCAAGGATACGGGCTGCACGACGTGCGGATCAGCCGCCTAGCACCTCGCTCACCCACTTCGGCACCAGCACGCTTGCCGGGCCGAGGCGGGTCTCGTGAAACAACCGCGATCCCTCGCTAGGCTCGAGATTGAGTTCTAGCGTCCTCGCGCCAACCGCGCAGGCCTCTTGTACGAAGCCTGCTGCGGGATACACCGCGCCTGAAGTGCCGATGCTGACGAACAGGTCGCAGGCCTCGATCGCTGCGTAGATGCGGCCCATCTCATAAGGCATCTCGCCGAACCACACGATATCAGGACGCAAACGGGGGGCATGGCAGACGGGGCATGGCGGACGATCCAGCATTGCCGCCTCCCAGCGCGCCCGGGTCTCGCAGGCGGTGCACAGCGCAGACTTCAGTTCGCCGTGCATGTGCAGCACCTGCGCAGCCCCCCCGCGTTCGTGGAGATCATCCACGTTCTGGGTAATGAGCAACAACTCGCCAGCAAATTCGCGCTCCAGCCGTGCCAGCGCCGCGTGCGCCGCGTTGGGCGCGACGTTGGCGAGCGCCGCGCGCCGCATGTCGTAGAAGCCGAGCACGAGATCGGGATCGCGCGCAAAGCCTTCTGGCGTGGCGACATCCTCGACCTTGTGCTCCTCCCAAAGCCCCCCCGCCGAACGGAAGGTGTCGATCCCGCTCTCGGCGGAAATCCCCGCGCCGGTGAGGATGACGATGCGTTCGAACTCTGCCATGAGGCCTTCAAGCATGGGGCATAGAGGCAAGGCAATGGCACAGCTGCAATTCGGGGTGATCGGGCACAAGGGCCGGATGGGGCGAGCGCTGGAGGCGGCGATTGCGGATGCTGGGCACGCGCTGTTCGCTGGTGTCGATGCGGGCGGAAGCATCGGGCCGTTTGCCGCGCAATGCGACGTGCTGATCGATTTCTCCGCGCCGGATGCGCTCGCCGCCAATCTCGGCGCGGCAAGGCAAGCGGGCAAGCCGATCGTCGTCGGCACCACCGGGCTGGAAGAAGCGCACTTCGTGATGCTCGCCGAAGCCGCGCGCGCGGTGCCGGTGCTGCAATCGGGCAACTTCTCGCTGGGCGTCACGTTGATGGCGCATCTCGTGCGCGAGGCAGCGGCTCGGCTCGGGACCGACTGGGACATCGAGGTGCTAGAGATGCACCATCGTATGAAGGTCGACGCGCCCTCGGGCACCGCCAAGCTGCTGGGCGAAGCTGCGGCAGCGGGCCGGGGCATTGCTCTTTCGGACAACATGGAAAGCGGCCGCCACGGCATGACGGGCGCGAGGGGCCCGGGCGCAATCGGCTTTGCCACCTTGCGCGGCGGCACTGTTGCGGGCGAGCATTCGGTGATCTTTGCCGGCAACGAGGAGCGCCTCACGATCGCCCATTCCGCCGAAAACCGCATGATCTTCGCGCGCGGGGCGGTGACAGCGGCGGCGTGGCTCACCGGCAAACCCGCCGGACGCTACACCATGAACGACGTGCTGGGGCTATAGAGACGGGCAAAGGGGGAGTGATCGCAATGGCAGGGCGTTACCGGGCGTTGGCCTTACTGTGTGCAGCAGGCGGGGGACTGATGGCCCTCCCCGCGCGGTCTGAGGATCAGAAACCGCTTAACTTCGACGTCGGCGAAGCGGCAAAGCGCCTCGTCCCGCTCAAGAATGCGCCCCTTAGCGGCAGCGTGTTGACGCTTCAGGAGCACGAAAAGGCCCTGTTCGCAGGGATCGCCATTGATGCAATTGCGGTTCCCAAGGCGGCGATGACTGTCATGACCGGCGATATCACCTGGACCGTCCCTGCCGAGAGCGGCTTTGTGCTGATGACCGGTTTCGGCGGGGCCGACAGCGCCGGGTTCGGCGACAAAACGTCGGTGTGGTGCGAACTGCGCAAGCGCGAACCGCGCAAGGAGACCAAGGACAATCCCGCGATTGCGCTGCTCAAGAAATCCTACGAGCAAATGGTCACCCTTTGCCTGCTCGACACCGGCAATGACGGCAGCTGGGACAAGGTCATCGTCACCCCCGCCAAGCGTCTCGACCTGCGGCGCAGCTTCGACATTACTCCAGCCGGCTACAATACGTCAGAAGGCGGCATGCTGCCCAAGAGCTACGTCGCGGTGAAGTTTCATCACCAGAACATGTTCCACACGCCGCGCTTCTATGTCGAGGGCGCGCTGTTCGGCAAGCTGGTGCAGGTGCAGTCGCTAACCTTCACCAATCCCGATACGACCGTCATGGGCTCCATCGAGACGCCTCCGGGCGAGATGCCGCGCGAACTCATCTTCGGCGAAGCGCGTTTCACGATCGAGTCGATCGACAGCACCACCAAGACAGCCCGCGTCCGCATCGATAAGGAGTGGGGCAGCGAGCCGATCAAGATCACCCGCATCACTTACACCTATTGAACCCCGGAGCTTTGGAGCAATGGCCGAGGACTTCGACGATCTGGCGTATTACCGCGATCAAGTCCGCGGGCTTGTCTGGTCGGGCTTCTTCAACGAGGACGACCTCGAGACCTATCTCGCCGATCTCGCCTTCGATCCCGAGGGCGCGCCCTACGCCAATGCGGTGCGCGACGAGGCCCGCGCCGCGTTCGCCGCCAAGCGCGAAGCAGAAGCCGGGTGGCCCGCGGTGACCGGTTGGGACCGCCTCGCCAAGGCGTTCGCTGCGCTGGAAGCCAGCGGCATCCTCGCGCTCCACAATGCCGGGATGACCACCAGCGATGCGCATGGCGATGCATGGGACATCATCGGCCGCGCGCCGCCCGGCACCTGGCGCGGCTTTGCCTTCTATCACGGGCAGGACGTGGAGCGGGCGGTGGACGGCGGGCCGCTATTCATCGGCTTCGACGCTGTTGCCGAGGGCGCCGCGGCCAAGAAGGGCGTCGGCGGCGAGATCGTCGCCGCGCTGAAGGCGCAAGGCTTCGCGCCGCAGTGGAACGGGGACGCGGAAACGCGCCTCGATGTTCCGGACATTCAATGGCAGAAGCGCACCGACTGGGTGCGGCCGGCTGGCTCGCCCGCAGCTGCGGCGAAGACCGGCTTGTGGAGTAGGATATTCGGTTGATGACACCCGGGACATGAACAGAGCGCAAATCTTCGAATTCTTCCGCCGCTTGGCCGAGGACGATCCCACTCCGCGCACCGAGCTCGAATACGGCAACGCCTATCAGCTCGTCGTCGCCGTCGCGCTTTCCGCGCAGGCCACTGACGTTGGCGTCAACAAGGCGACCCGCGCGCTGTTCGCCAAGGTGACCACGCCGCAACAGATGCTCGATCTCGGCGAGGCGGGGCTCAAGGAGCACATCAAGACCATCGGCCTGTTCAATTCCAAGGCCAAGAACGTGATTGCCCTCTCGCAGCTGCTCGTCGACGAATATGGCGGCGAAGTGCCGGGCACGCGCGAGGATCTGGTGCGACTGCCGGGCGTCGGACGCAAGACCGCCAACGTGGTGCTCAATTGCTGGTTCGGGCTGGAGACCTTCGCGGTCGACACCCACATCTTTCGCGTCGGCAACCGCACCGGGATGGCCAAGGGCAAGACCCCCGATCATGTCGAGGCCAAGCTGGAAAAGTGCGTGCCGCAGCCGTTCCGCCTGCACGCCCACCACTGGCTGATCCTCCACGGGCGCTATATCTGCAAGGCGCGCACCCCCGAATGCTGGCGCTGCAAGGTCGCGGACCTGTGTTCTTTCAAGAAGAAAGTGCTGGAAAACCCGCGCCCCTAGCGGGAGGCAATCCGTTGCAAAACCATACCATTAGGCGCTGACCTCGAATCGGGTTAGCCTCTCCGGACATAACTGGGGAGATGAGCCATGCGCTTCACGATGTCGTCCCGCCGCGCTCTCATGTTGAGCGCTTGTCTGTCGCTGGCGGCCCCACTGGTCTTAGCGACGCCCGCTCTCGCGCAGGATGCGGCTCCCCCGCCCGAAGACGAAGACGACCTTGGCTCGACGTTGATCGTGACTGCCACCCGCATCACACAAGGCGGCGCGCAGGACGTGAAGCACTTCCGCTCGATCGCGCTCGACGACCTCGCCGAGACCGGCCTGCCCACGATGGCAGGCTTCACAGCCGAGGGCCTGTTTAGCGAGCATGACCTGCTGCTCCCGGTCAAGGCGGCATGCGAGCAGCTATTCTGCGTCGCCGCTCACGCCAAGCAATCGGCCCGCGCGAGGGGCGAATACTTCCTCGGCATCGGCTTTGACAGCGGCATCGACGGCGCCGCCTATGCCGCCGAACCGATCAGCCTTGTCGCGGTGATCGACCGCTCGGGATCGATGTCGGGCGAGCCGATCGCGCGGGTCAAGGAGGGCCTGCACGCCGTGATCGACCAGCTGGGCGAGAGCGACCGGCTCGGCATCGTGATCTACGGCACGACCTCGGTGGTGCACCAGCCGGTGATCGACGTTGCGGGCAATAAGGAGGCGCTGCACCGCGCGGTCGAGGCCATCCAGATCGACGGGTCGACCTCGATGGAGGCCGGCATGAAGCTCGGCTACCAGACAGCGATTGCAGAAGTGGCGAATAGCCGCGGCAAGACCCGCATGATGCTGTTCACCGACGAAAACCCGAATACCGACAACACCACGCCCGAAGGCTTCATGGCGCAGGCCATCAACGGATCGCGTAAGGGCGTGGGCCTCACCACCATCGGCGTGGGCGCGCATTTCGATGCGGCGCTGGCGACCCGCGTGTCGAGCGTGCGCGGCGGCAACCTGTTCTTCGTGCCGCGCGAGGGCGCGGCCACCGAGCTGTTCGCCAAGGAATTCGGCAACATGGTGAGCGAGGTCGCGCAGGATCTGGTGATCTCCATCGACCCGGCGGACGGGGTGAAGGTCGGCGCGGTCTACGGCGTGCCGGGCGAGCTGATCGCTGACGCCGGCAACGGCACGGTGACGCTCACCATCGGCAGCGCGTTCCTGTCGAGCAACGGCGGCGGCATCTTCGCATCGCTCGAAGGCAGCGCCAAGGACGCGCCGCTCGCCGAGATCGCGGTGAGCTACACCAACGCCGTCACCCAGAAGCGCGAAAACCATGCCGACACGGTCGCGCTTTCCCCCGAAGGCGTGCCCGCCAACCTCGCCAAGGCCGAGGTGCTGGTCGATCAATATGTCACCACCCGCGCCGCGCTCGCGCAGTATCACGAAAAGCGCGACGCCAAGGGCGCGGCGGCGCTGCTTGAGGGGCTGTCCGAGAGGATTGAAGCCTCGGGCATCTCGGGCCTTGATGGCGAGGTCGAGCTAGTCGCGGGCCTTCAGGCCAAGGCTAACCGCCTTGCTGGGCTGGGCGGGCGGACCCTGCCGAGCGAGGTGTTCGGCACCTGGCGCGTTGCGCGGCACAAGGGCGTCGACGATGTCTCGCGCGGCGACCTCATCGAGATCACCGATTATGGCGAATTCATCACCGAACGCACCAAAGGGCGCGATGCGGGTGAGGAAATCTATCAGGACTACGCGATCAACGAGCGGCAGTTGCACATCGAAGGCACCGACCTCGTGTTCGATTATCGTATCCGCGGCAACCGCCTGATCCTCCAGAACGCTTTCGACGGGACCCAGATCGTCATGGAGCGCGAGGAGACCTGATCCCAGCGTGGATTAAGGCACGGTTCAAGCGCGGGGGTGATCTTGGGCGCTTCTCTGGTGGAGAATGGACATGACCCCGCGCAACCTTGCTCTCGCACTCGCCGCGCTGCCGCTGACCCTGTCAGCCTGCGCGCCGACCGATCCGGTCAAAGAGGCTGCGCGCACCCAAGCCGAAATCGCCAAAGCGCCCGCTGCGACGGTGACGGGGCCGGGAGTGAACTGCATCAACCGATCGCAGGTGCGGAGCACGGTGATCCGCTCCGAACGGGTCATCGATTTCGAGATGCAGGGAGGCAAGGTCTATCGCAACACGCTGCGCAACAGCTGTCCCGGCTTGAGCTTTGACCGCGCGATCACTTACGAGACCTCGATCGACCAGCTGTGCACGCCGCAGATCATCTACAGCCTGCAGACCATCGGCGGCAACCTGCAGCGCGGCGCTGGATGTTCGCTCGGCGAGTTCGTGCCGATCGAATATGTGAAGAAGGCGAAAGGCTAAGGGCAAAGAGCCGTCAGCCCCGCCCGTCCCCGAAATTGCTCTCGTCCAGCTCCAGCCCCGCCCGGCCGTCGGCGGCGGTGTGGGCGGGGGCATGGGGGTGATCGACAATCTCGGGCTCCTCGACCTCGAGCATCCCTTCCCACTTGGTGATCACCGCCGTCGCCACGGCATTGCCGACCACGTTGGTGGCGGTGCGGCCCATGTCGAGGAACTGGTCGATGGCAAGGATGATCGCCACGCCCTCAACGGGTAGCCCGAACATCGCGAGCGTGCCGGTGATGACCACAAGGCTCGCGCGCGGCACGGCGGCAATGCCCTTGGACGAGATCATCAGTGTCAGCAGGATCATGATCTGCGTGCCGATGGGGAGCTCGATCCCGTAGGCCTGCGCGATGAACAAAGTTGCGAAGCTCATGTACATCATCGAGCCGTCGAGGTTGAAGCTGTAGCCCAGCGGCAGCATGAAGCCCGAGATGCGGCGCGGCACGCCGAACCGGTCAAGCTGCTCGAACAGCTTGGGCAGCGCGGCCTCGGACGAGGCGGTCGAGAAGGCGATCATCAGCGGCTGACGGATGTAGCGGATCAACGCCCAGATGCGCCCCCGCAGGAACAAAGCGCCTGTGCCGAGCAGGATCACCCACAGCAGCAGCAGCGAAAAATAGAACTCGACCAGCAGGGTCAGATAGGTACCGAGGATCGCGAGGCCACTCGCCGCCACCACGTTGGCGAGCGCGCCGAACACCGCGACAGGGGCGAAGCGCATCACGTAGCCCGTCACCTGCAACATCATCTCGGCCAGCGCATCCGCGCCCGTGACCAGTGCCTTGCCGCGCTCTCCGATGGCGGAGAGGGCGACGCCTGCAAAGATCGAGAAGACCAGAATCTGCAGGATATTGTTGGTCGCCAGCGCGTCGATGGCGTTCTTGGGGAAGATCGAGAGGATGAACTCGGTCGCCTTCAGCGGCTTGACCTCCCCCACCGCAGCGGCCGCCGCCGCGACATCGGGAATCGGCGCACCGATGCCCGGCTGGAAAAGGTTCACCATGATGAGGCCAAGGCCAATCGAGACAAGGCTTGCGGTGATGAACCAGGTCAGCGCCCGCACGCCAATGCGGCCCAGCGCGGCGCTGTCGCCCATATGCGCGATGCCGACGACGATGGTCGAGAGCACCAACGGGGCAACCAGCATCTTGATGAGATTGAGGAAGATGTCCGACAGCAGCTTGAACCACGGCGCGATGTCGGCCTTGATCACGTCGGCCGCGACCATCTGGTTGAGCGTCTGCCCCACGATCACGCCGAACACCATACCGATCAGAATGTAGAGGGTTAGCTTGCGGTCCATTGTCGCTCCCGTCCGCCGCGGCGGTTAGTTCTCTGTTTCGGCCAATGCCAGCGCATCGCTGGCGATGCGGGCGTAGATGCGTGCGAGCACGGCAAGATCAGGGATCGCCACCGCCTCGTCGCGCTTGTGCATCGTCGCGTTGCACAGGCCGAATTCGATCACCGGGCAGACCGAGCGCAGGAAACGCGCGTCGGACGTGCCGCCGGTGGTGGAAAGCTCGGGCGCGGTGCCGGTTTCGGCCTCTACCGCCGCTGCGACCAGCTTCGAGAAGGCGCCCGGCTCGGTCAGGAAAGGCTCGCCCGAGATGACGGGGCGCGCCTTGCCTCCGTGCTTTTCGGCAATCGCCATGACCCGCTCGGACAGGCTGTGGCCGGTGTGGAGGTCGTTGAAGCGGATCGAGATGCGCGCCTCGCCTTTGACCGGGATCACATTGTGCGCGCGGTTGGGGGCGGTGATCTCGGTGATCTCGAGATTGCTGGGCTGGAACCACCTGGTGCCGGTGTCGAGCGTCAGCGAGTCCAGCTCCGCAAGGATCGCCACCAGCTTGGGCAGCGGATTGTCCGCGAGGTGCGGATAGGCGACGTGGCCCTGCGTGCCTTCGACGGTGATGAAGATGTTGACCGATCCGCGCCGGCCGATCTTGGCCATGTCGCCCAAGCGGTTCACCGAGGTCGGCTCGCCGACGAGGCACAGGTCGGGCTGGTGGCCGTTCGCCGCCATGAAATCGATCAGCGCGCGGGTGCCGTGGAGCGCGGGGCCTTCCTCGTCGCCGGTGATGATGAAGCTGATTGTGCCTGCGTCCTGCGGCACATCGGCAACGGCGGCGACCATTGCGGCGATCGCACCCTTCATGTCGACCGCGCCGCGCCCGTGGAGCAGCTCGCCCTTCACCTGCGGCTCGAAGGGATCGGACGCCCAGCCCTCACCCGGCGGCACCACGTCGAGGTGCCCGGCAAAGGCGAAGTGGCGGCTGCCCGCAGGCCCGGCGCGCACGGCAAAGAGGTTTTCGACCGGAGCTTCTTCGCTTCCTTCCGGACCGTCGCCGCGCGTAAAGCGGTGGACGGCGAAGCCCAAGGGGGCCAGCATAGCCTCAAGCGCGTCGAACACAGCGCCCGTCGCGGGCGTCACAGAAGACGCGGCGATCAGGCGCTTGGCAAGGTCGAGCGTGTCGAGCATCGTTGAGGGCCTAGCAGGAGTTGCCGCCAATGCCCAAGCTCGATCTCTCTGCCATTCCCCAGACCAATGCCACCGGCTACCCGCCCCCGTTCGATGCGGCGGTGGAAGGGCGCTGGTATCGCCGCCTCGCGCCTGCTGCGGGCCTGACGCTGATGGGGGCGAGCCACTGCACGCTTTTGCCCGGCGCCTTCTCCTCGCAGCGCCACTGGCACCACGGCCAGGACGAGCTGGTGGTGGTGCTGTCGGGCGAGGCCGTGCTGATCGATGAAACCGGCGAAACCCCGGTAGGCCCCGGCGACGTGCTCGCCTTTGCCGCAGGCGACGCGAACGGCCACCACCTCCACAACCGCTCCGCCGACCCTTGCATCTTCGTCGCGATCAGCGCCGGAGCGCGCGGCGATGACAGCGGGGAATACTCGGACATCGACATGGTGTTCGACGCGGATGGCTACGCGCACAAGGACGGCACGCGTTACGAGACCAAGCGCCTGCCGTGATCGACCTTGCAGGATTTGCCCTCGCGGTGTTGCTGATCGAGCTCACCCCCGGCCCGAACATGGCATGGCTGGTGACGCTGACGCTGTCAGAGGGCCGCCGCGCGGGACTGGGCGCGATTGCCGGAGTGGCGCTGGGGCTTGCTGCCAATGCCGCGCTGAGCGTGCTCGCGGCGAGCGTCATCCTCGCGCAGGGCCCGGTGTTGACGCGCGCCGTTTCGGTGCTCGCGGCGGCAATGATGGCGTGGATGGCGTGGGAGGCGTGGCGCGATGCGGGTGAGAGCTCGACCGCCGCCGCACCCCGCAGCAGCAGCGGGCGTCACGCGCTCGAGGGCTTCGCGATCAACCTTATCAACCCCAAGTCGGCGCTGTTCCTCATTACCGTCATGCCGCAATTCGTCGCGGGCGGCCGCCCGACCTTCGCGCAAGGCCTGACATTGGCGTCGATAAGCGTTGCCATCGCCACCGCGATCCACCTTTTGCTGGTGCTGTTTGCCGAGCGTGCGCGCGGGGCGCTGATGGCCGAGACGCGCGCGCAGATGGTGCGCCGGGTGCTCGCGCTGGTGATGCTGGCGGTGGGCGCGTGGTTCCTCGTGAAGGCTTTCGCCTGACCCTTGGCGGCTAGTTGCCGCGCCGCCGCTCGTCGGGCACCACCAACGGCCCGGGAGCGAAGGCGCTTTCCAGCAGCCCGGCGATCCTCAGCCCTGCCTGCTGCACCCGGCGCTTGGCAATCGGCACGCCGCGCACGATGTCTTCCTGACTGAGCACCGTCTTCTCGGGCAGCGGGCCGGGGCAGACGTTCTCGGTGTCGAATGCGGTGGGATAGACGAAGCTGCGCGCGATCTCCCAGCTTTCGCGGCCCCAATCGTCGGGCTTGCCGCCTGCGAGGTCCGCAAGTTCGGAGGCGGTGTAGCGCCGCACCACCGGGTCGGCAGGATCGCTGATCGCGCGTTCGGCCAGCGGGCCGTCCCAGATTGAATGCAGGTTGAGCCCGGGCTTGATCCCGTAATCGGCCTCGCGGTCATTGCCGCCCTTGTCGTCCTTGTCGCCCGAGTGGAGCGGCATATGCACGTCGCCCGCGAAGTGGACCATGAAGGCGAGCGCCTCGAGCCGCACCGCTGCCGGCAGGCTCTCGTCGGCGAGGACACGGTGCGCGCGGGTGATCTGCGCGGTCACGCAATTGCCGCCTGCGCAGTTGGAGCGCGGGTCGAACACCTCGCAGATCGGCGCGGTGCGGTAATGCCACGCCGCAGTGTAGCCCCAGCGCCAGCCTTCGCCGCGCACGCAATCGGCCCAGACCGCCGCGTCCTCCAGCGTTTTCAGCGGACATTGCGGCGTGCCCAAATCCTTCTCGCGGGCCACCAGCGCCCGGACCTTGGCGCGCACTTCGGGCGACACATTGGCGAGCGCGATCGTCGCCGTCTGGCGGTGCGCATAGGCGCCCCACGCGCCCGCCTGTACCGGGGCCAGCAGCACAGCGAGCGCCGCGATGGCGAGGAAAAACCGCCTCATCGTGCCATCTCGAACTGTTCGATCACCCAATCCTCTTGTCCTGCCGCGCCGATCCATTCGGCCATCCAGTCGTGTTCCAGAATCGCCTGCATATAGGCCTGCGCGAAGCCCGGAACGCCGATCCCGTAGGTAAGGAAGCGCGTGACGATCGGCGCGTAGAAGATATCCGCCGCGCCGAAGGTGCCGAACAGGTACGGTCCCGCGCTGCCATGCCGCGCGCGCGCTTCGGCCCATAGCGTGAGGATGCGGACGATATCGTGCTTGGTGGTTTCGGAGACGCCGGGCAGCTCCACCCGGCGGCGGATGTTCATCGGCAGTTCGCGGCGCAGCGACTGATAGCCCGAGTGCATCTCGGCGACCATCGCGCGGGCCATCCCGCGTGCCGCATCGTCTTTGGGCCAGTAGCGTTCGCGGCCCACCTTATCAGCGCAATACTCGAGAATCGCTAGACTATCCCACACCACCGCCTCGCCGTCCCACAGGATCGGCACCTTGCCGCTGGAGGGCTGGACCTCGCCCATGTCGTGCTTCAGCTTGTCCCATTCCTCGCCCATGATCGGCACGGTCAGCTCTTCGAAATGGAGCCCCGACTGCTTGACCGCGAGCCAGCCGCGCAAGCTCCAGCTCGAATAGTTCTTGTTGCCGATGATGAGTTTCATGGGTCTGCGCTCCACCTGCGAGACGGGTTAAGGCGCTCCCCTAGATATTCAGGCTTTTCCTGTCGAGCGTGAACGGGCTAACGGGGGCCGGTAATCGAGGAGCTGTCATGTCCCTGTCCCCTTTCCACCTCGCCTTCCCGGTCGACGACCTCGCCGCCGCGCGCCGTTTCTATGGCGAAGTGATGGGTTGCGCCGAGGGGAGATCCTCCAGCGAGTGGATCGACTTCGACTTCCACGGCCACCAGATCGTCGCCCACTTGGCGCCCGGCCAAGCAGGCGACCGGGCGAGCAACCATGTCGACGGCCACGGGGTGCCTGTCCCGCATTTCGGCCTCGTGATGGAGATGGCCGAGTGGGAGGCGCTCGCCGCGCGGCTCCGCGAAGGGGGCTGCGAGTTCGTGATCGAACCGACCATCCGCTTCAAGGGCCAGCCCGGCGAACAGGCGACAATGTTCCTACGCGATCCATCCGGCAATGCGCTTGAGTTCAAGGCGTTTGCGGACAGGTCCAAACTGTTCGCCAAGTGAGCCCCCCAAAGCCGATGTTTCACGTGAAACACCGCTGCAGGAGGGTGTCTGGACGGGGTCTAAGGGGGGTCTAAACGGGCCTAGAGGGGGTCTAAAAGGGGTCTGGAGGCCGCCAAAAGTGCTCTGGTTCCGGTTCTTGAGCCCGCTTAGTAATCGCTGCCCTAGCCGACCTAGCGGCGCTCCCGCGTCTATTTGATGATTTTCCCGATGTCGTTAAGCGAGATGACGTTGCCGCTGACATAAGCGACGCCGTCGATCGTGATATTCTGGTTTAGTTGAATCCGCACCAGCCGCGAGTTCACGAAATAGAGGCGCGGGCGTAGGCCAAAGTTATAGCCGTTGATCGCGAAGACGCCCTCATGATACCATTCTTCTTCAATTTCGGCTCGATTGGCCACGTTGTCGGCGTTGCGGCTGTAGAAGTTGAAGGTCGACAGAGTCGGCACCACGACAGGCAATACGGTAGTCGGCAGTCGAAAAGTATCGCGCGCCGTGACCAACGTGCCCGCCAATTGGGGAGCACCAGCGGCGCCGCGAGTCATCACGTATCGCTGCGCGATCCTGTCATAGACGAGAGTGACCTGCTGTCCGTTTCGCAATGTTCGCCCCCAAAATCGGTATTGGAGGCCTGTCGTGCTGATCGGCGACATCAAGCCGAAGCGCCGATCGATCGTGAGATTTACCGCCATGTCGACCGGTAGCTCGACGTTCGCGTCCTGCGAACCGGCTTTCATGTGTGCACTTTGCAGCCCGCCATTGGGATAAAATTGAACCGGCCCCGGCAGGAGTTGCCACTGCTGATCGGTCCCGAACGGTGCTGCGGCCGCCAATTGCCCCCGCAATACCCGGCCATCAGCGAAAAATTCAATCGCGGTGCCAGCCCGATAAACCAAGCCATCCTGGACAAAATCGGTCTTGAGCGTCGCACGGGCGATGCTGCCGTCGCCCTGAAATGTGATCGGACCTGCTGCGATCAGGGCACCGTTTGCCTCTGCGTCCGCTGCAAGGGTAGCATCCTGTGCCCACCCAGGCGACACAGTCACCGCCGAGAGCAGCATTGCGAATGCGACGAAAGGCAGTGATCTTGAGAATGCTCGCATGGTGAATGGCCCCCCTATTCGATGGGAACATTGCGCACCCATCCGCAATTGGCAAGGAGGAAGGCCGCTGCCTCTCCGCCCTCCTGCTTTTGTCGTTTATCTCAAAACCGAGATAGGCCGCCACTGACTCGCTCGGCGCGCTGCCGGAAGCCCGTCAGCCAAGTGACCCCGCGGATATCACCTAGTCCCCCGCGCCGGTACGCTTAATCCGCATGGTTAATAACCCGATGACCACAGACCACCATGTTCATCAGGGGACCTTCATGCCGGACACCGCACACGACATCGCCTTTGCCCGCACCATGCTCGACGAGGCGATGCGGCTGCAAAAGGTCGGCAATCTTGCCGCGGCCGAACCGCGCTACCGGATGGTTATCGAGCACGGTTATCGCGTCGCCGATGTGCTGCCGGTCCTTGCCGGCATCGTCGGCCAGCGCGGCGCGCATGACGAGGCACTGGCGTTGTGGGACGAGTTGCTCGCCATCGTGCCCGATCACGCGGTGGCGCATCACGAAAAGGGCCTGATTTACGCCCGCACCGGCCAGTTCGACATGGCGATTGCCGCGCTGGAAGCAAGCTGCGCGGCCGATCCGGACAACGCGGTCGCCGCCAACAACCTCGCCGTGATCCTCGCCGATTCCGGGCGCAAGAGCGAGGCTTTCGACCACTTCAATCGCGCGCTGGCGCTGCAGCCGGGCAATCTTCACATCGAGCACCAGATCCGCCGGTTGAGCGCCGAGCTGGTGCCGTTCTGGCATATCCCGATGCTCAACGACACGCGCCGCAACGATGCCTTCCAGGCCGCGATCGAGGCCGCCGTCGCCGCGACCGGGCCGGATGCGCGGGTGCTCGACATCGGCACGGGCAGCGGGCTGCTGGCGATGATGGCGGCGCGGGCCGGCGCGCGGGTCGTCACAGCCTGCGAGATGGTGCCGGTGATCGCCGCCACCGCGCGCCAGATCATTGCGGGCAACGGCTATGGCGAGCGGATCACCGTGCACACCGCGCTGTCGAGCGAATTGCAGGTGGGCGAGCATCTCGAAGCGCGCGCCGATATCCTGATCTCGGAAATCCTCTCCAGCGACCTGTTGACCGAGAAAGTCATCGACACCTTCGAGGATGCCCATGCGCGGCTGCTGACGCCCGAGGCGGTTATCATTCCGCGCGCGGCGGCGGCGATCGGCTGTCTGGTCGAAAGCGCGGTGCTATCCGATTACGTCTTCGTCGACCGCGTGTCGGGCTTCGACGTTTCGCCGTTCGGCGCGCTCGCCGCGCAGAAGCTGCCGGTCCACGGCACCATGACCGATTGGAAGCGCCTGTCAGGCGATGTCGAGCTGCTGCGGGTCGACCTGACGCGCAAGGTCCACACAAGCGATCTGCAACTGCTCAGCATCCCGGTCGAAGCGGACGGCATGGCGGCGGGGATCGTGCAGTGGATGCACATTGATCTGGCCGAGGGGATCGCCTTCGACAATCACCCCGATGGCTATACCGATGGCGGGTGGCTGCAGGTGCTGCATCCCTTCCCGGAGCCCGTGATGGTGCGGGCCGGGGATGTGCTCAACCTTGCGGTGGGTCACGACCGGGTGACGCTGATCGTGCGCCCGCTGGAGGTGGTGGCGGCAGCAGCAGCGGCGCGGGCAGCTTAGTGCCCGGGCGGATGCCCTAGCCCATCCACCCTTCGCCCAGCGCATCGCTCACCACCGCGGCGCGCAGGGCGTCCAGGCCCATGCCCTTTTCGCTGCTGGTGAGGTGCAATTCGGGATAGGCGGCAACGTGCTTGCGCACTTCGGCGGCGGTCTTTTCGGCGACCTCGGCCAGTTCGCTCGCCTTGATCTTGTCGGTCTTGGTCAGCACCACGCGGTAGCCCACGGCGGCCTGATCGAGCATCGACATCATCGTCCGGTCGACCTCCTTGATGCCGTGGCGGCTGTCGACCAGCACCAGCGTGCGGGCGAGCACCTGCCGGCCGCGCAGGTAGGAGTTCACCAGCGCCTTCCACTTGTCGACGACCTTGATCGGCGCCTTGGCAAAGCCGTAGCCGGGCATGTCGACCAGCCGGAACAGCGGCAGGCCGATTTCGTCCTCGGCCAAATCTCTGGGCCGCCCGACGTCGAAGAAGTTCAGCTCCTGCGTCCGCCCCGGCGTCACCGAGGCGCGGGCAATCGCCTTGCGGCCCGTCAGCGCATTGAGCAGCGAGGACTTGCCCACGTTCGAGCGTCCGCAAAAGGCGATTTCGGGCACGATCGGTTCGGGCAGGAACTGCAATTGCGGGGCCGAGCGCAGGAAGTCCACCGGCCCCGAAAAGAGCTTCGATGCCGCTTCCTCGCGCGCTGCATAATCCTCGGGGTCGATCACGCGCTTATCCTTTGGCCGCTTTGGCAGCTTCCGCCGCGTTCGCCGCTTTCAGCTGCGGGTGGCGCGAATAGAGGTAGCTCTGCTGCGCCACGGTGAGCAGGTTCGACGTCACCCAGTACAGCAGCAGACCTGCCGCAAACGGCGCCATCACGAACATCAGGATCCACGGCATGATCGCAAACATCTGTTTCTGCACCGGGTCCATCGCCGTGGGGTTCAAGCGGAAGGTCAGCCACATGGTGATGCCCAGAAGCACCGCGAGCGGGCCAATGGCGAGGAAGCCTGCGGGCACTTCGTAAGGCAGCATCCCGAACAGGTTGAGGATGTGCGCCGGGTCAGGCGAGGAAAGGTCGGTGATCCACCCGATGAACGGCTTGTGGCGCATGTCGATCGCCAGCACGAGCACCTTGTAGAGCGCGAAGAACACCGGGATCTGGATCAGCATCGGCAGGCAGCCGGACAGAGGATTGACCTTCTCGTCCTTGTAGAGCTTCATGATCTCCTGCTGCTGGCGCTGCTTGTCGTCCTTGAAGCGCTCCTGAATCTCCTTCATCTTCGGCTGAACGGCCTTCATCGACGCCATCGAGGCAAAGCCCTTCTGCGCGATCGGGAACATCAGCCCGCGGATGACCACGGTGAGCAGGATGATCGCCACGCCGAAATTGCCGACCAGGTTATTGAGCGCGCGCAGCAGCCACAGGATCGGCTTTTCGACGATCTCGAACCAGCCCCAGCTGATCGCCTTGCCGAAATAGGTGATGCCGCCCTCCTCGTAGGTATCGAGGATCTGGCTTTCCTTGGCCCCTGCAAACAGGCGGGTTTCCTGCGTCAGGCTGCCGCCCGCAGGCACGGTGGTCGGGGCGTAGAGCAGATCGGAGCGGAACAGGTTGCCACCCAATGCGCG
Source organism: uncultured Alphaproteobacteria bacterium (assembly GCA_963765775.1). GTDB lineage: Bacteria > Pseudomonadota > Alphaproteobacteria > Sphingomonadales > Sphingomonadaceae > Erythrobacter. Next base: position 391,981 of record CAVXXQ010000001.1, read on the forward strand.
GAAGCCCGCGTCGTCGACCGTGACATTGCCCTTACCGTCACCCGGGATGAGCGCGGCGAGCCAGTACTGGTCGGTGAAGCCCAGCCAGTCGGGCGCGCCTGTCGGGCTTTCCGCACCGAGTTCGGCCAGTTCCGCATAGGAATGGGGATCCCACAGCGTGTCGCCGAACACACCGACGGGGCCGGAGTGCGAGACGAACTGGTCGATCGTGGCGTTTTTATCGGTGCGCTTGATCAGCGCAAACGGCTGGACAATCGCCGCGGCGGCGCCTGCGTTGCTGATGCTCTGCGAGGCGGTGATCATGTAATTGGCATCGACCGCGAAGCGTACGCGGTAGGTGATCCCCGCCGCATCGGTGCGGGTCAGGGTCACGGGCGTCGTCGGCGTGAGCTTGGCGGCATCAGCCTGCCACAGCGCGTTCGAGGGCTGGCGCACGCCGCCGGCAACGAAGCCGAACTCGGCAAAATACTGCCCCGGCGTCCCCTCGGGCGCGAAGAGGCGCACGGGGCCGGAGTCCTTCTTCACCGTCTCACGGAAATCCTTCAGCTCGATATCATCGATCCGCGCGCCGACGAGGTTGATCGAACCGGTCAGGCGCGGGGTATCGATGGCGACGCGGTTAGGGCTGGCGAGCGCGGTCTTCAGATCGACCTTGGCAGCCCCTGCCTTCTCGGCGCCGAGATTGCCTGCGCCCGGAGCCGCCGCATTGGTGCCCCCGGCATCGGCAGGCTTGGCCGCGACCGGCGCGGTCGCCTGCCCGGTAATCGCAGCCTCGGGATAGAAATAGCGCGTCCCCACGTCCCACCCGAGAATGAGCAGGCCCGAAAGCACGACGGCGAGGAGGAGATTGCGGTTGTCCAAGTGTATGTCCCGAGAGAATGCGACGGATCGGTGTGTTATGGGGATAGAACGGTATCGTTTCCAGCCCCCCGGCTGATTTGGCTTAAGGCCAGTACCTAGGGGACGGGATCATGCCCGTGACCACCCCACGGGTGGCAGCGCATTAGACGCTTAAATGCCATCCATCCACCCTTGAGCGCGCCATATTTGCCCAGAGCCTCGATCGCGTACTGGCTGCACGATGGAGAGTAGCGGCACGACGGCGGCAGGATGCGCGACGGGCCAAGCTGCCAGCCACGCGCAACGAGGATGAGGAGCTGTTTCACTTGCGCCTATTCCCCTTGCGCGGACGCCGCCCGCCGGAAGGATCGCCCCGCCCTTCCCGCGCCCGTTCAAGCGCTTTGGCCAGTTCGTCCGCCATCATGTGAAAGTCCCGCTCGACGCCGCCTGCACGCCCGATCAGCACGTGATCGTGATCCGGCAGGCCCTGTGTCGGCAGAGCGGCTCGAAGCAATTCGCGAAAGCGCCGCTTCATGCGATTGCGCACCACGGCGTTGCCGATCTTCTTGGTAACGGTGATCCCGAAGCGGATGCCCTTCCCGTCGTTCGGACGGGTCAGCAGCACAAAGCCCGAGCGCGCGTTCCGCGTGCCGCTGTTCGCGGCAAAGAAGTCTGCGCGTTTTGTGAGGACGGAGATCACGCAGGTCACCTTACGGCAAACGTGAACGGGCTCCCAGAGGGAGCCCGCAAGGCCAAGCGGCCGCCCGCAGCGACGCGATCTTCAGATCGCGTGAGCGAGGATGTCGCAGCCCGGACGGGCTGCGGAACACAAGTTAAGCGCAGAGCTTCTTGCGGCCGCGGTTGCGGCGGGCGCGAAGCACCTTGCGGCCACCCGGGGTCGCCTTGCGTGCGAAGAAACCGTGGCGACGGGCGCGCACGAGATTGCTGGGTTGGAAAGTCCGCTTCATATCGTCCTCGAAAAAATGTCCGGCACAGTCACCGGGGCCGCATCGCTGCGAGCCGTAAATCAGACCGGGGCCGTTATGGGAAAGCCGACCACGAGTCAAGCAGGCCCGTCGCCGCATTGGCATTGGGATAGGCGTAAGCCAGCCGGGGTGCAGGGGTGAATGCGAACGGCGCGGCCAGCACAAAAGCAGGTGCCGGAACGCGCAGCGCGTCGGCCAGTCCGGCAATCGTCACGCCCGACCGCGCCAGCGCGTGCCGCAGTCCGGTTTCGAATCGCGGGTCAAGGACGCGGGACGCAGGCGCGCGGGGCTCGGGCGCCATCCATGCGGCCATCTCCGTGCCTTTAAGCCAGCGGGCGCCCGCATGCGGCACCGAATTGGTCATGGCGTAGAAGGCGCGGGCTTGTTCGGCGCTCATCCCCATTTCGCCATAGTAGTCGAGATAGAGCCGGTTTTCCGGCGCATCAGCGGCAAAATCGGCAGGCTCGCGGCCCAGCGCGTCGCGCCACGAATGCACCGCAAACAGCGCGCCCGGATCAACCGTGCGGCGGGTGCCGGCAAGGAACAGCTCGACCGCGCCAGAGCGGGCGGAGCCGCCGGCGGGGATATGGGTGGCAAGGCCCGCAGCGCGGATCGCGCGGCCGACCTTCAGGTTGGCAAGATCATGGCTGGTGCCCGGCGCGTCGAGGAATTCGATCACCTCAAGGCTCGGATAGGCCGCCAGCATCGCCGCAAAATCAGCCGGGCTGCGCACGTCGGTCGCGCCGACCAGTGCGGCGTGCTTGCCATCGATCACGCGGAACGGGCCGAAGCGGGCGACGCCGGACGATTGCAAATCGGGGCGCGGGCGGGCGGCGATGAAGCGCACCGGTTCTTCGATCACGGTTTCGGTGATGACGGTGTGGCCATCGCGGGTGATGGCAGTGGCTACGGGGGCGGCGCTGTCATAGCTGGCACGCGTGAGGGTGGCAGGGGTGCCGGCAACAGGCACCCATTGCTGGCTGGCCGGGTCCCATTCCTCGACCCAGCTGGTGGTCGAAACGACCCGCGCGCCGCTCGTATACCCCTGCGCCAAAGCGCCGCTGCCGGGAAGCAGCAGCGCAAGGGCTGTCAGGAACAAGGCAAGAGCGCGGTTCATCGCTGCCTTTGTCACCCCGCAGGGCCTGACAATTCGCCAAGATTTATCCTTTAGAAAGTCCTTCGTAGCGCTGCGGAGGGGGCCGCGTTGATGGGTGGCCGAGACGCTCGACAAGTCCCTTAGAACACTGCACAATCATCGCTTGGGGCGGACAAGGGGCAAGCAGATGGTCGCGCTGGTGAGGACGGTTGCCTACCTCGGGCTGGAGGCGCGCGAGGTGGAGGTGCAGTGTCAGGTCGCGCCCGGCCTGCCGCGCTTCACTGTGGTCGGCCTGCCCGACAAGGCGGTGAGCGAAAGCCGCGAGCGGGTGCAATCAGCGCTCGCCGCGATGGGCCTCGCGCTGCCGCCCAAGCGGATCATCGTCAACCTCTCACCCGCTGACCTGCCGAAGGACGGATCGCATTACGACCTGCCGATTGCCCTCGCATTGCTGGCCGCGATGGGCGTCACCGATGCCGAGCAGTTGGGCGACTGGATCACGGTCGGGGAACTCTCGCTGGATGGCCGGGTGGTCGCCAGCCCCGGCGTGCTGATCGCCGCGCTCCATGCGAGCGAGGTCGGCACCGGCCTCATCTGCCCCGCTGAGCAAGGCCCCGAAGCGCGCTGGGCGAGCGGCGTCCCGGTCCTCGCCCCGCGCGATCTGACCAGCCTGCTGGGGCATCTGAAGGGCAGCCAGGTGCTCCCCGAACCCCAGCGCGGCGCGGTCGCCGAAGCGGCAGGTGGCAATGACCTTAAGCAGGTCAAAGGGCAGGAGACCGCCAAGCGCGCGCTCGAGATCGCGGCGGCAGGCGGGCACAATCTCCTGATGGTCGGCCCGCCGGGATCGGGCAAAAGCCTGCTCGCCAGCTGCCTGCCCGGCATCCTCCCCCCGCTCACCCCCGGGGAGGCGCTGGAGGTGTCGATGGTGCAGTCGGTGTCCGGCACGCTGGAGGCAGGCCGCATCAGCCGCGCCCGCCCGTTCCGCGCGCCGCACCATTCGGCGAGCATGGCGGCGCTGACTGGCGGCGGGTTGAAGGTGCGCCCGGGCGAGGTCAGCTTGGCGCATCTGGGCGTGCTGTTCCTCGACGAGCTGCCCGAATTCCAGCGCCCGGTGCTCGATTCGCTGCGCCAGCCCCTGGAGACCGGCAAGGTCGACGTGGCGCGCGCCAATGCCCACGTGACCTTCCCCGCCCGCGTGCAATTGGTGGCGGCGATGAACCCCTGCCGCTGCGGCTATGCGGGCGATCCGGCGCGTAACTGCAACAAATACCCGCGCTGTGTCGGCGATTATCAGGCGCGGTTGTCGGGGCCGTTGCTCGACCGAATCGATCTCCACGTCCATGTCGGCGCGGTGAGTGCGATGGATATGGCGCTCCCCCCGCCCACCGAGGGTAGTCAGGAGGTGGCACGCCGCGTCGCCGCCGCCCGCGCCCGCCAGACCGCAAGGGGCGTCAGATCGAACGCGGAGCTGGAGGGCGACAAGCTCGACGCCTTTGCCACCCCCGATGAGGCGGGGCGCAAGCTGCTGTTGCAGGCGGCCGAGAAGCTGCGCCTTTCCGCGCGCGGCTATACCCGGATGCTGAGGGTGGCGCGCACCATCGCCGATCTTGCCGGGGCGGAAACGGTTGGCCGCGTCCACATCGCCGAGGCGCTATCCTATCGGCTGATGACGGGTTAAGGGGCAGCGCTAGGCTGCGCACGCCCTCCTGCTTGCGGCCTCATCGAAGGCGCAGTGGCGATTACCGAAGATCCTTCAGCGATGGTGGTCGAGGAACCGCGGGGGTTTGCCGCGATGGTTGCGGCCATCCGCAATGCCTCGCGGCGGCGCAAGCTGGCGAGCCTTGCCATTGCGCTGGCGCTCGAAGGGCTGATCCTGCTCATGCTGCTGACGCTGGGCGCCAACATCGTCGGGGTGGAGGACGGCAAGGAGGCCGTGACGACGATGAAGTCGATCGAGTTCGCCGCGCCTCCCACGCCCGAGGAGCAGGAGCCTGCCGAAGCGAGCGCGGCGCAGACCCCGCAGGAAAACGAGCCGGTGCCGCAAACGCCCCAGCCGATGCGCCCCTCGCCGCTCGCGCTCAACCCGCAGCCCGCGCCCGACCCGCCGACGCCTGCCAAGCCCGAACCGCCGCAGCCCGATCCCAAACCGCAGCCCAGCCCCCGGCCCAAGATCGGTGCGCGGATCAGGCCCAATGCCGGATACGGCCCGGTCGACACCGGCAACCCGCGCACCGCAGGCGACAGCGAGCAGGTCGGCACGATGGCAAACGGCGAACCGCTCTACGCCGCGCGCTGGTACCGCGAACCGACCAAGCAGGAGATGGCGGGATACCTATCTACAGCCAAGGCCCCCAGCGTGGCGCTGATCGCCTGCAAGACCGTTGCAGGCTATTATGTCGAGGACTGCGTGCTGCTCAGCGAAAGCCCACCTGGCTCGATGATCGGGCGCGCAGTGCTAGCTGGCTCATGGCAGTTCCGAGTGCGTCCGGCGCGAATCGGCGGACGCGAGCAATTCGGCTCGTGGGTGCGCATTCGGTATAGTTTGACGGTCGGCGAAGCGAAGCGCTAACCGCGCAGGTGGTCGCTCACCACCGCGATGAAATCCGCCCCCCAGGTTTCGAGCTTCTTTGCGCCCACACCGGGGATGCTGGCCAGCTCGCCGAGTGTCTCGGGGCACTGGTGCGCCATGTCGCGCAGCACCGAATCGTGGAAGATGACATAGGCCGGGATGCCATGTTCGGCGGCCAGCGCCTTGCGCTTGTCGCGCAGCGCCTCGAACAGCGGATTGCCGATCGGGTTGGTGCCTCCGCCGCTCCCGCCCCGCTCGCGGCGGCCGCGGCGGGCCTTCACCGGCGGCTCGGCAATAGTCACGCCCGCCTCGCCCTTGAGCACGCCGCGCGCTTCCGGCCCGAGCATCAGCCCGCCGTGCTCGGTTGACGCCAACATGCCCCTCGCCACGAGGGTGCGGGCCAGCGGGCGCAGCAGCGCCGCCTCCTCGCGCCCGACGATGCCGAACACCGACAGCTTGTCATGCGCGCGGGATTCGATGCGCTCGTCGTTTTGGCCGGTCAGCACCTTTTCGATATGGCCGATGCCGAAGCTCTGCCCGGTGCGGTACACCGCCGAGAGCAGCTTGCGCGCCAACTCGCTCGCGTCGAGGACCTGCGGCGGGTTCTCGCAATTGTCGCAGTTTGCGCAACTCGCGGCCGGATGCTCGCCGAAATGGCGCAGCAGGATCGCGCGGCGGCAGGTCGGCGCCTCGACCAATGTTGCCAGCGTGTTGAGCCGTGCCCGCTCGCCAGCCAGCCGCTCAGGCTCGACGTCGGCGAGCCATTGCTGCGCACGGGCAAAGTCGCTCGCACCCCAGAACAGATGCGCCTCGGCCGGATCACCGTCGCGCCCCGCGCGGCCGGTCTCCTGGTAATAGGCTTCGATCGATTTCGGCAGACCGGCATGGATCACGAAGCGGACGTCGGGCTTGTCGATGCCCATGCCGAAGGCGATCGTCGCGACCATAACCATGCTTTCGGACGCCACGAAAGAAGCCTGCACCGCCGCGCGGCGCTCAGGCTCAAGCCCGGCGTGGTAGAACGCCGCGTCGCGGCCCGAACGCGCGATCTGCGCGGCGATGTCTTCGGTCGCCTTGCGGCTCGGCGCGTAGACGATGCCCGCGCCCGGCAGGCGCTGGAGCAGCTCGATGATCTGCCGCGTGCCCGAATCGCGGGCGGTGATCGCGTAGCGGATGTTGGGCCGGTCGAAGCCGGCGACGATCAGGCCCTCGTCGGGAATGCCCAGCTGGCGAAGGATATCCGCGCGGGTCGCCTGGTCGGCGGTGGCGGTGAGCGCAAGGCGCGGGACATCGGGGAAGCGGTCGAGCACCGGCCGCAGCATCCGGTAGTCGGGGCGGAAGTCGTGCCCCCATTCGGAAACGCAATGCGCCTCGTCGATGGCGAAGAGCGCAATCTGCGACCGTTCCAGCAGCGCCTGAAAACCCGCGGTGGAGGCACGTTCGGGGGCAACATAAAGCAGGTCGAGATCGCCCCTGCGGAAAGCCTCGGCCGTGGCGGCATTGTCCGAATCCGCCGATGTCATCGACGCGGCGCGGATGCCGGCGGCCTCCGCCGAACGGATCTGGTCGTGCATCAGCGCGATCAGCGGCGAGATGACGACCGCCGTGCCTTCGCGGGCGAGCGCAGGGATCTGGTAGCACAGGCTCTTGCCCGCCCCTGTCGGCATCAGCGCGAGAGTATGCGCGCCCGCCATGACCCGGTCGATCACCGCCTCCTGCTGGCCGCGGAAGGCGGTGAAGCCGAAGGTGCGGCGCAGGATTTCGAGGAGGTCAGTGGTGGCGGGGCCGGGCATAGCAGCGCGCCTAGCCCAAGCCCTGCGGCATGGGCACCCGCCGTGTCGACGCTATCGACGGATTATCGCGCGGCGGCTTTCTTGGCGGCGGCAATATCCACCACATCGCCCTGGCCGAGGCCGGGCACGGGAGCCGCAATGCTGCCGTCGGCCCGCTTGCCGAGGTTGGCAGGCCGCACCAGCCACAGGTCCTGATGGCCCAGAATGCGCCCGTCATGCGCGAGGATCGAGACCGGGCCAATCGGCAGGCGGTCACGCTCGTCGACCAGCACCGGATCCTCGATCACGGTTTCAGCGCCGTATTTCTGCCCCCACTGGCGCAGCGCCAGCATCGCGGGGAGCAGATCGAATCCCTTTTCGGTCAGCCGATACTCGATCTTGCGGCGATCGTCGGCGCAGGGCTCGCGCTTGAGGATGCCGTGTTCGACCAGCTTGGCAAGGCGGTTGGAAAGGATGTTACGGGCGATCCCGAGCTCGCTCAGAAACTCCTCGAAGTGTTTGAGACCATTGAAGCTGGCGCGCAGAATCATGAACGACCAGCGCTCGCCCATCACCTCCAGCGCCTGCGGCAATCCGCATTCGATCAGTTCGCGCAGCGGTTCTCTCAAATCACCCATAGGCTGTGTTCCTTCCCCTTCCGGGGTCATGTGTAACCGCTTTTTCGGCGGGTCACAAAAATATTCAGTTTTCAGTTGCAACCCGCAACCTAGTTAGGTAGGTGGCGATTAGCAACCGGTTTCGAATCGAAATGTTGCATTGCAAAATGTAGTGACAGAGACCAAGGGGCTTCCGGCCCCGATCAAGAAAAGGCAAAGGATCCCCCCATGACCAACACCCTCACTCTCGCCCGCTCCAGCAAGCTCGCCATTCTCGCTTCGGCGCTGGTCTATACCGGCCTCAGCTTCGGCGTTGCCACCGGTGCCGCCCCCGTCAGTGCCGCCGGCGCGCCCTATTACACCGCCACCCTCACCGCCCCGGCGAGCGATGCGCGCGCGGTTGCCGATGGCGTCGCCTGGGCCTGCAAGGATGCGACCTGCGTCGCCAACAAGACCTCGGCCCGCCCGCTGCGCGTGTGCCGCAGTCTGAACCGCAAGTTCGGCGAAGTCGCCGAGTTCAAGGTCAATGGCGAACTGCTCGCGGCTGAAGAACTGGCCAAGTGCAACGGCTGATCGCCGTCTGAGACGACGTCCCTCTCCGTCCGGCTTTCCCCCCTCTCCACCGGACGGAGCCTTACGACCCCCGGCGCGCCATCTCCAAGGCGCGGCCGGGGGTTGATTGTTTTTGCTTTGAGCACGCCCCTCCGGGCGAGCATCCTCGGCGCTGTTTCAAGCCCTGCGGGCTTGAGCGCCTGCGGGGCGGCCGCGTGGCCTTGCGGACCCAGTGGGTCCGAGGCCCCACGCCAGACCGGTTAGAGTAACCCTGCCCCGACCAACTGCGCCTCAAGGCTCTTCGCGTCGGTGAAGAGATGCGCGTCCCACCCGCGCGCCTTCGCGGCGGCGATGTTGGCTGGGTTGTCGTCGGTGAAGAACAACTCCGCGCCGCTGCGTCCGCTGCGTTCCTCAAGGATGGCGTAGATTCGCGCTTCGGGCTTGGCTACCTTCTCCACCCCCGAGACGACGATGTCCTCGAACAGATCGAAGATCGGCTGGGTCGGACGGAACGCGGCGAAGAACTCGTCGCCGAAATTGGTCAGGCAGAACAGCGGAACGCCGCGTGCCGCCAGCCGCTCGACCAGCGCGTGCGAGCCCTCGACCGGCCCCGGCACTGTCTCGTTGAAGCGCGTCGCATAGGCGCGGATGTGCGATTCGTAGTGCGGGAACAACGCGATCCGTTCCGGCACCATGTCCGCGAGCGCGCGGCCGCGGTCGTGCTCGAAGTGCCATTCCTCGGTGACCACGTTGGCGAGGAACCAGTCGAGCTCATCGCAGTCATCGATCAGCTTCTCGAATAGCGCGCCGAGCTGCCACTGGAACAACACCCGCCCGATATCGAACACCGCCGCTTTGTGCATCATGCCCCCCAAAAGGCTGCGGCCCGCACTCCGGTCGGGAGGCGGGCCGCAAATTCCATCAGCCGCCCATCAGGCAGCCGCGCCGGCTTCAGCCCTGGCGGGCCTTGAAGCGACGGTCGGTCTTGTTGATCACGTAGGTGCGGCCGCGACGACGGATCACGCGGTTATCGCGGTGACGGCCCTTCAGCGACTTCAGGCTGTTGACGATCTTCATGGCTTTTTTCCAAATACAAAGCACGCCGGATCGGCCCGACGCGCGGAAATTCGAGCGGCCCCGTTAGCGCCGCCCCCCTACGGCGTCAATCCGAGTCTGTCAGGCATTCCAATTGCCGCATCGCTTTTCGCGGAAAACCGGTGCCCACTTTTCTGCGCGATGCTCTAGCCCCGCAATTCGGTCAATTTGCGCTCCCAGGCGAGCGCATGGGCGATGATCGTGTCGAGATCGGCATTGGCAGGCTCCCAGCCGAGCGTGCCCTTGAGCCGCGAGGGGTCGGAAATCAGCGAATCGGGATCGCCCGCACGGCGGCCTTCGATGCGACGGTCGAGCTTGCGATTCGTCACCCGGTCGACCGCATCGAGCACTTCGTTGACCGAGAAGCCCCTGCCATAGCCGCAGTTCATCGTCAGTGACCGTTCCGGCTGGGCGATCAGCGCCTCGAGTGTCAGCACATGGGCCGCGGCGAGGTCGCTCACATGGATGTAATCGCGCACCCCGGTGCCGTCGGGCGTCGCATAGTCGGTGCCGAATACGCTCACCGATTCGCGCAGGCCCAGGGCCGCCTCGATCGCAACCTTGATGAGGTGCGTTGCGCCTGCCGTCGATTGCCCACTGCGCGCCTGCGGATCGGCGCCCGCCACGTTGAAATAGCGCAGCACGCCGTAATTGAGCGGATGGGCCGCCGCGACATCGGCGAGCATCTGCTCGGTCATCAGCTTCGACCAGCCGTAGGGGTTGATCGGGCGCTGCGGCGTGTCCTCCGAGACAGCAGCGACCTCGGGGATGCCGTATGTCGCTGCGGTCGAGGAAAAGATGAAGTGCGCGACACCAGCCTTCACGGCAGCTGCGATCAGCGCACGGCTCTTGGCGGTGTTGTTGTGGTAGTACTTGAGCGGATCGGCGACGCTTTCGGGCACCACGATCGATCCGGCAAAGTGCATGATCGCGCCCGTACCCTGTTCGGCAAAGATCCGCGCGAGCAGGTCGGCATCCTCGATGTCGCCCTCGTAGAGCGGCACGCCCTCAGGGATCGCGAAACGGAAGCCGGTGGTGAGGTTGTCGATCACTGCAACGGGCCAGCCTGCATCTTTCAACGCAAGAACCGCATGGCTGCCGATATAGCCCGCGCCGCCGGTGACGAGGACGGAAGGTTTGCTCTTAGATGTCATGGCGCGGGCTCATAGCACATAATCCGCTTAGAAAATCTCAATCTGGCGCAGAGACAAACGGGCCTGTGCACGTATCGTCCCGAAGCCTATGATGATGAAGCACAACAAAGGAATCCCTGCCATGCGTCGCCCCCTTACGTCTAGCATCGCCCTCATCGCCCCCGTCGCCGCTGCCCTGATGCTGTCGGCCTGCGCGACGACGCCCTATACCGGCCCGGTCGAGGTCACCCGCTTCGTTGCTGCCGAACGCTCCGGTCTGGGGAGCGGCACGATCGCCATTGCCTTTCCCGACGATGTGGCAAACCTCAGCGCTCGCAGCGCCTTTGCTGCCGCCGTCAGCGCCGAGCTGACGCGGCTCGGCTACACCGTAGTCGCCGAAGGCGCGACCGCGAGCCAGACCGCCGCGATCCGCACCAGCCGCAATGCCATTGCCGCAGCTCCGGTACGTGACAGCGGGCCGGTCAGCGTCGGGGTCGGCGGACAGACCGGCGGCTTCGGTTCGGGCGTCGGCCTCGGGGTAGGCCTCAATCTCGGCGGGGGGAGCGAGGGACCGAGCGCCAGTACTGAGCTTTCGGTGCGCATTACCCGCAGCGGCGGCGCAACCCTGTGGGAAGGCCGCTCGCAGATCGCGACCGGCGTGAAGTCGCCCTACGCTCAGGTCGAAACCAGCGCCCGCACGCTCGCGGCGGCCTTGTTCCGGGACTTCCCCGGTGGCAATGGCGAGACCGTGACGATCGACGCCAAGAAGCTTCAAGGACCCAAATGACCGCTCTTTTCATCGATGCCGGCTTTGACAGCGGCAATATCGAAGTGCTCGGGACCGAAGGCGCGACCGCGCGCCTCACGATCCGCCGCGACCATAATTCCGAGTTCTTCCAGTGGTTCCACTTCCGCGTGGCAGCCAAGGCAGGCGAGGAGGTCGTGCTCAAGCTTACCGGCCTCAATGCCAGCGCCTATCCGGGCGGCTGGCCCGATTACGACGCCTGCGTTTCCGAAGATCGCTCCTATTGGACGCGCGCGGCGAGCACTTACGACAAGGACGAGGACGGCGGGACGCTGACGGTCCGCTATCTGCCCGCCACCGACGTGTTCTGGGTCGCCTATTTCGCGCCCTATTCTATGGAGCGTCACCACGACCTCATCGCCGAGGCAGCTTCGGTCGACGGCGTGGACTATGTGCGGCTCGGCACCACGCTTGACGGGCAGCCGATCGATTGCCTCGAGCTGGGCGAAGGCGAGACCCAAGTGTGGCTCTACGCCCGCCAGCATCCGGGCGAGACTCAGGCGGAGTGGTGGATGGAGGGCGCGCTGGAGTGCCTTACCGATCCCGCCGATCCGGTGGCGCGCGCATTGCGGGCGAAGTGTCGCATCCATGTAGTGCCCAATTGTAACCCCGATGGTTCGCGGCGCGGGCATCTCAGAACCAATGCGGTGGGTACTAATCTCAACCGCGAATGGGCCGAACCGACGCCCGAACGCTCGCCCGAGGTGTTGGCGATCCGCAATCGCATGGATCAGACCGGCGTCGACTTCGCGATGGACGTTCATGCCGACGAGGCGATCCCGGCGGTGTTCATCGCCGGTTTCGACGGCATCCCGTCATGGACGCAGGCGCAAGGCGATGGCTATGATCGCTACCAGCGCATCCTCGACCGCCGCACGCCCGACTTCCAGACCAAGCTCGGCTACCCCAAAGCCCGCCCCGGCACCGCGAACCTGAGCATGAGCACCAACCAGCTCGCCGAACGCTTCGGCGCGGTCGCGATGACGCTGGAGATGCCCTACAAGGACCTCGCTGACTTCCCCGAGCCTGAACAGGGCTGGTCGCCGGAGCGCTGCAAGCTGCTGGGCCGCGAATGCTTGGCGGCGCTGGTAGAGTGGCTGGACGGGCGCGAAGCCTAAGCCAGATGCCCCGGCCCGAAGGCATGCGGTAGCAGCGCGGATAGCGTCACCCGCCGCACGTGGTCCTTGCTCACGCACAGCACCAGCGGGTCGGTGGCGCCGAGAGCTGCAACTTCGTTCAAGACCTGACGGCAGCGGCCGCAGGGGGTGATCGGCTCGGCGTCTGCCTTGAGGCCGACCACGGCGACCGCGACCAATCCGCCGCGTCGCCCCTCGCCCAGCGCCTTGGCGACCGCGACAGTCTCGGCGCACAAGGCAAGGCCGTAGCTCGCGTTCTCGACATTGCAGCCAGTGATCACCGCCCCGTCATCGAACAACAGCGCCGCGCCCACAGGATAGTCGGAATAGGGGGCATAGGCATGTTCCGCAGCAGCAAAGGCGGCAGCGATCAGCTTGCGTTCCTGCATATCGTCGAGAGTCACTTCTGCACCACCACCCATTCGACCGGCTCCTCGCTTGCTTCAGTGACGAGCGCGCCGTTGGCACTCCATAGCAGCCAAGGCCGGCCAGCATAGTCGGGCCGCGCCCGGTCGCGGGACAACCACAGGTCGCGCGCCAGCGTGGTTGCGGTGTTGTGCCGGTCCTGGAAGTCACGCGACAGCTTGAGGATCACGGGCTTTCCCGCATGGGTCTCGATCTGGTTGATCAGCGTCATCAACTCGCTCTCCACCGCCGCGTCGCTGACCTTGGGGGAGCAGCCTGCCGCAAGCTGATCAAGGTCGATCGCAGGCGGCAGCAGGTCTGGCTCGCGCGGCACCATCTGGGCGAACATTCCGCTTTGTGCGTCGGCACCGGCACAAGGATCGAATTCGAGCACCACGCCGACCCGCAGCCCCGCCGCGCGGGCGCGGACGAAGCGGTCGGCAAAGCCCCCCGGTGCCTCTGCCTGGGCATCGCCCGCCGCAAGCGGGAGATAGGCGAACTGCGCGCCCACCGCCTTGAGGGTTGCAAAGCGCACCTCGCTGCCGCCCGCCGGGACGATAGCGCCCTGCTCGGGATAGAGACCGGCATCCGGGCGCCACGAGCGCATGTCCCACCACAGCCACGCGGCAAAGGCGAGGCCGAACAGCACCGCCAGCGCTATCAGCCGCCACAACCAGCGTCGCGGCGCGCGACGCGTCTTGGCGCGCGCTTTGCCCCCTATTGCCATGATCTTACGGTGCCCCTGTCAGCCCTTGATGTGCAGCACGCAGATCAGCGTGAACAATCGCCGTGCCGTGGCGAAATCGGTCTCGACCTTGCCGTCGAGCCGCTCGAGCAGCAGCTCGGCCGCGCTGTTGTGGATGCCGCGCCGCGCCATGTCGATCGTCTCGATCTCGGCCGGAGTCGCCTTGCGGATCGCCTGATAATAGCTGTCGCAGATCGCGAAATATTCGCGGATCGGGCGGCGGAAGCGGCCCATGCCGATCAACAGCGTCTCGAGCAGCGTTTCGCCGGTGTCGCGGATGTCCATGACCAGCCGCCCGTCGGTGACCGAGAGGTGCAGGTCATATGGGCCGGTGCTCCCACGCTCGGCCGAGCGGACCGGCTTGAACGCGTTTTCCTCGATAAGGTCATAGATCGCGACCCGTCGTTCCTGTTCGACATCCGCATTGCGCCACAGGATCGTCGCTTCGTCGAGCGTGACGTGGGCAATGCGGTGCGCGCCCGCGGCTCCGGGCGCAGGGGACAAAGGCAGGGAATCGGGCGGCGGCTGGGCCATGGACTCTGCCTTCGCAGATGGAAGGGGCGCACTTCAAGCACTTCGATAGGCTTGGGGACGCGCTCTCCCCACTATCCACAGCTTGGCAAATAAATATTGGCCCGATCCGCCCTTGCGCCGACGAGCCAGTCGCGCGCATCAGGCGGGGATGGCCGAACCCGAAAAAGTGACCCCGATCAAGCTGCATAGCGGCGAAAACGAGCTGCCGATGCGCAAGCTTCCCGCAAATCTTGAGGCTGAGGCCGCGTTCCTTGGCGCGGTGCTGATCGACAACCGCGTGATCGAGGAATTGCAGGTGCCGATCCGGCCCGAGCATTTCTTCGAAGCCTTGCACGGACGCATCTACGAGCGCGTGCTCACTCTGATCGAGCGGAACACCACCGCCTCGCCGGTCACGCTGCGGCCCTTCTTCGAGGCTGACGAGGCACTGAAGGAACTGGGCGGTACGTCATACCTCGCGCAGCTTACCGCGAGCGGCGCCGGGCTTCTGGTGCCGCGCGAGCTTGCCCAGCAGATTTACGACCTCGCACTGCTGCGCGAGCTGGTGAGCGTCGGGCGCGGGCTGGTCGAAGGGGCGCTCGACACCTCCGAAGACACCTCGCCCTTGGACCGCATCGCGCAGGCCGAGGCTGACCTGTTCAAGGTCGCCGAAGGTGCCAGCACGGGCCGCGAAGCGTCGACCTTCCGCGAGGCTGCAATGCAGGCGATCCGCATGGCGGAAGCAGCGATGACTTCGGGCGGGGGCCTGTCGGGCAAGACCACCGGGCTTTCGACGATCGACCAGAAAACTTCGGGCCTGCACAATTCCGACCTTATCATCCTCGCCGGGCGTCCGGGCATGGGCAAGACCTCGCTCGCCACCAACATCGCGTTCAACTGCGCCGAGAAGCACCTGGAATGGCAGCGCGAGGGCGGCGAGTTCAACTACGGCGCGCCGGTGGCCTTCTTCAGCCTCGAAATGAGCGCCGACCAGCTGGCGACGCGTATCCTTGCCGAGCAGGCGGAGATTTCCTCGGAAGCGCTGCGCAGCGGCAAGCTGACCCGCGAGGATTTCCAGAAGCTGTCCTATGCCAGCCAGCGCCTCGCCGAACTGCCGCTCTATATCGACGACACCCCGGCGCTCACCATCTCGAGCCTGCGGACCCGCGCGCGGCGGATGAAGCGGCGGCACGATATCGGCCTGATCATCGTCGATTACCTCCAGCTGCTGCAAGGCTCGGGCCGCGCCAACGACAATCGCGTGAACGAGATCTCCGAGATCAGCCGGGGACTCAAGACGCTGGCCAAGGAACTGCAGGTTCCGGTGATCGCGCTCTCCCAGCTCTCCCGCGCGGTCGAAAGCCGTGAGGACAAGCGCCCGATGCTGTCCGACCTGCGCGAATCCGGCTCGATCGAGCAGGACGCGGACATGGTATGGTTCATCTTCCGCGGCGATTATTATCTGCTTCTGGGCAAGCCAGACACACCCGATGCGAGCTCGCCGCCCGACGTGCAGGAGAAATACCGCGCCTGGGAGGAAAAGTTCGAGGGCCTCGTGGGCCGCGCGACGCTGATCGTCGCCAAGCAGCGCCACGGCTCGACCGGCAACGTGCCGCTCCACTTCCAGAGCGACATCACCAAGTTCACCTCGCCCAGCTATAAGGACTATTCGGACTTCGGACACGAATGAGGTTTAGCCGGGCGGCCTAGGGGTAGCGGGTGACGGTGCAGCCGAATTTCAGCGCAACGTCACAAACAAGATCTCAACTCGTGCCCACCTTGCTGATCCGGTAATCGGCGAGGCTCATCCAGTACGCGATCCGCCAGCGCATCCGGTTGAGAATCGTATTGTTGCGGGCGTACCAGGCCGGTGTGATCGGCTCGCTCGATGCTTCCATGTGGTCGACCAGTTCGCGCAGTTTGTCCGCCAGCCCTGCGTCCTCGACCCGCACCATCAGCTCGACATTGATGCGGAAGGAACGCTTGTCGAGATTGGCGCTGCCGAAATAGCTCACGTCGTCGACCACCACGAGCTTCATGTGCAGCTTGCACATCGCGAATTCGAAGATCTTCACGCGGGCGCGCAGAAGCTTGCCGTAAAGCAGCCGGGCCATGTCGATCGCAGCGGAGATGTCGGACTTGCCGGCCATGATCATCCGCGCGTTCCCACGCCGCCCGACGCCCGCCATCAGGCGGCGGAAACTGCGCGGGGGCGAGAAATAGGCCGAGACCGTATCCAGACGCTTGGCCGTCACCAGATCCTTGCGCAGCACCCATGCCCAGTGGCCCTTGCGCACCAGGGGCCCGCCGACCAGCAGCTGCACCGGGCCGTCCCCGCCGTCCCAGTCCTTGACGATGTCGCGCAAGGCCCGCAGCTGGCTGGTGCGCCCGCCAGCCTCGCTCGCGACCCAGCTTTGGAGGAGGCCGGACCAGCGGGTGAACTGCTCGACCACCGGGCCCTCGACCAGCACCGACAGGTCGCACCAGCCGTTTTCGGCCGGGATTGCAAAGTAGTGGTCGGAGACATTCGCCCCGCCGGTCATCACCCGGGTCTCGTCAGCGATGACGAACTTCTGATGGTTGCGCACGAAATAGCGCTTGCCCCACTTGGGCGAGAAGATCGCGAAGCTGCCCCCTGCCTCGACCAGCGGCTCGAAGAAGTCTGCGCCGGCATCATTGCCGAAATCATCGACGATCAGCGCGACTGACACCCCGCGCTGTGCCGCCCGAACCAGCGCATCACGCACCATCGTGCCCGAGACGTCGCTGTCGAAGAGATAGTAGAATATTCGAAGGCTTGTTTGCGTGCTGTCGATCAATTCGATCAGCCCCTTCAGCCGGTCCTGCCCGTGCGGATAAAACGTGAACTCGTGCCCCGCTGCGCTGACGCGGAAGGGATCGAGGTCGCAATAGTCGGGAGTGCCATCGTTCGAGGCGTCGCCCTCGGCAGGCGGTTGAGCGGAAGCGATGGCCATTGGGACAGCCTAACCAAAGGCGCAGACCAGGCAACAGGTTTAAGCGACGAACAGTGGCGCAGGTGCGGGGATGTAGTAAAAGACATGCCCTGCCGCTTGACCCGATTGCCTACCCGGCAGATAGACAATCCATGCTTTCGCAGAAGACCCGCTACGCCATCAGGGCAATGCAGCATCTTGCCGACAACTATGGCCAGGGACCGGTGCAGCTTGCGGCAATCGCCGATGCGCAGAAGATCCCGGCCAAATTCCTGACTGTGATCCTGTCCGAACTGACCCGCTCGGGCCTCGTCGATTCGCAGCGCGGGCGCGACGGCGGTTATTGGCTGGCGATCCCGCCCCTCGACATCACCTATGGCGATCTCATCCGCCACATGCGCGGCAGCCTTGCGCTGGTGCCCTGTGCCAGCCGCTACGCCCACGAAAAGTGCAAGAACTGCCTTGAGGAAGGCGAGTGCCGCACGCGGGCGTTGCTGCTCGACGTGCGCGACCGGACCGCGCAGATTCTCGACGGCATCAGGCTGTCCGATCCGATCGAACCGATCGCGGCTTTTGCCGAAGACTCGGCCTGATGGCTCCTGCGCAACGCTTCGGCGCACAAAGCTAACCTTTCGCCCCAAGACAGAATTTCTGCGCCCCACCCCTATTGTCAACCAGATCACTTGAATTTAATTCGTTCGCGGCGGGCACCTCCCGCGCAACGAAAGGCCCTTGTATGGACCGTCCCGAGAAAGTCTCTGCAAAAGGCACGTTCGTGCCAGAGGCGCTAGCTGCCGTGAGCGAGGCGCTTTCCCGCCTGCGCTACGGGGCCATCCAGATTACCGTGCATGACGGCAAGGTCATGCAGATCGACATCACCGAGAGGAAGCGCCTCGCCGACTGACGGCAGGCCGCACACCGTATCAAACAACAGGGAACTGCAGACCGGACCAGCCGGATGCTCACCCGCTTGCAAAGGCGAGATAGCATGTCTTCGATTTCCTTCCGCACCGCCCTCCTGCTCGGTGCCGCGCTGGCAGGCTTTGCCGCCGCCCCGGCCTATGCCCAAGACGAGACCACAGCAGAGCAACCCGCGACCGCCACAGGCGATGAGAGCAACGCCAACGACATCATCGTCACTGCCCGTCGCCGGTCGGAAAGCGCGCAGGATATCCCGCTCGCCGTGTCGGTGCTCGACGCAAGGCAGCTCGACGCGACGGGTGCCTTCAACGTGAACCGCCTCCAGCAGCTCACCCCGACGCTGCAGTTCTATTCCTCCAACCCGCGCAACACGGCGGTCAATATCCGTGGCCTCGGCGTGCCATTTGGCCTGACCAGCGACGGGTTCGAGCAGGGCGTCGGCATCTATGTCGATGACGTCTATTACTCGCGCGTCGCCTCGGCGACCTTCGACTTCCTCGATGTCGCCCAGATCGAGGTGCTGCGCGGTCCGCAAGGCACGCTCTACGGCAAGAACACCACCGCTGGCGCGATCAACATCACCACCAATCAGCCTAGCTTCGACTTCGAAGGCCGCGCCGAGGTGAGCATCGGCAATTACGAATTCCAGCAGGCGCGCCTCGCGCTATCCGGCCCGATTTCCGAGACCATTGCTGCGCGGGTCGCCTTTTCGGGCACCAGCCGCCGCGGTACGATCCAGAACATCACGACCGGCGACGACATCCAGAGCCTCGACAACATCGGCGTGCGCGCGCAGCTCCTGTGGGAGCCCAGCAGCGACCTCAAGATCAAGCTGGTCGGCGACTACAACAAGCAGGACGCGATCTGCTGCGGATCGGTGTATGTCGGGACTGTCGCCACACAGCGCCCGCTCAACCGCCAGTTCGCCGCGCTCGCCGCAGCGCAGAACTACGTGCCGCCCAGCACCAACCCCTTCGATCGGGTCACCGACCTCGATTCCAACCTCAACGCCGGAAACGTCATTGCGGGCGCGGCGCTGAAGGTGACGTGGGACGTAGGGCCGGGAACCTTCACCTCGGTCACAGCATGGCGTTACTGGGACTGGAAGCCCGAGAACGACCGCGACTTCACCGGCCTTGCCATCGTCGCACGCTCGCAGAACCCCTCGCAGCAGAACCAGTACACGCAGGAATTCCGCTATGCCTACACCGGCGAGACAATCGACTTCGTGCTGGGTGCCTTCGCCTTCGACCAGCGGATCGACACGCAGGGCCTCGAAGCGCAGGGCCGCGCCGCCAGCCTCTGGAACATCGCCCCGAATAACGCGCTGTCGCTCGACCCGACAGTGCTCGACGGGCTGACCGCGCGCAACACGCAGTTGCTCAAGAGCACCAGTGCGGCGCTGTTCGGGCAATTGAGTTGGAAGGTTACCGACGCTTTCACCATCCAGCCGGGCGCGCGGGTCAATTACGACAAGAAGTCGGGCTTCTACCAGCGCCGGGTGTTCACCGGAGCGGGCATCGAACTGCTCGGCACCGAGACCGATGCACGCAGCCGCGCGCAGCTTGCCGTCTTCCAGCCGCAGCTGAGCGCGCCCGAGGATACCGACTGGAACCTCACCTACGATCTCACGGCGAGCTACCAAGTCGCGCCGGACGTGCTTGCCTACGGCACCTATGCCAAGAGCTTCAAGACCATCGGCATCAACCAGAATGGCCTGCCCACCGACGCCGCCGGCGTGCCGATCGCTGCGGCAGGGACAATCCGGCCCGAGAAGGTCGATCACTTCGAGATCGGCCTCAAAAGCCAGTTCTGGGACCGCCGCGCGACCTTCAACCTCGCCGCCTTCCGCACCGAGATCCGCGACTATCAGGCGACCGTGAACAACGGCCAGTTCGGGGTGCTGCGCGGCTACCTCGCCAACGCCGGCAAGGTCCGTTCGCAGGGGATCGAGGCAGACCTGTCGGTGCGCCCCAGTGCGCGCTTCAACGCCTATGTCAGCGGCGCCTATACCGATGCCAAATACGTGCGCTTCGTCGATGCGCCTTGCCCGCCGGAACTGTCGGGCGGCACGACCGCGACCGCCGGCCAGACCCCGTCTGCCCCCGGCACGCCGGGCGGGATCAGCCCCGCCAACTGCGACATCTCCGGCCAGCGCCTGCCGGGCGTGTCGAAGTGGGCCTTCTCGTTCGGGGCGGAGGGCAATGTTCCGACCGGGTTTCTTGGAAAGTCCGGCGAAGTCTATATCGGCTATGACGGCTCATACCGCTCGAACTTCTCCTCGAACGCTTCGCCCTCGACCGCGACCTTCATTGACGGCTACACCCTGTCGAACTTCCGCGTCGGCTTCCGATCGGACGACGGGCTCAACGTCTTTGCATGGGTGAGGAACGCCTTCGATGAGAATTACTTCGAGCAGCTCTTCGTCGGTCCCGGCAACACCGGGCTGATCGCCGGCCTTCCCGGAGACCCGCGCACCTGGGGTGCAACCGCCAGCATCACGTTCTAGTCCTTCGCTTTCACCCTCGCAGAGAGGACATGCCTCATGCCTGATATCGCCGACCTGCTGCTTCAGATGGCGCCGTTCATTGCCATCGGGATCGCTGCGCAGATGATCGACGGGGCGCTGGGCATGGCATTCGGGGTGATCACCCAGACCCTGCTGGTGAGCGCAATGGGCGTGCCCCCCGCCACCGCCTCGGCCAGCGTGCATCTCGTCGAGCTGTTCACGACCGGAGCATCGGGGGCGAGCCACATCTGGCACCGCAATGTCGATTGGGGTCTGTTCAAGCGGCTGGTGCCGTTCGGCGTGCTGGGCGGGGTGGCGGGGGCTTATGTCCTGTCGAACATCGATGCCTCGGCGGCGCGGCCGTTCGTCATGATCTACCTGACAGGCATCGGGTTCTACCTGCTGTGGCGCGCGATCCGGCTGTCGCAGCCGAAGTTTGCAGATCCACGCTACACCCGTCCGCTCGCGGTCGCCGGGGGCTTTCTCGATGCAGCCGGCGGGGGCGGCTGGGGCCCGGTGGTGACATCGAACCTGCTGATTCAGGGCGGCGATCCGAGGAAGGTGATCGGTACGGTCAATTCGGCCGAATTCTTGCTCACCCTGTCGATCTCGTTGACCTTTATCATCACGCTGGGCTTTGCCGCGTTCACCCTTATCACCGTCGGCCTGATCATCGGCGGCGTGATTGCCGCGCCCTTTGGAGCGGTGCTCGCCAGCCGGGTGCGGCCGCGTTTCCTGTTGATCGCAGTGGCACTGGTGCTGATCGCGACCAGCGCTTACAGCATCTGGAAGGCCTGGCCCATCATCTAGGGTCGCTGGAGCCGTCATGGACACCGAACTTCTGCTGATCTGCGCGCTTACGGGCGTGATCAACCTCATCGGCGCGCTGGCCTACGCGGCGCGGATAGCGGGGGTGCGCACCGGGCGCATCGCGCTCTCCTTTGCCCTGTTCAACGTGCTGCTGCTTGTGTCGCGGACCTCGAATGGCTTCCTCGGACCATTCCTCGCCAAGCGGATCGAAACCGCGCTAGCCGAGGGGAACGGCGACACGTTGCTGTGGGAACTGCGGCTGGTGCTGCTCGCCGCGGGGCTCGCGGTGGCGCTCGGCATCGTGCTAGTGCCAACCGGGCAGCGGGTTTTCGCGGCGGCCATCACCTCGTTCCAAGCCAACCGCTCGACCACGCGGCTGCTGCTGCGCAGCGTCACCCCCGCAGGTCTGCGCACGATCCGCGAGGCGGTCGCCGTGCCGACAAGGGAAACGCTGCGCTCGCTCAAGGGCCCGCGCGGGGTGAGCTGGGCGGTGCTGGCCGCCAATGCGATGGCGCAAGGATTGCTCGCGGTCGGCGTGATCGCCTCGCTCTATGCGGGCTATCTGGTGCCCGAGTTCCGCGTCACCGCATCGCAGATGACCGCGATCGTCAACGGCTTTGCCACGATCCTGCTATTCGCGCTGATCGACCCGCAAATCTCCGCGCTGACAGACGACGTGGTCGATGGCTCGGTGAGCGAGGCGACGTTCCGCCGGGCGATGATCTGGGTGTCGCTGAGCCGCCTTGCCGGGACGCTCGCAGCGCAGGTGCTGCTGGTGCCCGCTGCGGTCGTCATCGCCTGGGCGGCGGGCTGGATCTAGAGGCTCAGCAGCAAGCCCCCCGCTGCACACACCGCCAGCAGCCGCAGCACCGACCATTTCGCGCCGAAGGCCAGCACCAGCGCCAGCAAGGCGAGCACCCCGGCGCGCCAGTCGAAGCTGGCAATCTCCGGCCATGACAAGTGCAGCGGGCCAAACCGCGCTTCGCCCACCTGCGCAAAAAGCACGTGCAGCGCAAACCACGCGGTGAGGTTGGCGATCACGCCAACCACCGCCGCTGTTACAGCCGCAAGCCCGCCCTTCAGCCACACCGCCTGCCCCATCCGGTCGATCCACGGCGCGAAGGCGAAGATCCACATGAAGCACGGCGCGAAGGTCACCCACGTGGTCAGCAGCGCCCCCAGCAAGCCAGCCACCAGCGGCGAGAAGGGCTCAGGCGCGCGGAAGGCGGCGAGATAGCCGACGAATTGCGTGACGAGGATCAGCGGCCCCGGCGTGGTCTCGGCCAGCCCCAGCCCGTCGGCCATCTCGCCGGGCTGCAGCCAGCCGAAGCCCTGCACCGCCTCCTGCGCCATGTAAGCGAGCACAGCGTATGCCCCGCCGAAGGTGACGATCGCCAGCTGCGAAAAGAACGCGCCGATTTGCCACAGCACATGCCCCTGCCCGAGCGTCATCGCGATCAGCACCATCGGCGCAGCCCAGATCGCGCCCCACACTAGCACCGAACTGATGGTGGTGCGCCACGGCCGCGCGGGGAGCGCGGCGACAGGTTTGCTCACCTTCAGCGCCAGAAGGTCAGGCCGCGTCCGGGCAATCGCGATCCCGATCAGCCCCGAGCCGAGCACGATCAGCGGGAACGGCAGGGCAAACAGAAACAGCCCCGCAAAGGCCGCCGCCGCCAGCCCGCGCTTCACGCCTGTATCAAGCGCCCGCCCCGCGATCCGCAGCAAGGCCTGCGCCACGATCGCCAGGACCGCCGCCTTCACCCCGAGAAACAGCGCCGCCACCCAGCCAAGGTTCGCCGCCAGCGCATAAAGCATCGACAGCGCAAGGATGATGCACGCCCCCGGGATGACGAACAGCAGCCCCGCCGCCAGCCCCCCGCGCCATCCGTGCAGCCGCCAGCCGATCCACGTGGCGAGCTGCTGCGCCTCCGGCCCCGGCAGCAGGTGGCAGAAATTGAGCGCGTGGAGATAGTCCTCCTCGGCGACCCAGTGCCGCTCCTCGACCAGCTCGCGGTGCATCAGCGCGATCTGCCCGGCAGGCCCGCCGAAACTGAGGAAACCGATGCGGGTGAAGACGCGGAGCAGTTCTGGGAAAGTGGGGGTCGCGGGGGTCTCCGGAAGCGGAGAGGAAGAGAGCGTTACGTCCAGATCGGCCATGCCTACCTCGAAAGTTGCCCCGCCGCGCGGGAGCGCACGAGGGGGTGATGACGAGGCAACGCTTGGGCCTGCGACAGGCTTGGACGGGAGGTTGCTCGGCCCCGTGAGGGAGGAGATAACGGGGGCGGGGCGAGGGTTCAAGTGGATGCTTCCACACCTCGCTTCCAATTCGCGCGGCAGCTTGATCCGTGAGTTCCGCCAGAAGCCGCCGTTCGGCAAACGACCCCGAGCCGGTCACTACCTCCCTCGTCGTCTCGTGCTTGCCCCGAATGCCGCCGCTGCGCCCCGAACCTCGCCCCCCCTTTTTCTTGACTTCACGCCCCCCAGCCCCTAGCTGCCGCGCTTCCCTACTTTCCGCGATTCTGACATAAGGTCCGTCTATGGCACGCGTTACCGTTGAAGATTGCGTCGACAAGGTTTCCAACCGGTTCGACCTCGTCCTGCTCGCTGCACAGCGTGCGCGCGAGATTTCCGGCGGTAGCGAGCTGACCATCGACCGCGATCGCGACAAGAACCCGGTCGTCGCCCTGCGCGAAATCGCCGAGCAGACCGTCACCCCGACAAACCTGCTGGAATCGGTGGTGGTCAGCCTCCAGAAGATCCTCCCCGATGACGAGGACGAGGCTGATGAGATCGGCTCGCTCAGCCAGTCGGCCGAAGCGCTGCGCATCACCGCCTCGGCACCGGCCCGCACATCGTCGCTGGGCGGCGATTACGACGGTTAATCATTTCGTTTCAAAGATTTGAGTGATTTTTAGGGGCGGTCTAGACCAGGTCTAGGCCGCCCTTGATGCGTTCTAGAGCGCGCTAGACACTATCTTGACCTCTTCTTGACCCCGTTTAGCGAGCCCTTGCCAAGGCAGAGCGGCACGCTATCCCTTGGGCTCGGTCACTCAGCGGTCAAATCGCTGGTTCGGGGGCCATGTCGGGGGTGCGAATGGCATCGATTGCGGTCTACAGTGTCAAGGGCGGGGTCGGGAAGACCACGCTGGCGGTCAACCTTGCTTGGTGCTCGGCAAGCATTTCTCGCCGAAAGACGCTGCTGTGGGACCTCGATGCGGCGAACGGGTCGGGCTTTCTCTTGGGAGTGGACCCGAAGAAAAAACGCAGCGCAGACAGTGTCTTCGACGAAGGCAGCGATCCGGCGCGGTTGATCCAGACCACCGCCTACCCCCGCCTCGACCTGCTGCCCGCCGACGAGAGCATCCGCGCGCTAGATCGCCAGCTAGACCGGCTCGGCAAGAAGAAGCGCATTGCCCGCCTCGCGGAAGGACTGGGCAAGAACTACGACCGGATCATCTTCGATTGTCCGCCTGTTCTCAACGAGTTGAGCGCACAGATCATCCGCGCTGCGGACCTCATTATCGTCCCCTTGCCGCCCTCCCCGCTGTCCACCCGGGCATTTGAAGTGGTCGTCGAGGAAGTGCGGGGGATGGGCAAGGGCCACCCGCCGATCCTGCCCGTGCTGGCGATGCTCGACCTGCGCCGGGGCCTTCACAAGCAAGCGCGCGAGGCCAATCCCACATGGCCGGTGATCCCGCTGGCGAGCGCGGTCGAGCAGTGCGCGGTCGAGCGCAAGCCAGTAGGCGCCTTCGCCCCGCGCTCCCCGGCGGCGCGGGCGATGGCCCAACTGTGGACCGCAATCGAGCGCAAGCTCGCCAGCCACTAGGGCTGGGCAAATACCCGCTTTCGCAGCTGCGGCAAACGCGCTTATACCAGCGAAATTCAGGGCCGCAGGGGTGCGAGGCGATGGGCGATTTTGGCGACAGCATCGGGACGGTGATCGAGGGCGGGCTGCTGGGACGCACGGTCGAGCCCGGCGCAGGCGAGGCTTCAGGGCACGCGGCGGCGCAGGCCGACTGCCCCAATTGCGGCGCTTCCTACTGCGGCCAATTCTGCCCCAATTGCGGCCAGAAGGCGCATGTGCATCGCAGCCTTGCGGCTATCGGTCACGACATCATGCACGGCGTGCTGCATTTGGATGGCAAGCTGTGGAACACGCTGCCGCTGCTCGCCTTCAAGCCCGGCGATCTGACGCGCCGCTACATCGCTGGTGAACGCGCCAAATTCGTCAGCCCGATGTCGATGTTTCTGTTCACTGTGTTTGCGATGTTCGCGGTGTTTCAGATGGTTGGCATTTCTGCCCCGACCGATTTCGGCGAAGGGGTTTGGGATGGTTTCAACGAGGGTTCTGAATTCCAGACGGAAATTCAACAGCAGATCACAACGCTTGAAAAAGAGCGCGATGGTTTGCCGAAGGACAACCCGCGTCGGCAAGGGATCGATGCCGAAATAGCCGTTCTTTCAAAGATGATCAGTGCAGAACCTGATACAACCGACGATGGCCGGGCCAAGATCAAGCTCAATGACAAGAACACCATTACCGTTGAGAAAAGCACGATGGATGTCTTCGGATCAGCCGTCATCAAGAAGTGGCAGCAAAATCCGAGCCTGATGCTCTACAAATTGCAATCGAACGGGTACAAATTCAGCTGGCTGCTGATCCCTCTGTCGGTGCCGTTCCTGTGGCTGATGTTCGCGTGGCGGCGGCAGTTCAAAGCCTATGATCACGCGGTGTTCGTGACCTATTCGCTCAGTTTCATGTCGCTGCTCTTCATTGTCATGTCGATTCTCAGCGTGACCCCTGACGGCGGCAGCTGGGCGTTTCTGTTGTTTGCCATCGGTGCGCCGCTGCACCTCTACAAGCAGCTACGCTATGCCTATGGTCTGACGCGATTTTCCGCGATGTGGCGGTTTTTCGTCCTGCAGTTCTGCGTCATGATCGTGCTGGTGCTGTTCCTGCAGGCACTGCTGGTATTGGGCGCGTTCTGAGGCGTGACAGGTAGGGGATCTGGCGGGGCGGACCACCGAACCGCGCCAAGGTCATTTTTCGCTGCCGTCTAGCGCTTGCTCGACCCTGTCCAGAAGACGCGGCCACTGCCTTGCCGCAACCGAACCTAAACCGTGCTGAGACAACAAAAAGGGCGCCGGAATTGGTCCCGGCGCCCTTTTTGATTGCTACCTGAATTAATCAGGCGCCCTGCGGAGCCTCGTCGCCGCCGGGCTGGGCGCCGAAACGCTTGCCGGCCCGCGGTATCGCCGAGCCGTGCACCGGGCCTGCCACCAACGGACCGCGCGGGGCTTCGGGACGGTCGATCTTGCCGTGCTCGATCAGCGAGTTGATCTCCTCGCCGGTGAGCGTCTCGTATTCGAGCAGCGCCTGAGCGAGCAGGTGAAGCTGATCCTCGTTGGTCTTGAGGATGTCGGTCGCGCGCTTGTGGGCACCTTCGACAAGGTCCTTGATCTCATTGTCGATCAATTCGTTGGTCGACCCCGAGCGGAAAGTTCGCTGGGATGCACCATAGCCGAGATAGCCTTCCGACTGCTCTTCGTACTGCAACGGCCCGAGCTTGTCCGACATGCCCCATTGGGTGACCATGCTGCGCGCGAGGCTGGTCGCGTATTGGATGTCGGACGAGGCACCGGAGCTGACCTTGTCGTGGCCGAAGATGATCTCCTCCGCCACGCGCCCACCCATCGAGACCGAGAGGTTCGCGTGCATCTTGTCGCGGT
Source organism: uncultured Alphaproteobacteria bacterium (assembly GCA_963765775.1). Classification (GTDB taxonomy): domain Bacteria; phylum Pseudomonadota; class Alphaproteobacteria; order Sphingomonadales; family Sphingomonadaceae; genus Erythrobacter. The sequence continues at coordinate 419,172 of CAVXXQ010000001.1, forward strand.
GGTAGGAGTAGCTGTCCCGCTCCGGCAGACGCATCACCATGCCCAGCGCACGGCCGCGCGGAATGATGGTTGCCTTGTGGATCGGATCGGACGCCGCCTCGTGCACCGACACGATTGCGTGGCCGGCCTCGTGATAGGCGGTCATCTTCTTCTCGTCGTCGGTCATGACCATGCTGCGACGCTCTGCGCCCATCATGACCTTATCCTTGGCGTCTTCGAATTCCTGCATTGCCACCAGCCGCTTGTTGCGGCGCGCGGCCAGCAGCGCGGCTTCGTTGACGAGGTTCGCAAGGTCCGCGCCCGAGAAGCCCGGTGTGCCGCGCGCGATCACGCGCGAGTTGACGTCGGGAGCCAGCGGCACCTTCTTCATGTGCACGCCAAGGATCTTCTCGCGCCCGTCGATGTCGGGGATGGGGACAACCACCTGACGGTCAAACCGGCCCGGACGCAGCAGCGCCGGGTCAAGCACGTCGGGACGGTTGGTCGCGGCGATGATGATGATGCCTTCGTTGGCTTCAAAACCGTCCATCTCGACGAGGAGCTGGTTCAGCGTCTGTTCGCGCTCGTCATTCGAATTGCCGAGGCCATTGCCGCGCGAACGGCCGACCGCGTCGATTTCGTCGATGAACACGATGCACGGTGCATTCTTTTTCGCTTGTTCGAACATGTCGCGCACGCGGCTGGCGCCGACGCCGACGAACATTTCGACAAAGTCTGAGCCCGAGATGGTGAAGAACGGCACGCCCGCCTCACCCGCGATGGCGCGGGCGAGCAGGGTCTTGCCGGTACCAGGCGACCCGACCAGCAGCGCGCCCTTGGGGATCTGGCCGCCAAGCTTCGAGAAACGCTGCGGATCGCGGAGGAACTCGACGATTTCCTGCAATTCCTCACGCGCTTCGTCGATGCCGGCGACATCGTCGAAGGTCACTTTGCCCGAACGCTCGGTGAGCATCTTGGCCTTGGATTTGCCGAAGCCCATCGCTCCGCCGCCGCCGCCCTTCTGGACCTGGCGAAGCGCGATGAAAGCGATCCCGAGGATCAGGATGAACGGCAGCGAATTGAGCAGAATGAAGAGCAGTACGTTCTGGCTCTCGCGCGGCTTGCCGGTGAAGCGCACGCCGTTGTCTTCCATCAGCTTGGTGATTTCGACATCGTTGGGCACAGGCACGGTGCTGAACGGCTCGTTATTCTTGAGCGTGCCGGTGATGAGCTCGGGGCCCATTTGCACGTCCTGCACCTGACCTTCGGCCACGGCGGCGCGGAAGTCGGAATAACGGATCGCAGTGCCAGGCGACTGGCCGGCATTGCTGAACATCGTCACCACAAGCAGCAGCGCGAGGAATATCCCGCCCCAGATCATCAGCTGCTTGACCCAGGGGTTGGGGCCTTCGCCTTGCGGCTGCGGGTCGTTCTGCTGACTCATCTGAGGGGATTCCTTTCGTCAGCGACAATGTAGGATGCGGCGAGTGAATGGCAAGATAATGCGCAAGGACTTGCGCCATGACAATTTTCGAACAGGGTGATGCACATTATCGATGCTCTTTGCGGGTTTGCGCGCTGCCATACGCGGCGAGGAACACGTCGACCGCGCCGACAATCCGCCGGTCGCGCTCTTCCGCGCTGACGCTGGCGCCGAAGCGGCGCTCGAGATCGCCCATGCCCTTGCACATCGAGACGAACTGTTCGGCGGCGAGCATCGGGTCGGCGACCGCGAGCTCGCCCGCCTCTGTCGCGCGCGCGAGCCATGCGCCGAACGCCTTCTTCATGCGCCAGGGTCCCGCTTCGAGGAAGGCCGCGCCGATCGCGGGATCTGCCTCGGTCTCGGCGGCGATGCGACGCTCGAACTGCATCATCTCGGGCCGGAAAAGGAACGCGAAGATCGCCTGACCGATGTCGATCATCCGCACGCGGATCGGGCCCTTCGCAGTGCCATCGAGCAAGAAGTGGCCGCGGATCTTCTCGCACTCGCTTTCGACAGCGGCGGCGAACAGCGCGCGCTTGTCGCCAAACTGGTTGTAGATCGTGACCTTCGACACGCCGGCGTCCGCCGCGACCTGCTCGATCGCTGTCGCGGCATAGCCGTTATGAAAGAAGTGATGCGCGGCCGTCTCGACGATCGCGATCCGCTTGGCGGCGTCAAGCGGTCGTCCGGCCTTGCGACGAAGCGACTTTTTTTCAGGCGAAGATGAACTGCCGATTGACAAAGTGAACGGCTCCGTTCAGTTAAACGCGACCGTTCAGTAATGCGCTGAGTCGTTCAGAAGCGCAACCCTATCTGCTGTTAAAGGTTCCTGCCGACGTGCTCTGGATCGCCATCAGGATGCTCACCGGGGATGCCCAGAAGTTCTATGGGCTATTGTTCGGCATCGCATTCTCCACCCTCCTGATTACCCAGCAGATGACGATCTTCGTCAACCTGGTCGAGCGCGGGGCGAGCGGCGTCTACAACGCGCCCGAAGCGCAGGTGTGGGTGATGGATCCGGTCAGCCGCACGACCGACGTCAGCTACGCCATGCCCTCCACCGCGCTCGACAAGGTGCGTTCCGTCCGGGGCGTCGAATGGGCCGTGCCGCACCTGCGCGCGCAGGCCAATGTCCGCACCAAGGATGGCGATCTCGAAGGTGTCGGGATTGTCGGCGTCGACGATGCGACACTGATCGGCCTGCCCAAGCGCATGGCAAGCATGGACAAGTCAGTGTTGTTCGCGCCCGACAGCGTCGTGATCGACGATGTCGGCGTCACACGCCTGTTCTCCAATGGGGCCAGCCCGCTTGGCGAGCGGTTGGAGCTCAATGATCAGCGCGCTGTGATCCGCGGAATTTCCGATGCGATCCCCAGCTTCACCAGCACAGTGGTGCTCTACACGCGTTATTCCAACGCGCTGAACTTCGTCCCTGGCACGCGGAACCGCCTGTCGTTCGTGCTGGTCGGCATCGCTCCGGGCGAGACACCGGAAGGCGTAGCTGCGCGGATCGAGAAGGAAACGGGGCTTAAGGCCGAAACCCGCACGGAATTCGCCCGCGCTGGCGTCGACTTCATCATCCAGAACACCGGCATTCCGACCAATTTCGGGATCACCGTGTTCCTTGGCTTTGTCGTCGGCGTAGCGATCGTGGGTCTGACCTTCAGCCTGTTCCTGCGCGACAACATCAAGCAGTTCGGCGCCTTGAAGGCGATCGGCGTGACCAATGCCAAGATCGTGCAGATGGTCGCCGCGCAAGCGGGCCTCGTCGGCATGATCGGCTATGCGTTGGGCGTGATCGGCACGGTCGCCTTTATCAGGGGCTTCGGCGCCAATCCGTTCTTCAAGGGCTTCTACATACCGTGGCAGGTCCCGTTGATCAGCCTGACGGCAGTGGTTGTGATCCTCGCCATCACCGGCTTCATCGCGATCCGCTCGGTGCTGAAAACCGAACCGGCCTCGGTGTTCAGGTGAGCGGGGCGCGCATCATGGACACGACCAGCATCGGCGGCTGCGCTCCAGAAGCGGCGATCTGCGCGCGCGGGATCAGCCGAGATTTCGAAGCCGGGCAAACCACCATTCGCGTACTACACGGGATCGACACCGACATCCGCTCAGGCGAGCTCACCTACGTCGTGGGCGAGAGCGGCTCGGGAAAGACCACGCTGATCTCGATCATGTGCGGCATCCTTTACCCGACCGAGGGCGAGGTAAAGGTGTTCGGCACCGACATTTATAGTCTGTCGGACACAGAGCTGGTCAATTTCCGGCTCAAGAACATCGGCTTCATCTTCCAGCAGTACAATCTCATCCCATCGATCGACGTCGCCTCCAACGCGGCGGTCCCGCTCATCGCGCAAGGCGTGCCCCGCGAAGAAGCGCGCGAGCGGGCCAAGGTGCTGCTCGACAAGCTCAACATTCTCAACCAGGCCGACAAGCTCCCGCGCCAGCTTTCGGGCGGGCAGCAGCAGCGTGTCGCCATCGCCCGCGCGCTGGTGCACGAACCGCGGCTCGTGGTCTGCGATGAACCGACCGCCGCGCTCGACGCGAGTTCCGGTCGCCGCGTAATGGACCTGCTGCGCGAAGTCGCGGTCGCCCCGGACCGCGCCTGCATCATCGTTACCCACGATAACCGCATTTTCGATCTCGCCGACCGGATCATCGTGCTCGAAGACGGGCGCGTCACCCATGACGGAAAGGAGATGCCCGATGGTCACTGATCGCCCCGCACCATCTTTCCCGCTCTCCCTCTCCCTCTCGAATCCGCCGAGGACATCATGCTTCGCAATGTGAGCTTTGCCCGCCAGATCCTGCCGATCGCCGCACTGATCGGCGTCGTCTTTGCCGCCTGGCTGATCTTCTTCGGCCTGCCCGACCGCTCGACCGCACAGCCCGCAGAACAGCCGCCCAAGGCGGTGGGCCAACTCGCCAACGAAGCGCGGGTTGCAGGGTCGGGCATCGTCGAGCCATCGAGCGAAGTGATCGACATCGGCTCCGCGCTCTCGGGCCTCGTGATCGATGTGCTCGTCAAGCCGGGCGACCGGGTGGCCAAGGGCGCAGTGCTGTTCCTAGTCGACGCCCGCGCAGCGCGCGCCAGCCTCAACCAGGCGAATGCCGCCATCAACGAGGCACGCGCCGCCATCGCCGAAGCAGGCACCGCACAGACAACCGCGCGCGAACAGCTCGCGCTCTATCGCAGCCTGTCCGACCCCGCCGCGGTCAGCCGCGCCGAGGTCATCCGCGCAGAGGGCGATGAAGCCGGCGCGACCAGCCGCCTCGGTTCGGCCCGCGCGCGCCTCGCCGCTGCCCAATCCGCCGCCGCTGCCGCCCGCACCGAGATCGAGCGGCTGACCGTACGCGCGCCGATTGCGGGCGAGATTCTCGCGGTCAACGTCCATCCGGGCGAATTTGTCGCCACCCAAGGCGGGGGCAACAGCCAGCCGTTCATCCAGATGGGCGAGACGAACCCGCTGCACGTGCGCGTCGACATTGACGAGAACGAGATCGGGCGCGTGGCGCTCGGCACGGCGGCCGTCATCAGCCCGCGCGGCGCGGCCGAGCTGCACGTTAACGCCACCTTCGTGCGCGCGGAGCCGCAGGTCGTGCCCAAGCGCTCGCTCACCAACTCGGCGGCGGAACGGGTCGATGTTCGGGTGCTCCAGCTGATCTACGCCCTGCCGCCGAGCGAGGCGTTCCGCGTGGGCCAGCAGATCGACGCCTTCATTCCGGCCAAGCCCGGTGCGACCGCCAAGAAGGGGGGCTGAGGCCATGCGCCGCCTTGTCCCCGCGTTGATGCTGCCGCTAGCGCTTGGCGCCTGCGCGATGCAGCCCACCCCCAAGATCGCAACGCCGACGCCCGATCTGCCGCGCGCTTATTTCTATCAGCCCGAAGCGACTACCGGCACGGCGCTCGCCGCGCTGCTGCCGCAGGGCGACCCTGCGTGGCAGACGCTTTCGGCTGCGGCGCTTGCCAACGCACCCAGCCTTGCCGAGGCCGCCGCGCGCATCGATTCCGCCCGCGCTGGCGCGCGGCGTTCGGGGGCCGAGCGGCTGCCCAACATCAGTGCTGACAGCAGCGTGACGCAGAACCGTCAGAACGTCGCGCGGTTCGGCCAGGCGCAGAACTTCATTCCTGCCGAACAGACCTCCTACGGTGCGAACATCACCGCGAGCTGGGACCCGGACATCTTCGGGCGGTTGGCAGCGCAGGAGCGCGCCGCACTCGCCCGGATCGACGCCGCCACAGCGCAAGCGCAGGGCGTGCGGATCGCGCTTTTGTCGGAAATCGCCGCCAGCATCACCGATTGGCGCGTGCTCGATGCGCGCACCGCCGCGATCGAGGCTGACGCCGCCGCCGCGCGCCAGCTGGCAAGCCTTGCCAAAGTGCGCGAGGATGCAGGCATTGCCCCCGGGTTCGACCGGGTGCGTGCCGAGGCGACCGCCAGCGCATCGGCCACCCGCCTTGCCTCGCTCGGCAGCGAGCGGGCGCGGCTGATCGGCCGGCTCGTGACTCTTACTGCGCAGGACGCCGCCACCGTTCGCACGGCGCTTGCCGTTCCGGCACCGGCGCTCGCGCCCGCCGCCGCGCCTGCCGGGCTACCATCAGAACTGCTCGCCAACCGGCCTGACGTCGCCGCCGCCGCCGCTGAGCTTGCGGCAAGCGATGCCGACCTCGCCGCAGCCGCCCGCGCGCGCTTCCCGCGCATCACGCTCTCCGGCGTGATCGGCTTGCTCGCCTTTGACCCTTCGGACTTCTTCGACGCGGACTCGCTGGTCGGCACGCTCACCGGAGCGATCGCGGGACCGCTGCTTGATTTCGGGCGCGTGGGCGCAGGCATCGACGCCGCCGCCGCCGACAAGCGCGCGGCCTTTGCCGCCTATCGCGGCGCGGTGTTCACCGCCTTGGGCGATGCCGAGGCGGCTTACGGCGTGGTCGCCGCCGCTGATGCGGAAGCGCAGCTTGCAGTCACACAGCGCGATCAGCTCACCCGCGCTGCCGCAATCGCCGAGACCCGCTACCGTGCGGGCCTCGCCAGCTTCCTCGATGTTCTCGAAGCGCGCCGCGCTGCGGATTCAAGCGGAGAAGGCGCCGCTGCCGCGCTGGGCCGCGCAGCCCGCGCGCGGATCGTGTTGTGGCAAGCGCTAGGCGGCGAGGTATCAGCCTCAGCCGCGCCGTTGGATTAAAGCTGACCGCTCGCAGCGGCACACCATCTCAGCGCGCTGGTTCCACATTTCGTGGACCCAGGTGACGATCCCCGCATCGGGCCGCGAGTTGCTGGCGCGCAGTTCCTTGACCTCGCTCACCGCGTGGAGCGTGTCGCCGATGAATACCGGCTTCGGGGTCACCACCTTGTCGAACCCAAGGTTGGCGACCAGCGTGCCCAAGGTCGTCTCCCCCACCGACAGCCCGACCAGCAAGCTGAAGGTGAAGGTCGAATTGACGAGGATCTGACCGAACCCGCTCGCTTTCGCCGCCTCGACATCGAGGTGCAAGGGCTGCGGGTTGTGGGTCATGGTCGAGAACAACAGGTTATCCGTCTCGGTCACGGTGCGGCGGATCGGATGCTCGATGCGCTCGCCCACCACCCATTCGTCGAAGAACTTGCCTGCCATTACGCTTGGCTCCCCCAACGTGCGACGACATCCGCGCCATCATCCGCACTGGAGCGCACAGCGCCCGGCGTGCGGCTGAAGCGCGGCGCGGGGGCAGTGTGCCACATCCCGTCGTGCTCCACGTAAGCCTCGCGCGCCTTCATGTGCGGGTGCTCACGCGCCTCGTCGATCCCGAGCACGGGGGCGAAGCAGACATCGGTGCCTTCGAGCAGTTCGCACCACTCGGCCTGCGTCTTGGTCAGGAACAGCGCGGCGAGCTTTTCGGCGTAACTGTCCCAATTGGCCGGGTTCATCTGACCCTGCGCAAGGTCCGTTGGTGCGCCCGTGCGCTGGAGCAGCTCGGCGTAGAACTGCGGCTCGATCGAACCGAGCGAGATTTCCTTGCCGTCAGCGCAGATGAAGCAGCGATAGAAATGCGCCGCTCCGCCGAGCATTCCCTTTCCGCGTTCGGTGCTCAGATGCGGCAGGTGACGCACCCCGAAGAAGAAACTCATCAGGCTGGTCGCCCCGTCGACAATCGCGGCATCGACGACCTGCCCCTTGCCGGAGCGTTCGCGCTCATACAGCGCGGCCATGATCCCGAAGGCGCAATACATCGACCCACCACCGAAATCGCCGACAAGGTTCTGCGGCGGGGTTGCGGTCTCGCCCGCCTTGCCGACTGCCGACAAGGCGCCGGTGATGGCGATGTAGTTGATGTCGTGGCCAGCGGCCTGGGCGAGCGGCCCGTTCTGCCCCCAGCCGGTCATGCGGGCATAGACGAGGCGCGGATTTGAGCCGAGCAGCTCGTCCGGCCCCAGCCCTAGCCGCTCCATCACGCCGGGACGGAAGCCTTCGATCAGCACGTCGGCACTGGCGGCGGCGGCGCGCACGGCGGCTTTGCCCTCGTCGCTCTTCAAGTCGAGGGCGAGGCGGTGACGTGCACGTTCGACCACCGGGTTGCTCACCGAGCCGCCCGGCCGGTCGATCCGTACCACCTCTGCGCCGAGATCGGCAAGCAGCATGGCGACATGCGGCCCCGGGCCGATGCCGGCGAATTCAAGCACCTTGAGGCCCGAAAGCGGCCCTGACGGATGGCTCATATATCTCTCCCTTGGTTCAGCCTTAAGCGCGCGGCGGAGCCAAGGGCAAGTCTCGCCATCCGCACGCAAAGGCAAAATTGCTTGTGAGTGCGCCCGCAGCCTATACCTGCCATGCCATGCGAAGTCTGACCCATCTCGAACGGCTCGAAGCCGAAAGCATCCATATCCTGCGCGAGGTTGCGGCCGAGGCCGAGAACCCGGTGATGCTTTATTCGGTGGGCAAGGACTCGGCGGTGATGCTGCACCTCGCCAAAAAGGCGTTCTACCCGGCGCCCCCTCCCTTCCCGTTGCTCCACGTCGATACGACGTGGAAGTTCAAGGACATGTACGCGTTGCGCGAGAAAGCCGCACGCGATGCCGGGATGGAATTGCTGGTCTACCAGAACCCCGAGGCCAAGGCGCGCGGCATTAACCCGTTCGAACACGGCCCGCTGCACACCGACATGTGGAAGACCGAGGGGCTGAAGCAGGCGCTTGACCTTCACGGCTTCGACGTCGCCTTCGGCGGGGCAAGGCGCGACGAGGAAAAGAGCCGCGCCAAGGAACGCATGTTCAGCTTCCGCACGGCGAGCCACGGCTGGGACCCGAAGAACCAGCGGCCCGAGCTCTGGAACCTCTACAACACCCGCAAGAAGAAGGGTGAGAGCATCCGCGTCTTCCCGATCTCGAACTGGACCGAGCTCGATATCTGGCAATACATCATGAACGAGGGCATCGAGATCGTGCCGCTCTACTTCGCGGCCGAGCGCCCGACCTACGAATATGAAGGCGGGCTGTTCATGGCGGACGACCTGCCCCGGCTGGAAGCGGCGATGGGCTACCGGCCCGAGATCGCCATGCGCTCGATCCGGTTTCGCACGCTCGGCTGTTTCCCGCTGACCGGCGCGGTCGAAAGCACCGCAGCCACGCTGGCAGACGTGGTGCAGGAAATGCTGCTCACCACCACCAGCGAGCGTCAGGGCCGGGTCATCGACAAGGACGGCGGCGACGCCAGCATGGAGAAGAAGAAGCAGGAAGGGTACTTCTGATGGACACGCCTTCCAGCTTCCAGACCGAGGCGCTCATCGCCGAGGATATCGACGCCTATCTTGCGGCTCACCAGAACAAGAGCCTGCTGCGCTTCATCACCTGTGGCAGCGTGGATGACGGCAAGTCGACGCTGATCGGGCGGCTGCTTTACGATTCCAAGATGATCTTCGAGGACCAGCTCGCCGCGCTGGAAAGCGACAGCAAGCGCCACGGGACGCAAGGCGGCGAGATCGACTTCGCGCTTCTGGTCGATGGTCTCGCCGCCGAGCGCGAGCAAGGGATCACCATCGACGTCGCCTATCGCTTTTTCGCGACCGAGAAGCGCAAGTTCATCGTCGCCGACACGCCGGGGCACGAGCAATACACGCGCAACATGGTGACCGGCGCCTCGACCGCCGACCTTGCGGTGATCCTGATCGATGCGCGCAAGGGCGTGTTGCAGCAGACGCGGCGGCACTCCTACCTCGTCCACCTGCTGGGCATCCGCCACGTGGTGCTAGCGGTGAACAAGATGGATTTGGTCGGCTATGACCGGGCGGTCTTCGACAGCATCGTTGAAGATTACCGGGCCTTTGCGACCAGCATCGGGATCACCGATTTCACCGCGATCCCGATCTCGGGCTTCAAGGGCGACAACATCACCGCTGCCCCATCCGCAAATACGCCGTGGTATGAAGGCCCCGCGCTGATCGCGCATCTCGAAACCGTTGAGGTCGATGCAGCCGCAGCGCAGAGCCAGCCGTTCCGGATGCCGGTGCAGTGGGTCAACCGCCCCAACCTCGATTTCCGCGGTTTCGCCGGACAGATCGCAAGCGGCGTCGTCCGTCCGGGCGATGCGGTACGGATCGTACCGTCGGGCAAGACCAGCACGGTCAAGTCGATCACCACCTTTGACGGCGATCTTGCCGAGGCGGTCGCGGGCCAGTCGATAACCCTCACTCTCGCCGACGAGGTCGATTGCAGCCGCGGCGACCTGATCGCGGCGGCAGGCGATCCGCCCCAGGCTTCCGACCAATTCTGCGCGACATTCGTGTGGATGGACGAGGAGGCGCTCAAGCCCGGGCGCGGCTACTGGCTCAAGCTCGGCACCCAGATGGTGACCGCCACGGTCCAGCCGCCCAAGTACGAAATCGACGTGAACAGCCTCGAGCATCTTGCGGCCAAGACCCTCGGTCTCAACGCCATCGGCGTTGCCGAGTTCGCGACCGACCGCCCTATCGCCTTCGAGCCCTATGCGACCAGCCGCCAGCTCGGCGGCTTCATCCTCATCGACAAGTTCACCAACGCGACTGTCGCTGCGGGCATGATCGACTTCAACCTGCGCCGCGCCGATAACGTCCACTGGCAGCAGCTGGCGATCACCCGCGAGAATCATGCGGGGATGAAGAACCAGAAGGCCAAGGTGCTGTGGTTCACCGGCCTGTCGGGCTCGGGCAAGTCGACCATCGCAAACGAAGTCGAAAAGCAGCTCTTCTTGATGAACCGGCACACCTTCCTGCTCGACGGGGACAATGTGCGGCACGGCCTCAACCGCGATCTCGGCTTCACCGAGACCGACCGGATCGAGAACATTCGCCGGGTTGGCGAGGTCGCCAAGCTGATGGCGGACGCAGGCCTGATCGTGCTGACCGCGTTCATTAGCCCGTTCCGCGCCGAGCGCGAGATGGTCCGCAAGATGCTGCCGCAAGGCGAGTTCATCGAGATCTTCGTCGACACGCCGCTGAACGTTGCCGAAGCACGCGATGTGAAGGGGCTCTACAAGAAAGCGCGCGAGGGCAAGCTGAAGAACTTCACCGGGATCGACAGCCCTTACGAGGCGCCCGAAACCCCGGAAATCAGTGTCAACACGGTGGACATGACCCCCGAAGAAGCGGCACGCTACATCATCCAGAGGATCCTGCCGCTCAAATGAACCCTACCATTTTTGAAGGCGCCCATCTTGACGATGCCGAACTGGCCGCGCGGCTGGCCGATGAGGCGGGACGTCTGCTGATCGAGGTGCGCGAGGGTTCGGGCCTTTCCGGCAAAGAACTGGGTGCGGCCGGTGACGCCGCTGCCAACCGCTTCCTGTGCGATGCGATCCGGGCGGCGCGGCCCAATGACGGGCTGCTCTCCGAAGAGGAGAAGGACAACCCCGCACGGCTATCAAAGCGCCGGGTGTGGATCGTCGATCCGGTCGACGGTACGCGCGAATACAGCGAGGGCCGCGCCGACTGGGCGGTGCATGTAGCCCTCGCGATCGACGGGACCGCGAGCATCGGTGCGGTTGCGCTGCCCGGGCGCGACGGCGGTATCGTCTTGCGATCCGACCGACCGCAACCCCTCAAGCCGATGGCTAGGCCTCCCCGCTTCGTCGTCAGCCGCACCCGCCCACCCAAGGAGGCTGAGGCCGTGGCCGAAGCGCTCGGCGGCGAATTGGTGGCAATGGGCAGCGCCGGGGCCAAGGCGATGGCGGTGGTGCTGGGCGAGGCCGAGGTCTACCTCCACTCCGGCGGCCAGTTCGAATGGGACAGCTTCGCACCGGTCGCCGTGGCGCTGGCACACGGGCTCCATTGTTCACGCAACAATGGCAGCCCGCTCATCTACAACCAGCCCGATACCTACATGCCCGACCTGTTGATCTGTCGCCCCGAATGGGCCACGCGGGTGCTCGCCGAGGTCGCGCTGCTCGCCAACTGATTGACAGCCGTGCCGCAATTGCCCAAGGCCTCCTCGGGCGCATTTGTACAGTGCAGCAACGAGGATCTCGCGCGTGGGAAATGCCGGTACGAGAGTGCTCGCGGTCGCCTCGGGCGGAGGGCATTGGGAGCAACTCATGCTCTTGCGCCAGACCCTGATGCAATACGATATCCGCTTTGCCACAACCGAACCCGCTGTGGCAGCGCAGCATGGCATCGCCAATGCCGAGACACTGCCCGACTGCAACCAGAACAAGCCCGTCGAGTCGGCGCTATGCGCGGTGGTGGCGCTATGGATCGTGCTCAAGCATCGCCCGCATGTGATCCTGTCCACTGGCGCTGCGCCCGGCTTCTTCTGCCTGCTCGCTGGCCGCCTGATCGGCGCCCGCACCCTGTGGATCGACAGCGTTGCCAATGGCGAGGAACTGTCGATGTGCGGCAAGCTGTCCAAGCGACTAGCACACGAATGCTGGACCCAATGGGAGCACCTCGCCGGGACTGATCGCCCCGCCTATCGCGGAGCGGTTCTGTGATCATCGTGACCGTGGGGATGCAGCTTGGCTTTGACCGGCTGATTGCGGCGATGGACGAAATCGCACCCACCCTCGGGATGCCGGTGTTAGCGCAGACCGGCAAGGGCATTTTCCGGCCCCGGCATATGGAGGCGCGCGAAAAGATCGCGCCGGCCGAGTTCGAGGCACTGGTTGACAAGGCACGGCTGGTCGTCGCGCATGCCGGGATCGGCACGGTGCTGACCACCGCGCGCTGCCTGAAGCCGATCGTGCTCATGCCGCGCCGCGTGGCCTTCGCTGAACACCGCAACGATCACCAACTGGCGACCGCTCGGAAACTTGCCGGTCGGCCGGGCATTCTGGTGGCGATGGACGTGAACGAACTTGAGCCGCGGATCGCTGAGGGACTGGCGCTAGGCGACTGGACGACAATGCGATCTTCCACCGCGCGCCAGCTCAACGCCGCCCTCGCTGCCTTCATCGAGAACCGCCCGGTGTAACCAGGCGCGGCAGGCCATGGTGAAAAACTTGGCAAGCCTAACGCGATTTTAAGGGCTCTGCGGCCATCTAACGTCCCAAGAACCGGGACTTTGACCGCATGAACGCTCCTTTCGATGCCACCGCCGCGCTCGGGCGCAAGGCCCTCGCCCATCCGGCACCCGACCATCAGGTCGCGGTGATCGGCCTTGGCTATATCGGCCTGCCCACCGCCGCGCTGCTTGCCTCCTACGGCTGGAGCGTGTGCGGCGTCGACGTGTCGCAGCGCGTGGTCGAAACGGTCAATGCAGGCGGCGTGCATATCGAAGAACGCGATCTCGACAAGCTGGTGCGCGATGCGATCACCGCGCAGACGCTGGTCGCATCCACCGAAGTTCCCACCGCAAGCTTCTACATGATCGCCGTGCCGACCCCGCTCAATGAGGGCAAGTCGCCCGACATCTCCTATGTCGAAGCCGCCGCCCGCGCGATCGCGCCCAAGATCCTGCCCGGAGCCTGCGTGATCGTCGAGAGCACCTCGCCGGTTGGCACTACCGAAAGGGTCGCTGCCATCATTGCCGAACTGCGCCCCGATCTGGTCGTCCCGCGCGATGGCGGCGATGACGAGGCGGACATTGCGCTGGCCTATTGCCCCGAACGCGTGTTGCCGGGGCGGATCGTCAATGAACTCGTCCACAATGACCGCGTGATCGGCGGGGTGACGGCGGCCTGCGCGGAACGGGCAGCGGTGCTCTATACCAGCTTCGTCAAGGGCGATTGCCTCTACACAACCGCGCGCGTGGCCGAGACTGTGAAGCTGGTCGAAAACTCCTTCCGCGACGTCAATATTGCGTTTGCGAACGAGCTGTCGATGATCGCCGATGTGATCGGGGTGGATGTGTGGGAGGTGATCCGTCTCGCCAACCGCCACCCGCGCGTCAACATCCTGCAACCCGGCCCGGGCGTTGGCGGGCACTGCATCGCGGTCGACCCGTGGTTCCTAGTGGCGGGCGCGCCTTCCGCCGCCCGTCTGGTGCGCACCGCGCGCGAGGTGAACGACCACAAGGCGGTCCACACCGAAGGCAAGATCCGCGCGCTGCTGGATGCCGCGCCCGACGGCAAGGTCGTCCTCCTAGGCCTCGCCTTCAAGCCCGACATCGACGACTTCCGCGAAAGCCCCGCGCTCGAGATCGCCGAGGCTCTGGCCCACACCCACGGGGACCGCATCCTCGTGGTCGAACCGTTCACCGATGAATTGCCCAAGGCATTCGCCGGCTCGGGCGCTGAGCTGGTGACGCTTGACGCAGGGCTGCGGCAGGCGGAGATTGTGGTGGTGCTGGTCGATCACACCGCCTTCAAGCATCTTGGCCCCGAGGATCTCGCGGGCAAGCTTGTGTTCGACACGCGGGGCATGCTGCGGCGATGAAAGATACGGGGAGCGCATCCGGGGGAAAGCCGCGGATCGTGGTGACCTTCGGCACCCGGCCCGAAGCGATCAAGATGTTCCCGGTGGTTTTCGCCCTGCGCGAGACCGGGCGGTTCGAGGTGAAGGTGGTGGTCACCGCACAGCACCGCGAGCTGCTGGATTCGGTGTTGGCGCTCGCCGGGATCATTCCAGACGTCGATCTCGATCTCATGCAACCGGACCAATCGCTGGACGCGCTCAGTGCGCGGCTAGTTACCCGTTTTGGTGCGGTCCTGGACAGGTTGTTGCCTGATCGTGTGCTGGTGCATGGCGACACATTGACCACCATGATGGCCTCTCTGGCCTGCTATTTCCGGCGGATTCCCGTGGGCCACGTTGAAGCAGGATTGCGCTCCGGCGACATCTATTCGCCCTGGCCTGAAGAGGTGAACCGCAAGGTCACCGGGGTTATCGCCGACCTGCATTTTGCCCCGACCGAGACGGCGGTGGCGGCCTTGCGCGCTGAAAACGTGGATGAAAAATCGATACACGTGACGGGCAACACGGTCATCGATGCCCTGCTTTTCGCACGCGGCAAAATCGCCGCCGAGCCGGGCCTTGCACCCGCCATCGCGCCGCTGCGCGAACGGTTCAGGGGCAAGCGCATCATCGCCGTAACCGCCCACCGGCGCGAGAATTTCGGCGCCGGGATGGCAGGAATTGCCCAGGCTTTGCAACAGCTTGCCGCGCGCGATGACGTCGCGGTCATCTACCCGCTGCATCCCAATCCCAACGTCACGCAGGTAATGCGCACGGCGCTTGCAGGGCATGACAACATCGCTCTGGTTAACCCTCTCGATTATCTCGATTTTGTTGCAATGATGGAGGCGAGCGACATCGTCCTGACAAACTCCGGCGGGATCCAGGAGGAAGCGCCAAGTCTCGGCAAGCCGGTGCTGGTAATGCGCGACACGACCGAACGGCCGGAGGGGGTCGCTGCCGGAACCGCCAGGTTGGTCGGAACAAATGCATCTGTTATTGTTAGAGAGATTTCACGGCTACTGGATGAGCCTCAGGCCTATCAAGCCATGGCTCACGCGCACAATCCCTATGGCGACGGGCATGCCGCTCGGCGCATCGCAGAACTCGTTGCTGCCGCTCAGCCCTGACGTCGCCGTACGATGAGGCAATAGCGAATCGCGCAAGCCAATACCGCGATGGTCATGCCCAGATCTGCGAACCAGTTGAGCTTCATCGGACCATAAAGCAGCGCATCGACCGAATGGAGCGACACCATCCGCAGCGCCGCCAGAAACATCAACCCTCCCGTGCAGCCTATCGCGATCATTGCAGCGATGTTGCGTCGTCCTCGCACGCCCCTTGCGAGGAAGTAGGCGAGCCCGCATGCCATCGTAGCGGCAATGACACAGACGATTGCAAACAGTGGCTTCTGAAGCGAACGCCGCTCCTCGTAGGTTCGCTCGTCGTACAGTATCATGCGCAGGTCTCCGCGCAGCATTTCCTCGAGACCGTAAATCCGCACCAACGCGAGCCCGATGAACAGCGCGGCGATGATGCCCCACACGATAAGATGCCAAGTGATTTGACGATGCCGTAATGCCTCCACTGCAGCGGCTGCAGCGACCGCGGCCACCACTAGATACAGCGCAGCCGCTAAGAGGCTGAGGGTTGAAGGTGCAGCCATCATCGTGTGTACGTGCGCGCCTTCTTGTCGCCCCCGAATGCAGACCATGCAACAGCTTAGCTATCCCAAATCGGTCCTGGGCCGGTTTATCGTTCTGACGCTGCGATGCAAGTCCTTGTCCAAACGTCAGCTCGGCCAGATGCGAACCCGGGTTCGCCTTCTTCTGCCGATGCTGCGAAAGGGCAGCGCACCCTCATCGATGAATGCGTCTGTGTCGTTATCGAAACGGCAGGCCAGATAGCTGCACATGCGGTTTCAATCATGTTGCGCTGCAGAAATCATGCGGCTAAGCCACCCCGACAATAGAAGCGAGGGGATAAACATGGCACTTAAGGCACATCGCGCGCTTGCGAATGCGGTTGGAATCGCCGCAGCAGCGTCACTTGCAGGGTGCGCTTCAACGCCAGAGCCAGTCATTGGCCTCGCGGCGAGCCAACCCGTCACGGAACTGGGTCAGGCGAATTATACCACGAAGCGTTCGGTGGGATATGCGCTTCGCCCAGCCGACCAGATTGCGGTGGTCGTCTTCCGTGAGCCCGACCTATCGCTCCCGACGGTACGCGTCGGCGTCGAAGGCAACATTTCCCTCCCGATGATCGGTTCGATTCCCGCTGCAGGGATGTCGGCAAAGCAGCTTGAGCAGGATGTCACCCGGCGGCTCGCGGCAGCCGGGGTTAAAAACCCGATGGTGAGTGTGAACGTCGCTGAATATGCCTCGCACCTCGTGACAGTGGAAGGTGCAGTCGAGTCACCCGGCGTTTACCCGTTCCAGCCAGGGGCGCGTCTTTCGACTGCAATCGCGTTGGCAAGTGGGCCGAACCGCGTGTCGAAGGAGTCCCAGCTTGCCGTGTTCCGCGAGACGCCCGAAGGCATCATGGTGGCCAAGTTCGACTATGCCAAGGTCCGTCAGGGAACGATGCTGGATCCGGTTCTGGAGCCTGGCGATCGCGTCGTCTTGGGAACGGATGGTCTCTCGCAGTTCTGGGAAGACGCGCTGAAGGCAATTCCAGCGATCGGCGTCTTTGCAGCGGTAGGTCTGCGGTAAAAAATGACTGAACGTCCGATCATAAATCGCCCTGAGCCCGCAGGCCAAGGCGTTTGGCTTGATGCATACATGCCGTCCCAAGCGCTGGCTGTGCAGCAGCCCGCTGCGCCGCTTATTAACGTAAGTCTCATTCGCGGCATTCTTTACCGCCAACGTTGGCTGGTGGCCGGCGTTCTTTTCGCTGCCGCCGCGATTGGATTGATGACCACCCTTCTCACGACCCCGATGTACGAGGCCACATCAAAGGTAGCCGTCAAGCCGTTCGGTGAGGAGGTCGTCGAAGGTCAGAACAGCATCGGCGTGCCTTCCAATCTGATCTACGAATACATTGCGACAATGATCGAGCGGATCAAGAGCCGGCAAATGGCGCAGGTGGTGGTTGATGATCTCAAGCTTGCCGAGCGTCAGGATTTGCTCGGCAAGGATATCGAGGCCTCTCGCGCGCCGGGACTTTCTGACGAACAATGGCGTGAGGCCAAGCGCCAGATGGCGATCACCGCTATCGCGGGCGGGCTCAAGGTCGAAACGTCGCAAGGTAGCTTGGTGATCGACATTGGCGTTCGCTCCGAGAACCCGGTGTTGGCGGCTGAAATCGCCAATGGTTACGCGAACGCCTTTGTTGCGTCAGATACACGTACGTCCGTGGAGAGCGGTCGTTACGCGATGGGCTACCTCACTCAGCAGATTGAAGAAACCCGTGCGCGGCTCCAAACCGCCGAAGAAGCGTCTAATGGATATGCCCGGACCCGCGGCATCATCGTCCAGCCGGTCGGCGGATCAGAGTCGGAAGACAGCGGCTCCGCAGCAACGCTTACGAGCATGAAGCTGGCCAACATAAACGGCAAGTACATTGAAGCGCGCGCGGCACGGATCGCGGCTGAGGAGCGTTGGCGCGCAGTTCAATCGCTGCCGGCAAGGCAATTGCCCGAAGTGCAAAACAGCCCATCGATGCAGGGGCTGGTTGCGGACGTGACGGAAAAGCAGGCGCAACTGGCTGAGTTGCGCCAACGCTATAATGATGATTTTCCTCAGATTCGCAGCCTTTTGGCTCAGATTAATTCAATCAACGGGCAACTTGAGCGCAGTGCATCGGAACTGAAGTCTACGCTTCGCAACGAACTCACCATCGCGCGCAATCAGGAAAACGCACTGCAACGAGAACTGGGTGGCCTCACCGGTGAGACGTTGGGCGAGCAGGACGAGAAGGTGCAGCTCAGTGTGCTCGATCGCGAGGCTCAGGCTCTGCGCGACCAGCTCAAGATCCTGCTCGATCGATACAACACGGTTAGCAGTGCTGCGAATGTGAACCCGGGCACGCTGCAGATGCTCGACGCGGCGACCGTGCCATCATCTCCATTCTCCCCCAAACTGCTGCGCAATCTTTCGGTTGCGCTAGCACTCGGCGTTGCGTTGGCTGCTGGCCTTGCGGTCCTGCGTGAAACATTCGACGATCGCATCCGCTCACTAGAGGATGTCGAGGACAAGCTTGGCCTGCCGTTCCTCGGATACACGCCTTACGTGGCAGACCGCGACATCTCGCTAGAGGGATCGAACCGGTTCAGTGCACTCATGGAGGCCTATTCCTCGATCAGAGCAGGGATCGACTTTACCCTTCCGCGCTCCAGCAACATCATCCAGATGACCAGCAGCCAAGCGGGCGAAGGCAAGTCGACTACCGCCGTGGTTCTGGCTGAAATGTTCGCGAGCTTCGGCCGCAAGACACTTCTGGTCGACGCCGACCTTCGCCGACCGTCGGTCGCCACACTTCTCGACATTGAGCGACCAAAGGTCGGGCTGGTTGAAGTAGTGCTAGGCCACGTCGCGCTCGAAGACGCCGTTATCAAGGGCGTGCACGATAACCTTGAGATCCTACCGGTCGGGGAGATCCCCCCGAGCCCTACCGAAATCCTCGCCTCACGGGAATTCGAAGACTTCATCGAGAATCTGCGCGGCAAGTACTCGCTGGTCATTTTCGACTCCTGTCCGGTGATGGGCCTGGCCGACGCGCCCATTCTGTCGCGCCTCGTCGATGCCACGGTGTTCGTGCTTGAAGCCAACACTATGCCCTTTAGCCGCGCCCGCACCGCGATCCGGCGCCTGACGGCCGCTGGCGGCAAAACGATCGGGGCGGTGCTCACCAAATATCGAGCGCTCGAGGCTGGCCAGTCGTACGACTACCAGTACAGTTACTACCAATACGGCCCCCGCAAATGAGCGTAGCGCTCCGGGCAGCGGCTGCGCCGTGTCCGGAGCCTCAATGCCCAGAGTAGTTTGTTGAAGGAAGCGATGCCCGATTCTTTGAGCGTGCATACTAGGCGGCCGAAGATCCTCCACCTCAGTGGCGATTTTCCCGATCCGACAAACAGCGACAAGACATCGGTAATCGCGAGGCTTATCAAGTTGGTTGAGGATCGCTACGAAAATCAAGTGGTCTCCCTCAACCGCCAGAACCCCAGTCTTCTGCAGGTAGTCGACCTCCTGAACGGTAGCCTTTCACCGGTACCGATGAGGAGCATCGCCGCTTTCGAGAACGGAATCGCTCTGGATTACCTCGCTCCCGGTAAGGGCTTGCTGCACGCGTCCATGCTCGGCAGACTTGCTGAGTGGATTGCACGGAATCTCGTGCTGCCCGGCTCGGTACCTAGCCTCGTTGTTGGTCATAAACTCACGATCGAGGGGTTAGTTGCACACGCGCTCGCGACGCGGCTGGGCATACCCTATGCCCTTACTATCCAAGGCAACACGGACGAGAAGATCCTGTTGGCCCGGCCTGACCTGATGGGCCTCTTCAGCACTGTCTTCCACAATGCGGCCTGCGTCTTCTCATTTGCTCCTTGGGCCCTGCACGCTGTGGAACGCCGGCTCGGTAAGCGGCGTGGCGCGACCTTCGACCTTCCATGCCCCACCCACCAAGACACGATCCGGACGCCGGTGTTAGGCGGGAACCCGGTCATCAGCGTCTTTAACTTGCGTAACCACCGCATCAAGAACCTTGCCGGGCTAGCCAAAGCAATGCGCGGCGCGGCGGGCGGACGCCAGCCGTATAAAGTTCAGATTTACGGCGGCGGAAGCTCCGAGGATACCGACCGCTGCGCTGCGATCATCGCTGATGTTCCCGGTATGGAGCTCATGGGCCCGCGCAGCCAAGACGAGCTTGGGCCAATCATGAACGCGGCAACGGCCTTAGTGATGCCCTCGCGGCGAGAATCCTTTGGACTTGTTTTCGTGGAGGCGCTGTTTGCCGGGCTACCGATCATTTACCCCAAGGGTGCAAGCATCGACGGCTATTTCAATTGTCTGCCCTTTGCCATAGGCGTCGACGCCCACAATACAGACAATATCGCGCAGGCCGTCCGTACGGCGATGGAGCAGGAACAAGGTCTTAAGGGAGCGCTCGCCCATTGGCAGCAGACTGGAGGCCTCAAACGGTTCACCCGCGCTGCAATAGCTCAGACCTTTGCGCATGGCATCGACACCGCGCTCACCGATGGCGGCATTGCCAGCACTAACGCCGGGATCGTTCAATGAACGAAGAGGCCGCCCCCGCTTCCGCACCGCCTGTTGTGAACGAGACGCTTGATGCCAGCATTGTGATCACAACGTATCAGCGACCCGAGATGCTTCGTGAGTTGCTCGATTCATTGCACTCTCAGATTGCCGGGCGTGCGGTCGAAGTTGTGATCGTCGACAATTGTCCTGATGCCAGCGCGCGACTTTTGTCCGAAGGAACCCGCGATGCCGCGATTCGCTACGAGCATGAGGCGCGCAGCGGGGTTGTGCATGCTCGCAACCGTGGTGTTGCCGTTGCGCGCGGGACTTATGTAATCTTCCTTGATGATGACGAAGTGCCGATGACCGGATGGCTGGCGGCGTGGCTCGCGCAGGCGGACGGCACGACTGACGCGAGCTTTGGACGAATTGTGCCGCGCTTCCTAAGCCCCTGCCCTGACGAACTACGCGCACAGGTTTTACGCAACTTTAGTCGTGATATGCGCCGGCCCCACGGCGCCAACATCGCCGACCTGTCTGCCTATCTTGGAACTGGCAACGCGATGTTCCATAAGGCGCGGTGTCTTGGTGCGGGCGAGCCCTTCGATTTGCGCTTCAACTCTCGAGGCGGGGAGGATGTATGGCTCATTCGCGGGCTGGTGCGCACGGGAAAGCGACTGGTTTGGAACCAGGAAGCGCTCGTCGAGGAGCTGGTGCCGCAAGACCGTATGACCCTGCCCTCGCTCAGGTTGCGGCGCTATAATCAGGGTCAGATACGCAGCATCCTCGCGTATGGTCAGGGGGGGCCGGCGGATCATGCGCGGGTAGCGTTCTGGATGCTGGCAGGCGCGGTTCAGTTCTTTGGCTACGGAGCAGCAGCAATGCTTGCAAGTTTCGTCGCACCGCAACACCGGGCGGAGCTCCTATGCCGTGCGAGCGGCGGTGCGGGAAAGATCGCGTGGTGGCGCGATGCTCGCATGCAAGCCTATGGCAGAGCCTAGGCACTGCTCAGTCGCACTTACCCTCCCCTAGGATCGGAAAGATATGCGATGGCTTACTAAGGTAGCACCGCAACAGCCCGCCCTATTCACCTTTCAACGATCCCAAGCGAAAGAAAGGGCAAGTGATCGATGAATATGGTTCGCGGCACCCGTTTCGTTCCAGCAGCATCGAATGCTTTTGCATCAGGCCTGTGCGCCATCGTACCCTTTCATCCATCGGGTCCGCGCCCGCCACAGCTCTATCCGCGCATTATGAGCGGAACTGCCCTTACCTAGTCGGTCCAAGACCTGACCCCTGAACATGGCGTTGAAGGAATAGAGGCCGAGCAACGTTAAACCGAGCCAACGTGTCGCCGGGCTCCAGTGATCACGAATCAAGGTTGCACGTGCCTGATGCAACTGGATCAGCTTGCGGCCGAGTTGGGGTGTCGAGGCACCCACAAGATGCATGATCTGAGCATCTGGCGTGACCATCGGACGATAACCCGCTTTGGCAGCGCGCAGGCATAGATCCGCTTCCTCGCCATACATGAAGTATTTTGCCTGAAAACCGTTGAGCTCGCGCCACAGTTTGGTGGGTATCATCAGGAAGCAGCCTACGACGATGTCCACCTGACGAACGGTGTCCCGCTTCCAGCCCCCGATGCCTTCGACATTGAAAATCGGACTTTCGCGGAAAACAGCCGCTAGGCCGAGAGCGCTAGATAGAAGGCTCCATAGGGAAATTTTCTTCCAACACGATGATGGATTAAGCGAACCATCAGGAAAGACCGTGCGCCCTCCGACAATTCCAGCCTGAGGGTTCGCCTTCGCGAATTTCAGCAAGTTGTAGATGGCATTCGGAAAGGTTTCCGTGTCCGGGTTCAGCAAAAGGATCCATTCGCTGCGAACGAGTTCCGCAGCCCGGTTGTTGGCGACCGCGAAGCCCAGATTGTCCGGACAACGAACAAGATCAACCTGCGGGAAAGCAGCGGCAACCGCATCGGCCGAACCGTCTGCAGATGCATTATCCCACAGGATCACCCGCATGCGTACATTGCCGGCGTTTTCGTAGAGCGTTTCAAGTGCACGAAGAGTGAGCGACTCGGTATTGTAGCTTACAATGATGACTGTGAGCTCCTCTTGGAACTCGCTGACAATGTTTTTATGGCTCATGCGAACATCGCTTTCCAATTTCTATCGCCCGGCTGCCGAAAATATCAGGAGTGCTCCGGACGCCGATCCTGATTCATTATCCTATTTGCAAATGAAGGAGATTTTTTCTTTTCCTACTTAAGAATCGATGAATATCCCAAGTGCTGCCAATTATGCAGCGAGGTCCTTCCCATGCCCTTCGACAATTTCGATTCCGCTCTTGATAGCCTCGTCGCTCCTGCCCGCAATTGTTTTCCGATTGTCCCGAACGATACGGCGAATCTCCCCTCTCTGCCCAAGGCGATCTACGTCGGATCGGGGGGAAATGTGGCCTTGCGCGCGGTCGATAGCAGCCAAGATGCCATCCTTTTCAATCTTGCCAGCGCTAGCATCATCGATGTGCGCGCAATGATAGTTCGCACGACCGGAACCACGGCCAGCAACTTAGTCGGGCTGGCCTGATGGCGCGCCTCGGCTGCGGCTTTGGCCAACCGCGCCGCCAGGCGGTGAGTGATCAAAACTTCGTCTTGTCGCAAAGCATGAGTCAGGCCGGTGTGACTTTCACCTTCTCAGCGATGCGCCCAGCCGACCAGTATGCCAACGGCGACTTGCGGGTGGTTGGCCCGGTCGCGATCACATCAATCACGCCTGCCAGTACCGTTCAGACCAGCGGAACGTATGGCAACGGGGCCGCGATCACAAGTCGCGTGGTTCACGGGGCTGTCGTCAATCCGGGGAACCGCGTCTACGCGACGGGCAGGCTGACCGCGAACAACCCCGGTTTTGGCGCTACCGCGCGCCAGGGCTTCGACAGCATCACGAGCGGCGGGGGCATTCCGTTCATCGCATTCCAAGGCAGCTTGAACGTCGACCCGGGCGCGACGGGAGTTCCGCTCTCCGTGGCGACTGGCAGTGTCGTCAAATTAGTCTCGCGCCTCACCGGCCTGCTGGCCTCGATCAGGTGGTGCTCACGGTGGTGGATAGCATTCCCACTTCCGACGCGATCCGTCCCGGTGTTTGACGCGCGAGCAAGGCCACCCGGGTCCAGCGGACGCAGTTCGACCTGTCGCGCTTCAACAATTTTCCCCCTAATGCCAGTGCGCCGACTTTCACGGAGGCGCTTGACTGGATTGACCGTTACATCGAATCTTCGATCACAGATGGTGTGAACAATCCCTGCTACAAGGCGATCAATAACCACCCGGAATGCGGGCGCGATATCGGCAACAACCTGCACCGGTCGCTGCTGGCTCTCCACCTTCACTTCACCGCCGAGCAGAAGCTTACCCTGCTTTCGGCGATGGCTACGATTGCTGACGATATCGTTTCCCGCCGCTAGGATGGTGGCCTCCAACCGAGCGATGGAGGGGGTAATCAGTACCGCAAGTCGATTGTGGTCGTTTGTGCTGCCGCGCTCGGGTCGAACGTGCCAAACTGATGGCTCACATAGCTCGCCGCCGCAAACAATTCGGGATGGGGCGAGGACAACCAACTATTCACGGTAAGCGGCTTCGACATCGCACAGCCGCGGCACACGGCTGATGGCTGCCCGCGCAGCGCGTATACCTATCACATGCTCGGATCGTCTGAGTGGGGGGTCAATCCCACCGGGTTCGCGGAGGGCAATGGCTCCAACTGGAACGCCTTTTATCGTGACATCGTGGCCGGGCAGCTGCTCGGCGGAGCGCTAGCCGTGGAACTCACGACCGGTGCAAAGGCACTCTGGAACAATCCCGGCTTCTGGCGCTATATCGACAGCGCATGGCACCGCCGAGCCGAGTTCTCGGCGGGGAACACGACTGTCGCCTTCACCGAAGAAATGTTGGTCGCCTATCGCCTTGCCAAGACGGCAACACTTGCCCTGCTCGCATCGGGCATCAAGGACAGGGCGATATGGCTTCGCTATGATTAGGCGCTCAATAAATTGCCACGCCGCCCGCGACGAGCGCTTTTACGGTCAACGTGAACGGAGCGCCTGTCGCGGTTTCGGGCGTGTCGGTCTGGCGGCAGAACATCGGCCTGACCCTCTCCGCGCCAGTAACGGGCAACGACACTGTGACCGTCAGCTACACGCCGCCCGGCACCAACCCGGCGCGCAGCGTGGACGAGGTCAATGTTGGCACTTTTTCTGCTCAGCAGATCACCAACATCTCGGACAAGGTGGGCGGGCCGAACACGGCCCTCCCTGTTGTCCAATTTACCCCCGGGGTAGCGCGCACGATCATCACGAACGGTTTGCTGGGCGCGACCAATACGTCCTCTGGCACGCTGGCGCTGCTCAAGTTCCGGTTCGAGACGGCACGTATCCATCCGGTGAAGGCCGCATGATGCTGGCCGGCGCGTAGCCGGGTTCAGGCGTCGATTGCGTCGGGGAGCGGCGCCCAGTTCCAAGGCAGCAACTGATCGAGCCGGGTGGCGGGGTGGTCCGCAATGCGGGCGAGGACATCGGCGAGCCAAGCCTGGGGGTCGACATCGTTGAGCTTGGCGGTCTGGATGAGCGTGTAGATGATGGCGGCGCGCTGGCCGCCGCGATCTGATCCGCAGAACAGCCATGCCTTGCGGCCAAGCGGGATGCAGCGAAGGGCGCGCTCGGCGGCATTGTTGGTGAGGCAGATGCGGCCGTCGTCGAGGAAACGGGTGAACGCATCCCAGCGCTTGAGCATGTAAAAGCAGGCCTTGGAGAGGTCATGGCCGCGCGACAGCTTGGCAACTTGGGCTGTGAGCCAAGTGTGGAGCTCGGCCATCAGCGGCGCGCTGAGTTCCTGACGGGTGGCAACTCGCTCGGCCGGGCTCTTGCCGTTGATGCCGCGCTCGATATCGAACAGGGCGTCGAGACGCTGCACGGCCTCGAGCGCGATCGGATAGATCATGGCGGCGCGCTGGCCGCGGCTCTTCTTGCGGGCCGAGCTTACGACATCGGCCAGCTCGAAGAACTTACGGCGCGCATGGGCAAAGCAGCCAGCCTCGAGCACAGGCGCAGGAGTGCGGCCCTCGCGATAGAGCTCATTGTAGCCGCCATAGGCATCGGCCTGCAGGATCCCTGACCATGCCGCGAGATGAGTCTGTGGATGCTCGCCGCGCCGGTCGCGGGAGTAATGGAACAAGGCTGCCGGCGGATCGGATCCCGCAAAGGGGCGATCGTCGCGGACGTAGACCCATAATCGTGCTGTATCAGTCTTGCCCTTGGCCATGACTGGCACCGTCGTATCGTCACCGTGGATCCGGGTGGCAGCCAGAACATGCGCCTCGATCAGCTTGTAGAGCGGCATCAGCGCATGCGCAGCGGCGCCAACCTGATCGGCAAGTGTGGAGACGCTGAGCGGCACGCCTTCGCGGGCAAAGCGCTCGGCCTGACGGTTGAGCGGTTGGTGCTGTCCATACTTCTCGAACAGGAGCATGGCGAGGAAGCTGGGGCCTGCCCAACCGCGCGGGACCACGTGGAACGGTGCCGGGGCCTGCGCGATCTTCTCGCAGTCACGGCACGAGAACTTCTCGCGCACGGTCTGGATCACCTTCCAGGAGCGCGGGATAACCTCGAGCGTCTCGGTGACGTCTTCGCCGAGCTTGGAGAGCCGGTCCCCGCCGCAGGCCGGGCAGGAACAGGGGGCAGGCACGACCACACGCTCGCGCGGCAGGTGATCGGGGAACGGCTTCCTTGCGGGCCGCTTGCGCTCGAACGCGGCGGGCGTGGTGGTCTTGGCCGCCGCTGCCTCGGCGATCAGGTCATCTTCGGCGGCGTCGGCCTCAAGCTCTTCGAGCTGCAGCTCCATCTGATCGAGCAGGCGGCGGCTGCGTTCGGCGCTGGGGCCGTATTGCTCGCGCTTCAACTTGGCGATCTGCAGCTTGAGGTGGGCGATCAGCGCCTCGATGGCGCTCTCGCGGGCATGGGCGTTAGCCAGCTTGGCCTCTGCTTCGTCGGCCTTCTGGAGCGCGGAAACCAGCAGCGCCTTGAGCGCTTCGACATCGTCCGGAAGGGGCGAAATGACGGCTTCCATGAAGGAGAGTGAATCATCATCGACCTTCTGCTGCAAGGGCAAAATGCGCGTATCTGGCGATTATCCGGCGCTCGCCGGCCGCCACGTATACTGCGGATTACGCCAGTCGATCCCCTCCAGCAGGCAGGCCAGCTGCGAGGGGGTCAGCGACACCGTTCCTTCCCTGGCGGCAGGCCATACGAACCGGCCCTTCTCGAGCCGCTTAGCGTAAAGCGACATGCCGATCCCGTCGTGCCAGATGATCTTGATCAGCGAGCCAGCGCGGCCGCGGAATACGAACAGATCGCCGCCGTGCGGATTACGCTTGAGCCCTTGCTGCACCAGCAGCGCCAGGCCCTGCATGCCCTTCCTCATATCCGTGTGGCCGAGCGCGATCCACACACGGGCGCCGGGAGGGATCACCGCAGCGCCTTCAGGGCAGCCGCAACCAGCGCTGGCGACGCCGCGGGATAAATGCTCAGCCGCTTCCCGCGTGGCAGGTCGATGATCATCGCGGGGTGCTCGGCAGCGCTGACTGCCACCGCATCCCCGTCCAGCACAGCTTCGGCGAACACCGGCGTTGGCAACGCCTCGGCCGCGCTGCCCTCCTGCGCCGCACCTGCCTCGCGCAGCTTGCGCCGCCACGTGTAGATCAGCGCCGATGAAATATCGTGCCGTCGGCACACCTCGGCAACGCAGGCGCTCGGCGCGAAAGCCTCGGACAGGATCCGCAGCCGCTCTTCCTCGCTCCACCGTCGGCGCCGCTCTGGCCCCGAAAAAACCGTCACCTGACCCATCGACCACTCCTAAGCGCGCTCACAAGAGCACGCTAAAGAGCGCTCAATACCTACCCAGACAAGGCGGCCCCCGCCGGATGGATACGACGGCACCTGCCACCAACACGCAAATCTTTGGCAATGTGGTAGGCGTCCCAACGGTACAGTTGTTCCTAAACGTCAACAGAATGCTTGAGCTGCGTGTCCATAACGCAGCAGGGTCTCTAATCACCCGGCTCGGCACGCCCGCACTGACCGCGGGCGTCGATAACAACATTCTGTTCAGCTTCGACACGACGCAGGCGAGCGGAGTGAACGGGGTCAACTGCTTCGTCAACGGGGTGGCCCAGACCCTCACCTTCGCGACTTGGGCGGGCGGTGCGAGTTTTACCTTGGGATGGGAGCGCAGCTGGCCGATGGTCGTGAACCCCGGCGCAGGGCACTAGCTTCCGCATCGGAGCGATCTGGCTGGACACGAACACACGCGTTGATCTGATGGGGGCCGGAAACCGCGCGAAATTCACCAGCGGGACAGCGGGCAACCTCGATATTCTCATGCTCGGCAACGGCATCACTGGCTCGCAGCCATCGCAGTTCCTCGTCGATAATGCGGATCAGTGGAACGACGGCACGGGCATGAACAGAGGCACCGGGGCAAAGTTCTTTGTAACCAGCGGCTTGTTGTCACTCGTTAGCGGATCGCCATTGGTCTGAAGTTGGGTCTTATTTGTTGGCGAAGCGCGAGCGCCCGGGCAAACCGCTCGCGGGTCACGGTTTCATGCGCATCGCTGACTGCGGCGGCGAGCAGCGCAAGGAAAATCATGAAGGCGATCGTACCCGAACCGAAAAACGCAACTGTTTGCGCAACGACGAACAACATAACGATCGCGATGTTGATGCCGATCGCGAACTGTTTGTCCTGCGGTTTCAAGGCGGGCGCGAGCGATCCCAGCCGGATCAGCCCGTAAACGATAGCGGCCGCGAGGATGCCCGGCACCAGCACCCCGTGACGCATTCCGAGCAGCAGGAAGTGCGCATCAACGCTATCATGCATCCACGGAAGGCGCTCCCACGACTTGTAGCCGATCCCGAACCATGGAGAATTCTCGATGGTGCTCCACCCGTAACGCCAGATCAGAACTCGGTAATCGGCGGTTTGGGGGTTCAGGGTGATGCGCGATAGGACGGAGATGATCCCGTTCTGGGAAGCAATGTGCGCCACGGTGGAGACAACCAGCAGGAAGCCCGAGATCGTCCACCAGGAAAGCTGCGGCAGATATCGCTTGAGGTAGTCAATGCCGATGGCGCCCACAGCGACGAACAAGCACAGAAAGGCACCTGAGCTCAGGCTGAAGAATCCGGTTAGAGCGACTGCCAAGCCCACCCAGAACGGCCACGATCGCAGGCCGCTGAAGTAATAGAGCGGCAGAAATGATGCCATGAACACACCGGCCAGAATGGGGTGTTCGAACGGACCGTAGGCGCGCATCAAGCCGAGGCGAGTCTCAGTACCCAGACCAGTGACGGACCCGCCTTCGGTCACAGCCGACTGGGCGCTGCCAAACAAGGACACGTAGAAGGGGCGAAACAGTAGCCGCCCTGACAGGCTCTCCAGCGCCAGCAAAAACCCGGCCAGCATCAGGCCTGGCAACAAGATGATCAGCAGATATCTAAGCTCGTCCAAACGTGCGACGCTCGCCCGCGCAACAAGATAGGACAGCGCGGTATCGACGAACAAACCGCCGCCGCGGACCAGTCCGTTCTGGAAGCCGTAATGCAACGTGAAGGACAGCATGATCCAGAACGACGCGATCACCACCGCGACATCGATGAAATGGAAGCGCACTTCCGGACGCTTTATCACCATGACCACCGCAGGAAGCGCGAGCATCAGCAGCGCGATCCGATAGGAGGGCAGATTGATCCCGCCCAAATTGACCGCCACCTCGGGTGAAAACAGCAGGAAGGAGTAAAACAACACCGCAAGCGGCATGGCGTTGCGCAGCGGATTCGCGAGGACAAGCCTCGTTGGGAATAGCCGCGGAGATGCGGCGACCGCAGCTATCGGCAAAGAGTTGGCCGGCGCGGCTCGGGACATGATTTCTCCGTCATATTGCACGGCGGGGCATCACCCGCAATTCAGCGCCCGCATCGACGCGTATTAGTGGTTCACCGATGGAGCAGCAAGCCTATTCATGCCTGACCGCATTGAGCGAATAGCCGCTTGCAAGCCTATGGGCTAGCCCCCAAGCAAACCCTCGATCTGAGCGGAGACTTGGTTGACTCAGGATCGGCGGCTCGCGCATTTGCTATAGTCGCACAAATGGCTCGGATCCACGGTTGCAGCCACCAAGCAATTCACCTAGGCGACCGTTGGTTCAGCGTATCACTTTAAGCCTATGGAGCCGATGCAGGATGACGCCCGACGCACACCTCGAACCGATCGAGGGTCCGAACCTCACACTGCGCCTCATCCGCCCTGACGACGCAGAATATGTTCATTCGCTCAGGACCGATCCCGCCTACAATCAGCACCTCTCCCGGGTGACTGGTGGGGTCGAAGATCAGCGCAACTGGATTATCGGCTACAAGGAACGCGAGGCCGAGCGCCAGGAACTCTATTACGTGATCGAGCGCAAGGATGGCATCCGGTGCGGCCTAGTCCGTCTCTATGAGATTTCGCCGGAAAGCTTTACTTGGGGAAGCTGGATTCTCGATCACAATAAGCCGTTCAAGGCGGCGTTGGAGAGCGCGGTTCTCATCTACACTATTGGATTTGAAGCGCTCGATATTCCAAGGGCTGTTTTCGACGTAAGGCGGAAAAACGTGCACACGATCTCGTTCCACCAGCGCTTCAAGGCAATCATCACCCACGAGACAGATTTGGATGTATTTTTTGAATATCCTACAGAACAGTTTTTTGCGGACAAACCCCATTACTTAAAAATGATCGAAGGCAAGGCTGCACGATGAGTGGTCAGCTCGGCACCTTTCACGAAATCGAGCTACCGCGGATTCATGATCCGCGAGGTGATCTGACCTTCGTCGAAGGCGGCAATCACCTGCCCTTCGATATCGCGCGCGTCTATTACCTCTACAATGTACCCGTCGATGCCGAGCGGGGCGGCCATGCGCACAAGGAACTGCAGCAGGTTGTATTCGCGCTGTCGGGCAGCTTCCGCATGAAGGTGGATGACGGGACCAACAAGTCCGAATACTGGCTGCGCGATCCGCGCAGGGGCCTCTACATTAACCGTCTCGTATGGCGCGAAATGGACTGCTTCAGTCAGGGGGCGGTGTGCATGGTGCTTGCCTCCCACCGCTATGAAGAGGCGGACTATTATCGCGACTACGATCAGTTTCTCGCTGCGGCTCAAGGTCAGACACGATGCTACCCTTTCTAGACCTCGGTGATTCCTATCGCGAGCTCAAGCTGCAGATCGATGCAGCGGTTGCGCGTGTGCTGGATGGGGGGTGGTATATCCTCGGACCGGAAGTCGACGCCTTCGAGGCCGAATGGGCGGCATATTGCGGCACGAAACACGCCGTCGGGCTGGCGAACGGGCTCGATGCACTAATCCTTGCCTTGCGCGCGCTCGATATCGGGGCGGGCGACGAGGTGATTGTCCCCTCGAACACTTTCATCGCCACTTGGCTCGCGGTTTCGGCGGTCGGTGCGGTCCCCGTGCCAGTCGAGCCTGACGCGGCAACCCACAATATCGATCCTGCCCTGATCGAGGCCGCCATTACCCCGCGAACGCGGGCGATCATGCCGGTCCACCTTTACGGTCAGCCCGCCGATCTCGATCCGATCCTCGATACTGCGCGGCGGTATGGGCTCAAGGTAATCGAGGATGCCGCTCAGGCCCATGGTGCGCGTTACAAGGGGCGGCGCATTGGCGCCCACGGCGATGTCGTGTGCTGGAGTTTCTACCCCGGCAAGAACCTCGGCGCGCTCGGTGATGGGGGTGCGATCACCACCGACGACACGGCGGTTGCCGAAAGGATTGCGCTGCTGCGTAATTACGGCTCACGGCAGAAATACGTGAACGAGGAGAAGGGCGTCAACTCGCGGCTCGATCCGATTCAGGCTGCGATCTTGCGGGTGAAGCTTGCGTATCTCGACGACTGGACCGAGCGACGGCGCACGATTGCTGCAGCCTATGCCGAAGGCCTGCGCAACTGCGGTCTCGTGCTGCCTCATGTGCCCGAGTGGGCCGAACCGGTTTGGCATCTTTACGTCGTGTGCACCGGCGAACGCGCGGCGTTGCAGGCCCGGTTGCAGGCGGAAGGGATCGGTACTTCGATCCACTATCCCATCCCGCCTCACTTGCAAGCCGCCTATGCCGACCGCGGCATTGCCGCGGACGCTCTACCGTTGGCCACCCGGCTGGCAGACGAAGTGCTCAGCTTGCCGATCGGCCCCCAGCTCACCCCGACGCAGGTTCAGACCGTAATCGCGAGCCTGCAACCGGGCCCAGGATGAACAAGGCGTCTTATCGCTCGATACTGCGCTCGTCCTCGATCATCGCGACAGCGCAGATTGCTAGCATTGCGGCAAACCTGCTGAAGATGAAGTTCGTGGCGCTGCTGGTGGGCCCCTTCGGTGTGGGGCTTGCGGGGTTATATGTAAGCCTGATCAACACCGCTTCAGCCATTGCGGCGCTGGGGCTCGGTACAGCCGGCACGCGGCAGATCGCAGCAACAAATACCGCCGAGAGCGACGACGACGGCGCCTTCGAGCGCGTCCGCCGCACTTTGCTCTGGGCGGGGCTGGCTCTGGCACTGATCGGGGCGGGGACATTCTGGCTCGCGCGTGGCTGGATCGCGCTTCAGACCACCGACGATGCGGCCCGTGCTGCGGATATCGGCTGGCTGGCGCTGGGGGTCGGCCTCACAGTCGCCGCCAGCGCACAAACCGCGCTGCTTTCAGGCCTTCGCCGGATCGGGGACCTCGCGCGTGTGCAGGCCGCAGCAGGGATCACCGGCGCAATACTCGGGGTGCTCGCAGTGCATCTTTGGGGCGAGCAGGGTCTCGTCGCGATGGTACTGGTCGTACCGCTGGTGACGCTGCTGCTCGGGCATTTCTACGCGGCAAAAACCCCGCGCGGAGCCGGCCCGAAACCGACACTCGGCGGGATGTTCGGCGAATTCACAGTGCTAACCGTGCTCGGCTTCTCGATAATGTTGAGCCAGATGGCGACGCTAGTTGGCCATTTGCTGGTGCGGGTTCTGGTCCAGCGCGAATTGGGCACCGAGGCACTGGGGCATTTTCAGGCTGCTTGGGCGATTAGCGTGACCTATGTGGGCTTCGTTCTGACCGCGATGGGAACAGACTATTTTCCGCGCCTCAGCGCCGCGCTGGCCGAACCGGGCAGGGCGAACGAGATGGTGAACGAACAGACCGAAGTCGCCCTTTTGCTATGCGGGCCCGTTCTAATTGCGATCCTTGGTCTGTCGCCATGGGTGATGGTGCTGCTCTACTCGGCCGATTTCGGCCCA
Source organism: uncultured Alphaproteobacteria bacterium (assembly GCA_963765775.1). GTDB lineage: Bacteria > Pseudomonadota > Alphaproteobacteria > Sphingomonadales > Sphingomonadaceae > Erythrobacter. Next base: position 452,056 of record CAVXXQ010000001.1, read on the forward strand.
TCGGTGGACGTTTTGCGCTGGCAGATGCTAGGCGATGTGCTGAAAATCCTCAGCTGGCCGCTCGGCTTCGTTCTGCTCGCTGCGGGGGCCGGCAAAACCTTCGTGGCGGCCGAAGTGGTCGGCGTAAGCGCATTTGTGCTTGGTGTGCAAGTCTGCCTGCCACTGCTCGGCGTCGAGGCCACTGGCGTGGCCTTCTTGGCAATGTATGTGCTTTATCTCCCGTTGATTGCGACGATCTGCGCGGTGCGCTTCGGTATCGTTTTGAGGCGCGCGATCGTAGTCCATGCGCTCTGCCTCGCTGGGAGCGCAGTGCTGATAGTGATCGTCGCTCGCACGTCCGACATCGCTGCGGGCGCGATCGGCCTGGTGATTGCCAGCCTGCTGGGACTGTGGGCTCTGGTGCGCATTTCCCAGTTCAGCGACAATGATGGCGGGGGGAGTCCGGTAATCCGCGCCGCCGGAAAGATGATGGCATGGATCAAGCGGTAACTGTGGAGCCTTACGGCAACCGCGATCTTGCGGCAGGCACCCCCGAACGGCCGCTCGTCAGCCTGTTGCTGCTCGCCTATAATCAGGAAAATTACATCGGTGCGGCGATCGAGGGGGCTTTGGCGCAGACTTATTCCCCGCTTGAAATCCTGCTGTCGGACGATTGCTCGCCGGACGATGCAACCTTCGCGATCATGGAACGCAAGGCGCAGGCCTATCAGGGCCCCCACCGCGTGCTGCTGGTGCGGCGGCCACGTAATCTCGGGCTGATAGCCCACGTCAACGAGCTGATGGCGCTCGCGAGCGCAGAAATCTTGGTGCTGGCCGCCGGTGACGACATCTGCCTGCCAGAGCGGGTGGGAAGAATCGTCGAAGCCTTCCGCGATGATCCTGCGGCGCTTTTGGTCCACAGTAATGCCCTCGCTATTGATGCCGAGGGCAGGTCGGGCGAAGTTGTGCGCGGACCAGTCGGTGCGGATACCGATCCGATGACGCTGGCGACCGCAGGCGCGATCTATGTCGGGGCAACCGGGGCCGTGCACCGCGAACTGGTCCGCCGGTTCGGCCCCATAACCGAACCCCGCGCGTTCGAGGATCTGGTCATTGGCTTTCGCGCTGCGCTGCTCGGCGGCTTGCGGTATCTGCCCGAGACGTTGCTGAAATACCGCACCGGCATCGGCCTTTCGAGCGAAGGAGCACGTGTGCAGAATTACTCCCGCCAGCGCCTGCGCCATGCCGAAATCATGCTTGCGACCTTGCGTCAGAGACTTCAGGACCTCGACACGATCGGCGGGCCGCAGCAGGCGCGGATCGCGCCTGTGCTGCACGATGCGATTGCCCGCTTCGACACAATCCGGTCGTTCCACGATCCGGCACGCGGTGCCACCCCCCTCGCCTATGTCCGTAAGGTTCTGCACCACGGCTTGCCCGGGGCGATCGAGGCTCTGCGGCACCTGCGCGCCGCGTTGCGGCGTGCCGCTAGCGGTTCATTCGGTTAGGCTGTTCCGTGACGGACTCATCGGTTTGCCGTAGCGTTGCCTCGGTCGCGTCGGCGGTGTCGAAACGTCCGTATCGCCCGACAGGGGTGTCGCTGCGGACCACCCGCGCCGGGTTGTCGACGATGATCGAACCGGAAGGGACATCCCTCGTCACGAAGCGCCCTGCGCCAGTTACGCAATTGTCGCCGATGGTGACCCCCGCTGACAGCTACGTAGCCCGGGGGAAGCATGGATGAAATGGGCAGGCGTCACGCTGGCATATTCAACGGTCATGCAGCGCCAGCTCCGACCGAGCATTCGCATCTATGCGTGTGGGATCGGCGGGTTTACCGCGGCAATGGCAGAACGATATTGACCCAATCAGCCCACAACGGGTGCGGCGTGCTGCTGACCTTCGGGATCAATGATGCCGCGGTGCGGGCCTCAATCGCCGCAACGCCCGGTCCGCCGCGCGCAAATCCCACCTATGTGAGCGAGGAACACGACACCTTCTTGGACGAGCCGATCGAGGCTGCGCTGGCCGAACTCGGCGATTAGAACGCCCGCGCAGCAGGCGCTCTTGAAGCGATCATTTGTTCCGGTCGACGTGATCGGGCAAGTCGCTAGGTAGCGCGGCCACAGCCGGATCTGTCGCCCTGATCCGCCGCTCGTTGTCGTCGGCGTCGAGAAAGCGGCCATAGGGGCCGACCTTGATATCGCTACGGATAATCTGCGCCGGATTGCCAGCCACAATCGAACGCGGCGGAACGTCCTTCGTAACCACGCTGCCTGCACCCACCACGCAGTTGTCACCAATCGTAACGCCGGGCAGGATTATGCTTTCGCCGCCGACGAAGCAGTTGGCACCAATGCGCGTGTGAAGGATCATCCCGCGCGTGCGATCATGCGTCAGGATGCGCACGTTAAAGGTCACGTAAGTGTGGGCGCCGATATGAACCCCCTTCGGGAAGTTGAAATCGGGCTTGGCGCTCAGCGACATTTCGACGGTGGGGTGGATATCCATCCCCATGACTTCGCGGAAAAACCACAACCGCGCTCCTGTAAGCATACGACGCAGGAATGAAAGCCTGTCCAAGGTGAAGCTCATCGTGTCCCTTAGCCCCGAAATTCCCCGTGAGCCTTAGCGCTTGCCGTAAATCGCGCTAGTGTGCAACTTACTGATCGTAACTCTCGAGGCTTGCCGTTGACCCTGATGCGCTGGTTCCTCACGCTCGCCGCCATCGCTTCGGTTGCGCTGCTCGCATTCTCGTGGCGCGAGTTGCCGCGTTGGCAATTTGGCGGCGCGCAACCGGTTCATGCCACTTCGGTCGCATGGGGACAGGGCCGCCTGCCTTGCCCGAAAGACGGATCGCGGATCGCGATTTACGGTGATAGCCATGTTGAAGGCTTCCGCGGCACCGACGAAGGCAAGCCGTTTGGTAAAGTATTCGAAGAAGCGCTCGGACAAGGCGTGCGGGTCGATCTAATCGGCGTCGGGGGCGATACTGCCGCGATGGGCGAGGCCCGCTGGCTTGGCAGGCCAGATGGTGCCAATATCGTCATCATCGCTTACGGCACAAATGACGCCGCGCCTCGCGGGTGGCTGCGCCCGAAGCAGCCGGTTGAGGTCGAAGCTTTCAAGGCCTCGCTCGAAAAGCATATTGATCGCAGGCGCGCAGAGGCCGCCACGATCGTCTTGATGGCGCCGCCGCCGCCGGGAAGCAGTGCTATGCTGGATCGGATAGCGCCTTACCGCCGCGCCGTGGCTGAACTAGGCATCGCCCGCAAGATCGTGGTCCTCGATCCGGCCAATGCTCTTTCACGCTGTGCCGGCACAGGGCCCCTGCTCGATCACGATGCCCTGCACATGAACGCCGCGGGCCACCAATGCCTCGGGCAATGGCTGGCGGAGCAGTTCTGCCCCGCCGCACGTACCAAGCTGCGATAAAGCATTCTCAGCCCTGCGACTTAATCAGCGGAGGCACCCCGCCTCGCTGTCGAGATTCCTGCGCAGCGTCTGGCGCAAGCCTTCCTGAAACCCGTGGGCGGGGTCTGGATCGGCAGCAAGCAACCCGTGCCGGCGAGGGGTCAAGGCTTCTCTGACAAGGCAGGTGGGGAGTCTGCGGGCGCAAAACGACTGGCACGCCGATGCTAGATCCCGCAGCAGCGGTCGCCGGATGTGCGGCCCATCAGCCCTGGCTGGTGGGCAATGCCCTGCACCTCAATCAGGTCGGTCACACGTGGATTGGCAAGTGGTTGGAACGCATCATCTGCAACGCGTGAGTGGATCCCGCTACGGCGGCGAGCAGCCTCAGGCCGCGACCGGCTTCTGCCACGCACCAAAGGAGAAGTGGTTGTGCCCCTTGGCAAATGCCTCAAGATCCCACGCAATCAACGCGTCGTAAACCGGATCAGCTTCGTCTTCGATCGCATCGAGGAAAGGGGCGCACAGGTGGATCATGACCCCACCTAACGGCCGCATCGCTGAGCCGCAGCGCTGCTGGAAAGCAGCTGCGATGCGATCGCTTTGAGGAGCCTCGGACGGGTCGCGCAGCATCAGGCGCACACGGTCGACGACATGCTTGTAACGCAGGGCCGTCGGCTCGAACCCAAGCCGAGCCTGAAGTGCCTTGAGGAATGTGCGCGCGAAGTCGACTTCCTGCCGGTGCCACACCAGCCGGGTCGGGCCGACATAATCGTTGATAATCAGCCAGCCACCCGGAGCGAGCGCCGCCTTGCTCCAGGCAATAGCCTTATCAACGTCCATCATGTGGTGCAGCGAATGATCCCAGTAGACCAGATCATACTGGCCCGTCGTGTCTTGCGCGAAGGCATCACCTATGGTCATGTTCACTCGGTCTGCCAGCCCCGCCTCTGCCGCCAATTGCACCGCCGCCTCGCCATAGGTGGGGGACACCTCGAAAAGGTCGAAGGTGTCCACAAGTCCTGCCGCGAGGAAACGCTGTTCTTTGCTCCCGTCGCCGCAGCCTACCGAGATGCCGCGCTTCAGCGTCGCTCCTGCCAGCAGGTGTTCGACCGCGCCGACCACCCCCCCCCCTGTTTCCGGGCTGATGCGCTCGTTCATGTAGCGCACTAGGCGGGGCTTGTTGAACCAGTTGGAGCGGCTGCTGGGATTATTGGGCTTCCACCGGCCGCCGACATAATTCTGCAAGACGGTTTTCATTTGCAGTTTCCTAAGTTCGAGCGATCAGGGATCGTCGTCAAGTATCTTCAGATGTCCAGTGCGGCAAGCTGCGAGAATCGGCGTGATAGACGCGCGGTCTACTGCAGCACTTCGAACCAGTATGCGCCGGGCTCTGAAGGCCGCTTGCTAAGGATCGGGAAGGCGTCGCTGACCGTCTCTGGATGGCGATAGTTCATCCAGTTCAACGCCAGCACGGTCTTATACTTGGCGGAATTCGTGAGCAGAACTTCAAGCAGATACTGCTCGTTCCACAGCCTGCGGTCGTTGCGGAGCCATTTTTCAGGGTAATCCCTCGGCGTGAAGATATCATGGACATGCACCAGGACACCCGCGGCCAGTCTCGGGATGATCTGCTGAAACTCGACCAGTACATCACCGAAAGGGCGGATAACGTGGCTGCTGTCAATGAACAGGATGTCGCCCGCTTCCAGTTCGTCGAACAGGTCCAAGGACAGGTCTTGCACACGCTCGCGGATGATCTGAGGACCCAGCTGTTCAAGCCAAGGCATTTCATAGGGCTCAATGCAGACATGCTGACAATTATAGGTTGGGTCATCGGCCTTGTTTTGGACCATGGCTTGATGCGCCATACGTGACGAGTTGCCCGAACCGATCTCGAAGAAACGCTTGGGCTTGTATCGCCGGATCATCGCGTAAAGCGAATCCGCGTCACCATGCGAATACTGCCCGTTATCGTAGGAGAATCCGAGCGGCGAAACGAACTCGGCAAGTTGCGCCAGTTCGTCCTGAAAGCGGAACGACGCCAGAAGCGCGAGTTGCCTGTCTTCGTCCAAGTCCAGTCCCGGCAAGGATCTCGGGCAGGTCACATCTCTAGGGAGATCCGTATCCGCATAGGTGGGGTGGTAGTAATGCGTCGATCGCAGCTGCACGCCGATCCGGTCGGCCTGTAGCTGGAACCTGGGATAGTTGCCCGGCCATTTGCCAACGACGCGAAGTAAGGGACCGGTCAGGGTGATCAAAACGGCTGCGACGATATCCGCGAACTTGATCAACATGAGACTACCTCCTCGTGAAATTAGTCTGGGTCCGATACCGACGCACTCGAGGAAGGTGAGCCGTTGACCCTTGGAGTCAGCTTCGCATCCGACAAGCTCAGGTCGAACGGGATTGAGTCAAACCGTCGCTTCAGTGGCCGGCTTTTTCCGCCACGCGGTAAGAAGGCCCCTGATCGCTGGTGGAGCTGGCAGCTTGGCTGAGCCGCCGCAAGAAGACTTCGAGCGCTAGGATCGACCAGAGTTCCTTTTCGCGGTTGCGGACCTTGCGGTCGTGCTCGTCCATCAGCTGCATCAGGCGCTTGCGGTCGGCGTAACGGCCGAAGTGCGAGTCCGACCCGAGCAGCATGTCGTGCATGAAGTCACGAAGGCGGCCGCGCAGCCAGTCTTGCACCGGCACGCGGAAGCCGACCTTGGGACGGTGGAGGATGACGTCCGGCAAGTCGTTGACCATCGCACGGCGCAGGATCTGCTTGCCGATGCGGCCCTTGAGAAACGCATCGTCGGCGAGCGTCGCAACGAACGCCGTCAGTTTGATGTCCATGAATGGCATGCGCCCTTCGATCGAGGCCGCCATCGTCATCCGGTCGCCGCGCTCGAGCAGCGTGCCGGGTAACCAGACCGTCTTGTCGAAACGGAGGCTGCGGTGCAGCGATCCGACGTCGGGACCCGGGTCCTCGTCCCAGACAAAGGGCGTGTAGTTCTCGAACAACCCCGGGCAAAGCTTCCGCGCGTCATCCTCGGTCATCAGGCCGAACCACGCCGCCTGACGGCCGAGGAAGCTGCGCGACTGCGCGGCGCGCAGCAGGATCGCGGCGCGGCGCTGCTCATATGGCATCACGGTCAGCGGCGCGCCAAGGAACAACGGGTCGAGCAGTGCCGGGATGACCGACTGATAGCGTTGGGCATACAGATTGCCCCAGTGTTTCGGATAGCCGGCGAGGAGTTCATCGGCACCTTCGCCGCTCATCACGACCTTCACGTGCTTGGCAGCCAGATGCGATAGAAAATAGAGCGGCACATCGGCCATTTCGGACAGCGGCGCGCCGCGGTGCCACGTCACGTCACTGAACTTGTCGAGGAAATCCTCCGGCGCGATCTTCAGCTCGTGATGGTCGGTCTTGTAGCGCTCGGCGATGAGCCGCGATGCCCATAATTCGGAATAATCGTCGTCTTGAAAACCGATCGAGAAGGTCTTGACCGGCTGCGCCGACTGTTGTGCCATCAGCGCGACGATCGCCGAACTGTCGATGCCGCCCGAAAGAAACGCACCAAGCGGCACGTCGGCACGCATCCGCAGACGGATAGCCTCGTCGAGTTCGTCGCGGAAGGCGCTGATCGTGCCGGCATTGAGCGGACGACGCCGCTCCGGATCGGCGTCGGGCAAGGGCGGGGAATAGAACCGCGTCATCGTCAGCGTGCCATTGGCCCAGGTGGCATGATGACCCGGTGGCAACTGGCGCACGCCGCCAACGAGGGTGTTCGGCCCGGGGACATATTTGTAGATCAGATAATTCGCCAGCGCGTCTTCGTCGATCCGCCCGGTGAACGCCGGGTGGCAGGCGAGGCTTGCAAATTCGGATGCGAAGACCAGATCGTCGCCGTCCTGGAGATAGAGCAGCGGCTTCTTGCCGAACGGATCACGCGCCAGAAACAGCGTGCGGTCGCGCGCGTCCCAGATCGCAAAGGCGAACATGCCCCGAAACCTTGGCAGGCACGCCGCGCCCCATACCTGATAGGCGGTGAGCAGCACCTCGGTATCGGAGCTAGTTCGAAAGCCATGACCAAGCGCCTGCAATTCGGCGCGGATCTCCAGATAGTTGTAGATTTCGCCGTTGAAGATCAGCGTGTGACGGCCATCTGCCGAAACAAAGGGTTGGTCGCCCGTCGCTAGATCGATGATCGCGAGGCGGAGATGACCAAGCGCGAGGGTCTTGGGTGCCGCGTCGATCAGCACGCTGGTGCGCCCATCGGGACCGCGATGCGTAATGGCGCGCGTCATGCTGTCGATGACATGCTCCGCAAATGCTAGACCCCTGTCCGTCGTAAAGCCGGCAATACCGCACATTTGCTAGCTACACCCGTGTTGCTCTCCAGATAATCCCTATAAGGGGAGACGTGGCGGACACCATCGGAAATATATCGCATGCTAACTACGGAATGGTGGGCGGAATGAACGCAGACCGTTCCGGATTCCTTTCGATCGTCATCCCCGCGTCTCGCCGTCCGGCGCTGCCGGCCCCGTCAAGGTGACTCAGGGTTCCACCGCCGCCTATCGATCGGAACTGTTCGCAGACTTATACAACAGCTCGACCAAGCAGTCGGCGAGCGGGTTGGCGGCGGCAAGTGTGCGTGCCTCGACAAAGTTCCATGACATCACGGCCATGAGGAGCGTCGTCGGCATGGCCAGAAGAATATTAGTCAGTGGAGTCATGCCCGAGAACAGAAACACCAGCAATTGCTGGACCGGGAAGGCATAAATATAGACACCGTAGGAATAGTCGCCGAGCCGGTTGTAGACGAGCGCTCGGCCCTTAGGCACGAACCCGATCCAAAAGGTGGTATAGATCAGCGCGAGCGTGATGAACGTCGCCATCAGTCCCGTTCCGGCGAGGAATGGCACCGGCAACCATAGTAGCACCACGATCCAACCTGTAAGCGGGATGTGCGCACGCCAGACATAGCCGAAGGTGCCGAGGATGAAAGGGAACGAAAGCAACGCGAAAAGTTCGATGCGGGTGATGAGGCCTGCTGGAATGGAAGGGACCGCCTCCGCAATATTCGGTCCGGCAAAATGAAACATCGTAGCCAGCGCCATAACGGCGAGCATCGCCCAGCGATGCCTCAAAATGCCAAGCAGCCCGAGCGCCACCACACCAAGATAGCACGCCACTTCGAAAAAAAGCGTCCATAGACTGCCATTGATAGCGGGACCGAATACGTTGGGCTCGAACACGCCCGGCAGGGGATACTGCATAAAGGCAAGCGACAGGTTCGTTGGGACATAGGTCCACGTGTCCCGGCTCCGCAGGTATTCGGTCAGCCCCAACTGCGTCACCAAGGCGCCCGCAATCACTGTAAGCACGAGCACGGCCAGCAGCGCCGGGTAAAGCCGCAGCACCCGCGCCACGAAAAAATGGATCATGCTGCGGCGTCGGTCAAAGCTGCGGGCAATCAGCAATCCCGACACACCGAAAAAAATGCCCACCGCGAAATGGCCGAGCGACTGGCCTGTCTGCGAATACAGCGGCTCGACCGCCTTGCCTCCGAGCGTAATCGGCCAAGCGTGGCTAACGAGCACTGCGGTCGCCGCCAGCATTCTGATCGCATTGAGGTTGTTGTCGCGGCCCGCCAACACTTTGGCCAACATGGTGGGCCTCTCTCCGGTAAACTCCTGCTGGGATTGCGTCGCGTTCATCAGGTCAATCGAACCGGCAGGCCCACAGCGATTTCTTGAAAATCGTCCGGAGCCGTTCGGAGGCGGGCCTGCGCTTTTTCAAACAGTGCGGGAGTTTGGCGCCTCGCCATGATTCTTTCTCCGGGCCGAAGACGCTGGCCACGTCGCCTTATGGTTCAAACGAGTGGCCGCCACCAGTTTTCGTTGTCGAGATACCAGCGCAGCGTCTGGCGCAGGCCTTCCTCGAAGCCTCGCTCGCGCGCGTAGCCCAGTTCGCCGCGCGCCTTGGTCTCGTCGATCGCATAGCGGCGGTCGTGTCCGACGCGGTCGGTAACGAAGGTCTTGAGGCTGATGGTCGCCTCGCCCTTTGCCGCCGGGGCATCCGGATAGCGGGCCGCGAGGCCGTCGATCTCGGCAAAGGCGCGGTCGACCTCAGCGCAGATCGTGTCGATTACGGTCATGTTGGGCAGTTCCGCCCCGCCGCCGATATTGTAGGTTTCGCCCGGTGCCCCGCGCATCAGACACGCCTCGATACCGCGGCAGTGATCCTCGACATGCAGCCAGTCGCGCACGTTCATCCCGTCGCCGTAGATCGGCAAGGCGCGCCCGTGCAGCGCGTTGAGCAGGAACAGCGGGATCAGCTTTTCGGGATATTGGTACGGCCCGTAATTGTTCGAGCAATTGCTGGTCGTTACCTCCAGCCCGAAGGTGTGGTGATAGGCGCGCACGAGATGATCGGACGCCGCCTTGCTGGCCGAATAGGGCGAATTGGGCGCATAGGCCGTCGTCTCGCTGAACGCCGGATCATTGGGGCCGAGCGAACCGAACACCTCGTCGGTCGAGATGTGGTGGAAGCGGTGCGGCTGCCCGCTGCCCACCAGCCACACCGCGCGCGCGGCCTTGAGCAGGCTATTGGTGCCAAGGATGTTGGTATCGATGAAGGCGTCGGGCCCGGTGATCGAGCGGTCGACATGGCTCTCGGCAGCGAAGTGCACCAGCGTGGTGATCGCGTGGTCGCGCAGCAGCTGCTCGACCAGCGCGGTGTCGCGGATGTCGCCTTCGACGAGGCTCGCATTGGGTGCGCATTGGATGGTCGAACGGTTACCGGCATAGGTCAGCGCATCGAGCACGATCACCCGGTCATCGGGGTGCTTCGCGTTCCAGTAATGCACGAAGTTGCCGCCGATAAAACCGGCGCCGCCAGTCACGAGCACGTTAGCCAAGTTGCGCTTCCTCATTAAGCATCAGGCGCAGGTTCGTGCGCCAATTGACGGGCTCATTGCCGAGCAACGCGCGGGTCGTGCTGCTGTCGAGCAGGGAAAAGGCAGGCCGCCGCGCGGGTGTGGGGTATTCCGCCGTGGTGAGCGGCCGGATCACCGGCATCCGCGTGAGCAGGCCGAGCGCGTGGGCTTCCTCGCCGATCGCGACCGCAAAGTCGTACCAGCTGATCGCGCCGTCATCGCTGTGGTGGAAGGTGCCGCTGGCGCCCTTCCCGGCCAGCCCCCAGATGGTGCGCGCCAGCCCCGTCGCCCAAGTCGGCGAACCGATCTGGTCGGCGACAACGCCGAGCTCGTCGCGCTCCTTCATCAGGCGGATCATGGTGCGCACGAAATTCGCCCCGCCCGCTTCGTAGACCCACGCGGTGCGTACCAGCAGGTCGGCAGGGCGCAGGTGATCCTCGCCCTCGGCCTTGGTGCGGCCATAGACCGACTGCGGATTGCGGGTCGCGTCGGGCGCATAGGGGGTGGAGGTGGTGCCGTCGAAGACGTAATCGGTCGAGACATGGACCAGCTTGCCCCCGGTCGATGCCATCGCCTCGACCATCGTCGCCACCGCCCCTGCGTTGATCGCGCGGGCGAGTTCCTCGTCGCTCTCGGCCTTGTCGACCGCGGTGTAGGCGGCGGCGTTGATGATCAGTTCGGGGGCCTCGACCACCAGCCGTGCGGTGAGCATCGAGGCATCGGTGAAATCGCAGTCGTCCACGTCGATGGCGTTGATGTCGGCCCAGTCAGGCGCGGTGCGCTGAAGCGCGCCGCCAAGCTGGCCGTTCGCCCCGGTGATCAGCACCCTCATGCGAACACTGGCACGTCGGCAAGCGAAAGTCCGCGCGCGTCCTTCTCGGAGATGATCGGGTCCAGCCCCGCCACCGGCCAATCGATCCCGACGGCCGGGTCATTCCACGCCAGCGTATGCTCGCTTTGCGGCGCGTAGGGCGCGGTGCATTTGTAGAGGAAGTCGGTATCGTCCTCGAGTGTGAGGAAGCCGTGCGCAAAGCCCTCGGGCACCCAGAACATCCGCTTGTTTTCGGCGCTGAGCTCGGTTCCAACCCACTGGCCGAAGGTCGGCGAGGACGCGCGCAGATCGACCACGACATCGAACACCGCGCCAGCGGTCACACGCACCAGCTTGCCCTGCGGCCTCGGGTTCTGGAAATGCAGACCGCGCAGAACGCCCTTCGCCGAGCGGCTGTGGTTGTCCTGCACGAAGCTGACGTCGAGCCCAGCCGCAGCGAGGCCGGACGCGTTCCAAGTCTCCATGAAGAAGCCGCGCTGGTCGCCGAACACGCGCGGTTCGATGATCAGCACGCCGGGGAGCGCCGTCTCGATGACGTTCACGACAGCACCGGGCTTTCCAGCATGTTGAGGAGGTACTCGCCATAGCCCGACTTGCGCAGCGGCTGAGCGATCTCACACAGGCGGTCGGCGGTGATGAAGCCCTGCCGCCAGGCGATCTCCTCGGGGCAGCAGATCTTCAGCCCCTGCCGTTCCTCGGTGATGCGCACATAGGTTGCAGCATCGAGCAGCGAGGCGTGGGTGCCGGTGTCGAGCCAGGCGAAACCGCGGCCCATGATCTCGACCGACATCGTGCCGTCCTCGAGGTAGAGGCGGTTGAGATCTGTAATCTCGAGCTCGCCGCGCGGCGAAGGCGCAAGATCGCGCGCCCTGTCGACCACGGTCTCGTCGTAGAAATAGAGGCCGGTGACGGCATAGTTCGACTTGGGTGCCTGAGGCTTTTCCTCGATCGAGATCGCCTTGCCCGAAGCGTCGAACTCGACGACGCCGAAGGCCTGCGGATCATTGACCCGGTAAGCGAAGACCGTAGCCCCGATGTCGCGTGCGGTGGCGTTCTGGAGCAGGGCCGGAAGGCCGTGGCCGTAGAAGATGTTGTCGCCGAGGATCAGCGCGCTCGGCCCGCCGCGCACGAAATCAGCGCCGATGTGGAACGCCTGTGCCAGACCTTCGGGCTTGGGCTGCACTTCGTAGGACAGCGACACGCCAAAATCCGAGCCGTCGCCCAGCACGCGCTTGAATTGGTCAGCGTCTTCGGGCGTGGTCATGATCAGGATGTCGCGAATGCCCGCCAGCATCAGCGTGCTGAGCGGGTAATAGATCATCGGCTTGTCGAAGATCGGCATCAGCTGCTTGGAGACGCCGCGCGTCAGCGGGTAGAGCCGGGTTCCCGAGCCTCCCGCAAGAATAATGCCGCGCCTGTTCGTGTCGCCCGCCATCGCTGTTCCGATTGTCCCTGCGCGTGGATCCGCGCTCGGGGCGCTGCATTGCAGCACGGCTCCAGTCGGTCAACGGGAAAGTTCCCGTTCCGCCGGTCAGCAGCGCGGGCCAGCCGGGCCTGTCGCTAGGTGCTGGCATTTACCCCAATCTTGGCCCATGTGGGGCGGCATCGGCCCGGACGGGCATGACGCAACGCAGGGGCATGTGAACCGGTCGGGGGCATGAAGGACATTTCGATCGATTCCTACTTAGCGGCCTGCGTCACGGCCTGTCTGACGAACTTGCCGCTGGCCGTGTGGCCGGTCTCATGGACGCAAGACGATGCCGAAGCGGCACTTTCGCGCATCAAGTTCCACGGCATTGCCCTCCTGCTTGTCCGGCACGACCCCGCGCCCCAAGGCTGGCCCGACGCGGTGGTCCGTTCGGTCAGGGACGAGGCACGGATGCAGGCGCTGTGGGAAGCAAGCCATCACGCCGCCGTGCGCCCCTTGGTGGAGGCCCTCGCCGCCGCCGGGATCGTCGCTGCTGCGCTGAAAGGGACCGCGATCGGTTACGGCTATCATTCGGACCCGGCAGTCCGGCGGCGCGGCGATACCGACCTGCTGCTGCTTGTGCCGAGCGCAAAACGCGGCGCAGCGCGCGCTGTGCTGCTCGCCTGCGGCTTCGCCCCGGCTGGCGACCGAGGTCCGACCCAGGAGCCGTGGTCGATCACGGGCAGGGACGGGTTCACGCACGAAGTCGACATCCACTGGCGCATCAACGGCAGCCTTGCGGTTTCGAAGTCACTGGAGCAGCTGGAGTGCGACCAGCGCATCGTTCCGCTGCCGAAGCTTGCCCCTTCGGCCCTGGCGCTCGGCGCGATCGACAACCTGATCCTCACCTGCGTCAACCGCTATTCCCATGCGGTCTTCGGCTACCATGTCAAAGATGACCGCCCGGCAGATGGCAATCGCCTGATCTGGGCGATCGACATGCAACTGCTGAGCGGCGGCTTTTCTGACGAGGACTGGGTGCAGCTGGCACAGCTTGCCGCCGCCAGCGGCAGTGCCCGCGTGGTGCGCGAAGGTCTCGCCTTTGCGCAGGCCAGCATCGGTCTGGCCTTGCCGGACGGGTTCCCCGACCGGCTTGCCGAGGCTGGCGGCGCGGAGCCCGTTGCCGCCTATTTGGGCGAGGCTTCCAGTATCAACAGGCGCCTTAAAAGCGACCTTGCTGCGGTGACCAGCGCGGGCGAGCTTGCCGACTTGCTGCGCCTGGAGTTTCTGCCCGGCCGCCGCTTCATGGATGATCGCTTTCCCGATGCGCAGCACTGGCCCTTGTGGGCGCTGCACGTCCGCCGGATTACGGGCGGCGTGCTGAAGCGCTTCGGCCTTCCCACTTGACGCGGCGCCGCATTGATGGTCGCCAGCGATGGTGAATATCCGTTTCCTCACTGACCGCGCCCGCCCCTTCTTCGGCGAGCTTGCCGTGATCAGCGGCATGGCCGTGCTGAGCGCCTGCGCGGCGCTGGCGATCCCGTGGCTGGCGGGGCAATTCCTCGGCAAGGTGATCGGCGGAGGAACGGGGGGCGGAACGGATGGCGGAGCCAGCATCGACCTCGGGCTGACGGTGGCGCTGCTGGTCGCGGCGCTGGTCGGACTGACCATCGTCAACATCGCGGTCGCCGTGCTCTCGCGCGCGGCATCGGGTCGCATCCTCGCAGGCCTCCAGCGCGAGACTTACGCGCGTATCCAGCTGATGCCGCTGTCCTTCCACGACCGCAGCAAGAGCGGCGACCTGCTCGCGCTGATGACCTACGAGGTTTCCAATCTCAGCAGCTTCCTGACCGCCACGCTCGCCAATGTCCCGGCTATGCTGATGACCGCCGGGGGCGCGGTGATACTGCTGTTCCTGCTCGACCCGGCGATGGCGCTGGTGGTGCCGGTGCTCGTGCCATTGTTCTATGTCGTCATGAAATTGATCGGGCGGCGGCTGCGCATGTTGGCGCGCAAGGCCCGCAAGGCCCAGGCCGAGCTGATCTGGACTGCCGAGAGCGACCTTGCGATGCTCCCCGCGACCAAGTCCTTCGCGACCGAGGACTTCCACAGCGACCAGTATGACGCCGCCGTGGAGCGGGCCCGCGCGCTTGACCTGCGGCAGGCCCGCATCCTCGCCTTTATCAGTCCGGTGGTCGCGCTGGTTGCGGCGCTGGCTGCGATCGCGGTCCTGCTGCTCGGCGGCGCGCAGGTGGCAGATGGCGGGCGCACGCCGGGCGACCTTTTTGCCTTCTTGCTCTACGCCGCGCTGCTCACGCGTCCGGTCGCATCGCTGGCCGATACCTATGGCCGCTTCCAGGTCGCCAAGGGCACGCTGGCGCGGCTCGAGGCGGTGTTCGCCAAGACGACCGAGCCGGGATACGATGCGACCGGCACAATCGATCGGGCGCGCGGGGCGATCGTCTTCGAGAAGGTCAGCTTCGGTTATCCGGGACGCGGCCCGGTGCTAGACAGCGTCGACCTTGCGATCGCGCCGGGCGAAATCGTCGCGCTGACCGGTGACAACGGGGTCGGCAAGTCGACGATGATCCGGCTGCTGCTACGCTTCTACGATCCTGACAGCGGCCGGATCACGCTGGACGGAACCGACATCGCTGGCCTTCAGGTGCAGTCGCTGCGCCGCCAGTTCGGTTACGTTCCGCAGCGCGCCCTGTTGTTTAACGGGACGATTGCAGAGAACATCGCTTTCGGCGTCGCAGCCCCCGACCCCGCGGCGATCGAGCGCGCCGCAAGGCTGGCCCAGGCGTGGGACTTTATCGACAAGCTCCCGCGCGGGCTCGACACCGAGATCGGGGACAATGGCATCCGCCTTTCGGGCGGCCAGCAGCAACGCCTTGCACTCGCGCGGGCGCTGCTGCGTGACCCCCCCGTCTATATCTTTGACGAAGCGACCAGCATGTATGATCTCGAGGGAGAGGCAGCATTCGTCGAGGCATGCATAGAAACGCTGAAAGGGCGCACGGTGATCATCATCACCCACCGCCCGGCAAGCCTGGCGCTGGCCGACCGCGTCATCAAGGCAACGCCCGAAGGCCTGGTCGAAACGCAGGGGAAACAGACACTGCGCGCCTGAGGCTTCGCAGCGTCAAGCCGCTGCAGGGATCGCCAGTTGCTTGTCGACCAGCTGTCCGAGCAGCCCGGCGAGATCCCGCTCGATCACGTCGCGCGGCGCGTCGAACTCGGCTTCGATCAGGTCAGCCAATTGCGCAAGGCTTGCCTCGCCGTGCGACAGTTGTTCCCACACACGGCTGCCCACCGCGCCAAGGCCGAAATAGGTGCCGCTGACCAGATCGAGCAGCACCATCTCGCCGCCGACCTCGCGGGCGACAACGTCGTCGGAGGCGCGGAATTTTTCGCGATTAATCATTGCCAACACCAATTTTTTGCGCCTCTTCACCGATCATAGCGATCACGCCCGGCAACTCCGCGTAATCCCGGGGGTAGTCAACTGAATAACAGTTAACGTCGCAAGCAAGTCCCATAATGCGACTGAAATGTCCGCGAAGCCTGCCCTTGTCCTCGACATCGAGCACGAAGGAATGCGGCATAAGCAACTGGGCCGCCCGGTGCTGATCCAGCCTCGCAATCGCCCGCGGTGCATCGTGGTCAGGCCCGAGAAGAAAGATCGCCGCGAGCGGCGCCGGCGTGCCCAAGAACGGCAGGGCGATTGCGTTGGTGACGTCGATCTTCTCGTCGCCTTCTGCCATCTCAGGGTCGTCCCCGATCAGGTAGGCGGCACTGTCGGCGAAGAGGCGCAGGCCCGACGGCTTGGGTTGAAGGTAGTAGGTGCCCGCACCGGCAACCAGCTCGATCACATCCTCGGTCAGGTAAGAGTGCCCAGCCTTGGCGAAAGCGCCGGCAAGCGTGGTCTTGCCGGCGCCCGACTGGCCCAGGAACGCTACCGCACGCCCGCCGACCGCCACCGCGCTGCCGTGCAGAAACAGCCCGCCAAGGTGATCGCCGATCAATGGCAGCACGGCGTTGCAGTAGAGGCTTTGGAAGTGATTTTCCGCAACGCCCGGCACGGGCCAGCCGGTTACCTGCCGGCAATCGGTATCGATCGCGAAATCGGCCTCGCCCAGAAAGCGCAGCAGGAAGCCGCCCGGCTGGCGGTATAATTCAGCCTTCACGCATTCGTCAGGCAGCACCCAGCGGTCGTAGGGTTCGCTGGCGAGCGGCGCCTGCTCGCGAGGGGGCTGGACCATGAAAGACACTTCCACGTCTGCGCCTAGACCGTGCATTCTTGCGCGAGCACGTCTTTGACGAAATCGCGGATCGCCTGCGGGCTCGGCAGGAGGTCGGGCCGGTCGGCCAGCACCTTGGCGATGATCTCCTCGCCCGATCGCTGACCATCAACCTGGGCGAGCACGAAAGCGCGTGCCTCGCCGTCGCGGGTGAGCGCCAGCGGCCGGCCCGAATCCCTGACGAGGTCGGCCGGGGTCATGACCGTGCTGTTGAAGGTCGAAAGCTTCTGCACCGGGACGCCGCCGGGCGGCTGGATGGTCCAGGCGATGATGTGATTTTCGGCTATGAAGCGCAGCGACACGCGCACCTCGTCGCCCGCCGCGACCGCAAAGCTTTCGCGCGCCGGCAAGAAGGCCTGCGGACGCTGGATGCTGTCCGGGTCGAGCGGCGCGTTGGTCATGCGGATGTCGCCTGCAAGCTGGCAGTCGAACCATGCGGCGAAGCCGTCGAACCGTCCCGCCCGAGCGATCTTGAGCACCGCCTCGAAGCGGAATAGCGCGGGTTCGGCCTCGGCCAGATCGACATGGCCGAGGTGCGCCGCTGGCCCAAGCAGATCGGCGGGCTCGAAATTGTGGCGATAGCAGGCATTAGAGCTGAGCTCGGCCAGCCAGCGATAGGGCTCGGGCACGGCGTCCGTCCCCCAGATCCTGGCCTTGGCGTTGCAGGCGTCCGACGAGGCCGGCGCGACCATCAGGTCGAGCGCCAGCGGGATCATCTTGCCGCCGGGCTTGAGAAAGCGCCTGCGCGCGTCGCGCATCAGCGGGATGATACCGTAGTCGAAGCCCATGTAGCCGACATGGTCGCAGATGATTAGGTCGACGCGCTCTGGCAGGTCGGCACGGAAGGTCGAATCCGCGATGCAAGTGTAAAGTTCAGCGAGCCCGGCACGCTCCATCGATTCGCGCGCCAGATGGATCGCATCTGAGCTGTCGATGCCCCAGCAGCGCGCGGCGCCCGATTCGAGGCAGAAAAGCCCGAGCACGCCGACTCCGCAGCCAAGATCGGCGACCGTATCGCCCGGCAAGAGCTTGGCCGCGATTGCGCGCCGGTAGAGCGCGTTGCGACCCGGAAGGGTCAGGTATTCGATGTGTTCGACAAGCGCCCTCGTCATTGGCAATCCGTTCCCGCGCTGCCTTGGGGCAAGCTGTTCAACAACGCCGCAGACTGCAACAGTAAAAGCTCTAACCCGTTAAGGCTAGAGCTTACCGTTCCCAGCATTGAAAGCCGGATAATCTGAATTTTCGAAGTCCGCTGAGGCTCGAAAATTACAACATGCGGGTATTCCCCAGAGCGCCGTCGCGGAGTGTACCCCCGCTGCCGCCGGTCAGATTGCGGACCGAACCGTACTCGACGAGACGGGGCGTTTCGTAGGCCGCCTTGCTGTTTTGATCGATCATGGCCAAATCTAACCCCAATAAACCCCCGGAAGGAGCGTTAAGAAAATTCGTGCGCAACAAATGCTGCGACCGCGTACAAGCCCCATATCTCCCAACAGAGGTCAGGGTCAACAGGCAATTCACCCTTCGGCCGCGTCAGCTGCCTTATGCCGTCCAGAGAACAGAATGGCAGAAGCCATCTGTCCCCATGATCTCGGACGTATTCTGCGAATTCCGCCGCGACGCTCGGCGCATTGAAATGGGCCTTGTTCCTGCGCTCCAGAACGGCCGCCGGGACTATGCCCCGGAGCGCTTTTCGGTGAACGACCTTGGTTAATCCGCCCTGATTGCGAATCCATTCGGGGGTGGTCGCCGAGAACTCGACGAACCCGCGGGTAAGCATCGGATTGCGGGTCTCCAGCCCAGACTTGGCGACCTGTCCAGCGAAAAGCGAATTCGCGAAGGCCGGATAGGGGGAGAAAAGACGACGCCAGCGGAACATGTCGTCGGGCTCGGGCGGCAGGGAGCGTTCAAATGCTAGCTCTTGCTCAATAAGCCGCTCGCGCCAGGCCGGCAGCATCCAGAACAAATAGTCGGGGTCATCCAGCCGCACCCGGGCGAGACGCTCGTAGCGCCGTGCACGGGTCGGGGCCGAAAGCAGAGCGCCGAGCGTAGGGCGCACCGCGCGCGCCGCAGCGCGCCGCCATCCGAGAGCACGGCCGTCGCGAGCCAGCGCCGCTGCGTACCCCGGAATGTCGAGAGCGCGCGTCAGTTGGCGGTAATAGAGCGCGCTGCCGTCAAGCCACTCATCTCCTCCAGACCCGGTGAGATATGCACGGCTCCCGTTAGCGTGGGCGAGGCGTTCCAGGCCGAGCGACATCGGACCGTTCTCAGGGATCGGGACATCGCGGTCCCTGCGACCCTGTTCGTTGAACCAAGCGATACCGGGCCAGAAGAGCGGCACCTCGTTGAGCGGAACCCCGCAATGCTCCGCTACCGCCCGCGCATAGGGCAGCTCATACGCCGGCGTGCCCGGCTCGCCGACAAGGGTATAGGCTTCGATGCCGGGCGCAGGCAGCCGCCCCTCGCGCTCTAGCCGCTGCGCAACTCCCAGCACCGCCGACGAATCAAGCCCGCCGC
This sequence comes from uncultured Alphaproteobacteria bacterium, assembly GCA_963765775.1. Classification (GTDB taxonomy): domain Bacteria; phylum Pseudomonadota; class Alphaproteobacteria; order Sphingomonadales; family Sphingomonadaceae; genus Erythrobacter. The sequence continues at coordinate 471,439 of CAVXXQ010000001.1, forward strand.
TCACGGAAATCGCCAGCGGCCGATGCGAACGCGAGGTGCGCCGGACGGCGTCGAACAGCATCTCGCGGTAATGCTCGACATAATCGGTCTCGTCCCGATAGCGCACCGTCACCTCGGTCGGCATGTCGTAGTAACGCACGACATTGCGTGTCTGCCCGTCGAAAGACAGCCAATGCGCCTGGGGCACGCGCTCCACGCCCTCCCACACGGTCGCATCACGAAGGTGCCATTCGCCCGCGGCGATGTTGGCGAGATAGTCGAGATCGGGTGCGGGCCGGTTCGCACAGGCGGAAATGATCGCGCGAATGTCCGAGGCGACAATCAGCGCATCCGCTTCCTTGTAGACATGCAGCGGCCGCAAACCCTTGTGATCGCGCGCGGCATAGATGCGATGCGCACGGGTGTCGGCGATGACGAAAGCGAACTCTCCCTCGATCCGGTCGGCGCAATCCTCGCCCCATTGCTCGTAGGCACGCAGCACCAGCTCGGCATCCGAGCGGCTGCGCAGCACCGCCCCGCGGGCGAGGAGATCGCGGCGCAGCTCCTCCCAATTGGTGAGGTAGCCGTCGAGAACGAGGGCGAGGCTCTCGTCCTCGTTGGTGAGCGGCTGCGGCGCGTCGAACGATTCGGCGGTGGTGTGGAGGACCAGCGCACCCAGCGCGAAGGGGCCCTTGCTCCACACGCCGCTTGCGTCGTGGACGCGGTCAGCCATCGCCGACATCATCATGCCAAGCTGCGCCTGCCGGCTCGGGCCAACCCCGAAGATCGCTGCGATGCCGGTCACGTGTCCCCTCTGCGCCGCCCGCCCAGCGGGGCGCCATCCGCTCAGCCGACCTTGGAATTGCCCGCCGCCGGTGCAATAGGCACGCCATGCCGCCTTCGCAATCATCCCCTGTGCCGCCGCCTCAGGTGCCCAGCACTGGCAAGGCCCTGCGGCTGCGCGATACCGGCTGGGCGACGCGCCTCACCGCGCAAGCTCTTGTCGCGCTGTTCCGGGCGCGGTTGGCCTTCGGGCGGCTCGAGGCTGCCGAGATCCCGCAGCGCAATGCCGCTGCCGCCAAGGCGGAGGTCGCCGATGCGGCCGACGAGCTGCTTGCCGACCGTATCGGGTTCATCATCGTCCGTCTCGCAAAGCGCCTGCCGTGGCGGAGCGACTGCATGGTGCAGGCGATCGCGGCACAGGATTGGCTAGCCCGGCTCGGCATGGCGAGCGAGATCAGGATCGGCGTCGAGCGTCCCGAGGATGGCCCCTTCGCCGCTCACGCCTGGCTGGTGCGCAAGGAGCGGATCATCACCGGCGGCGACGTCGCCCGCTACACCCTGCTGCTTGGCCAAACCGGCGCTAACTCCGGCTAACGGCCCCGGCTCAGCGCGGCGTGTGCGACGAATTGCGCCATTTCGTCGGCAAACATTTACCATTTGGCGTTAAACGGTCTTGCCACCGATGCTGCGGTGCACTACGGGATAGTACGAAGTTTTGAAAACAGGGATTGAAACTATGAAGACCCTCTCGCGCATGATGTTGGTTGCTGCGGCTTCGGCCCTTGCGATCGCTCCGGTGGCCGCACAGGCCGGTACCCGTGCCAGTGAAGGCTCTTCGGTGAGCGCTCCCGGCCAGGGCCGCACGGCCAAGGGCGAAAAGATCAAGGGTGCTTCGGCCATCGTTCTGGCTCTGCTGGGCGCGGGCCTTGTGGTCGCCGGTATCGTCTCGGCGAGCAGCTCGGACGACAAGGGTCAGTCCCCGGGCCGGTAATCGGGCGCACGGCGCTTGATCTTGCATTAAGAATTTCAGAAAACGCCCGGACTTCGGCCCGGGCGTTTTCTTTTGTGGTCCCCCCCCCCAGCCGCTGCGCGAGGCCTCGTTTTGAACAGTCCTGCAGCTGATCGGATCGGCATAGCTGCCCTTTGCGTCCTGATGCTGGCCGCCTTTGCATTCGGCGGCGGCGGGAGCGTCTACGGGCTTGCCAACCTCGCCGTGCAGTTCACCGCCCTTGCGGTGCTGGCGCTGCGGGGCGGATCGGCCAAGCGCTTCTGGCGCGAATCGCCTGTCTTCTTGCGCATCGCCATCGCGCTCGCGCTGTTGCTGCCATTGGCGCAGATCATTCCCCTTCCCGAGACGGTCTGGCGTGCCCTCCCCGGCCATGATCTCGTTGCTCGTTCGCTCGAGGCGGCGGGGACCGGCGGCTGGATGACGTGGAGCACCGATCCGCTGCGCACCGCGCTCGCGCTGACCGCGCTGGTCACGCCGATCGCTGTGGTGATGGCCGGCTGGACGCTGCCACGTCATCACCTCCTCACGCTCGGCTGGCTGGTTGTCGCGCTCGGCCTGGTCACGACCTTGATGGGGCTCGGGCAGCTCAATCCGGCAGGTGACAACTTCGCGATCTATCCCGCGCGTGAGCCCGGGGCTTTCCTGATCGGCACCTTCGCGAACCGCAATTCGACCGCGCTGTTCCTTGGTTTCTGCCTGACCCTTGCCTGCCTCTTGCCTGCCCCCAGACCCCATCCCGCCGTGCCTTGGGTGCGCCTTGCGTTGGCCTCGTTACTGCTCGTGGCGATCGTTTTGACCAAGTCGCGCACCGGTCTGGCCCTTGCCGTCATACCGCTCGGCCTTGCCGGGCTGAGGGCCGGGAGCTGGTTGCTTCAAAGCCGTTCCGCCGGTGCCGGAGGGCGGCGAGGACGCCAGCCAATCCTTCTCGCGCTGGGCGCCGTTGCCTTGGGCGCGACGGTGATCGGCGGGCTCGTCATAGCCGCACCGGGCCGGATCGAGGCAACGCTCGAGCGCTTCGAGGCGAAGGACGATCCGCGCCGTTTCATCTGGGAGGACGCCATCTTCGCAGCCGAACGATACTGGCCTGCAGGCGCCGGGATGGGGACTTTCGACGGGGTGTTCCAAATCGACGAATCGCTCGAAAACCTCACGCTTCGCACCGCCGGACGCGCGCATAATGATTATATCGAGCTGGCCATCGAGGCGGGCTTGCCGGGACTGACGCTGGCCGTATTCTGGATGGCCGCGTGCGCTGTCATGGCATGGCAATCACGCCGCTCGCAGCTCGCATGGGCGGGATGGGCGGGCGGTGCCTTCCTCCTTTCCATCGCGCTGCAATCGATCACCGACTACCCGCTGCGCAATCAGACCATCCTCGCTTTCGCCGGATGCGCGCTGCTGCTGCTGGCCCGCACCGCGAGTAATCGGGAGGGCGAACGGCGATGATCGGCCGCATCCTCTGGATCACGGCGCTGCTCGGGGTCGCGGCAGTTACCGCAGCGCTGCAATTGGACCGGCAGTCCGAAGGCGCGCCGCAGTTCGCGCCGCTCGTGCCTGCACCCTTGCGCAGCTACGCACAGGCGCAGATCGCAGCCGCAGCGCTCGAGGGCGACGATCCTGCCGCGGCGCTCGAAGCGGCCAAGGAGCTGGTGCGCCGCCGTCCGATGCCGGCCGAGCATCTCACCCTCCTTGCCGCCGCGCAGGCCAAAGCGGGCGAGGCCGACGCCGCAACCTTCACCATCCAGCTGGCAGCACAGCGCGGGTGGCGCGAACGCGTCGCGCAGGAGACGATGCTGCGTCTCGCGGTCGCCGCCGGCGACAAGCCTGAGGCCGCGCGCCGCTACGCCGCGCTGTTCCGCAACAACGCGACGGCGAACGAACTGTTGATGGAGTTTGCCCCGCAGGTGCTCGGCGAGCCGGGGGGTGCCGGACAGGCCGCTTTTTCCGACATCCTCGCCGGGGCACCGCGTTGGTACGAACAGTACCTCCAGCGTGGCGCGCAGATCATGTCACCCGCTGCCTTTGCAGAGGTGCTCGTCCTGTCGCTGGATCGCGGTGCGACGTTCACGTGCGACCAGATCCGGCTTGCTGCCGAAAATCTCGGCAAGCGCGACGCCGCAGCCGCTGCCAAGCTGACCGCCCCGATCGCGCGCCGCTGCGATTAAAGCGTGCGGATAATCCCCGAGAAGTCGGTCGCCGCATTGTCCTTGGCGAAGGCCTCGTAGATCGCGCGGGCATGTTCGCCGAGCGCAACGGTGGCCCCGGCGCTCTCGGCCGCTTCCATTGCCAGCCTCAAGTCCTTGAGCATCAGCCCGGCGGCGAACCCGCCCTGATAGCCATTGTCCGCAGGGGTAACCGGGCCGACGCCGGGCACCGGGCAATAGGACGTCATCGACCAGCACTGGCCGGACGAGACGCTCGAGATGTCGTAGAAGGTCTGGGCATCGAGCCCCAGCTTGTCGGCCATGGCGAAGGCCTCGCAGGTGCCGATCATGTGGATCGCGAGCAGCATGTTGTTGCAGATCTTGGCCGCCTGCCCGGTCCCCGCAGCGCCGGCGTGGATCACCGCCTTGCCCATCGCGGCGAGGATCGGCTGCGCGCGGGCGAAGGCCTCGCCCGAGCCGCCGACCATGAAGGTCAGAGTCCCGCCGTTGGCCGCCGCAATCCCGCCCGAAACCGGTGCATCGACCATCTGGTAATTGTGCGCCTCGGTCACCGCAATCACCTCGCGCGCGGTGGCGACATCGATGGTCGAGCAATCGAGCAGGATCGCGCCTTCAGGGGCATGGCCGATCACCTCGTCCCAATAGACCTGTTTAACGATCGCGCCATTGGGCAGCATCGAGACGACTGCCTCTACCCCTTCGCAGGCCTCGTGGGCGGTGGTGAAGGTGGCGCAACCCGCCTCGCGCGCCGCGGCGAGCGCGGTCTCGCTGAGATCGAAGGCACAGACCTCGTGGCCCGCCTTAACGAGGTTCGCGGCCATCCCGCCGCCCATGTTGCCGAGGCCGATAAAGGCGATTTTCATGTCACTCTCCCAGTAAAGACAGAACTGCGATGCCGCCGAAAAGCATGAGTGGCCCGAAGATAAGAAGAAGGATCGGCTGCACATAGGCCCATGCCCGATCCCACCGTCTTAAGGGCAATGGCTCCGCGTCAGCCGTCTTAAGGATGGCGGCCTCGATGAAGCTGATGCGATCCTCACGCCGGTGCCTCCAGCCGGTGATGCCCAGCCAGATTAACAGCAGACCGATGCCAACGAGGCCAAGGCCTTTGAGGATTATCTCCCCTTCCACTGTCCTTCGCGCTTCTCGATAAATGCCGCCATGCCCTCGACCTTGTCTTCGCTCGCGGTGAGGATCTGGAAGATTCGGCGCTCGACGATCAAGCCCTGATCGAGCGTCATTTCGAAGGCCGAGTTCACCATTTCCTTGTTGGCGATCACCGCCATCGGCGGCATCGCGGCGATGGTCGCGGCGGTCTTGAGAGTCTCGGCGATCAGTTCTTCATGCGGCACCACGCGGGCCACCAGATTGCTGCGCTCGGCCTCTTCGGCAGCCATCATCCGGCCGGTGAGGCACATCTCCATCGATTTCGACTTGCCGATCGCGCGGGTCAGCCGCTGCGATCCGCCCATGCCGGGGGCAACGCCGAGCTTGATCTCGGGCTGGCCGAACTTCGCCTTGTCGGACGCGATGATGAAGTCCGCCATCATGGCGAGCTCGCACCCGCCGCCCAGTGCGAAGCCGTTGACCGCGGCGATCCACGGCTTGCGGGTCTTCTTGACGATTTCAGCCGTCCACGGGCTGAAGAAATCGTCGAGGAAGAAGTCGGCCGCCGCCTTGTCGCTCATCTCCTTGATGTCGGCACCGGCGGCAAAGGCCTTGTCGCCGCTGCCGGTGAGGATCGCGCACAGCTGCGTGCCATCGGCCTGATAGGCGGCAAAGGCGTGGATCAGTTCCTCGAGCACCTTGGAATTCAATGCGTTCAGCGCCTGCGGGCGGTTGATCGTCAGCAGCGTGACGCCCTTTGTCCCGCGGGCGTCGGTTTCGGCGGTGATCGTCTCAAAAGTCATAGCGGCTTCCATTCCTCATCGGCGGGCAGCGGGGCAAAGATCGCGTCGAGCAGGTCGTCCGTGACCTCCTCGGGCGTCGCCGGGTTCCACTTGGGGTCGCCGGTCTTGTCGACGATCACCGCGCGCACGCCCTCGGCGAAGTCGGGGCGGGTGAGCACGCGGGACGCGATGCGGTATTCCATGCGCATGTTGTCGGCAAAATCGGTCAGCCTCGCGCTGGTCGCAAGCTGGCGCAGCGCCACCTTGCAGGTCTGCGGGCTTTTGGTGCCAAGCGTATCGCGCTCCTTCATCGCCCAGTCGTCGCCCACTTCCGAAGCGGCTTCGAGACTGGCGAGGATGTCCTCGTAACTGTCGGACGCGAGGTGCTTGGCGATCTTGTCCGCGTTGGCCTCGATCCGTGCCTTGGGCGGGGTGCCGACCGGTTCGGCGAGAATGCCGGCGATGCGGTCGGGGTGGTCGTGGATCCGCGCTTTGATGTCATCCAGCATGGCATGGCCTAGGTAGTGGGTGGCAAGGCCGGTCCACAGGCACTCCGCCCCGTCGAGCCGCGCGCCGGTCAGCGCGAGAAACTGGCCGAGGCGCTGGCCGAGGCGCGCAAGATACCAGCCGCCGCCCACGTCGGGGAACAGGCCGATCCCGGTTTCAGGCATGGCGAAGCGCGTGTTCTCGGTCGCCACGCGGAACTTGGCGGGCTGCGATATGCCCACGCCGCCGCCCATCGTGATGCCATCCATGTAAGCGACGATCGGCTTGGCGTAAGTGAACATCTGGTGGTTGAGCTGGTATTCGTCGTGGAAGAACTTGCGCCCCGACGCGCCGCCATCGTTGAGGGCCGAATCCCTCAGGAAAGCGATGTCGCCGCCTGCGCAGAAACCGCGCCCCTCGGCATGGTCGATGATCACCGCCTGGATCGCATCGTCCTTCGCCCACTCGGTCAGGCCTGCGCTCATCGCATGGCACATCTCCAGCGTCAGCGCATGGAGCGCCTTGGGCCGGTTGAGGCTGATATGGCCGATCGGGCCGTTGGTGCGGATCAGAACGTCTTCGGTCATTGCCCCGTATCTTTCGGTTCGATCAGGTCCCAGCGGTTGCCGAAAGGATCGCTGAAGACGGCCACTGTGCCATAGCTCTCGTGGCGCGGCTCTTCATGGAAATTCACCCCTGCATCGACGAGGCGTGCATGGGTACCTGCGAAATCGTCGGTGTGCGCGAAAAAGCCGACGCGCCCGCCGGTCTGGTTGCCGATTGCGGCGGACTGCGCCTTATCGGCCGCCCGAGCGATCAGCAGGCGCCCCCCATTTTGGCTGCCCACCACCACCCAGCGCTTGCCCGCGCCCATGTCGCTGTCCTCGATCAGATCGAAGCCGAGCGCGCCGACAGCGAAAGCGATCCCCACATCATAATCGGGCACCACCAATGTCGTCATGGCAAGCCTTGTCGCCATCACTGGCGCAGCAGGTCCCGGCCCACGACCATGCGCATGATCTGGTTGGTGCCTTCGAGGATCGAATGCACGCGCAGGTCGCGCCAGAAGCGCTCGATCGGGTAATCCTGAAGGTAGCCGTAGCCGCCGAACAGTTGCAGCGCCTTGTCGACGATCGCCGAGCCGTTGTCGGTGGCGAGGCGCTTGGCCATTGCCGAGAACCGTGTCTTGTCGGGCGCGTTGTCGGTGACCTTGGCGGCCGCCAGGTAGAGCAATGCGCGCGCGGCTTCCAAGTCGGTCGCCATGTCGGCGAGCGTGAACTGGGTGTTCTGGAAGTCGGCCACCGCCTGACCGAACTGGGTGCGCTCCTTGGTGTACTTGATCGCTTCGTCGAGGCACCGCTGCGCCCCGCCAAGCGAGCAGGCGCCGATATTGAGCCGCCCGCCGTCCAGCCCCATCATCGCGATGCGGAAGCCCTCGCCTTCGGCGCCGACGAGGTTTTCGGCCGGGACGCGCACGTCTTCGAGGATCAGCTGCGCGGTCGGTTGCGAATGCCAGCCCAGTTTCTTCTCCTGCGCGCCGAAGCTGACGCCGGGCATGTCCTTCTCGATCACCACGCAGGAGATGCCCTTGGGCCCATCCTCGCCGGTGCGGACCATCACGACATAAATCTCGTTCGCGCCCGCGCCCGAGATGAACTGCTTGGTGCCGTTGAGGACGTAATGATCGCCATCCCGCCGCGCCGAGGTGCGCAGCGCGCTGGCATCCGAACCGCTCGACGGCTCGGTCAGGCAGTAGCTGGCGATGTGATCCATGGTGATCAGCTGTGGCAGGTACTTCGCCTTGACCACCTCGCCGCCGAAGCGGTCGATCATCCATGCGGCCATATTGTGGATCGAGATGAATGCCGAAGTGGATGGGCAGCCATAGGCCATCGCCTCCATGATCAGCGCCGCCTCCAGACGGCCGAGGCCGATCCCGCCCGATTGTTCGGAAACGTAGATCGCGCCGAAGCCGAGTTCGGCACTGCGCTGGATTACGTCACGCGGGAAGATGTGCTTTTCGTCCCACTCCCCGGCGTGGGGCGTGATATTGTCGGCGGTGAAGCGCTGGGCGACCTCGCGGATTGCGACCTGGTCATCGTTGAGCTGGAATTGTCCGTTCATGGCGGGTGCTCTAGCGGCTCTGTCGGGGTTGGAAAAGGGCGGCAAAGGCGCACGGCTTACGGAAATTTGCTAGGGCAGTTGCAAACAGCGAAACTACACGTAGCATCGGCATCGTAACTGCACCAATGAGAACCGTCGTCCCCACCCTCATCTTCGTCTATAATGCCAACGGCGGCATCCTGAGCGCGCTCGGCGATATGGTCCACAAGATCGTGTCGCCGTCGACCTATCCCTGCTCGTTGTGCGCGCTCACCTATGGGGCGTTTTCGATGCGGCCGGAGTGGCGCAGGTTCCTGTCCGGGCTGCGATATGCACGAATGTTCGTGTACCGCGACGAGCTGCGAAAGGATCTGGGAATGCCCGATCTGCCGCTGCCAGCAATCCTGCGGGCAAGCGGCCCGGGAACGCCCGAAGTGCTGGTGAGCGCGGACGAACTCAATGCGCTGCCCGACCTCGCGGCCCTGATAGCGCTCGTGGAACAACGGCTGGCGAAGGTCAGCGGCTGACCGGCTCTGCCGCGACAAGGCGGCACTGATCGGCTTTCCCGGCCTCGGCGGCAGCGGCGAAGCGCTGAGCGTCGGGGGCGAGGCGGCGGATCAGGATCACGCCGTGCATCGTAGGGCTGACCACCGCGCCTTCCTCGGGCGCGCTCTCTGGCGGGAGCAAGCGCACACGCACTTCCCGGCCCGTACCGCGCAGCGTCGCGAAGTTGTCGGTCTGCGCATCGAAAAAGGCGAGTGATTGATAGTCGGGCGAGACCCCCAGCACGACCGCAAGATAGGTGCCGGGTTCGCCGAGGTCATAGCGGCACAGCGCATAGTAGAGATCGGGCGAGGAGCGCACCACTTGCTGGGATTGCGGTGTGACGCGCGGCGTCGCGGTAAAGGCGTGGAGCGCGACGCCGCGGTCGGCCAGCGTGGTCATCGCGCGGGCCATGATGAAGCCGGGGGCAAAGTGCAGCGTCGCCGCGTGGGTCGCCGCCGCGCACACCAGCAGCGCCGACAGCGGCCCGAGCCAGCGCTTCATGCCCCGTCCTCGCAGGCGAGCCGCGCGATCCGCGGCGGGGCAAGCGCGGCATCGGGGTCGGCCAACAGTCGCGCTTCGGGCAGGTAGAGCCGCAGCGTCAGGTCGAAACGCCCGGCTCCCCGGCTCGAGATCCACGCTTCGTTCCCCGAGGGCCGCTGCGGCGCGATGACCGCAGACCACGCACCCTTCCCCGCACGCTCGGCATCGATACTGAGCGCGTTGTCGTTGTTGGCGGGAAGCATGCTGGCGGCATCATAGAGCGTCACGGACCACCATCCGGCGGGCATCGCGCCGCCCGACAGACGATAGGTGCAGCCCTCGCGCAAGGGTTCGCCTGCGTCATCGACAGTTCGGGTGAGATACACCGCCTCGCTCTTCGCCAGCGCCAGCAACCCGTGGCGGGCGACGCGGGCGCGGGTGTAGGGATCAGCCGCCTTGGAGCCGATCGCGAAGTCGCTACGCCACCCGCCGACATCGACATCGCCGAACGCCATGTTGCGGCCCGGCGGCCACAGTCCCGCGATCCACAAGGCGCTGCCAAGCCCGAGCGCAGCGCCTGCCACGACAGCGGCCAGATAGAGGGCTGCGCGCCGCATCAGCCAGGCAGCATCGCTTCCGCCTCGATCTCGACTTTCCATTCGGGCCGACAGAGCCAAGCCACGCCGGCCATCGTCGCCGCTGGACGCGCCGCGCCGAAGAAGCGCGCGTGGACTGCGCCGACCGCATCCTGATCGCCCGGGTCGGTCAAAAGCATCCGGGTGCGCACCACGTCGGCCGCGGTCCCGCCCAGTTCCTCGATCGCCGCGACGATGATCTTGCAGCAGCGCTCGGCCTGCGCCGCCGTGCCCCCGGGGGTGGTCGAACCGTCGGACTCGATCGGGCCGGTTCCGGCAACGATGATCCGGTTGCCATCCCTCACCGCACGGGCGAAGCCGAAGGTCGCTTCGAACGGCGATCCCGAGGTCGCCCGCAAACGCTCACTCATCCGCAGGTGACTTCGGTGATCTTCATGTTGCCGTCGTAGCGCACGTTCACGCGGTCTTCGCGGTAGTCCATCGTCCACGCGCCGCCGGGAGGGCCCCAGCGCAGGGTGCGCGCGCCGCTGTCCTTGAGGATCGCGCCGCCCATCGCCTGGGTCGCGTCATGGCCGACATGATACTTCGCCTTCTCAGCATTGCAGATCATCGGCGCAGGCGGCGGCGGCACGGCATCGGCGCGGTCAGAGGCGTCATCCGAAATGTTCACCACGCAGCCCGACAGGCCAATCGTCGCCGCCCCGGTCATCGCCGCAAGCTGCGCTGCTTTCATCAACCGCATGATCTCACCCTCGTTCCGACCGGATCAGTCCGGTCTGTCGCCGTCAAGCTATCAGGCTGCGCGAGGGATTTAAAGCGGGCGCCGCGCTCAGGCGGCTTGGGCCGCTTCCTCGGGAGGAAGAGTGGCCTTGGCCATCTCGGCGAGCGCCTCGGCACCGAGCGGACGCCCGACGAGGTAGCCTTGCGCGTAGTCGCAGCCGATCTGTTCGAGGAAAGCGAGGCACGCGGCCTCCTCCACGCCTTCGGCCACGACCTGGAGCCCGAGCTCATGGGCAAGCTGCACGGTCGAGCGCACCAGCATCGCATCACCGCGGTCGACATGGGCCTGGGCGACGAACATGCGGTCGATCTTGAGCTCTGTCAGTGGCAGCAGCTTGAGGTAGTTGAGAGCCGATTGCCCGGTGCCGTAATCGTCCATCGAGATGCGGATGCCGGTCGCGCGGAAGCGTTCGAGCGCGGCGATCGCCTTGTTCGTGTCCTCGAACTGCGCGCTTTCTGTGACCTCGAAAGTCAGCCGGTGCGCCGGGGCGCCCGAGCGTCCGACCAGCGCCAGCGCGCGGTTGGTGAAACTTTCCGACGTCAGCAGTGGCGCCGAAATGTTGACCGCGACGCCGATCGTCAGCCCGCGCTCGCACCAGGCGAGCATGTCGGACAGCGCCTTGCTGAGCACCGCGATCGTGAGGTCGTCGATGCGGCCGCGCTCCTCGAACAGCGGGATAAAGCAATCGGGCGGCAGCAGGCCGCGCTCAGGGTGGTTCCAGCGCACCAGCGCCTCGACCGCATCGATCCGGCGGGTCGCGAGGTTGAGCTTGGGCTGGTAGAGCACGGTAATCGCCCCGCTGCGCAGCGCGTCGTCGAGCTCGCCGAGCAGCGAGAGCTGCTGCGCGACGGTCTCGCCCTCCTCGGCGGTGTGCAACCGCCAGAACTTGCCCGCACGCTTGGCGAGGCTCGCGGCGTGGGCAGCTTGTGCGGCCGGGTCGCCTGCGTCCTGGCCCGCGACGCCGAAGGTGAGCGAAACGCCGAGCCTGTGCCCGGCAATCTCGAACGGGCTGCGCATCAGCGCACGGATGCCGGCGAGCTGGGCCTCGAGCTCGGCAACCGAGAGGGCCGAGACCCAGCCCAAAGTGCGCTCTTCGGTGCGGTAGACTGCGTTGACCCCTGTCGAGACCTTGAGCCGGTCGGCAATGCGGCGCAACAGGTCCCCGAGATCCTCGCCCGCGACCGCTAGTTTGAGCGCGTCGAACTCGTCGATTTGCGCGGCGACGAACAGCTTGTCGGTCGGGGAGACGTGGCGGAGATCGAGCGCCATCCGATTGGGCAGCCCGCTTTCGGCATCGACCTGCCGCTTGCGCGCAGCGAAGCGCTGGGTGAGCGTGGCATAGGCGATGGCGCCTGATGCGCCCACGAGTGTCAGGGCTGGCACAAGCTCGAACCAGACGCCAAACCCCAGCCGCGCCGCGAGCCATACGGCGAGCAGCACCGCCACCGCTGCGCCGCTCCGCAGCATCACTATGCGTCGCCGCTGCGCCGTCAGGATCGCAAGGCCCAGCACCGCCGCAATGAGCAGCGGCAGCGGCCATGAACCATAGGCAGGCACACCTTCTGCAAGCGTTTCGGCGGCGAGGGCTTGGACGATCACGCCCGGAATCACGCCCAGCGTGGGTACCGGATAGCGATCGCCCAGCTCGATAGCGGTCGCGCCGATGATCACGTCCTTGCCCTTGAGGCTGCCGGGCGGGACGATACCGCGCTCCACCGCGATGAAGCTGTGGCGCGGAATGGTGGCGGAATCGATCGCGAAGTCGACCGGGAAGCTGTCCTCGACCGCGCCCGCCCGGCCCGCAACGAAAGCCGCGAGCGAGGGCCGCGGAGTCTGGTCCGTGATTGTCCCCAGCGGCAGACGCCGCACGAAACCGTCGGCATCAGGCATGACCGCGACGGAAGAGAGATGCGCGTCTTCGCGCAGGATCGGGATCGGCAACGAATCGAGCTGGCGGATATCGCCAGAACCGGCCCTCTGCGCAAAGGTCGCAAGCGCCACAGGCGCGCGGGCGGCAGCCACGGCATCGGCAAAGGCGCGGTCGCCTGCGGCATCGCCGTTCCCTGAGAAATCGACGTCGAAGCTGATCGAGCGCACGCCTGCAGCGTCGAGTTCGCGGACGACGCGCGCGTAGTGATCGCGGGACCAGGGCCATTGGCGGATTGCGGCCATGCTCGCGGCGTCCATCTCGACGACGTGGATCTGCCCGCTCGCCGGGCGGCTGAAGAGGGCGAATGTGAGCTCCTCGAAGCGGTTCTCGGCGCCCCGAAACGCGCCCGCCATCGTACCGACCGTGATCATCAGCGTAAGCGCGCAGGCCATCAGCACGCTGATGCGCCAATTCTGACGGCGAAGCAGTGCCTCCACCGAAGCCACGGGCGTGCGCGAGGTTTGCATTGCCGTCGTCAGAAAGCGATCAGCGGGCCGAGGCCGGTGTGGCGATCAGGTCAGCCCGGGGTACGACCGTGTCGGAGGCACGTTCGCGCGGCCCGCCGCCGTTGCCGGGATTGCCCGCACCGTTGCCATTGCCGTTGCCATTCCCGTTGCCATTGCCGGGATTATCCGCGCCGTTGCCGTTCCCGTTGCCGTTGTTGCCTTTGTCGCCGTCGTCGCCCTGATCGCCGTCCTTGCCCTTGTCGCCGTCCTTGCCCTTGTCGGCATCGTCGCCGTCGTCGTCGCCCTTGCCGTTCCCGTTCCCGTTGCCATTGCCGTCGTCGTCAGCATCGCCGTCGTCGTCGCCCTTGCCGTTCCCGTTGCCGTTCCCGTTCCCGTTGCCGTTGCCGTTGCCGTCGTCACCAGCATCGCCGTCGTCGTTGCCGTTCCCGTTACCGTTACCGTTGCCGTTGTTGCCTTTGTCGTCGCCGTCGTCTTCTGACGAGTCATTGCCTTTGCCCGGCCCGTCATCATCGGTCGAATTGTCGCCCTTGCCGGGGTTGCCGACGGCATCGCCATTGCCATTGCCGTTGCCGTTGCCGTTGCCGTTGCCGTTGCCGTTCCCAGGCTCGTCGGCACCATTGGCGTTCCCGTTGCCGTTGCCGTTGCCGTTCCCGTTGCCCGCCCCAACGCAGCTGTTACCTGCGCAAACGGTGCCGTCCTCGACGCGGCCGCCCGAGTTTCCGACGGCCGCCGCATTGCCGCGACCGGTGTTGTCGGCGACGACCGCGGCTGCAAGCACCGCCACCTCGCCTCCGACGAAGCCGTTCGACACCTTCCCGAGGTCGCGCGGCGTGCTGACGACCGCCTCTTCGATGCGCGCCTGCTTCTGGGGTTCCGGGGTCGCCGGCTCGGACGGAGCCGCGAACGACGCGCCGGGCGTGCTTGCTGCGGCCGATCCGCCCTGGCCGCGCGCCGGCGAGTTCACGACCCGCTTGCCCTCGCCCTCGATCACCATCCGCAGCGGATCGCCCGCCGCGATCATGGCCACAGAGCCCGGGCGGATCAGTTCGCGCACGCCGCCGTCATTGGTCGATGCCTCGACCGCGCCTTCGGTCACCTGAAGGGTAGCCGCATCGCCGCCTACGGTGATGACGAAGGTCGTGCCCTTCACAACAGCGGCGAGATAGGGCGTCTCGACCCCGAAATGCGGGTTGGGCTGCTTGCCGATGTTGAACAGCGCGCTGCCGTAATCCTGAATGATCTGGACGAGCCCGCGTTCGCGCGCCGCCTCGGGAATACGCAGCTGCGCATTCTGGCGCAGCGTCACGAACTCGCGCCCGCGCACCAGCACTGCCGAAGAGCGCGCCGCGGTGCGGATTGTCGCGCCTGCGGTCAGCTCGGCACCCGCTTTGGCGCTGCGCTGCCCGCGCGCGTCGATCACCGTGACGGTGCCCTTGGCTTCGCTGACAGTCCAGCTCCCGTTCTGGGCAAGCGCAGGCACGCCGCTGAAGAGCAGCAGCAGTAAAGGCATGATGAGGCGTGATACGTGTCGCATACGTTTCTCCGTTCATACCTTTTACACAACCGATGCATCCATCTCGTTTAAGCACAGGGTTAACAAGGAACTTACGGAGGGTTTGATTAACCTTTGTTTCGTAGGGTCCACCCCGTTTCGGATCAAAGGGAGCGCGACTTATCTTGTGGCGGGTTAATGTATTTGGGGGTGCATTGATGCTGCTGGCGGGCCCGCTGGCGGCGCAGGACGCGCTTGACCGGACCAACCCCGCCACGCAGGCCGCTCGCGACGATCGCCCCCTGCCCCCGCCCGAACAGATCCGCATCGAGATCCTACCGGTGCTCGACATGCCGCTCCCGGGCGGCGGCATCGCGCCGCTCGATGTCGGCGCCATCGTGATCGACGGGCTGACGGTGCTCGACCGCGCGGCCTTCGCCGGCACCATCGAAGCCTATGCTGGCCGCCCGCTGGACCGTGCCGAGCTGGTGCAACTCACCGACGCCATCGCCGCCCGCCTGCGCGCCGAGGGCTATATCCTCGCCACAGTGTGGATCCCCGAACAGACGCTGGTCGGCGGGATGCTGCGCATCCGCGTCGACGAAGGGCGGATCGACGCGCTGCGCATCGAGGGCTCGGACAATCCCGCGATCCGTCATCAGCTCGAACGGCTGGTCAACAGCGGGCCGGTGACGCTTGCCGCGCTGCAACGCGAGGTGCTGCTCGCCGACGACTTGCCCGGGGTGTGGATCCGCGAAACCCGCTTCGAGCGGGACGGTGATCGCCGCGTGCTCGTCGTCGATGCGCGCACGACCGATGCGAGCGGCAGCATAAGGCTTGCAACCGACGGCACCAAGCCGCTCGGGCCGATCCGGGCGCGTATCGATGTGGACGGGAACGGGTTGTTCTCGCCGTGGGACCGGGTCGATCTCAGCTTCTCGGCCACACCGCTCAACCCTGGGGAGCTTGCCTTCTTCAACGCGCGCTACAGCGTGGTGGTCAATGACGCGGGCACCAATATCGCCACGTCCCTGTCGTGGTCGCGCACCGAGCCGGGCGCCTACCTCGCCGACCGCGAGCTGCTGGGCAAGGCCTGGCAGGGCGGGATCAGCGTGAGCCATCCGCTGATCCGCAGCCAATCCCGCAGCCTGTGGCTTGAAGCGAGCACCGAATTGCAGGACCTGCGCCAGGACCGCTTCGGCACGCTCGCGCGGATGGACCGGATCGCGCTCGCGCGGGTCGGCTTCTACGGCTTCGGCCCGCTCGGCGGCGGCACGCTGCAGGGCCGCGCTACCGTGACACAGGGCCTCGACATTCTCGCCGCGACCGGAAGCGGCGATCCGCTAGGCTCGCGCTTCGATGCCGAACCCGACTTCACGACGCTGTCATGGTGGCTGAACTGGCGGCGCGGGATCGCCCCGCGCGTCAGCCTTTCGCTCGCCGCCACCGGCCAGCTGTCGACCGCGCCGCTGCTGATCGGCGAGAGCTTCTCGCTGGGCGGCACGAACTTCCTGCGCGGCTATGATTTCGCCCAGAGGGTCGGCGACCAGGGCGCCGCGGGGCTTGCCGAGCTGCGCTACGACTGGCCCAAAGCGCTTGGCGCAGTGCGCAACATGCAGTTTTATGCCTTTGCCGACGGGGGCACGGTCACGAACCTTTCAGGCGGCATCGGCGGCGGCACACTCGCGTCGAGCGGCGCAGGTCTGCGCACCGATATCACCCGCAATCTCGATCTCGATTTCGAGGTCGCGGTGCCGCTGACCGAAGACCGCTACGATACGGGCGACAACACCCCGCGCCTCAACCTGCGGGTCAGCCAGTCGTTCTGAGGCGGGCTAGGAGCCCTAGATCAGCTCTTGTGCTTGTCGAGCTCGTCGCCGCTGACGGTCACCACGTGGAGCAGATTGGTTGCCCCGGGCGTTCCGAACGGCACCCCGGCGAGCACAATCAGCTTGGCCCCGGCGGACGCAAAGCCGTGGCGCAGCGCCATGCGCTTGCCCTTGCCGATCATCTCCTCGAAACTGCCGATATCCTTGGTCGCAACCGCATGCGCGCCCCACAATAGCGCCACGCGCCTTGCAGTGCGCACCGAGGGCGTGAGCACCAGCATCGGCGTCGCGGGACGCTCGCGCGCGACCCGCCGCGCGGTCGAGCCGCTGGTGGTGAACACCGTGATCGCGCTGATCGGGACGGTATCGGCGATGGTCATGCAGGCGTGGGCGAGCGCGTCGGACGTGGTCGCATCGGGCGGCGTATCAAGGAAGCGCACGCGCTCCTTGTAGCCCTCGTCACGTTCGACCTGCACCGCGATGCGGTCCATCATCGCCACCGATTCCTCGGGCCATGCGCCCGCCGCGCTCTCGGCCGAGAGCATCACCGCATCGGCCCCGTCATAGACCGCGTTGGCGACGTCGGAGACCTCGGCGCGGGTCGGCGTCGGCGCCTCGATCATGCTTTCGAGCATCTGGGTCGCGACGATCACCGGCTTGCCCGCGCGGCGTGCCATGTTGACGATTTTCTTCTGGAGCGGCGGCACCTCGTAAGGCTCGAGCTCAACGCCCAGATCGCCGCGCGCGACCATGATCCCGTCGGCCAGTTCGATGATTGCATCGAGCCGGTGGAGGGCTTGGGGCTTCTCGATCTTGGCACACAGCGCAATGTCGCGGCTGCCGATCAGCTTGCGCGCTTCGGCGATGTCTTCGGGGCGCTGCACGAAACTCAATGCGATCCAGTCCGCGCCGTGCTCGGTGGCAAAGGCGAGGTCGCGGCGGTCCTTTGCGGTCAGCGCCGGGATCGGCACCTCGGCATCGGGCACGTTCACGCCCTTACGGTCGGAAATCACCCCGCCGACTTCGGCCGAACACAGGATGCGGTCCCCGTCCGCTTCGAGCACCTTCAGGCGGATCTTGCCGTCGTTGATCAGCAGGCGCTGGCCGCGCGCCATGATGCCGAACAGTTCGGGGTGCGGCAGGCAGACGCGGTTCTCGTCGCCCGGCGTCTCGTCGCGGTCGAGCACGAAGTGGCCCGAATGGCGGATCACCGCCTGCCCGTCCTTGAAGGTGCCGACGCGAAGCTTCGGCCCCTGAAGGTCGGCAAGGATCGCGATCGGCCGCCCGAACTGCTTCTCGAGCGCGCGGATCGCGTGGATCGCCGCCTCGTGATCGGCATGCGTGCCGTGGCTCATGTTGAGGCGGAAGGCATCCGCGCCCGCCCGCACCAGCTTTTCCAGCATCTCGGGCGAGCGGCTCGCTGGCCCGATGGTGGCGAGAATCTTGACCTTGCGGCCGCGCGGGTCGATCCGTGACTGATCGCGTCGTGACATTTATAGGTATCCCTGTTCGGCCAAGCCTATGGCACAGGCGCATTTCAACTCAAGGAAAAGCCGCGATGAATAGCAATGCCGATCCGCTCGAAACCCTCGGCGATGCACAGGCTGCTGAGGCTTTCCGGCGGCTGGTGCGCCACCTGCGGCACCGCCACGATGCGCAGAACATCGATCTGATGGGCCTTGCCGGCTTCTGCCGCAACTGCCTTGCCGACTGGATTCGCGACGCGGGTTACCCGGGCGACAAGGAGGAAGCCCGAACGCTGATCCACGGCATGCCGAGCGGCGAGTGGAAGGCGACGCGTCAGGCTCCGGCCACCGAGGAGCAGCTCGCCCGCATGGAAGCCAGTGTCGCGAAGAACGCACAGGAATAATTCGCGCCGCCTGTTCACCGGGGCCGAGAGGCTGGCTATCGAACCCGCCAACCGATTCTCATTTCCGATGGAGACCCCCGATGGCCGATAATTTTGCCTCAAGCAGCGAAGCGGCAGGCAGCAAGAACGCCACCGACGACCGCCTGCGCCTTCTGATCGAGCGCATCGAACGCCTTGAAGAAGAGAAGAAGGGCATCGCCGACGACATCCGCGACGTTTATATGGAAGCCAAGGCGGTCGGTTACGATCCCAAGATCATGCGCCAGATCGTGCGCCTCAGGAAGATGAAGCCCGACGACCGCAGCGAGCAGGACATGCTGCTCGAGACGTACAAGAATGCGCTCGGAATGGCGTAATCCGCGCGGCGGAATGTCATTGAACTTTCAACAAGCTGTGTTATCGCTATAACACAGGTCGACTAGGAGACACGGCAATGGCATCCCCCTGGGAAGACGCGCGCGGCGTGATTGTCAGCACCACCCCGACGCTCGAAGGCCGCCCGATTCAGGAATACATGGGCATCGTCACCGGCGAGGTGATCGTCGGCGCGAACCTGTTCCGCGACCTGTTCGCCAATATCCGCGACATCGTCGGCGGGCGCTCGGGCAGCTACGAACGCATCCTCGCCGACGCACGCAAGCAGGCGATCGAGGAGTTGCAGGCCGAAGCGGCCGCGATGGGCGGCAATGCGGTGGTCGGGATCGACCTCGATTACGAGGTGATCGGTCCCAACGGCTCGATGCTGATGGTCAGCGCCAGCGGCACGGCGGTCAAGGTCTAGTCCGCTACGCGCCGAGGGTGAGGCCGATCAGGACAAGCCCGTTGTAGGCTGCATGATAGGCTATGGCCGCGCCCAGCCCCAGCCGGGTGCGGATATAGGCGAGCACCAGCCCACCGATCAATTGCGAGGTCACCACCAGCACCCCGCGCGGATCGGCGATCGGCGCGTAATTGCCGAAATGGATCGCCGCAAAGAACAGGCTGCTGCCCCACACCAGCCAGCGGAAATGCCGCAGGAACCAGTCCGGCACCTGCGTTTCGCGCTCACGCCGGCGGAGCCACTGTACCAGCCCGGCGAAGGCAAGCACCAACCCGCCCAATGCGAGCGGCATTTGCCACGCCTCGACCGCCCACAGCGAAGCAAAGAACAGTCCATGCGCTGCGATGCCAAAGGCGGCAAACCGCAATGCCGCCACCCGCCCGCTCAGCCAGCCGCGGAACAGGGCCTCTTCCACAATCGGCGCAAGCAGCAGCGCTTTGAAGGCCAGATCGCCCGCGCTGTCATATCGCCTGATGGACGGCGGAAGAAACCCGGCCTGCGCATCCCACCAGTCGATCGCGAGCCACGTCAGCCAGTCGAGCGCGCAAGCCGCAGCAAACACCGTCATCAGCGCCAGCGCCGCCGCCCGGCTCCACGCCATCGGCTGCGCGGCGTAGGTAGGGCGCACCGCAAACCGCGCCACATCCACCAGCCGCTCGCGTAGGTTCATCTCACCTGCCACGCACGCCCTTGCATCGCGTAGCGCTGCCGGAGTAAGGCCGCCGCTCAAATCTCCAACATTCCGGTGAAGTTCGTCCAATGGCAGGCCATTCCAAGTTCAAGAACATCATGCACCGCAAGGGTGCGCAGGACAAGAAACGCGCGGCGAGTTTCTCCAAGCTTTCCCGCGAGATCACCGTGGCGGCCAAGATGGGCATGCCCGATCCCGACATGAACCCGCGCCTGCGCCTTGCGGTCAACGCCGCGCGCGCGCAGTCGATGCCAAAGGACAACATCCAGCGCGCGATCGACAAGGCGAGCATGGCGGGCGGCGAGGATTACGCCGAGATCCGCTACGAAGGCTATGGCCCGGGCGGCGTTGCGCTGATCGTCGAGGCGCTGACCGACAACCGCAACCGCACCGCCACCAATGTGCGCACCGCCTTTTCGAAGAATGGCGGCAACCTCGGCAGCGAAGGCTCGGTGAGCCACGGCTTTGAACGCCGCGGGCTGATCGAATACTCAGCGAGCGTCGGTGACGAGGAAAAGGTGCTCGAAGCCGCCATCGAAGCCGGCGCGGATGACGTCGAAAGCTCCGAAGACGGCCACACCATCTGGACCGCCGCCGACGCGCTGCACGGCGTGGCGGGCGAGCTTGAAAAGGTGCTCGGCCCGGCCGACAACGTGAAGCTGGCGTGGAAGCCGGTGCTCAGCGTCGAGGTTGACGAGGCGACTGCCACCACGCTGATGAAGCTGATCGACGCTCTCGACGACGATGACGACGTGCAGACCGTGTGGGGCAACTACGAAATCCCTGATGACGTGATGGAGAAGCTGGGCTGATCATCCTCGGCCTCGATCCATCGCTAACCTCCACCGGCTGGGGCGTGATCCGGGCGGAGGGCGCGCGGATCGCCCATGTCGCCAACGGACAGATCAAGACTGACGCCGCCACACCGATGGCGCAGCGGCTCGCGGCGCTCCACGCAGGGATCGCTGCGGTGGTCACCGAGCATCGCCCTACCCGCGCGGCGGCGGAAGAGATTTTTGTCAACAAAAACGCCCAATCGACATTGAAGCTCGCCCAGGCGCGCGGCTGCGTGCTGGCGGCTTGCGGAGCGGCGGGGCTGGCGGTGAACGAACACGCGGCGCGGCTGGTGAAGCAGGCGGTCACCGGCACCGGCGGAGCTGAGAAGGCGCAGGTCGCGGCGATGGTGAAGGTGCTGCTTCCAGGCGTGGTTGTCACAGGGAGCGACGCCGCGGATGCGCTTGCTGTGGCGATTGCCGACGCGCATCTGGGCACCAAGTACTGATCCCAAGGGAGTTTTCGCGTGATCCACCTCTACGGCATCCCCAACTGCGACACGGTGAAGAAAGCGCGCGTATGGCTCGACGCGCGAGGGACTGATTACACGTTCCACGACTACAAGAAGGAAGGCGCTGACCCTGCGCGCATCGCGGGCTGGATCGCGGCGGCCGGGCTCGACGTGGTGGTGAATCGCAAGGGCACGACCTTCCGCGCGCTGTCGGACGAGGACAAGGCGAAAGCGGCTAACGCCGACACCGCGCCCGCCTTGCTTGCCGCCAATCCCTCGGTCATCAAGCGCCCGATCGCGGAGCATCCGGGCGGCCTGCTGGTCGGCTTCAAGGCGGAAGACTGGGCCGCCGTGCTCGGCTAACCCGCCTGGTCATGAACACGCTCGAGATCATCGCCGTTGCGCTCGGCATTGCCAATGTCGGCCTGCTGGTGCGCCGGTCGATCTGGAACTTCCCGTTCGGACTGGCGATGGTGGCCTGCTACTTCGTGATCTTCCGCGAAGCGCGGCTCTACGGAGAATCGTGGCTGCAGGTGTTCTTCTTCGCCGCGCAGGGCTGGGGCTGGTGGCTGTGGGCGCGCGCAGGGGGCCTCGCCAAGATGGTGAGCGTCGAATGGATGAACTGGCCCGCCCGTGCCGCCGCGCTGGTGCTGGTGGCGGGGTCGAGCGCCGGGATCGGCTGGGCGATGGCGCGCTGGACCGATGCCGCCCTGCCCTATGCCGACGCCGCCATCGCGGGCGCGAGCGTGGTCGCGCAGGTGCTCCTCGCAATGCGCCGGGTGGAGAACTGGGCACTATGGATCGGAATCGATATGCTCTCGATCGGCGTCTACATCCACCGCGGGCTGTACCTGACCGCGGGACTTTACGTCGTGTTCCTCGTGCTGGCGGTGGAGGGCTTGCGCGCATGGTCAAAGGCCGCGCGTGAGGGTGAAAGCGTCGAAGCGTGACGAAACGCGGCTTTCTGCTCGGCAAGTTCATGCCTCCGCACGCCGGGCACATGGCGCTGATCCGCGCCGCCCGCGCGCTGGTGAACGAACTCACTGTGCTGATGTGCTGGCTGCCGGACGATCCGATCCCGGGCGAGACGCGGCTGGCTTGGATGCGCGAGCTCCTGCCTGATTGCCGGGTGGTGGGGCATGGCGCGGTCGTCCCGCAAGCGCCCGAGGACAGCACCGACTTCTGGCCGATCTGGCGCGCCATTGTCGCAGAGGCGCACCCCGAGCCCATCGACTACCTCTTCGCGGGCGAGGATTACGGCGCAGAGCTGGCGCGGCAGGTGGGCGGGCTGTTCGTCCCTTTGGGAGGCCGGGTGCTGGGGCTGGCGCACGATCCGCTCGCGGGCCTCTCGGCCAGCGCGGTGAGGGCCGATCCGGCGGCGCATTGGCCCTATCTGCCCCAGCCGGTGCAAGCGCATTACCGCCGCACCATCTGCCTCCACGGCGCGGAGAGCACCGGCAAGACCACGCTCGCCGCGCAGCTTGCCGCCGAGACCGGCGCGCTCACGGTCGGCGAATATGGCCGCAGCCATTGCGAGGTGCACAAGGCGCCCCTGACGCTTGATGACCTGCTCCTGATCGGCCGCGCACAGCAGGCGATGATCGCCGCCGCCGCCGCGTGGGCCGGGCCGCTGCTCCTTGCCGACACTGACGCGTTGATGACCGCCGCGTGGTGCGAAATGCTGCTGGGCCACCGCCCCGCCGAACTGATGGCCGCGCCGAAGGCCGACCTCTACCTGCTGCTCGAACCCGACCTGCCTTGGGTCGACGATGGCACGCGCTTCTTCAGCGATCCGGCTGACCGTCACAGGTTTGCCCAAATCGTGAGCCAAGTGCTGATCGACGCCGGCGTGCCCTTCATGCGGATCGGCGGACAGGGGCCTGAGCGGCTGGCCGCGGCGCGCGCCGCGATGGGAGTTTGAAATGATGAAAGCCGCCGCCGTCCTCGCCGCCCTGCTGGCCGTTGCTCCAGTGGCAGCGCAGGCGCAGGACATGCTGATCATCGCCCACCGCGGCGCCAGCGCCGAGCGGCCCGAGCACACGCTTGAAGCCTACGCTTTGGCGATCCAGCAGGGAGCGGACTACATCGAGCCCGATCTGGTCGCGACCAAGGACCTCGTCCTCGTCGCGCGGCACGAGAACGAGCTGTCAGGCACCACCGATGTCGCGACCCGCGAAGAATTCGAGGATCGCCGCCGCGACAAGACCATCGACGGTCAGAAGGTCGCCGGCTGGTTCGCCGAGGACTTTACCCTCGCCGAACTGCGCACCCTGCGCGCGAAGGAGCGCATCCCTGCGCTGCGCCCGGCGAACGCGCGTTACGACGGGCTTTATCAGGTGCCGACCTTTGCGGAGATCGTAAAGCTGGTGCGCGCCAAGGAGGCCGAGACGGGCAAGCGGATCGGGCTCTACCCAGAATTGAAGCACCCCGAATTCCTGCTCCAGAATGGCGGCATCGACATGGTCGATCTGCTGCTGCGCGATTTCCGGCAGCTGGGCATCACCCCTGCCGACCCGGTGTTCATCCAGAGCTTCGAGATCGCGCCCTTGCAGCGTCTCAAGCAGCGGGGCGGCGGGTTCAAGCTGGTGCAGCTGGTCGCGCCGATCAGCGGCCCGGCGGATGAGCCCGCGATGCGCTATGCCGAAATGGTGACGCCCACCGGTCTTGCCGAGATCGCGAAATATGCCGACGCGGTGGGCGCGCATATCGCAATGGTGCTGAACCCCGATGGCACGCCGACTGCGCTGGTCGCCGATGCCAAGGCGGCGGGGCTGGATGTGCACGCCTGGACAGTGCGGCCCGAGAACGAGTTCCTGCCGCCGATGCTGCGGACCGGCGATGACCCCAAGGGACGCGGCTGCGGCGATGTGAAGCTCGCGGCGATGCTGAAGGCGGCAGGGGTCGCGGGCGTGTTCAGCGACGGCGCGCTGAAGGGGCGCAGCTGCCCCTGATTCCGTTCGTGCTGAGCCTGTCGAAGCACTGTCTTTTTTGAAGTCAGGCGCTGAGCCCGAAGAGAAGTGCGGCCCTTCGACAAGCTCAGGGCGAACGGAATTTGGATTCTAGATCCGCTTTGCACTCAGGATGTAGTTCAGCGACATATCATCGGACAGGTGCAGCCCCTTGCCCGGACGCCATGCAATGCCGCGCTTGGCCGTCACCGTCAGGCCTGCGTCCGAGAGCAAGCCCTCAAGCTCGTCAGGCGTGACGAAATCCTCCCAATGGTGCGTGCCCCTCGGGACATAGCCCACCGCCTCCGCCGCGCCGACCAGCAGCACGCGGCTTGCGGCGGTGCGGTTGGGGGTGGACATAACGAGCAGTCCATCATGCGCCAGCCGCGCCGCGACATCGCGCAGGAAGGCGGGCTTGTCGGCGACGTGCTCGATCACCTCGACGCTGGTGACCAGATCGAAAGCGCCGATATCGAGCCCCGCGACCTCGCCCGCCATGTAGCGGATGTCGAGGCCCACCGCCTCGGCATGGGCCGCCGCCGCCGCGACATTCTCCGCCGCCGCATCCACGCCCGTTACCGCTGCGCCCAGCCGCGCCAGAGGTTCGCACACCAGCCCCGCCCCGCAACCGATATCGAGCGCCGCCTTGCCCGCCAGCGGCTTGGCCGATGCCGCAGCCCCCGCCCAATGCGCGTCTATGCACTCGCGGATGAAGGCCATGCGCACCGGGTTCACCTGATGGAGCGAGGCCATCGGACCCTTGGGGTTCCACCAGTCGCGCGCCAGTTTGGCGAAGAAATCGGCTTCCTCAGGGCGGATCGTCACATTTGATACGTTTGCGTTTCCCATGAAGCCACCCTAACAGCGCGCGCGAACACTCACCAGCCGGAGCATGGATCCCGTGGCTCGTATCGTGATGAAATTCGGCGGCACGTCGATGGCCGGGACGGAGCGCATCCGCCGGGTCGCCAATATCGTGCGCGCGCAGGCCGCGCCCAAGCCTGATGGCACCCGCGATTCTGTCGCGGTCGTGGTCAGCGCGATGGCGGGCGAGACCGACCGGCTGGTCACCTTCTGCCGCGAGGCTAATCCGCTCTATGATCCGGCCGAATACGACGTGGTCGTCGCCAGCGGCGAACAGGTCACCAGCGGGCTGCTCGCGCTCACCCTGCAGGCGCTGGGCTGCAAGTCGCGCAGCTGGCTCGGCTGGCAATTGCCGATCCAGACGATCGAAGCCCACGCCAAGGCGCGGATCGACGCGATTGATGCAGACGCGCTGATCGCGTCGATGGAAGCGGGCGAGATCGCGGTGATCCCGGGCTTTCAGGGCGTCTCGGACGATGGCCGCATCACCACGCTGGGGCGCGGCGGTTCAGACACTTCGGCAGTCGCGGTCGCCGCCGCGATCAAGGCGGACCGCTGCGACATCTACACCGACGTCGACGGCGTCTACACCACCGATCCGCGCATCGTCGCCAAGGCGAAGAAGCAGAAGGCGGTGACTTATGAGGAAATGCTCGAACTCGCCTCCGTGGGCGCCAAGGTGCTGCAGACCCGGTCGGTCGGCCTTGCCATGAAGGAAAAGGTGCGGGTGCAGGTATTGTCGAGCTTCATCGGCGAAGGCGCCCCGCCCGCCGATGATCTGCCGGGGACGATGATCGTCTCCGAACAGGAAATGGACGAATTGGTGGAGAATGGCCTGATGGAACGCCAGCTTGTGACCGGCATCGCGCATGACAAGAACGAAGCCAAGGTGATCCTCACCCGCGTGCCCGACCGGCCCGGCGCGGTGGCCAACATCTTCGAGCCGCTGGCTGCTGCCAGCATCAATGTCGATATGATCATCCAGAACGTGGGCCGCGACAAGGGTGAGACTGACGTGACCTTCACCGTCCCGCAATCCGACCTCGCCCGCGCGCAGGCGCTGCTGGAAGACCGCCGCGACGCAATCGGCTTCAACCGCATCATCACCGACAGCAAGATCGCCAAGATCAGCGTCGTGGGCGTGGGCATGAAAAGCCATGCAGGCGTTGCCAGCTCGATGTTCCGCGCGCTGTCTGACCGGGGCATCAACATTCAGGCGATCAGCACGTCCGAGATCAAGATCAGCGTGATGATCGACGAGGACGAAACCGAACTAGCCGTCCGTGTCCTGCACACGGCTTACGGTCTGGATGCAGTTAGCTGAAAAGCAGTCCGTTCTATCGGAATTAACCATGTAAGGTGACGGCGCCTTAACAAATTGAGCCGGACTGTGCGCGTCTTCAATCAGAGGACGAAAGGCGCTTTTCATGGCCATCAAGGCCCATCTCGATCCGCGGTCCGCCAGCGACTCCCAGCGCAGTTCCGCCCGCCGCGCGCTGCGGCTTGAAACCAGCGGCTTTGTCGCCGGTTCGCCTGACGCCAATGTCACCATCCACAATATCTCGTCCGCCGGCCTGCTGATCGAGACTGCGCTCGACCTTGCCGAAGGCGACGAGCTCGCCATCGAATTGCCCGAGGCGGGCGCCGTGAGCGCAAACGTGGTGTGGCGCAGCGAGCGCCTGTTCGGCTGCGCTTTCGACGAAGCGCTCAACCCTGCGGCACTGGCCGCCGCCCAGCTTCAGGGCTTTGCGCCCGGCGTGCCGACCCAACCGCTTGCGCCCCGGCCTTCCCCCCAACCTGCTCCGGCGCTCACGCCCCGCAGTCCGGCAGAAGCGCTCGGCACGCGGCTCAACCGGCTGCGGCGCGAGGCGGGGCTTACCCTGGCCGACGTTGCCGCCACGCTCGGGGTGAGCAAGCCGACCGTCTGGGCATGGGAAAAGGGCAAGGCCCGCCCGCTGCCCGAACGCCTCGAGTCGATTGCCGCCGCGCTTGGCGTGGACCCCGCCCTGCTCGCCCCCGGCCCTGCAGCCCCGCGCGAGATCAACTCGGTGATCGCCGACTGCCGCCAGCGCATCGCCGAGGCCTGCGGCACTGATCCGCAGGCCGTGCGGATCATGATCGAGCTCTGATCCATAAGGGTTCGCGCGAGTACAAACTGATACTTATCGCGCCCAACACGTATTGGATGGACTGTCCAATCTGCGAAGTATGGTAAACGGAACCTGAAGATGATTCGTTTTTTAATTATGTCAGTTTACTGAACTAACTAAAACTCAAGTAGTCTTCATGAATATAGGGGGAATATTCTTTTTCGCATCTCGGCTCGTTAGTCACCATACAATCTGACTGCGAGCGAGCTGGCGAATCTCAAGGCAAACGCTGGGGCACCTTCGGTATGAAAATCGCTTTAAGTGACGTCGAAGGCCATGTGCTGCATGGCCTGCTGGAGGAGAACTCCGGCGATATCGTAATCAGGCTCGATTCAAACGGCTTCATCATCCACGCATCCGCCAACATCGCCGAACTGGGGCAAGACTTTTCCGGCGCGCTGCTGCTGCCGCACATCACCGATCTGGCGATGCGCGACCACACCGCCTTCCTCGGCCAGTATGTCACCGCCGCGATGGCGGGCGAGGCGCCAAGCGGGTGGGCCGAGTTCCCGGTGATCGCCTGCGCCGAGGGCGACACCTGCCGCCATATCCATTGCCAGCGCTGGTATTCGCTGAGCCTGCGGCCGATGCGCTGCGCCGACGGCACGCTCGACGGGGCGCTGTGCCTGATGCGCTCGGTCCAGCACGTTCGCAGCCTCGAGGGCGAGTTGCACGCCCGCGCGCTCACCGATCCGCTTACCGGCCTCCCCAACCGCGCGTCCTTCTGCGCCAGCCTGCGGCGACACCTCGCCAAGGGGGGCGGGCAGATGGTCGCGATCTTCGCGGTCGACGGGATGCGCGCGCTGGGCTTGCGCTATGGTCAGCGCACCGCTGACGAAGTGCTGTGGGGGTTTGCCAGGTTCCTTGAGACGATGGCCCAGACGCTGACAATGCCGGGCCACGAGCTCGCGCAGTTGGACAGCGAACGCTTTGCGGTGCTGATCCCCGATATGGCCTCGCGCGCCGCGCGCGAATGGGCCGAGGATGTGGTGGCGACCTTCGCCGGCCTTGGTGCATCGGCCTCGGCCAAGGCACCGCAACTGACCGCCAGTGCAGGCCTTGCCCGGACCGAGTGCACCGTCGACTGGACCTTGCGCGAGGCCGAGCTTGGCTTGGTGCTGGCGCGCGCGGGCGGCGGTCGGCAAGTGGCGGTCGCGGGGTATCGCCGGGCGGCGTGAGGCCGCTCTGGACTAACGCACCGGGCCAGCTAAACCCTCGCCCCATGAGCCACATTGCCACCATCCTGCTGCTCGGTTCGGGCGAACTAGGCCGCGAATTCGTCATTTCTGCCAAGCGCCTTGGTGCGCGGGTGATCGCCTGTGACAGCTATGACGATGCCCCCGCGATGCAACTTGCCGACGCGCGCGAGGTGTTCTCCATGCTCGACGGTGCGGCGCTGCGGGCGGCGGCCGAGAAGCACCGGCCCGACCTGATCGTCCCCGAGATCGAGGCAATCCGCACCGAAGTCCTCGCCGATCTGGAAGCGGAGGGCTTCACCGTCGTCCCCTCGGCGCGCGCCGCGCAGCTGACCATGAACCGCGATGCGATCCGCGATCTGGCGGCAGGCGAGCTGGGCCTCGTGACCTCGCAATACGGCTATGCGGAAAGCTTCGCCGAGGCTGAGGCCGTGGCCGCGCGCATCGGTTATCCGCTGGTGATGAAGCCGGTCATGTCCTCCTCTGGCAAGGGCCAGAGCAAGGTCGACGGGCCGGACGCGCTGGAAGCCGCATGGCAATACGCCGTCGCCAATATGCGCGGCGACCGGGCGCGGGTGATCGCCGAGCAGTTCATCGCCTTCGACTACGAGATCACCCTGCTGACCGTGCGCCATGCTGCCGGGATCAGCTTCTGCCCGCCGATCGGCCACCGGCAGGAACGCGGCGACTACCGCGAAAGCTGGCAGCCTGCCGCGATGTCACCTGCGGCTCTCGCGAAGGCGCAGGACATGGCCGCCAAGGTCGTCATGGCCCTGCAAGGCGAAGGGCGCGGCTGGGGGCTCTACGGCGTCGAGTTCTTCGTAAAGGGCGAGGACGTGATCTTCTCCGAGCTTTCCCCCCGTCCGCATGACACCGGCATGGTGACGCTGGTCAGCCAGGACCTCACCGAGTTCGACCTCCACGCCCGCGCGATCCTCGGCCTGCCGGTGCCTGCGGAAATCGCCGCGCGCCCCGCCGCATCGGCGGTGATCCTTGCGGACCGTGACAGCGACAGCTTCGCCTTTGAAGGGCTGGCCGAGGCGTTGGCTCTGTCGCCGGATGTCGATGTGCGTATCTTCGGCAAACCCGTCACCCGCCCTTATCGCCGCATGGGCGTGGCGCTGGCTCGCGCGGCCGACGCACCCGCAGCTGTCGAACTTGCCAAGCAAGCCGCCGATATGGTGCGGATTGTGTATTCGCGCGCGGACGACTAGGGCGCGGCCATGACCACCTACCCCAACACCGCCGCCATGATGAAGCGCGGCACCGACTTCCTCGGCTGCGAGACCGCCATTCTGTGCGGCGCGATGAGCTGGGTGTCCGAGCGCAATCTCGTCGCTGCGATCTCCAACGCGGGCGGGTTCGGCGTGATCGCCTGCGGGGCGATGACCCCCGAACTGCTCGACCGCGAAATCGCCGCGACCAAGGCGCTCACCACCAAGCCCTTCGGCGTCAACCTCATCACCATGCACCCCGCGCTGTTCGATCTGATCGCAGTGTGCCGCAAGCATGGCGTCACCCACGTGGTGCTGGCAGGCGGCATTCCGCCCAAGGGCAGCGTCGAGGCGATCAAGGCCGACGATAGCGGCATCAAGGTGATCTGCTTTGCCCCCACGCTGGCGCTCGCCAAGAAGCTGCTGCGTTCCGGCGCGGACGCGATGGTGATCGAGGGCATGGAAGCAGGCGGCCACATCGGCCCGGTCTCCACTTCTGTGCTGGCGCAAGAGATCCTGCCCGAACTCGCCGCCGATCACCTGATCTTCGTCGCCGGCGGCATCGGCCGGGGCGAGGCGATTGCGAGCTACCTCGAGATGGGCGCCGCCGGCGTGCAGCTCGGCACACGCTTCGCCTGCGCGACAGAGAGCATCGCCCACCCCGCGTTCAAGAAGGCGTTCTTCCGCGCCTCGGCCCGCGAGGCTGTCGCCTCCGTGCAGGTCGACCCGCGCCTGCCGGTGATCCCGGTGCGCGCCCTGAAGAATAAGGGCACCGAGGAATTCACCGCCAAACAGCGCGAAGTCGCCGCTCTGCTTGATGCAGGCACGGTCGACATGCTTGAGGCGCAATTGCAGATCGAGCACTTCTGGGCAGGCGCCCTACGCCGTGCGGTGATCGACGGCGATGTCGAGAATGGCAGCGTGATGGCGGGCCAGTCGGTCGGCATGGTCACCAAGGAAGAACCCGCCGCCGACATCATCGCCGAGCTGATGGCGCAGTGCGAGGCGGCGCTCGCCAAGTAGCGTGGCCGCTCCGCTCGTCCTCACCCTCGCCTGTCCCGACCGGCCCGGCATAACGGCGCGGGTCACCGGGTTCCTGTTCGAGCGCCGCTGCAACATCCTCGATGCGCAGCAGTTCAACGACCGCGCGGAGGCGGGCGGGAGCGACCAGTTCTTCATGCGGGTCGTGTTCGATCCCGACGGCTCGACGCCCGAATCCTTGCGCGGCGACTTTGCCGCGCTGGCGGCAGACTTCGGCGTGGAATGGAAGATGGCGACCGAGGATCGCCCACGCCGCACCATCATCATGGTCAGCAAGTTCGACCACTGCCTCGTTGACCTGATCTACCGCTGGCGCACCGGCGAGCTGGCGATTGATCCGGTTGCGATCGTCTCCAACCATCCGCGCAGCGCCGCGATCAGGGTGGATATTGGCGACATCCCTTTCCACCACATCCCCGTCACCGCCGACACCAAGCCCGCCGCCGAGGCGCAGGTGCGGGCGCTGGCCGAGCAAACGGATGCCGAGCTGGTGGTGCTGGCGCGTTACATGCAGGTCTTCTCGGACGCGCAATCCGCGCATTTCGCGGGGCGCTGCATCAACATCCACCACAGCTTCCTGCCCGGCTTCAAAGGCGCACGACCCTATCATCAGGCCCACACCCGCGGGGTGAAGATCATCGGCGCGACCGCGCATTTCGTCACCGCGGACCTCGATGAAGGCCCGATCATCCATCAGGATGTCGAACGCATCACCCACGCCGACAGCCCTGAAGACCTCGTGCGCAAGGGCCGCGACATCGAACGCCGCGTGCTGGCCGAAGCGGTGCGATTGTTCGCGCAGGAACGCGTGCTGATGAACGCGGGCCGCACGGTGGTGTTCAGGGGTTAGGGTGCTTCGGGGCTGATCGCTTTTCGCAGGTGCGCCCACGCCGCTTAAGGCCCACACTCCCCCGCATGATTGTCCAGCGCCTCGACCATGTGAACATCATCACCGACCGTCTCGCGGAGACCGCACGGTTCTATGCCGAACTGCTCGACCTGGAGGAGCGCGACGGCCCGCCGCCGCTGCGGCCCGAGCATGTGCGGTGGATGTACGACCACGCCGGGAACGCGATCCTGCACCTCAATTCGGTGGACTGCCCGCGCGCCTTTGACCGCGCCGTTGCACCGGGGAGCGAGACAGGCGCGATCCACCACGTCGCGCTGCGCTGCGGGCAGTTCGACGTGGTCAAGGCGCGGCTCGACCGCCAAGCGGCAGACTACAAGGTCAACGATGTGCCCTCGATCGGCCTGAGGCAGATCTTCACCGCCGACCCGAACAACGTGCTGCTGGAGCTGAACTTCTTCGCGGGCTAGCGGCGGGCCACCTTCTTTGCCCCCGCCTCGAGCACCTTGTCCTCGTTGGCGCGGCTGATGACATAGGCGCGGATCGCTTCGATCTCGTCTTTCGACAAAGAACCCTTGAAGCTCGCCATGCCATTGTCCTTGAGGATGCCGCCCTCGACCACGGCGTTCCACGCACTCGCGCTTTCCAGCGATCCGGCACGGCGCAGGTCGGGCAGCACGGTCGATCCGACTGCGCCCGGCGCATGGCACACCGCGCAGTAGCGGCCGTATTTGGCCTGCCCCACCGCAATCAGCTCGGGCTTGGCGGTGCTCGGCGGCGGGTCGAGCGGGAGCTCGGAGAGCGCGGGCGGCGGCGGCAGCTTGGCGGTGCCGCCGATCTTGAAGACCAGCAGGCGCGACACGTTGCGCACCGGGGCTTTCCGCTTGATGAGGTCGCCATCGACCGAGAGCGCATAGGCCCCGCCCCAACCGGCCAGCACCGCGACATATTGCTCGCCATTGACGGTGTAGGTGACAGGCGGCGCGACCACGCCGGTCTGCGCGGCGAAGCTCCACAGCTTCTTGCCGTTGGCCGCGTCATAGGCGTTGAACTCGCTGCCTGCGGTGCCCTGGAACACAAGACCGCCGCCGGTCGCCAGCAAGCCGCCGTTCCACGGCCCCGGATGCTCGACCGTCCAGCGCGGCTTCTGCGCGACCGGATCCCACGCCACCAGCATGCCGCGAAGGGTGCCCGCGACCTGCTTGCGGAAGCCGCCATCGGGCGGAAGATCGCCTGCGCCAAGGTTGAAGCCGACGTTGAAGCCGCGCGCCTTGTCGGGCTTCCAGTTGGCTTCGGGCGCATACATCATCCCCGCCTCGAAGGCCGGGATGTAGACGAGCTTTTCCTTCGGGCTGAACGCCATCGGGTGCCAGTTGTGGCCGCCCAGTGCGCCCGGCATCACCAGCGCGGGCTTGCCGGTCTGGTCGACGCGGGTTTCGGGGTTCTCGATCGGGCGGCCCGTCTTGGGGTCGATCCCGCTCGCCCAGTTGACCGAGATGTATGGCTTGGCGGAGATGAACTTCCCGGTCTCGCGGTCGATCACGTAGAAGAAGCCATTTTTAGGAGCCTGCATCAGCACCTTACGAACCTTCCCCTCGATTTCCATGTCGGCGAGCATGATGTGCTGGGTGGCGGTGAAGTCCCACGTCTCGCCCGGCGTCGTCTGGTAGTGCCACACGTACTCGCCGGTCTTGGGCCGGATCGCGACGATGCTTGAGAGGTAGAGGTTGTCGCCCTCCCCCTTCCCGTCCTTGCCGGGCGAGCGGTAGGCGCGGTTCCACGGAGAGCCGTTGCCCACGCCGATATACAGCAGGTCGAGATCGGGGTCGTAGGCCATCGAATCCCACACGGTCCCGCCGCCGCCGATCGCGTCATTGGCGGCGAGGACGTCCATGTTCCACGTTTCGGCGGCCTTCTGGAGATAGGCGGGCGCGTCTGCGCCCTCGTCACCCTCGGGCACGGTGTAGAACTTCCACAGCTGCTCGCCGGTGTCGGCGGAATAGGCCGCGACGAAGCCGCGCACGCCGAACTCAGCGCCGCCATTGCCGATGATCACCTTGCCATCGATCACGCGCGGCGCGCCGGTGATGGTGTAGCTCTTGGCCTGGTCGACCGTGACCTTCTCCCACGCCACCGCCCCGGTGTTGCGGTCGAGCGCCACCAGACGGCCATCCAGCGTGCCGAGGAACAGCTTGTCGCCCCATGCGGCGAGGCCCCTGTTCACCACATCACAGCAGGCCTTCACGGCAGTCTCACCCGGAACCTTGGGGTCATACTCCCACAGCTTTGCCCCGGTCGCCGCGTCGAAGGCCTTCACCTTGCTCCACGCGGTGGTGAGGTAGAGCCTGCCGTCGATCACCAGCGGCGTCGCCTCCTGCCCGCGCCCGGTGTCCATGTCGGCGGACCACGCAAGGCCCAGCTTGCCGACTGTGTCGCGGTTGACCGCATCCAGCGGCGAATAGCGCTGTTCTGAATAGGTGCGCCCGTGGCTGATCCAGTTCGCGCTGTCACCATCCGCGCCGACCAGCATGGCGGTGGTGATGCCCTCACCCGCGCCGCTCGCGCTCTCGCTCTCGCCGAAGATCTGGCTGCAATTCGCCAGCGCCCCTGCCGACAATAACAGCGCCGCACCTGCGGCCCACCGCTTGATATCCATGGATCCCACTCCCCTGGCTCTGTGGCCTGTTCTACTTTTGCCGCATGTTGCCGCGCCAAACGCCGCTTGTCCATTGCCGCTTGTCGTTCGCGCTGCGGCAGGCCAAAAGCTGGCGAGCGGTGGGGACCGACAGGAGAGATTTCGATGTGCGACGAAAGCAAGCTTGCCGACTGGGCCAAGCAGACCATCAGCCGCCGCCAGTTCGGCGCGCTCACCGGCGCGGCGGCGCTCGCGGCCTGCGCGCCGGGCGAGGCCGAGCCCAAGACGCAAGCGACCGCGCGCACAGGCCTCAAGGAACGCGGCGTCAACTTTGCAACCGCCGACGGCACGCTCGACGGCTTCCTCGTGCAGCCCAACAAGGGCAGCCACGCCGCGGTAATCCTGTGGCCCGACATCGCCAGCATCCGCGAAGCCAAGCGCAACATCGCCCGCAACCTCGCCAGCGCAGGCTATGCCGTGCTGGTCGTGAACCCCTATTACCGCGACGTCACCGGCGAACAATTCGCCGATTTTGCCGCGTTCATTTCGGACGGCGGCTTCGGCAAGGTCGGCCCGTGGCGCGCCAAGCTCACCGCAGAGGCGATCATGCGCGATGCCAAGTCGATCACCGACTGGCTCGACCGGCAGGAAGGCGTCAGCCAAGCACGCGGCATCGGTACGCAGGGCTATTGCATGGGCGGGCCCTTCACGATGTGGAGCGCGGCTGCCTCACCCCGCATCAAGGCCGCGGCCAGCTTCCACGGCGGCGGGCTGGTTCGCGCGGGCAACCCGATGAGCCCGCACGCGCTGTTCCCCAAGATGCAAGCGAACCTGCTGGTCGCCATCGCCAAGGACGACGACGCCAAGGCGCCCACCGACAAGACCGCCCTGCGCGAGGCCGCCACAGCCGCATCGCGCCCCGCCAAGATCGACGTTTACGCGGGCGATCACGGCTGGATGGTGCCCGACAGCCCCGCCTACAACACGGCGGCCGCAGGTCAGGGCGAGGCGGATCTGCTGGCGCTCTACAAGGGTGCGCTGGCTTAGTCTCATTCAATACCAACCAGCACTTTTGCACTGACAGAGCCCGAAAGGGCCGCAGACAAGCCTTCGCCAATCACGCCACTACCACGGCATGATCGCGCCAAAGACAACGCACCGCAGGACAGACCCGTGATAGCTTTCAGCGTGTACAAGTTCGCCCATATCGCCGGGATCGTGCTGCTGCTGGGAAACATCACCGTCACCGCGGTGTGGAAGGTGTTTGCCGACCGGACCCGCAATGCAGCGATCGTCGCCTTCGGCCAGCGGATGGTGACCGGCACCGATTTCGGGATCACGCTTCCGGGCATCGTGCTGACCATCATCGGCGGCTACGGCGCGATGTATGAGGCCAGCTACGATTTTCCCGGCCCCGCATGGCTGGTGTGGAGCCAGCTATGCTTTGTGGCGGCCGGTGTGCTGTGGCTGGGGGTGCTGGTCCCGATTCAGGTGCGGCAGGCGCGGATGGCGCGGCAGTTTGCCGGCGCTGCGCAAGTCCCCGCCGAATACCGCGCGCTGGCGCGCCGATGGCTCGTCTGGGGGCTGGTCGCGACCGTGCCCCTGGTCTCGGCGCTGTATTTCATGATCGACAAGCCTGGCTGAGGGTGCGGTCAGGCCGAACGCATCCGCTAGCTGATCGCGGCGGATCGGTGAGGGTATGGCTGCCTTGGGGTCGCTGGCGAACCCCGTCATCCTCGCATTCAGGCAATGCGCTAAATCTCCCCGTCACCCCAGCGCAAGCTGGGGTGACGAAGGGGTTGAGGTGAGCGCCCGCCTCCCTGCTGGAAGGTCCGCTTACTGGCCAGGCGCGCCACATCGCGACTGACTGAAAGTGGGTGGATAGCTGCCCTTTTCGTCATCCCAGCGAAAGCTGGGACCTAGGGCGGCAGGCACCGCCCTATGAGGCCCCAGGCCCCAGCTTGCGCTGGGGTGACGGGGATGGCGGATTTGGGGTCCCTAGCCGAACGCTGGCTCTAAACGCAAAACGGTCGAAAGCGGACATCCTGCATCTCAACACGCACCCTCGCCTCCCCCGCGAAAGGAAGGAACGGGTAGCGCAGGCTCGTCCGCCGCCCCAGCCTACCCCTTGCGCGTCTTGGCCCGCTCGTTCGCGGCGCCGAAGCGCCCGTGCTTGCGATAGCGCAGCATCCACTTGTCGAGGAACTGCCCGAGCGCCTTGGGCTCGATCCCCATGTCGGCGAGGCCCAAAGCTCCCGGCGCGACGGTGCTGCCGGGCTTCAGCAGCGTCCACTGATCCTTGCTCATAGGGGTGAGCGGCATGGCGGCAAAGCCTGCGCTGATCGCGTCGGGCACCGCGAGGAATGTGCGCTTCCTCGCCTGCGCGGCGGCGATGCGCTCGTGGATTTCCATCATGCTGAGCTGCTCGGGGCCGCCCAGCTCGTAAAGGTGCCCGCCGTGCTTTTCGGGGTGCTCGAGCGCGACCGCGACCGCCTCGGCGACATCGTCGGCATAGACCAGTTGCAGCTTCGCCTCGGGGCCGAACACCGGGAGCACCGGGAGCATCTCGATCATCCCGGCAAACAGGTTGATGAACTGGTCGTCCTGCCCGAAAACGATCGAGGGGCGCAGGATGGTCGCTGTGGGGAAGCCGGCGCGCACGCGCTCCTCGCCCAGCGCCTTGCCGCGCGCATAGGCTGTGGGCGATGCGGCATCCGCGCCGATCGCGCTGACGTGGACGAGCGCGGTGACGCCCGCCGCTTGGGCCAGCCGTGCGATGGTGCCCGGAGCCTCGCCCATCAGTCTGTTGAGATCGCCCGAGAAGGCTCCGACGAGGTTGACCACGTAATGCGCGCCCTCGAGCGCGGCGGCGACATGCGCCTCGCGGGTGATGTCGCAGGGCATCAGCTGGAGCTGGCCGAGATTGGCGAGGGGCTTCAGGCTCTGCGCCTTGCCCGGCGCGCGGCTGGCGAGGCGGACGCGGGCGCCGCGCGAGAGCAGGCTCTGCGCGACGTAGTTGCCGATATAGCCGGTGCCGCCGAAGATCGTGACCAGCTGGCCGGACAGGGGGGAGGGGGTGGGCATTTGGGGGGGTGCTCGCTCGTGGTGGCTGCGTGTGTTTGCGCGATGCGCTTTGCGGCAATGGCGCTGCGCAGGCAAGGGGTGCGATGGGGGTGATGGGGGGGGTGATGGGGCCCTCGCCCTTGCGGGGACGCTTCGGGCGCGCAGGCCCGGCGTTCCAGACTGCGCCCAGACGCGCCCAGATGCCGTCCTGAATGGTTCAGACCCCCTCTAGACCCCTGTTAGGCCCCCTTTAGGCCCCCGTCAGATCGCTCATCGCGAGGATGTTTCACGTGGAACATCGCAATCGCAGCGATCCGCGAAGTTTGCATTGACAGCAACCCCACCCCGGCGCTAACCGCCCACCCCTACCCAGCCTCCGACAGCGATGATCGGAAGCAACCGTGCCCAGATGGCGGAATTGGTAGACGCACCAGCTTCAGGTGCTGGCGCTCGCAAGGGCGTGGAGGTTCGAGTCCTCTTCTGGGCACCATTTTTCTTTCCGGATGCATCCGCAAACGTCCGGAAAAGTCCACGAAATCAGACACTTTTCACGGTTCGAGCGTCCACCGGCGTCCGGCTGAATTCGTTGAAATTGACGTTACATTACGGTATATCTGACGGTATCAAAACCGACAGAGGTGGCACCATGCTGACCGATCTGGCTGTCCGAAAAGCGGCTCCGCGCGACAAGCCCTACAAGCTCTCCGATGGTGGCGGGCTGTACCTGCTCGTGACGGCGGCGGGTCAGCGATATTGGCGGATGGACTACCGGTTCGGTGAAAAGCGGGCCACTGCGGCACTCGGGGTGTACCCGACCATCACCTTGGCCGAGGCGCGGGCCAAGCGGCTGGAGATCAAGAAGCAGATTGCCGAAGGAATCAATCCCGCCGCCAAGCGCAAGATCGACAAAATCACCGGGCCGCTCGCCAGCGTGAACAGCTTCAAGGCAGTGGCGGAGGAATGGCTCGACAAGGCTGAGCGCGAAGGGCGTGCGGACGTGACGCTGGGCAAGCTGAAATGGCTGCTCGAATTCGCTTACCCCTTTATCGGCGACCGCAAGGTCGGCGAGATCAAGGCTCCCGAACTGCTGGCTGTGCTGCGGTCGGTCGAGAAACGCGGCCATTATGAAACTGCACGGCGTCTGCGCAGCACCTGCGGCCAGGTCTTCCGCTATGCCATTGCCACCGGCCGCGCCGACCGGGACGTTTCGGCAGACCTGCGCGGCGCACTGATCGTGCCCAAGGTGACACATCGCGCCGCCATCACTACGGCCAAGGAGGCGGGCAACCTGCTTCGCGCGATCGATGCCTATTCAGGCTATCCAGTTACCCACGCTGCGTTGAGGCTCGCCCCCTATGTATTCGTGCGTCCGGGTGAACTGCGGCAGGCTGAATGGAGCGAGTTCGACTTCACCCGCAACATCTGGACCATCGCCGCCGATAAGACCAAGATGCGCGTCGCGCACCGTGTGCCACTCAGCCGTCAGGTCCTCGCCATCCTGGAACAGCTCCGTGAGACTACCGGCAACCGTCGCTACCTTTTCCCGGCTCAGGGCAAGCGCGACCGGCCCATGTGCGAAAACACGATCAATCTAGCGCTGAGGCGGATGGGTTTCGACGGAGCCACGATGACTGCCCACGGCTTCCGCGCCATGGCCAGCACGCTGCTGAACGAGCAAGGTCACTGGAACCCCGACGCGATCGAGCGCCAACTCGGCCATGCAGAGACCGATGACGTGCGCCGCGCCTATGCGCGCGGCGAGCACTGGGATGAGCGGATCAGGATGATGCAGAGTTGGGCCGACTATCTCGACCAGCTACGTTCGGGGG
>CAVXXQ010000002.1:0-329697 GCA_963765775.1 uncultured Alphaproteobacteria bacterium
CCACACACTCCTTTTTCAGGCGAACCAGCGTGAGCCATCGCGTCAGCGATGGCCGCTGGGGCCGTTTCGCGGCACGCGAAGACGCCGCGGGCCACAATCCAGCCTGCGTCCACCACGTCCTTTCAAGATTTCCGATGTTTCACGTGAAACACCCGTTTGACCGGGGGTCTAAACGCGTCTGGAGGGGGGCTAAAGGGGGTCTAACCGGGGCTTACAGGGGGTCTAACCGGGGTCTAAGCCCATCTCGATGTCCCCTGAAACGAGCACCGCCCGCGCTGCACGTGGCGGCGCGGGCGGTGTCGTGTCGTTGCGGGAGCGGCCTCAGAGCCGCCCCTCGCGATCATCAGAAGCGGATGCCGACGCCAACGAGGGCGCGGTTCACTTCGGTGTCAAGGTAACGCTGGTACTGAAGGCTGATCAGAGCCTTTTCGCCCAGGCGATGCTGGAGGCCGGCGCCAATCACGGCATCGTCAAGGTCCACGCCGGTCGAGTGGGCATAGCCAGCGAGGGCGAAAATCTTGGTGGTTTCGCCGATCTTGGTGCCCAGACGGGCGTTCACGCCAAGCACGGGGTCGCTGATGTCGAAGTCGGTGTCGAGAACGCCTTCGACGCCGATGAACACGGTTTCACCCAGATCGTAGTCGTGGCCCACGGCAATACCGATGGTATCATCCGAAACGCCGCAGCACCACACAACACCGCCGCGCACTTCGACGCGGGTTTCGTTGGCATAGGCCGGGGCGGCGATGACGGTAGCGGCAGCAGCCGCGAGAATAGCAAGACGACGCATAGTAGTTCCTTCATAAGTTGCGCCCTGAAGGGGCTATCGTGCGCCCTAACGCAATTTAGTTTCGTTGGTAGCACTCGTCGTTGAAAACCCACGGCATTCCGACGAACCCTGCACTTTGTCCGATCAAACGACTCAGCCGAAGCCACTGCAAACAGGGCATAAAACAAGCGCCGCCCGCTCTCGGCCTCGCCGGCTTGCTCGCTGGATGCGACCCTTGAGCGGGAGGCGCTTGCTTCGCTTGCGCATGTCTTGTGCGATCACGCCGCCAGCATCACCGGCTGCTGGTTGGCCCACTTCATGCCCGGCAGGTAGCGCGCGTCGACCTTGCCGCCTTTCATCGCAAACAGGTGGAGCCAGCCATTGTCGAACAGTGCGCGCACTTGCGGGTGCTTTTCGAGGATCGCGGTCATAGCCTCGCGCGGGGCCTCGATCATGACCGAAAGGCGCAGCGGCTCGTGTGCAAGCGCCTCGCCATCGTGCACCGCTTGCCACGGGAGGCCGGGGCGCAAGGCGCCGCCATTGCCCTCTATCACCCCGATCCCGCCGACCACATTGTGGATCAGCTTGTTGCCGCCGCCGAACATGGCGGGGGCGACGCTGGAGCCGTAATATTGCAAGGAAATCCAGCTCGCCACCACCACCGGCGCGGTCATAATCAGCTCAAGCGTACCGAAGCCCGCGTCCGCCTGCCAATCGTAGGAATGCAGAAACGCCCGCCCGCCAAGATCGCGTCCCGCCGTGGCTTCACGCGGGGCGGCGATGAAGGCGGCGCAGCCGGCGAGGCCCCATTCGGGGCGGATCTCGGCCCAGTTCTGGGCGCGGGCAGCGATGTTGTTCCAGCGTGCGCCGGGCAGCCGAACCGCACGCTCGGCGCGGGCGATTTTCGCGGCCTGCGCGAGCCATTCGCGCACGATCGCAAGGTCGCTGCCGCGCGAGGCGGGCAGGCCATCGTCGTAGATGGTGATCGCATCGGTTGTGGTGTCGTGAAGCCCGGCGACGAACAGCATATCATCGGCCAGCTCGACGCCGCGTGAGGCCAACCCCGCGCGCGTTTCGGGATCGTTGAGCAGGATCGCCAGCAGGCGCGCCGAAACCTCGCCGGTGTATCCGCCGCAAGCGCCGCAGTGATAGGCGCTTTCATGCGGGTTGTTGGTCACATTGCCGCCGTGGCCGAGCAGCAGCACGATGTCGCCGTGGCCGCGGTGCATACTCATCGCCTTGAGCACCGCGGCGCCGGTGTCGGCCTTGGCCTCGGCGCTCATCCCGCCGATGACTTCGGGCGCGGGCTCGGGTTTCGCCTTGGGGGTGACACCCAGCGCCGATTTCACCAGCTTCACCGCATAGATCGGCCCCATCGCCTCGACAAAGGCGAAGGAGGAGACCGCCGCCTGCCGGAAGCGGCCCCAGGCCCGCAAGCCCCGCGCGGCGATGCGGTCGGCCTGATCCTTGGCCGGATCGCCCGCGCTGGAGGTATGCACCCCCGGGTTGAGAAGCACCGGCAGGCGCGCCTCCAGAATGTCCGATCCGTGGGCGTGGTGCGCCAGCGGCAGTCCGAAGAAGCCCGCAAAGCCGATCGTCGCGACGGCGCTGTCAACGCTCTCGAGCGCGCGGCGGAACACTTCGGAACGCACGTCGATGCAGAAGGCGGCTTGCAGGAAGGGGCGTGTCGCAGCAGCGGGAGTGACGCCGTCCAAGGCTGCCACGAGGCGGCGCTGATGGCCACGGTCTGCCGCGTCCTGCAGGATCGCCAGCGCGACCTCGTCCGCCGAGGCCGCGACCGGCGCGGCGTGGGCGGCGACGGCGGCGGCCCACTTGTCGGCCACTTGCGGCGCGTGGGCGAGCAGGGCCTCGTCCCAGATCAGGCGGATCGCGAGCAGGTCGAGCAGCGTGCGCTCGGTGCCGCCCGCAAGCTCGGCCTGCCACAGCACCCAGCGCGCGTGCTGCGCCCAGCCGCCAAGGCTCATCGCAAGGCGGTGAAAGGCGGTCGGCGCGGCAGCGTCGGTGATGCCGAGCGCATCGGCTGCGGCAAGGATTGCGCGTTCGGCGGTGTCGGGCGCAGCGGCAACATGCGCGCAGAAGCCCTCCAGCCCGGCGATTTCCGGAGTGAGGTCGTGCATCGCCCAGCCGCGCCACGCGGCAAACGCCTGCGCGCCCGGGGCGGGCGACCACAGCGCCTGCCCGCGATCGAAGTGGCCTGCGGCCCACAGCCCGATGCAGCGGTCGATCAGCGCGGGCCAGTCGATCCCGGTCGCCTCTGCCGCAAGGTCGGCAAGGGTGGGCAGGGGGCGCGGTGCGGGGCCTTCGCCGAGGGTTTCGGCCACTTCGCGAAGGGCTGTGACGTTGCCGGGCTTGAGCGGCGAGGTCGCTGCGGCGAGCGCCTCGGCCAGATCGCCGGCGGTGATGCGCCCATCGGCGATGGCGGCGACATACTCGGCTCCGGTGCGGGTCACGCGCACCCCGGCAACCCGTGCGAGGCGCGCGGCGGCGGTCGCGAGGTCCTCCTCTGTCTGGCCGAGAAACGGGTTGACCGCGACGGTCGCATCGAGCGGGAAGGCGGGGGGAACGGCGCGGCCAGCGGCCTCGGCAGCGCCGAGCACCGCAGAGAAGCGGGCCGGGGCGATGTCGGCGTGGGTCATCAGCATGGGTCTTCTCCGTTTCGCGGTGTCAGTTGGCGCGCGTGGTGCGGAAGCCGCCGATCGCGCGGTCGAGCAGGGCGTTGAGGTACAGGCCGTTGGCGAGGTGGACGCGCAGGCCTGCGGTGGCGGGGTGGTGCGCCCACAGCGGGAACAGCGCCTGTGCGAATGCGACGAGGCCGAAGCTCGCCACCGCAATCACGATCAGCGCCCATTCGAGCGCGCCGGGGGTCGGCACCGCAGGCAGGATCGGGCCCCAGATTGTCGCGGCGAGCGCCTGAAAGCTGAAGTAGCCGATTGCCGCCGCCAGCGCGGAGGCTCCGGTGCGGATCGTGAGCTGCGTCGGCGCGCGGTCGGCGAGGCCCTGCGCAACGAGGTAGGCAACCCCGAAGATCAGGATCGCCCCCAGCGCCAGCGCCTGCGGGGACTTCGGCCCGAGAGCGAGGGTGAAGGCGGCCGCGATGGCGGCGAAAATGGCGAGGGCGAGCGCGAAGCTCTTCAGCACCGCAGCGACGCTAGGCACCGCGACCGGCCCGGGGCGGCGGATGTTGGAGACCTCGGTCACAGCCGTCCCCGAGGATAGGAACGCGTGCGCCTTGTAGAGCGAGTGGGCGATGATGTGCAGCAGCGCCAGCGTCCAGAGGCCCAGGCCGCATTGCAGCAGCATGAAGCCCATCTGCGAGACCGTCGACCAGGCCAGCGCGGTCTTGATCGCGCTTTGGGTGAGCATCACCGCCGCGCCGAACAAGGCGGTCGCGCCGCCGATCATGACCAGCGCGGCCATCGCGCCTGTGCTCTGCTGCACGAGGCCCGCCGCGGTGATGAGCAGCACGCCGCCCGAGTTGATGATCCCGGCATGGAGCAGCGCGGAGACGGGGGTGGGGGCCTCCATCACCTCGGTCAGCCAGCCGTGCAGCGGGAAGGCGGCGGTCTTCAATGCGGCGGCGATGACGATTGCGGTGACGCCGAGCGTGCCGGCAAGGCCAAGCCCGGTCGCGGCGGCAGCAGCGGGCAGCGCGCTCACGTCGAGCGTGCCGAAATGTGCGAACAGCAGCGCGGCGGCGATCACCAGCATCGCGTCACCTGTGTGCCAGACATAAGCGAACTTGGTCGCGGCGCGCTGGGCCTCGGCGCGGTCGGGGTAGAACAACAGTAGCTTGCGCAAGGTCAGGCCGACCGCGAAGCTGGAGAGGATCAGGGTCGGGATCGTGCCCGCCTTCACGAACACCAGCACGGCGGCCAGCGTGGTCAGCATCAGCGCATGGAAGGCTCCCTCGCGCGCTTCGCCATCAAGGTAGGTGCGGCTGTAGCGCATCACGATCCAGCCGATGAAGCCGACCAGCGCGCCCATGCTGGCAGCGACAAGATCGCTGCGCAGGCCGAGGGTGAATGCGCCATCGAGGATGCTCACCCCGGCAGGCGCGCCGACTGCGGTCTGGACCAGCCCTGCAACCGCGACGGCAAAGGCGGCAAAGGCCGAGGCTTCCGACAG
The DNA here is from genome assembly GCA_963765775.1 of uncultured Alphaproteobacteria bacterium. Classification (GTDB taxonomy): domain Bacteria; phylum Pseudomonadota; class Alphaproteobacteria; order Sphingomonadales; family Sphingomonadaceae; genus Erythrobacter. The sequence continues at coordinate 4,916 of CAVXXQ010000002.1, forward strand.
CATCGGCAGGCCGCCGGGACGTTTGCCCGGACGGGCGAGGGCGAGCAAGATGGCTGGTACCAGCGTCAGCGGCGCGAGCATGGTCAGGGCGATTGTCTCAGGCATGCGGCGACACTCCGGCAGCGGGTGAAATCTGTGAGGTGCCGGATAGGGACTGGACGACATCAAGAAAAATTCATATTTCGCCATCAAACGTTCGTTATAAGCGAACGATTATCGGGACGACCACGCATGGCGAGCCTCAATCTTCACCACCTGCGCCTGTTCCGCGCCGTCGCGCGCGAGGGCACGCTGACCGCCGCCGCCAAAGCGCTCAACATCTCGCAAAGCGCGGTCTCCACCCAGATCAAGGCGCTGGAGATCGACCTCGGCCACGATCTGTTCGAGCGGCGCGGGCGCAATCTTGTGCTGACCGAAGCAGGGCGGATCGCGCTCGATTACGCCGAGCAGATCTTCCGCGCCTCCGAACAACTCACCGCGACCTTCCGCGCCGTCGGAGGCCAGCGCAAGGTGCTGCGCATCGGGGCGCTCGCCACGCTGTCGCGCAACTTCCAGATGGGATTTCTGGAGCCGCTACTGGGCCGCGACGATGTCGAGGTGGTGCTGCGATCGGGCACGCAGGCGAGCCTGCTGCGCGCGCTCGATGCGCTCAGGATCGACGTGCTGCTCACCAATCAGGTGCCCGCGCGCGATGCGGCAAGCCCCTATCTGGCGCGCCGCATCGCGCAGCAGCCGGTCAGCCTTGTCGGTACGCGCTCGCGGATGGCACTGGCGGCGCAGGGCCTCCCCTTCCTGCTTGCGCAGGCGCCGCTGATCCTCCCCACGCCCGAGACCGCGCTGCGGGCCGGGTTCGATGCGCTGGTCGAAAGCCTCGGCATCGTCCCGCGCATTGCGGCCGAGGCCGACGACATGGCGATGCTGCGCCTGCTTGCGCGTTCGGACGCGGGTGTTGCGGTGATCCCGCCGATCGTGGTGCGCGACGAGCTTGCCACGGGCGCCCTCTACGAACTCGCCCAGCTGCCCGGCATCACCGAAGAGTTCCACGCCGTAACCATTGGCCGCACCTTTCCGAACCCCCTGCTGCGCGAAGTGCTGGGCGCCGCTCCGCAAGCCGCAGGACTTGCGGGCGAAGATGGCGGGACGTAAAGCGCGCGTCCTCCCCGGAAAGATGCAGGAATAGCAACATCCCATGACCGCCCCCCTCACCGGCCGCCCCGTTATTTCCGCGACCGGCCTGTTCACCCCACCCGACAGCATCACCAATGAAGAGCTGGTCGCGAGCTTCAACGCCTTCGCCGACCGCCACAATGCCGCCAATCCCGATGCCGAGCCGGTGCCCTATTCCTCGGTCGAGTTCATCGAGAAGGCGAGCGGCATCAAGGCGCGCCACGTGATGAGCAAGGCGGCGATCCTCGACCCCGAAACCATGTGCCCGCGCCTGCCCGAACGCGGCAATGACGAGCTGTCGGTGATGGCCGAAATCGGCGTCGCCGCCGCGCGTCAGGCGTTGGAGCGCGCGGGCCGCAAGCCCGAGGACGTCGACGCGGTGCTGTGCGCGGCCTCGAACATGCAGCGCGCTTATCCGGCGATGGCGATCGAGATCCAGCAGGCGCTGGGCATCGAGGGCTTCGGCTTCGACATGAATGTCGCGTGCTCGTCGGCCACCTTCGGCATCCAGACCGCGGCCGATTATGTGCGCGCGGGCAATGCGCGCTCGGTGCTGGTGGTGAGCCCCGAGATCACCTCGGGCCATCTCAACTGGCGCGACCGCGACAGCCACTTCATCTTCGGCGACGTGGCGACAGCGGTGCTGGTGGAAGATTCGAGCATTGCGCCTGCAGAGCATTGGGAGATCCTCGGCACGCGTCTGAAGACCGTGTTCTCGAACAACATCCGCAACAATTTCGGCTTCCTCAACCGCGCCGCACCCGAAGGCGAAGGCACGCCCGACAAGCTGTTCGTCCAGGAAGGGCGCAAGGTCTTCAAAGAGGTCGTGCCGATGGTCGCGCAGATGATCCTCGACGAGGCGGAGCGTCTCGGCCTCGATCCGGCGGCGCTGCGGCGGTTGTGGCTGCATCAGGCCAACGCAGGAATGAACCGGCTGATCGCGCAAAAAGTGCTCGGGCATGAGGCCAACGAGGACGAAAGCCCGACCGTGCTCGACACCTATGGCAATACCTCCAGCGCAGGCTCGATCATCGCATTTCACCGGCATAGCGAGGATCTGCACGCAGGCGACACCGGCCTGATCTGCTCGTTCGGGGCGGGCTATTCGGCGGGCACCGTGTTCGTGCGCAAGGTTGCCTGAGCTGGCCTATGTGGGGGCGACCTGCCTTGCGGCCTTGAGCGGCACTCCCTAGAAGCTCAGCGATGGCAGGTGAAATTCTCGACAACAAGGGCCGCGGCGAGGCTGGCTGGCAGTGGCCAGCGATCCATCCGGAAGGGCGCAAGTTCGGGCTGATCGGTCTGGCGGCGAGCCTGTTCGTGCTGCTCGTGCTCGGCTGGAGCATCCTCGGCTGGCCGATGCTGATGCTGTCAGCAGGCATCTTCGCCTTCTTCCGCGACCCCGAGCGCGTGGTGCCGCAGGGCGACAATCTGATCATTTCCCCCGCCGACGGGATCGTGACCCTGATCGCATCGGTCGAACCTCCGCTGGAACTGCAGATCGACGACGGTTCGGGCCATGCGGGCCTGCCTGCCGGGCCGGTCACGCGGGTTTCGATCTTCCTCAGCGTGTTCGACGTGCACATCAACCGCACCCCGGTGGGCGGGACGGTGCGCCGCGTGGTCTATCTCCCAGGGCGCTTCATCAGCGCCGAGCTCGACAAGGCCAGCGACGAGAACGAGCGCCAGCATATGCTGGTCGAGCGCAATGATGGCCTTCGCGTCGGCTTCACCCAGATCGCCGGGCTGGTGGCGCGGCGGATCGTGCCGTTCGTCAAGCCGGGCGACATCCTCGCCAAGGGGCAGCGCGTCGGATTGATCCGCTTCGGCAGCCGGGTCGACGTCTATCTGCCCGACGGGACCGATGCGGCGGTGATGATCGGCCAGCGCATGATCGCGGGCGAAACGGTGATCGCCGAGATCGGCCGCCGCGATCTGATCGAAGGAATTCTGCAATGAGCCGCCCGCCCCGGGGCAGAGGTTCCCGCAAGCTGCCCGGTGCGCGCTTCTTTCCGGCGCGGCTCGGGCCCAAGGCTGCCGAGGACGAGGACGCGCTTCCCGCACCTGCTGCACATGGCGGCGGGCTGACGCTTCGGGCGATGCTGCCCAACGCGGTGACCGCCGCGGCGCTGTGTTCCGGCCTCACCGGCATCCGCTTTGCGATCGATGCGCAGTGGACCTTCGCGGTCGGGCTGGTGCTGCTTGCGGGCGTGCTCGACGGGATCGACGGACGCATCGCGCGGATGCTCAACGCCCAGTCGCGCTTCGGCGCGGAGCTCGACAGTCTGGCGGATTCGCTGTCCTTCGGGGTCGCGCCTGCGTTGATCCTGTTCCTGTGGTCGTTGCAGGAATGGGAGCGTTTCGGCTGGTTCGCCGCGCTCGCCTTCGCGATCTGTTGCGCCTTGCGGCTGGCGCGTTTCAACGCCCAGATCGATGTCGAAGGGCAGCCGCACAAGTCGGCCGGGTTCCTCACCGGCGTGCCTGCCCCGGTCGGTGCGGCGTTGGCGTTCCTGCCATTCTATCTGTGGAACGAGACCGGCGCCGAATTCCTGCGCCAGCCGGTGCTGATGGCCCTGTGGCTGACCCTGATTGCGGTGCTGATGATCTCGAACCTGCCGACGCTGAGCTGGGCCTCGCTCCGTCCGCGCAAGGCGATCCGCCTGCCGCTGATCGCCCTGACCGGATTGGCCTTTGCCGCCTTGCTGCTTGAGCCGTGGTGGACGCTCGCGGCGATCTGCACGTTCTATCTGGCGCTGATGCCCTACGGCTTCGTCAAATATGCCGGGATCAAGCGGCGCAGGCTTGAAGCGGCGAGCGCAAGCCAGCCGGACGCCGCATAGCCACCGCGCGGCGCGGAGCCAAAGCCGGAGCGGGCCGCAAGCTCATCTCGCGCGCCGAAGCCTGCAGCGCCAGGCCTGCGCGCAACACTTCGCCTTCACGCATCAGCCGCGCATAGGCGACGCGCGCCTCGGCGAAGCTGTGCGCGATCACCGCGACGGCCAGAACCCCGGCGAAGGTGAACAGCGTTGTGATGGCGATGGTGAGCATGGCGGTGTCCCCGTAAGTGCGTTGTTCGTTCTTTGTTCCCACTCGTTGTTCCCTACCTGTTCCAAGCTGTCAAGCGGCTTTTTGTTGCGAACCCGCCTCCGCGGGGTTCGTCCTCGGCGCTGTTCGTTCGCTGCGCTACCGGCACCTGCGGGCGGCCGTTCGGCCTTGCGGTCACGCTGCGACCGAGGGTGGATTTTGCGACAGAGGCCGATTCAGGACTGGATTTTGCGCCGCTCTGCCGTTAAGGGCGCGCTCGCATCTGCGGCGGCGTTCGGCCATCGCGCATGCAAATTCACATGGAAGGCGCTCATACCGGTGCCGTTTGCGGGATCTCCGCATCACGGTTCCAGCCTTCCAGAGGAACAACCGGAAAGGAAATACCTATGGCGGCTCCCGTCGTAACCATGCAAGCATTGATCGAGGCCGGCGCACACTTCGGCCACCAGACCCACCGCTGGAACCCGCGCATGAAGCCGTACATCTTCGGCGCGCGCAATGGTGTTCACATCATCGACCTGTCGCAGACCGTGCCGCTGTTCGCGCGCGCGCTCGACTTCGTCGAATCCACCGTGCGTTCGGGCGGCAAGGTGCTGTTCGTCGGCACCAAGCGTCAGGCGCAGGAGCCGATCGCTGAAGCCGCGCGCATGTCGGGTCAGCACTTCGTCAACCACCGCTGGCTGGGCGGCATGCTCACCAACTGGAAGACCATCTCGGGTTCGATCCGCCGCCTCAAGGCGCTGGAAGAACTGCTTTCGGGCGACACCTCGGGTCTCACCAAGAAGGAAGTGCTGCAGCTCACCCGTGAGCGCGAGAAGCTCGAATCCTCGCTCGGCGGCATCCGCGACATGGGCGGCATTCCGGACGTGATGTTCGTGATCGACGCCAACAAGGAAGACCTCGCGATCAAGGAAGCGGCCGTGCTCGGCATCCCCGTGATCGGCATCCTCGACACCAACGTCGATCCCAGCCACATCGCCTTCCCGGTTCCGGGCAACGACGATGCAAGCCGCGCGGTGCGTCTGTACTGCCAGGCGATCGGCGAGGCGGCGATGGCCGGCAAGGGCAAGTTCCAGGCCGACGTGTCGAGCGATTTCGGCGCGATGGCCAACCCCCCGGCCGAAGCCCCCGCGCAGGTCGTGGTTGCCGACGAACCGGTGGCTGAAGAACCGGCTGCGGAAGCAACCGAAGCCTGATCTTTCTGAACGCGGCAGCGGCGACACACGGCGTCGCTTCCGCGTCACATTCCCTCTTTAGCGCGCCCGGCATTGCCTCCCATTCGGGAACGGCGGGGCCGGGCGCCCGAACAACACACGAAAAGGAATTTCTCATGGCCGATATTTCCGTCGCCGATGTGAAGAAGCTGCGCGAGCGCACCGGCGCTGGCATGATGGACGCCAAGAAGGCGCTGACCGAAGCCGGCGGCGACATCGAAGCGGCCGTTGACGCGCTGCGCGCCAAGGGCCTCGCCACCGCCCAGAAGAAGTCGAGCCGCACCGCGGCCGAAGGTCTGGTCGGCGTGCTCGTCGAGGGCACCAAGGGCGTGGCTATCGAGATCAACTCGGAAACCGACTTCGTTGCGAAGAATGACCAGTTCCAGAGCTTCGTGCGCAACGCGACGGCTGTTGCGCTGGCGCAGGGCATTGTCGATGTCGAGGCGCTGAAGGCGGCTGCCTATCCCGAAGGCGGCACTGTCGGCGACAAGCTGACCGAGAACGTCGCCACCATCGGCGAGAACCAGCAGATCCGCCGCATCAAGCTCGTGTCCGTGACGCAGGGCGCGGTCGTGCCTTACATCCACAACGCGGCTGGTGACGGCCTCGGCAAGATCGGCGTGCTCGTCGCGCTTGAGAGCGATGCCGATGCTGCGACACTGACGATGCTGGGCAAGGACATCGCCCAGCACGCTGCCGCCATGTTCCCGCAGGCGCTGGATGCCGACGGCCTCGACGCCGACGTGATCGAGCGTGAGCGCAAGATCGCTGGCGAAAAGGCTGCCGAAAGCGGCAAGCCCGCCGACGTGCAGGCCAAGATGGTCGAAGGCGCGGTGAAGAAGTTCGCCAAGGAAAACGCGCTGCTCAGCCAGATCTTCGTCAAGGACGGCAAGGCCACGGTCGAAGAGTACATCGCCAAGGCCGCCAAGGACGCGGGCAAGTCGATCAAGCTGGTCGACTACGTGCGCTACCAGCTGGGCGAAGGCATCGAGAAGGAAGAAGTCGACTTCGCTGCGGAAGTGGCAGCGACCCTCAAGGGCTAAGCCTTCTTCTCACGAATACGAAAACGGCCGTCGCAGCTCAGCGCTGCGGCGGCCGTATTTCGATCAGCCAGATTTCCGGGTGGGTGAACAGGCGCACAGGCAGCAGGCTGGTGCCGAGCCCCGCACCGGTTAGAAGCGCCACGCCCTTAAGTCGACGAACTCACGGTCGCTGTCCGAGAGCCTTACAAAAATGGGATTCAAATGCTAACCGGAGCCCGTAGGGGGATGGCATGCGCAAGCTGAATGTATGGAACCGTTTAGGCATAGTTTTGACCGTTTTGTGGTTGGTAATTGCACCGCTGGTATTTGTTGGCCGCGATAATTACAATTTCAGCAAGTTCTTAGAAGCCAACTCCAGCCAAGCCTGCTGGCAATTGGCAGAAAAGGCCAAGCCGGAGGATTTTCTATCCGAGCAGAAATCATGCTTGGAAGCGCGGACCTTGGCGATCAATAGCGAAATTCGAAGCCAGCTTTCTTACGCGACGTACGTGGGCTTCTCTTTTGCACTCGCCGCTGTGGTATGGGTGCTAGCGTACATCGCTACCTATGCAACGCGCTGGATCCTCGCGGGACGGAAAGGGCATGGTTCAACCTGAAGCGTTGCCTGCCTTCAAATCAATCTCATTGCCAGCAGTGCGCCGCTATCCTCTTGGCAGCACGGTGACACCCCGATAAAGGCCCCCGCTAGCCAGTTTCCGCCAGAAAGTCAGCCGCCCCATGTCCTTCCCCACGATCAAGCGCGTCCTCCTGAAACTTTCGGGCGAGGTCTTGATGGGGAACCAGCAGTTCGGGATCGACCCTGAATTCGTTGCCGAGCTCGCCAAGGAAGTGAAGGCGGCCAAGGACAGCGGGCTCGAAATCTGCCTCGTCATCGGCGGCGGCAACATCTTCCGCGGGATGGCAGGGGCGGCCAAGGGCATGGACCGCGCGCAGGCCGACTACATGGGGATGCTCGCGACCGTGATGAACGCGCTGGCGATGCAGAACGCGCTGGAACAGTGCGGCGTGCCGACCCGCGTGCAGTCCGCGATCGAGATGGACAAGGTGTGCGAGCCGGTGATCCGCCGCCGCGCCGAGCGCCATCTGGAAAAGGGCCGCGTGGTGATCTTCGCCGCCGGTGTCGGCGCGCCCTATTTCACCACTGACAGCGGCGCTGCGCTGCGGGCTGCCGAAATGAAGTGCGACGCGCTGCTCAAGGGCACCAGCGTTGACGGCGTTTACGACAGCGATCCCAAGCACAATCCGAACGCTGTGCGTTTCGATACCGTCACTTACGACCGCGTCCTTGCAGACAATCTCAAGGTGATGGACGCGTCTGCCGTGGCGCTGTGCCGCGACAACAAGATCCCGATCGTGGTCTTCTCGATCCGCGAAAAGGGCAACCTTGCCCGTGTTCTTGCGGGCGAGGGCGTCCAGACCATTGTTCAAGCCAGCTGAAATCGAAGGAAACACCAGCCATGCCGCAATATGACAAGGCCGATGTCGAGCGCCGGATGAAGGGCGCTGTCGAGGCTCTCAAGAGTGATCTTCAGGGCCTGCGCACGGGCCGTGCGAACACCTCCCTGCTCGATCCCGTGATGGTCGAGGTCTATGGCTCGATGATGCCGCTGTCGCAGGTCGCCACTGTGTCGGCGCCCGAACCGCGCATGCTCAGCGTGCAGGTGTGGGACAAGTCGAACATGACTCCCGTGGAAAAGGGCATCGCCCACGCCAACCTTGGTCTCAATCCGATCATCGACGGCCAGACCTTGCGCCTGCCGATCCCCGACTTGACGCAGGATCGCCGCAAGGAACTCGCCAAGCTGGCCGGGCAATATGCCGAAAAGGCCAAGATCGCGATCCGCAACGTGCGCCGCGACGCAATGGAAAGCCTGAAGACCGACGAGAAGAAGAAGGAAATCTCCGAGGATGATCGCAAGCGGTCCGAGGAGCAGGTCCAGAAGCTGACTGATCAATTCGTCAAGGAAACCGACGAGGCGGCGGCCAAGAAGGAACAGGAAATCCTGACGCAGTGATGCGATAAAGGATGATGGGAGAGAGCTTGGACCAATCGCGCGCCAGACATGTCGCCATCATCATGGATGGCAATGGCCGCTGGGCCAAGAAGCGGGCGCTGCCGCGCGCGGTCGGGCATCAGCGCGGGGTCGAGGCGGTGCGGCGGCTGGTGCGCAGCCTGGCGCCGACCGGGCTGGAGTGCCTGACGCTTTACGCCTTCTCCTCGGAGAACTGGAAGCGTTCCGACGACGAGGTCGATGACCTGATGAACCTGATGCGCAGGTTCATCAAATCGGACCTCCCCGAATTCATCGCCAACAATGTGAAGCTCAAGATCATCGGCGACTGGCAGAGCCTCGCGCCCGACATTGTCGCCATGCTCGAAGACGCGCTGGCGCAGACCGCGAACGGCACGCAGACGCTGGCCGTGGCGCTCAATTACGGCGGCCAGCACGAAATCGCGCGCGCTGCGGCCAAGGCGGCAGGCGAGGGCGATGTCACCATCGAGAGCATCGCTGCGCATCTCGACACCGCCGATCTTCCGCCGCTCGACCTGCTCATCCGCACCAGCGGCGAGGTGCGCCTGTCGAACTTCCTGCTGTGGCAGGCAGCCTATGCCGAGATGCTGTTCGTCGACACGCTGTGGCCCGATTTCGAGCCTGCGCATCTGACACAAGCGCTGGATGATTTTGCGCGGAGGGAGCGGCGCTATGGCGGACGGTAACGCGCGGGTGCGCGATCCCAAGGCGGGCGTCTCCGACCTGCCGGTGCGGTTCGCTTCCGCGATCGTCATGCTGGTGCTGGCCGGAGGCGCGCTATGGCTGGGCGGCTGGTTCTGGACGGCCTTCGTGGTGCTGCTCGCGCTTGGCGTGTTGTGGGAATGGAACAAGCTGATCGCCCGCTTCGGCCGCAAGGGGCTGGGCGAGACGCTGTGGTTCTTTGGCGGCGTGGTTTACATCGGCGGCGCGGCCACCGCCTTGCTGGCTGTGCGCAACGGGCGGCAAGTGCTGCCCTTCGACCCGCTGCAATCGGGATACGGACCGCTCGAGGTGCTCATCGTGTTCATCCTTCCGATCGTCGCGGTCGATGTGGGGGCGTATTTCGCCGGACGCGCTATCGGCGGGCCGAAGATCGCGCCCAAAATCAGCCCGGCCAAAACCTGGGCGGGCCTTGGCGGCGGAGCGACCTTGGCGGCGTTGCTGGGCGTGGCGGTCGAACTCGCCGATTTCGGCCCGGCCGCGGCTCCCGGCACAAGCGCGATGGCGCTGGCGATGGCGGTGATTGGCGGCGTGCTGATCGCGGTGGTCGCGCAGGTCGGCGATTTCTTTGAAAGCTGGATGAAGCGGCGGGCCGGCGTGAAAGATTCCGGCAATCTCATTCCGGGACATGGCGGGCTTTTCGACCGGCTCGACGGCTTCCTCGCGGTGTTCTTTATGCTGTTTGTGATTGCCACCGTGCCCACTTTGCTGGGATGAAGGAATTATGACGCGTGTCCTTACCCTGCTCGGCGCCACCGGCTCGATCGGCGCTTCGACGCTCGATCTGGTGCGGCGCAACCGCGCAGAATGGCGCATCGAGGCGCTGACGGCGCAATGCAGCGCGGCGGAACTGGCGGCGCTGGCGATCGAATTCGATGCAAAACTGGCGGTGGTCGGCGACGAGCGTTGTCTCCCTGAACTGCGCGATGCGCTTGGCTCCAGCGGGATCGAGGCGGCCGGTGGACGTCAGGCGCTGGTCGATGCTGCGGCGCGGCCTGTGGACATGACGGTCGCGGCGATTGTCGGCTGCGCAGGGCTTGCCCCAGTGATGGCGGCGATCGAGCGCGGCGGCACCATCGCGCTGGCCAACAAGGAAGCGCTCGTTTCGGCGGGCGAGGTGATGATGCAGGCCGCCGCCAAGCACGGCGCGACGCTGCTGCCCACCGATTCCGAGCACAACGCGATCTTCCAGTGCCTCAATGGTAACCGCATCGAGGACGTGGCGAAGATCACGCTCACCGCCAGCGGCGGGCCCTTGCGCACGTGGTCGGCCGAGCGCCTCCACGCTGCCACTCCGGCTGAGGCGGTGGCGCACCCCAACTGGTCGATGGGCGCCAAGATCAGCGTCGATTCCGCTACGATGATGAACAAGGGGCTCGAATATATCGAGGCCTATCATCTCTTCCCGGTCGGCTTCGACCGGCTCGGCATCGTCATCCACCCGCAGAGCGTGATCCACTCGATGGTCGAATTCCGCGACCGGTCGACGCTGGCGCAGCTCGGCCCTTCGGACATGCGCGTGCCGATCGCCTCGTGCCTTGCCTGGCCGCAGCGCATGGAAACGCCGCTTGCGCCGCTGGATCTGGCCGCGATTGGCGAGCTGACTTTCTTTGCCCCCGACGAGGAGCGCTTCCCGGCCACGCGCCTCGCCCGCGAGGCGATCAGGGCAGGCGGTTCGGCCTCGGCGATCCTCAACGCTGCCAACGAGGTTGCGGTCGCCGCCTTCCTCGCCGGTCAGATCAGGTTCACCCGTATCGCCGCATTGGTTGAAGAGACGCTTGTGCGCAGTAACGATGCGCCGCGCCCGGCTAACCTGGAAGAAGTGCTCGCCGTCGACCAATCCGCTCGCAGGCAAGCGCTCAGCCTGCTGGAGACCAGTGCCCTTGTTTGAATCGCCCCCTTTCTGGATGTACGTGGTCGGCTTCGTGCTGCTGCTCGGGCCGCTCGTCACCCTGCATGAACTCGGCCACCTCTTGGTCGGACGCCTGTTCGGCGTGAAGGCCGACGCCTTCTCGGTCGGCTTCGGCAAGGAGCTGGCGGGCTTTACCGACAAGCAGGGCACCCGCTGGAAGCTTTCTGCGCTGCCGCTTGGCGGCTATGTCCAGTTCAAGGGCGACATGAACCCGGCAAGCGTGCCGGACCCCGATGCCCCTGCAGAGGAAGGCAGCTTCCAGCACGCCGCCTTGTGGAAGCGCGCGCTGATCGTCGCCGCCGGGCCGGTCACGAACCTGCTGCTCGCCATCGCCATCTTCGCAGGTTTTTTTGCTATCTACGGCAAGCCGGTGATCGTCGGTGTCGAGGATTCGCGCACCATCGGCGCGTTCTCCGAAAGCAGCGTTGCTGAGGCGGCTGGCTTGCAGGTGGGCGATATTGTCGTGGCAATCGACGGGCAGCCGATCAACGACTTCACCGCTTTGAAGATCAAGGTCGCGCTCAATCCGTCCGCGCGCATGGTGTTCACCATCGAGCGCGCAGGCCAGCGGATCGACTATCCGCTCACCACCGCGCGGGTCGAGAACAAGGACAACTTCGGTAACATCAGTTCCGAAGGGCTGGTCGGCATCGCGCCTGCTGGTGGCAAGTATGAACTTGAAAAGGTAGGCGTCTTTGACGCGGTGCCGCTCGCGGTCAAGCAGAGCTGGGACTTCACCGGCATGATGATCACCGGCATCCGCCAGATCGTCAGCGGCGAACGCTCGGTCAAGGAACTGGGCGGGCCGCTCAAGATCGCCAAGTACTCGGGCGAGCAGATGAGCATGGGGGCTGCGGCCTTCATCCATTTCGCCGCGCTCATTTCGCTTAATTTGGCATTCATCAACTTCTTGCCAATCCCCGCGCTCGATGGCGGGCATCTGATGTTCTATCTGGCTGAGTCGATCCGCCGCAAGCCAGCCGGACCGCAGGCGACCGAGTGGGCCTACCGTACCGGCATTGCGCTGGTGCTGATGCTGATGGCGGTGGTGACGGTGAATGACATTATCGCGCTCCCCGTGTTCGGAAGCTGACCGCACGGTGGAAACGCGCGATGCACGCAGGCCACGCGGCTTGATTGCGCGGGGTACATCGGGCAGAGGCGTCGCAAGAATTGGGACCGGGTCCGGGCAGGCGCATCATGCGGCTGGCAGAATGGCACGCGGCGGGCTGGCATGGCCTGCGGCGCACAGGTTGAGAACGGGATTTTAGCTGCATGAACCGATTGAGCATGACGGGCACAGCGCCGGTGAACCGCAACCTTGTTGCCCATCGCCCGGCGCTGCGTCTGGCGGGGCTGCTGTGCTGCGGCTCGATGTTGGCCGGGATGCCCTCGCTCGCCTTTGCGCAAGACGCGCAGCCTGCGCCCGCAACGGCTGCCACACCGGCGCCCGCACCTGCCGCTCCGGCGCGGGGCAGCACCATCAATTCGATCAGCGTGGTCGGGGCCGAACGTCTCGAGCCGACCACCATCCTCAGCTACATTCGCCTGCGCGTCGGTCAGGAATACACCTCGACCGCGGCTGACGAGGCGCTGAAGGATCTCGGCGCGACCGAGCTGTTCACCAACTTTTCGATCCGCAACGATGCCGGCAATGTCGTCATCACCGTGACCGAAAGCCCGGTGATCAACCGCATCGTGCTTGAAGGCAACAAGCGCCTCAAGAACGACAAGATCGTGCCCGAGATCAAGCTCGCTCCGCGGCAGATCTTCACCCGCTCCAAGGTCCGTGCCGACGTGGCGCGCATCATCGAGCTCTACAAGCGCCAGGGCCGGTTTGCCGCGCAGGTCGAGCCGAAGATGGTGCAGCTGCCGCAGAACCGCGTCGACGTGGTGTTCGAAATTACCGAAGGGCCCAAGTCCAAGGTCCGCCAGATCAACATCCTCGGCAACGAGAAGTTCTCAGACGGCGCGCTGCGCGGCGAGATGGTGACCAAACAGGCGCGCCTCACCAGCTTCTTCAGCTCGAACACCAGCTACGATCCCGATCGTCTCGCCTTCGACCAGCAGAAGCTGCGCCAGTTCTACCTGACCGAAGGCTATGCCGACTTCCGCGTGGTTTCGGCGGTGGCCGAGCTCACGCCTGACCAGCGCGATTTCATCATCACCTATGTGGTCGAGGAAGGCGAGCGTTACACCTTCGGCGAGGTCAAGGTCGATAGCCAGCTGCGCGACTTCGACAGCGAGTCGATGAGCGCCAACCTGCCGATGAAGTCGGACGATTTCTACAACGCCAAGACCGTCGAAGACACGGTCGAGCAGCTGACCGAGCTGGCGGGCCGCTTCGGCTATGCCTTCGCCGACGTGCAGCCGCGCTTCAAGCGCGACCCCGAAAGCCTCAAGATGAACGTGACCTTCGTGCTGCGCGAGGCGCCGCGCGTCTATGTCGAGCGGGTCGACGTCAACGGCAACACGCTCACCCAGGACAAGGTCATCCGCCGCGAGTTCCGCATCGCGGAGGGCGACGCCTTCAACAGCCTCACGGTGCAGCGCACCAATGCGCGCGTCAATTCGCTGGCCTATTTCCAGGAGAATTTCGAGGTCAAGCAGTCCGAAGGTTCTGCGCCGGACCGCATCGTGCTTGAAGCCAATGTCGAGGAAAAGCCGACTGGCGAGCTGCAGTTCTCGGCCGGTTTCTCGTCGATCGAGCAGTTCATCCTTGCGGGCTCGATCCGCCAGCGCAACTTCCGCGGACGCGGCCAGACAATCGGGCTTTCGGTCAACTACTCGCAGTTCTCGCGTTCGGCGCAGGTCAGCTTCTCCGACCCCTATATCTTTGATCGCAACATCTCTGGCGGGATCGATCTCTACCGGCGCGATTTCAACCAGTTCAACTTCACCGGCAACAATCGCAACACGACCTTCAAGCAGGCGACCACCGGCTTCTCGGCACGTGCCGGCGTGCCGCTGACCGAGTACATGTCGCTGATCGGCAGCTACACGCTCAATTATGACGACGTGACGCTCGATCAGAACCTGTTCTTCTCCGACATCAACGGCGATGGCATCGCCGAGTGTGATCCGCTCAGGGCCGGGCGTTTCCTGTGCGATTCGATCGGCTCGCGGTTGAGCTCGATTGTCGGTCTCAGCCTTAACTACAACTCGTTGAACTCGCGCGTGCGCCCCTCGCGCGGCAAGACGATCTCGCTGAGCAGTGAATTCGCGGGTCTCGGCGGCGACGTGCGCTATGTCCGCTTCCGCGGCCGCGCGCAGCAGTTCTGGAACGTCGGCAATTCGGGCTTCATTTTCTCGGTGCTGGCCGAGGGCGGCACGATCATTCCGCTCAAGGAACGTCCGGGTGCGGGGGTCGACGACGTCTTCCTCACCGACCGCTTCTTCCTTGGTGAACCGCAGTTCCGCGGCTTTGCGATCCGCGGCGTTGGTCCGCGCATCCTCACCCAGACCTCGCAGCTTGATAACCTCGGGCGACCGTTGCTCGATGCGAGTGGCAACATCCTCTATTTCACCGAGCGGAACCAGGTGCGTGATGACGCGATCGGCGGGCGCAACTATTACCTCGGCCGCGCCGAGCTCGAAATTCCGCTCGGTAGCGGTGCGCGCGAGTTGGGCCTGCGGCCTTCGATCTGGGCCGACGTCGGCGCGCTGTGGGGGGTCGAACAACCGGTCTTGACCAACAACCCGGCCGGCACTCCGCTGCGCAACGACATGGGCCAAGAGCTTTTCCAGATCGTCGGTACGGCGACGACGACGGTCAATCCGACCCAGCCAGACGGCTCGCCCAACATCCGCCTGATCCAGCAGAACTCAAACATTCGCGAGCTCTTCCTCGGGAACTCGCCGACCCCGCGCATCACGGCTGGGGTCGGGGTCAACTGGAACTCGCCCTTCGGTCCGTTCCGCATCGACTTCGCCCAGACCATTCGCAAGGTCGAAGGCGACGACGAGCGGCGCTTTACCTTCAACGTAGGAACTCAATTCTGATGACACGTCTTGCCAAGATTCTTGCACCGGCTGGCCTGATGATGGCTGCCGCTGTGGCCACGCCCGCGCACGCTCAGGTCGACGGGAAGATCGCCACGGTCGACGTTCCGCGCGCCGTGATCGGCACCACCGCCTTTCAGGCCGCCTACGCGCAGGTCGACACCACCTACGCCCAGCAGATCGATCTGCGCCGCGTGAAGGCGACGGAGCGTCAGGCGCTGCTCGCCAAGTACGACAAGAACGCCGATAAGCAGGTCGACGATACCGAGCTGGCAGCGATGAAGAAGTCGCCCGACTTGCCCAAGATGGAAGTCCTCGAGCGGGACATCCAGGGCCTGACCGGCCAGATCGACGGCGGCCGCATCTTCGCGACCGAGCAGGTGCTGCAGCAGTTCGGCGGCGTGCTGGAAGAAGTGACCAAGGCTCAGCAGATCAAGATCGTGCTCGATCCGGGCTCGCTGCTGTTCGCGCCGGCAGAAGCCGACATCACGCAGGCCGTGGTCACCGCGCTTAACGTGAAGGTGCCGGCAGTCGGTGTGGTTCCGCCCGCAGACTGGCAGCCGACCCAAGAAGCGGTGACGATCTACCAGCAGATCCAGCAGCGTCTGATCACCGCGCAGTACCTTCAGCAGCAGCAGGCCGCGCAGCAGCAGCAGGCCGCGCCCGCCGATCCGGCCGCGCCGGCTGGCCGCTGAGCTGAGCTGACGGAGCCAAGATCATGAGTGAAGCGGGTAGCGAGCCGGCGCAGGCGCTGGATTACGACATCGTCAAGATCCTCAAGGCCTTGCCGCATCGTTACCCGCTGCTTCTGGTCGACCGTGTGAAAGCTATCACGCTCGGTGAGCGGATTCACGCGATCAAGGCCGTGAGCATGAACGAGCAGTTCTTCCAGGGCCATTTCCCCGGCGCGCCGATCATGCCCGGTGTCCTCCAGATCGAGGCGCTGGCGCAGGCCGCCGGCATCCTCGGGATCGAGACGATGGAACTGGCGGGCACAGGCAAGCTGGTGATCTTCATGGGGATCGAGAACGCCAAGTTCCGCGCGCCTGTGACCCCGGGCTGCCTGCTCGACCTCCACGTCGAGTTCACCCAGAAGCGCAGCCGCGTCTTCAAGTTCAAGGGTGTTGCTAGCGTCGAAGGCAAGACGACCTGCGAGGTGGAGTTCACCGCCATGATGGTTGATCCGCCGGCCTGAAGGCATGGCTCGTCATCCGAGGTTGCATTGCGCTGCAATCCTCACTAAGGCGCGCGCTCTCGTTTCATAGCTGCGCCGGTCGGTACCGGCGCCACGCTGCAAAGGACACACGTCATGAAGGCCGAAGGTCACCCCGAATACCACATGATCACGGTCAAGATGACCGATGGCACCGAATATCAGACCCGCTCGACCTGGGGCAAGGAAGGCGACACGATGTCGCTCGAAATCGATCCCCTCAGCCACCCGGCTTGGACCGGTGGCCGTCAGCAGGCGTCGGAAGGCGGCCGCGTGGCCCAGTTCAACAAGCGCTTCGGGGGCCTCAGCCTCAAGAAGTAAGTACTCGGACAACTGCGCGGCCTGCGGGCTTGCGCGGACCAGTTTGCGGCTTTCGGGCCGCAGGAGGAAGGCGGCCTGACGGGGTCGCCTTTTTCGTTTGTATGCATGCGTTTGTATGATAATTTCCGCGTCTATGAACGCTTGGATCTTCCTCGCCATTGCGATCGCGCTTGAAGTGACCGGCACGTTCTTTCTCAAGCTGTCGAACGGGTTTGAGAAATGGCAGTGGGGGATGCTGTCGATGGGCTGCTACTCGACATGCTTCTGGGCGCTCGCTCCGGCGATGAAGGTGCTGCCGGTGGGGATGGTTTATGCCATCTGGTCGGGCGTCGGCATCGTCGCTGCCGCCATTATCGGAATCTTCGCGTTTGATGAACGGCTGAGCGCGCTGCAGTTCGGGTTTATCGCGATGATTCTGATCGGTGCCGTGGGGCTCAATCTCAGCGTCGCCAATCCGTGAGGAGGGCGGGGCGGTGCCTCACTCCTGCCACACCTTCTCGCGGTACCATTTGGTGATCACGTATTTGACGCCCTTCCTGACCTTCATTCCGTGGTGGAGAGTCGCGGGATTGACCGCTCCGTCAGCGAGGCGGTTGTTCCAGCACAGGAGCTTTCCCGCCTCGGGCTGGAACATCTTGTCGATCATTTTGAACCGGGTCGCGCCCCCGGCGGCGACATCGTTCAGATAGACCATGAAGGTCCACGTTCGGTTGCCCGAAAGCGCGCAGTAGCGCTCATAATCGCGCCCGCCCGGGGTGAAATAGTCGGTGTGGGCCTTAAACTCCTGCCCTTGCGCATAGCGCTGGCCCTGAAGCGGCTCGCCATAAGCCGGGTCGATGCCCGACAGATCGGTGATCATCGCCTCGATCTGCTGCACAGGCGTGAGCGAGGCTTCAAGATCGCAGGTCTCGCTGGTGCGAAAGGTGGGGTCCCCATTGTCGTCGGCGATGGTCGAGGGTCGGCGGCCCGCATCGATCAGCGCGATCAGATCGGCGGCGAGCCGCTCGTCGACAAGTTGCCGGTACTGGAACAGTTCGGCGTTGGGCGTGGGCACACGCTGAATGCCGGGCTGGGCGACAAGGCGTGCCGCGATGGATTCGGTGTTCGGCGTCATGACGTGCGGCAGAATAGAAGAGGGACGCGCCAAGGCAAGAATTGGCGGCCACGAAATAATGTTGCGTGTACCTACCCGTAAAACAGTTTTCGCTTCCCTTGAAAGGGTGATTGTGCAAGAGGCGCGCCTCCCTTGCCAGCACACTTGACGGTGCGTCTGCCTCGCGTAAAGCCGCGCTTCTCGCACGGGCTTGGCAGCGACCGGAATGGTGGTTTGCAAGCAGGGGCGTGTGGCGATCGTAGCTCAGTTGGTTAGAGCGCCGGTTTGTGGTACCGGAGGTCGCGGGTTCAAACCCCGTCGATCGCCCCATTTCTCCCCTGCTGCTGTCGAAACCGTGCCCCATAAGGGACACGATATGACCGCATTTTGGGCCGAGCCCGATTTCGACGCGCACGAATTGGTGCAGCTGGTCCATGACCGGGCGAGCGGGCTAACGGCGATCATTGCGGTTCATTCGACCCACATGGGCCCCGGCGCGGGCGGCACCCGTTTCTGGCATTACAACGACCCTGCCGGTGCAATGCGTGATGCGCTGCGCCTGTCGCGGGGCATGAGCTACAAGAACGCGATGGCCGGCTTGCCGATGGGCGGCGGCAAGGCCGTGATCCTTGCCGATGAGCAGCGCATCAAGACCCCCGAAATGCTCGCAGCCTTCGGTGACGCGGTCGAGGCGCTGGGCGGACGCTATGTCACCGCCGAGGACGTGGGCATTTCCGAAGCGGACATGGTCGCGGTCTCCAAGCGCACCGCGCATGTCTCGGGCCTGCCAGTGGCGGGTGAGGGCAGCGCGGGCGGCGATCCCGGCCCGTTCACGGCATACGGCATCTATCTCGGCATCAAGGCGGCGGTGCGCCAGAAGCTCGGCAAGGACAGCGTTTCGGGCGTCCATGTCGCCGTGCAGGGCACAGGCTCGGTCGGCGGCGGCGTTGCCAGGCTGCTGGCGAAAGACGGCGCGAAGCTGACCCTCGCCGACATCAATGCCGAGCGGGCCGCCGCGCTGGCAAACGACCTCGGCGGTGTGGCTGTCAGCTCGGACGCGATCATGGCGACCGCCTGCGACGTCTTCAGCCCCAATGCGCTGGGCGCGATCCTCGACGATGCGGGCATCGCCGCGCTCGATTGCGCGATTGTCGCGGGCGGGGCGAACAACCAGCTCGCCCGTCCGGAGCACGGCGCCAAGCTTGCCGCGCGCGGCATTCTCTATGCGCCCGACTACGTGATCAACGCCGGAGGCATCATCTCGGTTGCCACCGAATATCTCGCCCGCCGCGAAGGCCGCACCGGCGAAGTTTCCGAGGTCAATGCACTGGTCGCGCAAATCCCCGGACGGCTCGAGTCGATCTGGCAGGAGAGCGACAGCACCGGCGTCAGCTCGGATGTGGTCGCCGACCGCATGGCGCAGAAGCTCATCGGGCGGGGCTAAATGCAAAGGGCCGCAGCGGGAACAATTCCGCGCTCGGCCCATTTGCGCTCTTGTCGGGAACGGGTGTAAGGCTAAAAGCTGGGCCAGACGCGATCATCATGCACATTTACGCCAATCCAACCCGATTTCTGGGCCTCGCGAAGTGGCTCACGCCGCTCCTGTTCTGGAGCGGTCTAGTGCTGTCCATCGGCGCGGTGGCGTGGGGCCTGTTCATGGTCCCGCCGGACCGGTTGATGGGCGACACGGTGCGCATCCTGTACATCCACGTGCCCGCTGCATGGCTCGGCATGGGCGGCTGGGGCGGAATCGCGATTTCATCGGCCATGCTGCTGATCTGGAAGCACCCGCTTGCCGCCATCTCCGCGCGCGCGATTGCGGTGCCGGGCATGGTGTTCTGCGCGATCTGCCTTGCGACCGGCTCGATCTGGGGCCGCCCGACATGGGGCACCTGGTGGGAGTGGGACGGGCGGCTGACCTCGATGCTGGTGCTGCTGTTCCTCTACGCAGGCTACATCGCCCTGTCCGAAGCGACCGAGCGCGAAGGCTCGTCGAGCAAGATCGCCGCAATTTTCGGCATTGTTGGCGCCATCAACGTGCCGATCATCAACCGTTCGGTGGTGTGGTGGAACTCGCTCCACCAGCCGCCGAGCATTACGGCGGGCAAGAGCGCGATCGAAGCGACCTTCCTCGTCCCGCTGCTGATCGCCGTCGTGGGCTTCTCGCTTCTGTTCGGTGCGATTGTCCTGATGCGGATGCGCGCTCTGATCGCCGAAGCGCAGGTCGAAGCGCGCCTGCGCCGCCGCGCGCTTGATGACGATGGGCCTGCGCCTGTCGCTGTGATGGAGCGGGCGTGATGCGCGAAGACCTCAACCAGTGGGACTTCGTGTGGCTCGCCTACGGCGTCGCGGTTGTTGCATTGATTGCGCTCGTCTTCTGGGCGTGGCGCGCTATGCGCAAAGCCGAAGCGCGGCGCGACGCGACGAAGCGGCGCTGACCTCAAGGGATATGGGATGAAGGCTAAGCATCAACGTCTGATTCTCGTAGTGATCGCGCTGCTCGCGATTGTCGGCGCGGGCCTGCTCGCGGCCTGGGGCCTGCGCAATCAGGCGAACTATTTCTACCTGCCCGAACAGATGGCGTCCGAGCCTCCGGCGGTCGGCCAGGCGGTGCGCCTTGGCGGGATGGTGCAGAAGGGCTCGATCAAGACCGAAGCTGACGGCGTGACGGTCAACTTCCTCGTCACCGGCAACACCGCCGACGCGGTCCCGGTGCGCTACAGCGGCATCCTGCCCGATCTCTTCGTCGAGGGTTCCGGTGTGGTCGCGGAGGGCAGCATCGGCCCCGACGGCGTGTTCATGGCAACCAACCTGCTCGCCAAGCATGACGAGAACTACGTGCCGCGCGAACTCGAGGGCATGGGCACCGAGCAGGCCGCCAAAATGGCCGCTGACACCACAGTCGGTATGCAGTGACAGCGATAGGGGCGAGGGCCAAAAGATGAGTGCCGAGATCGGATTGGCCGCCATGTGGCTCGCCGCCGCGCTGGCGGTGTTGCAGATGGTCTCGGGCGGGTTCGCGCTCAAGGCCGCGGCTGGCGAGGTCAACCCGCTCGCGATCTACGCTCGCCCTGCTGCGGTGGTGCAGGCTGGCCTTGCGATCCTGGCCTTTGCCATGCTGCTGTGGGCCTTTGCCACCACCGACCTCTCGCTCAAACTGGTGGCGACCAATTCGCACTCAATGAAGCCGCTGATTTACAAGCTCAGCGGCACATGGGGAAACCACGAAGGCTCGATGCTGCTGTGGGTCGGCGTACTGGCCGCTTCAGGCGGCATTCTGGCGCTTTTCGAAAAGCGCCTGCCGGAACGCACGATGGGCGCGTCGCTGGCGGTGCAGGGCTTCGTGGCGCTGGGCTTCTATGCCTTCCTGCTGCTCTCATCCAATCCGTTTGAGCGCCTGCCGGTCCCTGCGGCTGAGGGCAACGGTCTCAACCCGCTGCTGCAGGACATTGGCCTCGCGATCCACCCGCCGACGCTTTACGCGGGCTATGTGGGGCTGTCCGTCGCCTTCAGTCTCGCGATGGGCGCGCTGATGACCCGCGAGGTCAACCCCTCCTTCGCCCGCGTGATGCGGCCCTGGGTGCTGGGTGCATGGGTGCTGCTGACGCTGGGGATTACCGCGGGTTCTTACTGGGCCTATTACGAGCTCGGCTGGGGCGGCTGGTGGTTCTGGGACCCGGTCGAGAACGCCTCGCTGATGCCGTGGCTCGCCGCGACCGCGCTGATGCATTCGGTGAGCGTGCTAGCCGCGCGCGACGCCCTGCGAACGTGGACGATCATGCTTGGCGTGCTGGCTTTCTCGATGTCGATGCTTGGCACCTTCCTCGTGCGATCTGGCGTTCTGACGTCTGTCCACGCCTTCGCGGTCGATCCCGAGCGTGGGGCCTTCATCCTCGCACTTCTCGGCATCTATATCGGCGGGGCATTGACGATCTTCGCCCTGCGGGCTGGCGACGTGGCCGAGGGCAAGCGCTTTGCCGTCGTCAGCCGTGAAGGCGCGCTGGTGTTCAACAACGTGATGCTCTCGGCGATCCTGGCGATCGTGCTTCTGGGCACGCTCTACCCGCTGCTGACCGAGGCGTTCGATGTGCGCGTTTCGGTCGGTCCGCCGTACTTCAATCCGGCGTCGGCGATCTTTGCGGTTCCCATGCTGTTGGTGATGGCGGTCGGTCCGCTGCTGCGCTGGAAGAGCGACAAGCCCGCGCGCCTCCAGTTCGAGTTTGCGCTGATTGCCGCGCTGGCGATCGGGGGAATCGCGCTGGTCAGCTTCTTTGGCCAATATCCGCTGTTGCCGCTGCTCGGGCTCGGCCTTGCCGCAGCGCTGGCGGTGGCGGCCTTCCTGCCTCTGCGCGGCCGCCATCTCGGGCGCGTGCCTGTCGCCACCTGGGGCATGGTCATCGCCCACTTTGGCATCGCGGTCTCGCTGTTCGGCATGGCCTGCGAGGGCGCCTTCTCCAAGGAACGCCTCGCCGCCGTAGCCCCAGGCGGAACCGAGCAAATCGGCGATTTTGCGGTGACGCTTGAAGGCGTGAGCCCGGTCGCCGGTCCTAACTGGACAGCGATCGAAGCACAGCTTGCCGTGCGCGAGGATGGCGGCGCGCCGGTGATCCTAAACCCGCAGGCGCGCACCTTCTGGTCGCCGCCGCAATCGACCAGCGAAAGCGCGCTGCTGACCAAGTGGAACGGCCAGCTCTACGTTGTGATCGGCAACCAGGCCGAGGACGGGCGCTGGCAGATCCGCGTGTGGTGGAAGCCGTTCGTGACCTTCATCTGGTACGGCGGAATCCTCGTCGCGCTGGGCGGCGTGCTGGCGATTGCGGGCCGCGTGAAGGTCGATTTGAAGCGGCGCAGCGCCGTTGCCAAGGGTGCTCGTCGCCGTGCCGACGTCGAAGCCCTCGGTGTGCCTTCGCCGGTTCCGGCAGAGTAGGCCTGCGATGCGCAACCGTCTCTGGCTGTGGGTGCCGCTCGCGATGTTCGCGTTTTTTGCAGGGCTCGCCGCTTACATGCTCACGCAAGAGAAGGAGCAGTTCGTCGCCAGCACGATGATCGGCCAGCCTTTGCCCGATTTCGCGCTGCCCGCTGCTTTCGAAGGCCTGCCGGGCGCGGCCAAGAGCGACTTCGCTGGCGGCAAGCCCCGCCTCCTCAACATCTGGGCGAGCTGGTGCCTTCCCTGCATCGCCGAGGCCCCTCAGCTCGACGCGCTGAAGAATCAGGGCGTCGAAATCGTCGGTATCGCGATCCGCGACCGGCCCGAAGACGTCGCTAACTTCCTTAGCCGCTATGGCAACCCCTACAGCCGCATCGGCAGCGACAAGATCTCCGAAGTGCAGCTCGCGATTGGCTCGTCGGGCGTGCCCGAGACTTTTGTGATCGATGCCGCGGGCATGATCCGCTACCAGCACATCGGCGACATCCGCGAAAGCGACGTGCCCATTCTGCTCGCCGAACTGGAGAAGGCGCGATGATCCGTCAGGTTCTGGCCTTCCTCCTCGTGGTGATTGCGCTACCGCTCGCGGCGCAGGACACCATGCCGCCTGCGCCCTATGCCTATAACCAGCTTCAAGACCCGCGGCTCGAAGCCGAGGCGAGCGCGCTGATGCACACGCTGCGCTGCCTTAAGTGCCAGTCGCAGAGCATCGCCGATAGCGATGCGCCGATGGCGGGCGATATGCGCCATCAGGTGCGCAGCCGCATCCTCGCTGGCGAGAGCCCCGGGCAAATCCGCAGTTGGCTGATTGCGCGCTACGGCGACTACGTTAGCTACGAGCCCGAGGTGAGCGCCACGACCTGGCCACTGTTTGCCGTGCCCCTTCTGGTGATCCTGATCGTCGGCGGCGTGCTGCTGCGGCGGCTCGGCAAGCGGCGCAATGATGATGCAGGAGATGCGGCATGATCGCCGGATGGCTCGCGGTCGGTGCGCTCGCGCTGGCGGCCTTTGCGTTCGCCGTGCTGGCGCTCAAGCTCCCGCGCGAGGGGATGACATTGTTCGGCGCGGTGCTGGTGTTCGGCCTTGCGGGCTATGCCTGGCAGGGCTCGCCCGGCCAGCCTGCCGCGCCCAAATCCGGCGCGGTCGAGCAGGGCCAGAACGGCGCTGCAATGGTCGAAGGGCGCGCGGCGCTGTTCGACCGCACCCTGCCGCCGCCCAATTACCTCGTCACCTCCGACGCCTTCGCCCGGCGCGGCCAGTTCGGTGATGCCGCCGCGCTGCTCCAGCGGGGCCTCAAGGAGAACCCGCGCGATCTGGAGAGCGCGCTGGCGCTCGGCATGGCGCTGGTCGGTCATGCCGATGGCTTCGTGACGCCGGCCGCCGTTCAGGCCTTCGGCCGGGCCAAGGCCATCGACCCCAAGCATCCGGGTGCTGAATATTTCCTCGGCTTCTCCTATCTCCAGAGCGGCGAGGTGGTCGCCGCACGCAATGTCTGGGCGGGCCTGCTCGAAAACTCGCCGCCCGACGCGCCTTGGGTGGATGGCTTGAAGGCCGAAGTGGCGCGGCTCGACGATATGATCGCCCGCGCGCCGATGCTGCAGGGGCAGTGATGGCGGTGTCAGGTGCCCTGGCCCCTGACTTACCGTTGTTGCAGGTGCGAAACCTTGGTGCTAGGCGCGCCGCCACATCGGTGCTGACTCGTCCGCGCCGCATGGGCAGTACCGCGGGACACGGGAAATCCGATTGATATGACCAGCACAGCTACGAGCGCCGATCCTGCTGACGCGCCGCAACCCGGGCACGCGCATGGTCATGGCAAACAGGCTTCTACTGCCGCGCTGATGGTCGGCGCGATCGGGGTGGTGTTCGGCGACATCGGCACCAGCCCGCTCTACGCTTTCCGCGAAACCTTCGCCTCCCATCACGGTGCCCCCGGCATCTCGCCCGATGCAGACCATATCCACGGCGTGCTGAGCCTCGTCTTCTGGTCGATGATGATGGTGGTGACGGTCAAATACGTCATTACCATCATGCGCGCCGACAATGGCGGCGAGGGCGGTAGCCTAGCGCTGCTGGCACTCATCAAGCGCACTTCAGCCACCAAAGTGTGGACAGCGCCGCTGATCCTGCTCGGTGTCTTCGCCACTGCGTTGTTCTACGGCGACAGCATGATCACCCCGGCAATCTCGGTGCTTTCCGCGACTGAGGGCATGAAATACATCGTCCCCGGTTTCGAGCCGTGGATCGTGCCGACGGCGGTAGCGATCCTGTTCGGCCTCTTCGCTATCCAGTCGCGCGGCACCGAGCGGGTGGGCAAGCTGTTCGGCCCGATCATGCTCACCTATTTTGCGATGCTCGCGGTGCTGGGTGTCATGCACCTCACCGCCGATCCGTCGATCATTCTTGAGACGATCAATCCGATTAACGCGCTGCGCTTTTTCGAAGACGACGGCTTCGTCGCCTTCGTCGCACTCGGCAGCGTGGTCCTTGCGGTGACCGGGGCCGAGGCCCTGTATGCCGACATGGGACATTTCGGGCGTAAGCCGATTGGAATTTCGTGGGTGAGCTTCGTCTATCCGGCGCTGATGCTCAACTACATGGGGCAGGGCGCGCTGATCCTATCGCAGACCTCGCCCGAGGCGGCTGCAGCGCTGGTCAAGGATCCGTTCTTCCTGATGATCCCGGACATGGTGCGCGTGCCGGTGATCATTCTTGCGCTGTTCGCCACCATCATCGCCAGTCAGGCGGTGATCTCCGGCGCTTTCAGCCTCACCCAGCAGGCGGTCCAATTGGGCTTCATCCCGCGCATGGAGATCCGCCACACTAGCGCGTCTGCGGCAGGGCAGATCTACATCCCGGCGATTAACTGGGCTCTGATGATCATGGTGATCCTGCTGGTGCTGTTCTTCCAGTCTTCCACCAACCTCGCCGCAGCCTACGGCATCGCGGTGACAGGGGCGATGTTCATCGACACGCTGTTGCTCGCTGCGGTGCTGTTCTCGCTGTGGAAATGGCCGCTGTGGAAGGGCCTGCCGTTGGTGATCGTCTTCCTGATCGTCGATGTCGCCTACTTCGGCGCGAACCTCATCAAGGTGCCGAGCGGCGGCTGGGTGCCGCTGTTGATCGGCGGGCTCATCTTCACGCTGCTCACGACCTGGTCGCGTGGACGCGAGCTGATGCGGGCGAGCATGACCGAAGGCTCGCTGCCGATCGAGATCTTCGCCAAGAGCGCGCAGAACTCGGCGACCCGCGTGCCCGGCACAGCGGTGTTCATGGCCTCGACCAATTCGGGCGTGCCCTCTGCGCTGCTACACAACATCAAGCACAACAAGGTGCTGCACGAGCGGGTGCTGATCCTGACGGTGCAGGTGCGCGGCATGCCCTATGTCGACGAGGCTGAGCGGTACAGTTGCAAGAGCCTCGGCAACGGGTTCTACCGGGTGACTATTTTCTGCGGCTTCCTTGAGGAAACTGACGTGCCCAAGCTGCTCAGCACGCTGACCCTGTGCGACGGCGCTTTCGACATGATGCAGACGAGCTTCTTCCTGTCGCGCCAGACCTTGATCCCATCGAGCAAGCCGGGAATGATGATCTGGCGCGAGCAGCTTTTCGCGTGGATGCTGCGTAACGCGGCGAGCGCGATGGCGTTCTTCCGCCTGCCGACCAACCGCGTGGTGGAGCTGGGGAGCCAAGTGGAGATTTGATCTTCACCTTCCTTTAGCGGCAATGGGTTAGCCTTGCAGCATGAAGGCCGCCTTGTTTGCCATTTTGCGTGCGCTTGGGTGGGCGGTGGTTTTGCCGCTCTTCGGATTTTCGGTCTTCACGCTGTTGACGATTGTCCCCCTACTGGGCGTGCTGGCCGGCCCGGTCTTGCTGCTCAAGACGATCATGGCGGCAGGCTTCGTGCCGAGCCTTTGCACTGCGCTCGTCTTCGAGTTTCTGCTGCGCGAGCGATCGCCGCGGTCGTCATTTGTGCTGACGGTCGCCTGCGGAATTGTCTGCGCCGGGGCTTGGTACACGTGGTGGGGCGCAGGTTCGAAGTTCGGCCTGAATTACGTCACCGGAGCGCTTGCCGTGGCAACCGCCGCGTCTGTCGCATTGATGCCGCTGATCACCTTTGCATACCGTGCGAAAATCGCGAGAGAAGAGGGCCTCACCCCGTAGGCGGCTCGTCCTTGAGCGGCTCGTCCTTTTCCTCGAAACTCAGCCCGTTCTTCAGCAGCATCGGGATCTGACTGAATGTGAACAGGAAGGTCAGCGGCAGGAACACCCAGATCTTCGCCCACAGCCAGCCTTCGAAGGTCATCTGCGCACGCAACACCTCGTTGAGCACGGCGAGGACGAGGAAGAACACCCCCCAGTTGCGCGAAAGCTTGAGCCAGCCAGCCTCGCTCAATCCCTCGAAGGCGGCTTCGAGCAGGATCTTGAGCATGGCGCGGCCGGTAAAGAACCCGCCCAGCAGCACGACGCCGAAGGTCGCGTAGATGATCGAGGGCTTCAGCTGAACGAAGGTCGGGTCGCCGAAGAAGATCGTCAGACTGCCGAAGCCGACGATCAGCGCGGTCGAGAACCACAACATCGGCGACACTTTGCCGAGCCGCCATTTCGAGATCAGCAGCGCCGCGACCGCCGCGACCATGAAAGCCCCGGTGCCGGCGATGATCGCGGCGAGCTCTCCTGCGGCATTGGGCGTGGCGGGCGAGTTCCAGCGATAGATGCCGAGGAACACCAGCAGCGGGCCATAATCGACGGCGACATTCAGCCAGCTGGACGCGGCCTTTTTGGTTTCGTTCTCGCTCACCATGCGACCCCGGCAATGACGCGGGCGACCAGATCAGGATCGAAGGGACGCAGGTCCTCCATCTTCTCTCCGACGCCGATCGCGTGGATGGGGAGGCCATATTGCTCGGCAGCCGCGACGAGCACGCCGCCGCGCGCGGTGCCATCAAGCTTGGTCATGATCAGGCCGGTCACGCCAGCGACCTCCTTGAAGACGTCGATCTGCGCGAGCGCGTTTTGACCGTTGGTGGCATCGAGCACCAGCACCACATCGTGCGGAGCCTCGGGATTGAGGCGGCCCAGCACACGGCGGATCTTGGCCAGCTCCTCCATCAGTTCCTTCTTGTTCTGGAGGCGCCCCGCGGTGTCGACGATCAGCGCGTCGATGCCGGTGTCGGTGGCCTGCTTGACCGCGTCGAACACAATCGCCGCCGGATCGCCGCCTTCAGGCCCGCGCACCAGATCAACGCCGATGCGGTCCGCCCAAGTGGCAAGCTGGCCGATCGCAGCGGCGCGGAACGTGTCGCCCGCCGCCAACAGTACGCCGTAATCGTCCTCCTGAAACAGATGCGCGAGCTTGGCGATGGTGGTGGTCTTGCCGCTGCCGTTGACGCCGATGACGAGGATCACCTGCGGGCGCGGGAAGGCCGTGATTTCAAGCGGCTTGGCGACAGGTCGCAGGATCGCGGCGATCTCTTCGGCCACTGCCTCGCGCAATTCGCGGGTGGTGATCTCGAGCCCGAAGCGCTTCTCTGACAGCTTCGCGCGGATGCGCGCGGCGGCGGCGGGGCCGAGGTCGGACATGATCAGCGCGTCCTCGACCTCATCGAGCGTCGCGTCGTCGAGCTTCGCGGTCCCGCTGCTGGCGCCGGGCAGATTGGCGGTCAGCCGCGCGGAGGTCTTGGCGAACCCGCCAAAGAGGCGCTGGGTCCAACTGGTTTCACTCATGCGAGCAGGCCCTCCCTGAGGCCCGTTGGGGTCACGTCGATGATTTCTCCGGCCGCCGTGCCGTGGGGCAGGGCAACGCGGGCGTAGTTGGGCGCATAGCCCGTGCCGTCGCGTTCGGCGAGGACGGGGAGCGTTTCGCCCACAAGGCTGGCGAGCCAAGCAGTGCGGCGGACGGCAGAGCGTGTTCGCAGCGCGGCGGCGCGGGCTTTCACCACGTCGCGCGCGACCTGCGGCATCCGCGCCGCGGGGGTTCTAGGGCGGGGCGAGAACGGGAAGACGTGAGCGTGGACGATGCCGAGTTCGTCGATGATCGAGAGGTTTGCCTGATGGTGCGCCTCGTCTTCGGTCGGGAAGCCGGCGATGAGGTCCGCGCCGATGGCGATGTCGGGGCGGTGCGACTTCAGCCTTGCGACCAGCTCGACCGCATCGGCGCGGCTGTGGCGGCGTTTCATACGTTTGAGGATCAGGTCAGCCCCGTGCTGCAGCGAGAGGTGGAGGTGCGGCATGAGGCGTGGCTCGTGCGCCATCATCTCGAACAGCGCGGGGTCGATTTCCACCCCGTCGACCGAGGAAAGGCGTAGGCGGGGCAGGGCGGGGAAAGCGGTGAGGATTGCCTCCACCAGCGCGCCCAGACCCGGCGTGATTGGGAGATCATGTCCCCAGCTCGTGAGGTCGACCCCTGTAAGGACGACCTCTTTTGCCCCGGATGCAAGGTGGGATTCAATCTCGCGCAGCACGGCGGCAATCGTCAACGAGCGGCTTGGCCCCCGCCCCTGAGGAATGATGCAGAAGGTGCAGGCATGGTCGCAGCCGTTCTGTACGGCGACAAAGGCGCGGGTGCGGGCCGGCACGATCGGCGGCGCTTCGGCGGCGATGTTCCATGCGCGCGGGTCGAGCTTGGCGGCGTTGCCCACTAGCGCATCAACCTCGCCCATCGCGCCGATTGCCGCGCGGTCGATTTCTGCTGCGCAGCCTGTCACCACCAGCCGGGCGGAGGGATGATCGCGGCGCGCACGCCGGATCGCCTTGCGGGTCTGGCTCAGCGCCTCGCCCGTCACCGCGCAGGAATTGACCACCACCAGATCGGTTTCGCCCGCCAGCATGGCCCGCATTCGCTCGCTTTCGGCGATGTTCATGCGGCAGCCGAGTGACACGATATAGGGCGCGTTCAAATACCGGCTCCGGCCGCCGCAAAGGCGTCCCAGTCGAAGGTGCCGCGGAAACTCTCGGCCGCCGGGCCGCTCATCAGGATCGTGCCGCCGGGCTGCCATGCAATGACGAGGTCGCCGCCGGGCAGGGTGACGCGCACCGGACTTTGCACAAGCCCCCGCCGGATCGCCGCGACAGCCGTGGCGCAGGCCCCGGTGCCGCAGGCGCGCGTCAGGCCCGCGCCGCGCTCCCACACCCGCAAGCGCAGGTGATCCGGGCCCGCAAGGCTCGCGACGTTGACGTTGATGCGGCTCGGGAACAGCGGATCGTGCTCGATGATCGGCCCCAGCCTTTCGAGCTCAACGGCATCGGCGTCATCGACGAAGAAGATCGCGTGCGGGTTGCCGACATTGACCGCCATCGGCCCTTCAAGGCTCTCCCACCCGACGGGCATGGCAAAGGTGTCCATCGCGTAGGCGAGCGGGATCGCGTCCCAGTCAAAGCGCGGCGATCCCATGTCGACCCGCGCGCCGCCGTCCAGCGGTTCGAGCGCAATCGGCCCACCGCCGGTCTCGATCACCGCCGCTTCGCCGTGGAGCAGCGCCACGGCGCGCGCGGCATTGCCGCAGGCCTCGACCTCGCTGCCGTCTGCATTGAAGATCCGCATCCGGAAGGCGTGAGCCTCGCTCGGTTCGAGCAGCACCAGTTGATCAAAGCCGATCCCGGTGCGGCGGTCACCCAGCGCGCGCGCCACGCTGGCCGTCATCGCCGGCAGCGGTGCCTCGCGCGCGTCAAGCACGACGAAGTCGTTGCCGAGCCCGTGCATCTTGATGAAGGGGATCGCGTGGGTCATCGCTCGCGCATCTATGCACGCGACGGGCTTGCGTCCAGTCCCGCGTCCGCCCGTGCCTCGGGCAGCGGCGATATGGTCAGGGGCGCACGCTGCGCTGGAGGGGAGTGACGACGTCTGACGCAGCCGTCGGAGCAGCCGCGCCTTCGGGCCGCGGACCGTTGAGTTTGCCCGCCACCTTCAGGCGCGCGCGCACCGCCTCGGCATCCTCGGGCACACCGTAGAAATAGCCCTGTGCCTTCAGTTTGCCCATGCGCTTCAAGGCGTTGAGAATGTCCTCGTCCTCCACGCCTTCCGCGGTCAGTGGCAGATCGAGCCCGCGGCCCAGCGACACGATCGCTTCGACCATCCGCGACTGGTTGTTCGGGTCGCGCAGTTCGGCCACGAAGCTGCGGTCGATCTTGATGCGGTCGAAGGGCAGGTTGCGCAGCTGTTCGAGGCTCGAATAGCCTGTGCCGAAATCGTCGAGCGCGATCTGCACGCCCTGATTGCGCAAGCTCGTGATCATTGATCGCACCAGGCCGATATTCTCGTGCAGGCAGCTTTCGGTGATCTCGATCTCGAGCCGCTGGGGCGGGAAATTGGCCGCGACAAGCATCTTCAGCAGCCGCTGGGCAAACCACGGATCGCGCAGCTGCACTGGCGAGATGTTGATCGAAAGCGTCAGGCTGTCGTCCCATTCGCGCGCGTCGGCGAAGGCCTTTTCCATAAGCCTTTCCGACAGTTCGCTTATCAGACCGATTTCCTCGGCGACCGGCACGAAGATGTCGGGGCTGATCAGGCCGAACTGCGGCGAGCGCCAGCGGGCGAGCATCTCAAAGCCAACGAGAGCGCCGCTGTCGACATCGACCTGCTGTTCGTAAAAGGGAATGAATTCCCCGCGCGAAACCCCGCGGCGGATGCCGGTTTCCAGCTGGTGGCGGAAGCGCAGCTCGCTTTCCATGCTCGGCTCGAACCAGAAGTAACGGTTCCGGCCCTGCTTCTTGGCGTGATAGAGCGCCATGTCCGCGCGGTGCATCAGCGTGGCGGCATCGACCACCATGCCGATCGTCCCGTCGGGCTCGTGGTCGGCGGCAAGGCCGATCGACAGGGTGATGTCGATCGTCACCTCGGGCATCTGCAAAGGCTCGGCAAAGGTCTCGAAAATGCGGACCGTCAGATCGTCGACCCGTTCGTGGTAGCCAGCGGCGAAGGGCATGACGAAGGCGAATTCGTCGCCCCCCAGCCGTGCGAGCCGGGTCTCGCGCGGGAGCAGGGCGCGGATCCGTTCGCACAGCATCACCAGCACTGCATCACCGACGACGTGGCCGTGCATGTCGTTGATCTGCTTGAAATTGTCGAGATCGATCATGCAATAGGCGATCGCCTCTCCGCGCGCCGCGGCACGGGTGCGGACCTCCTCGGTCACCTCGAACATCGAGCGCCGGTTGAGGCATTGGGTGAGCGGGTCGATCGCCGCGAGCAGCTTGGCGCGAGCCTCGGCACGGCGGCGTTCGTCGATCTCGCGGGTGAGCTCGCGGTAGCGGCGCCAGCCGAAGATCACCAAGGCGATGTTGAGCAGCAAGGCATTTCCCAGCACCACGTCGGGCCGCCCGCCATAGCCGAGCAGCGCCTGCACGGTCTGCGGCAAAACCGATCCGCCTGTCCCGACCAGAAGTATGATTGCCGCTACGGCAATCCCTAGCGCGACGACATCGCGTTCTGCCCGCTGGAGTGGATTGTCTGGCTCATTATCCGTCAAGACTGGTGCCCCGGTTCGCCCCTTGAACGTGGGTGTTCGCAGATTGCACTAAAGATCGGGTTAATTTGGCCCCTCAGCGGGCGGCCCGTGGACGGTCACGCCGCAGGGCTTGGCGAAGGGCGGGAGGCCGCGCTATCGGAACGCGTCATTGCATGGAGCACCTGCGGAAATGGCCTATTGGCTGATGAAATCCGAACCCTTCAAATACAGCTGGGACCACCTTGTTGCCGAGGGCGAGGGGACCTGGGACGGCGTGCGTAACTATCTGGCGCGCAACAATTTACAGGCCATGCAGGTGGGCGACGAGGCGTTCTTCTACCACAGCCGCGAGGGGCTGGAGATCGTCGGTATCTGCGAGGTCAGCGTGGCGGGTATCGGCGATCCCACTGACGACACCGGAAAGTGGGCCGCAGTGAAAGTGAAGGCCAAGGAAAAATTCACGCATCCTGTGACCCTTGCCGCGATCAAGGCCGAGCCGCGACTGGCCGAGATGCAGCTGGTCCGCCTGTCCCGCCTTTCGGTGTGCGGAGTGTCGCCGGAGGAATGGCGGGTGATCCTCGAGATGGCCGAGGGATGACCCCGCCAAAGGGCGTGTTTCACGTGAAACATCGTTTTGGAGGCGGTCTAAAGGGGGTCTAACAGGGGTCTAACAGGGGCCTAGAGGGGGTCTAGACCGCGCTGGATACGCTCTGGACCAATCTGGCCGGGGCCTGAATCGTCACCCCGTCCCGGCACGGCCACACCTCGTCCCAGTTGCCGGAACCCAAGTGCTCTGCCACCCGTACCCTTCATGAAAAGCCAGTAAATCCATCGGCTTATCACAGGAGGTTAACATGGGTGAATTCATCGATAAGGCCAAGGGTGCCGCGAAGGAATTGATCGGCGAGGCGAAGACGCACTCGAGCAATCCCGAAACCCGCGCCGAAGGGCACATCCAGAAGGCCGAAGGTAAGCTCGATAAGGCCAAGGGTTCAGTAAAGGGCGCGCTTGGCGACCATATCTGACCGTAAAGTCGTATGGCCAAATGCTGTGGGACGTCACCGCGTCCTTGGAAGGCCGCTCCCTCAGGGGGGCGGCCTTCTTTTATCAGGCCGTCGCCCGCGCCCTCAGCCCGGTAATCGTCGCGCCGCTCGCGGCGATCCGTTCGAGATCGGTGAGGGCGTGGATCAACCGGATGCCCGCGCGGCCCTTGGCGTCATCCAGCGCGGCTATGAACTGCTCCGTCGTTTCCGCCCGCACGGCCCACGCGCCGTAGGCCTCGCCCAGCTTGGCAAAGTCGGGATTGGCGAGCGCCGTGGCCGAAACCCGCCCCGGATATTCACGCTCCTGATGCATGCGGATCGTGCCGTAGGCGCCGTTGTCGATCACCACGACGATGAGGTTCGCGCCCGCTTGCGCAGCGGTGGCGAGTTCCTGCCCGTTCATCAGGAAGTCCCCGTCACCTGCCACGGCAACCACGGTGCGATCCGGGAAACGCAGGCTAGCGGCGACGGCGGCTGGCACGCCGTAACCCATCGCACCGCAGGTGGGGGCGAGCTGACCCGGATAGGCCTCGTAGCGCCAGTAGCGATGCCACCAGCCTGCAAAATTGCCCGCGCCGTTGCAGATGATCGTATCGGCGGGGAGCGCATCGCGCATTGCCGCCACGCACAGGCCGAGATCCATCGCCGCACCGGATGCCTGCGGGGTGGACCATTCCAGCCACTCGGCATTGGCCTGCGCGCCAGCATCGAAGGGAATGATCGCCTCGTCTTCCCAAAGGGCGGCGCATTCGGCGAATTCGTCCATCGCGCAGCACAACGCGAGGTCGGTGCGGTAGACGCGGCCCAGCTCCTCGGGGTCGGGATGGATGTGCACCAGCGTCTGGCCGGGATGCTCCAGCGTCGGCACGGTGTAGCCATCGGTGGTCGCCTCGCCCAATCGCGCGCCGACCGCGATGATGAGATCGGCAGACCGCACCCGCTCGATCAGTTTGGGATTGGGGCCGTAGCCGAGGTTCCCGGCGTAGACGGGCGAAGTGGGCGCAATCGCATCCTGACGGCGGAAGGCGGTCGCCACGGGGAGCCCGATTTTCTCGGCCCATTGCTGGAAATGCAGGCGCGCCTTGGCGTTCCAGCCTGCGCCGCCGATGATCGCGATCGGGCTTGCCGCATCGGCGATCATGTCGAACAGCGCGGCCATAGCGTCGGGGCAGACCGCCTGCGCCGGACGCACCGCAGCAGGGCGCGGGGCGAGCGCGGCGGAGACCTGCTCGACCAGCATGTCTTCGGGAAGCGCCAGCACTACCGGGCCGGGGCGGCCACTGATCGCGACCGCATAGGCGCGCGCGATATATTCGGGGATACGCGCCGGATCGTCGATGCGCGCCGCCCACTTGCAGATCGGTGAGAAGAACGCCGTGAAATCGACCTCCTGAAAGCCCTCGCGCCCCTGCATTTCGCGCGCCACGTCGCCGACGAACAGGATCATCGGCTGCGAATCCTGATGCGCGACATGCACGCCGATGCTGGCATTGGTCGCGCCCGGACCGCGGGTGACGAAGGCCACGCCAGGCCGGCCGGAGCCTGCAGCATTCATCGCTCCGTCGGCGCAGGCCATGAAGGCGACCCCGCCTTCCTGCCGGCAGGTGACAACGTCGATTGCGGGAAAATCGGGCAGGGCATCGAGCACGGCGAGGAAGCTTTCGCCCGGCACGGTGAAGATCCGTTCGCAGCCCTGCGTCGCAAGGCAATCGACCAGCAGGGCCGCCGCGCTCCGCGTCGCGCTTTGCGTGGAATCAGTCATCTGCTCGTCTCCCGTCATCTTGCGGCTCGCCTCTACAGCCGGGGGCCGGACGGTGCAAACCGGGCCGCCGTATCCCCAGCGCCAAACGGCCTGTCCCACGCTGCGACAGGCTGGCCGCAAGCCTGTTCCAATAGTTAAGAAAGTCTTAAAGCTGCTTCTCCTGATACGGAGATTCGACAATGCGCCGCAGCCTGGTTCTCACTGACGAGACCGCCCGCCACTGGTTCCGGGCGAGCCTGCCGCCGCATGTGAAGCGTGACCTGTTCCCGGTCCCGGCAGAGGCGCTGTGGCGGTTGACGGTCGAAGACGTGCGCGGCGTCGCCAGCACCTATGTCGCGCTGACGCTCGCGATCTTCGCCTTCATTTTCTGATAGTCTAGGCGGCCTCGGGCGCGCGCAGGTCTTCGATCGCGTGAAGCTTGCGGGCAAGCTGCGCTGACAGCAGGCACAGCAGCAGGCTGAACAGCAGCTGTTCTTCCAGCGGAATGCCGAAATAGCCGAGGAACCCGGCGGCCCCTGCGCCCACCACCATGAACACCGACGAGACGAAGTTGTTGGCCGCGACCGAACGCGAGGCCTCCGACTTGTCGACGCGGGTGGTGAGGAAGGCGTACAGCGGCACCACGAACATGCCGCCCGCCACCGCAATCAGCAGCAGGTTGGCAATCAGCGCCAGCGCGAGCGGATGGCTGAGGAACTCCGCAACGCCGAACAGTCCGCCATTCTGCGGCACAAGGTTCCAGCTGCGGCACAAGAGGTAGAAGATGACCAGCAGCGCGCCCAGCACCAGCACCGACCGCGCCGAATAGCGCGCCGAGATGTCGCCCTTCAGCAGCGCGTTGATCGACACCGACCCGATCGCGATCCCGGCGGAGAACGCGACAAGCATCACCGCAGCGACCTGCTTGTCAGCGAGCAGCACATTCTTGGCGAGCGGGATGAACTGCACCGACAAAATCGCTGCAATCGCCCAGAAATAGCTGATCGCCAGCACCGCATAGCGCAGCTCGAGATTGCCCATCGAGAACGCGATCAGGTCTCTTGAAGCGCGGATCGGGTTCCAGTCGACCTTGGTGGCGGTGCCTGCTTCGGGCGGGGCGGACGGCACCCAGCGGCACACGATGTAGCCGACCACCGCAATGCCGATGATCGCGACGATGCTGTCCATGATGTGCATCGCCCCGCCAAGGATCATACCGACGAGGATCGCCACATAGGTCCCCGCCTCGACCAGCCCGGTGCCCGCCAGCACCTCGTCCTTTTCGAGATGCTGCGGCAGGATCGCGTATTTGATCGGGCCAAAGAAAGTGGAGTGCATCCCCATCGCGAACAGCGCGACGAACATCAGCGGGATCGCCAGAGTCTCGATCTGCATGCCTTGCGCGGCAAGCAGCAGCCCGGCCGCGCCGACGCTCATGATGATGATCTCGGCAAACTTGATCCAGCGGATGATGGTCGCCTTGTCGCGCATGTCGGCAAGCTGGCCCGAAGTCGCCGAGAACAATACGAAGGGCAGCACGAATACCGCGGTGGCAACGCCGCTGATGAGCGTCTCCATCTCGGGCGAATCGTAGACCGAGTAGACCACGAAAAGCACCATCGCGTTCTTGTACAAGTTGTCGTTGAGCGCGTTGAGGAGCTGGGTGAGGAACAGCGGCAAAAAGCGCCGCTTGCGCATCAGATCGATCGATGTGGTCATGCGGCCCCTGTTGGCGTTTGCCTGTGCATTACCCCCGCGACATAGCGCGAGGCGAAGCTTTCACAAGAGCGCGCGCATTGCCTGGCTCTGTGGGGAGCCATGCCAACGGGGGTTTTGCCGCCGCCATTCCGGCGCTAGACGGGGATCAGCCATGCAAAGCCTGCCCAATATCCTCACCCTTTCGCGCATCTTCGCGGTGCCGCTGCTGGCGTTCTTCCTGTGGTGGCCGGAATGGCGGCTGGGCTATCTGATCGGCTTTGTGCTCTATTGCATCATCGCGCTGACCGATTTCCTCGACGGTTATCTCGCCCGCGCGCAGGGGACGGTGTCGAAGCTCGGCATCTTCCTCGATCCGATCGCGGACAAGATCATGGTCGCTGCCGTAATCCTCGTGCTGACCGCACAGGGCTATCTGCGCGGGCCTTACGCGGGCGATGTCCATGTGATCGCGGGCCTGGTGATCCTGATGCGCGAGATCGCGGTGTCGGGCCTGCGCGAATTTCTCGGCGGGACGCAGGTGTCGATCCCGGTCTCGAAGCTCGCCAAGTGGAAGACGACCTTCCAGCTTGTGTCGCTGGGCGCGCTGATCCTCGGCGGCGCGGTGCACGGCGCGCCGTGCCAGTCGGTGGGCGAGGGCTGCGGCACGCTATCGCAAAGCTGGGTGCACCTGGTCGGCCTCGTCTCGCTGTGGACGGCGGCGGTGCTGACCTGCGTGACCGGCTGGGACTATCTCAGGGTCGGCCTCAAGCACATGGATTAAGGCCGGTAAATGAGGCTGGCGCGGCGCCGTTTTTTCATGTTACGTTGTCTCTCATGGGATCGACGGATGCGCCCGAACCGGGGCCTTATATTTACATGCTCGCGGATCATGCGCGCCAGCTCCAGCGCGAAGCGCGCGCCGCGCTCGAGCAGGGCGACTACGTGCGCGCTACGGCGCTGCTTGGCGATGCCGAGCTGCTCGCCGAGGATGTCCATCATCTCGTGATCGATATCGAGCGGCGCGAGATCGGCGGGCTGATGACGCTCACTGCTTACGATGTCAGGGAAACGGCGCTGCCCGAGCCGGCCCCCGCCCCCGAGCCTGTGCAAACGCGCCTCGCGCTGTCCTCGCGCCGCCTGCGCATGGCGATCGGCACCAGCCTCCTGATGACCCTCGCGCTGACCGAGTGGTAAGCGGCGCGCTCAGCCTTCGGCGCGCGCCTTGATGATGGCGAGCACATTGTCCTCGACATCGCCGAGCAGTCGTTCGCCCCATAGTTCGCAATACCAGCCGAGGCGGCTGCGCATCCGGTAGGTGGTGGATAGCGTCACCCGCACACGCCCGTCGCCGAGCGGTTCGAGCCGGTAGCCGCCGCGTGCGATCTTCAGCAGCGGCCCATCGGGCGAAATGTGATGATCGGTGTAATCTTGCACCGAAGTGTCGGGAAAGGCGAAGTCCCAGCCGATTGCACGATCCGGCACAAGGCGGGTGACGCGCTCCTCGAAGCGGATGTCCTTGCCCCACCGTGCCGCGCGCACCAGCTGCCCGCCGCGTTTGACAAGCCGGGCCTCGGTTGGGCGGGGAATGCCGGCGATGTCGTGAGTGAAGGTGGCAATCCCCTCGGACGCGGTGACGCCGGGGATCGACACCAGCAGCGGCCAGACGTCGCGCGGCGCGGCGGCAATCTCGATGCTGCGCACCACGCTGCGCTCCTGCCATAGCGGCGGGCTTGCCTCCTCGGCGTAGAGCACCGCGAACGGCAGGGCGAGCAGGCCAACGACCTGGAGCCGGGTGGCTTCCCCGTCATTGCCCCTGCTTATCGCGCGGCGGTGGATGAGCCACGTCGCCAGCGCGCCGCCAAGCCCTGCCGCCAGCCAGAATGGCAGCACCATGAGGATGCAGATCAGCCCCTCGGCAAGGCCATAATGCACCAGCGGGAACATGACGGCGAACAGCAGCAACGGCGCGACGATGCAGCCGTAAGTTGAATAAACTCGCAGTCCCGCGCCTGCGGCAAGACCGCTGATCGCGAAGGGGATCATCCCCATGAAGGCTAAGCCCGAATAGGACGTTTCGAGCACGCCGCTATTGAGCAGCAGGATCGCGCCCAACAGGCAGGCCAGCATCCCCAGCAGAAAGCCGGTGCCAGCACGCGGGCTTCGGATGCTGGTATGGTAGGGCAGGGGTTCCTGATCCGGCGGGGTCACGCTGCTGTCTTACTCCGTTTCGCCAGCAATCCCAAGCATCTATCCCGCCCGAAGCTCCTCGGCGAGCAGCTGGAAGTCTGCCTCCCTCGGCGAATTCTTCCGCCAAGCCAGCACGATCTCGCGCTTCGCGGTGGGGCTGTCGACGGGGCGGGCGACGACCTGCGTTCCGGCGAGAATGCCCGCTTTCAGCGCCATTTCGGGCAGCATGGTAAGGCCCAAGTCGTTGTCGACCAGCTGCACCAGCGTGTGCAGGCTCGTGCCGATCATCGCCGCGCTGGCGCGCAGTTCGGCGCGGTTGCAGGCGGCCAGCGCGTGGTCGCGCAGGCAGTGGCCGTCCTCGAGCAGCAGCAGCCGGCCCTGATCGATCGTGTCGGGCTTGATGCTCGCCGGAGGATCGCGTGGATCGTCCTTGGGGAAGGCGATGAACAGGCGGTCTTCCGCGATGTGAGCGATCGCCGCGTCGCCGGTGTCGAAGGGCAGGGCCAGCAGCACGCAATCGACCCGGCCGTGAGAGAGGGATTCGAGCGCGTCGTGGCTCGTCTCCTCGCGCAGCATCAGCTTGAGGTCGGGCCGTTCGCGCTTCAGGCGCGGCAGCATCCGGGGCAGCATGAACGGGGCGATGGTGGGTATGACGCTCATCCGCAGCTCGCCCGACAGCGGCTTGCCTGATGCCTGCACCAGATCGGCCAGCTCCTCGGCCTCGCGCAGCAGCCGGTTGGCCTTGGCCACCACCTGCTCGCCCAGCGACGTGAAGCGCACCACGCGGCGCGAGCGTTCGACCAGCGTCACGCCGAGCAGCGATTCCAGCTCGCGGATGCCCGCCGACAGTGTCGATTGCGATACGAAGCTGGCATCGGCCGCCCTGCCGAAATGCCCATGCTCGTGAAGAGCCACGAGGTATTGGAGTTGCTTGATGGTGGGGAGGTAAGTGGACATCGGAACCTCCTTAATCCGTTTGCCCAGAGCTTGTCGAAGGGCTGTCCTTCGCTTGACGCATGGGCCTCAAAAAAGTGCGGGGCTTCGACAAGCTCAGCCCGAACGGAAATGGTTGTTATTCAGCCGCCAATTCGTCTGCGTCCGGTTCAGCCTCAGCGTCAGCCTCAATAGCAGCCTCAAGTTCTACCGCAGGCTCGGCAACCACCACATCGTCGATATGCGTCATCTTGAGCTTGCCGTTGAACACCGCAAAGGCGAGCTTGCCCTCGACCAGATCGAGTGCATCCTTGCCGAACACCTCGTAGCGCCAGCCCTGCAGCACGGGGAGGTCGCGCACGCCTGCGGCCAGCGCTTCCATCTCGTCAGCGCGGGTGAGCAGGCGGGGGGCAACGTCAATCTCGCGGGCGCGGATCTTCAGCAGCAGCTTGAGCAGATCGGCGACCAGCGCGCCCTCGCGGCCCAGCGGCGCGCCCTGCTTGATCTTCTCGGGCATCTCGTTCTTGGGCAGCGGCTCGGCGTCGGCCAGCACCTTCATCAGCCGTTTGCCGATGTCATTGTCCTTCCACGCGGCGCTGAGTCCGCGCACCTTGGCGAGGTCGGCCTGGGCTTTGGGCGGATGCGAGGCGACGTCGGCCAGCGTCTCGTCACGCATGATCCGCCCGCGCGGGATGTTCTTGTGCTGCGCCTCGGCCTCGCGCCACGCGGCGAGCGCCTTCATCCGGCCCAGAACCTGCGGATTGCGCCCCGACTGGCGGATGCGCTTCCACGCCTGTGCCGGATCGGTGATGTAGTTCGACGGGTCGGCGAGCTTTTCCATCTCGGC
Organism: uncultured Alphaproteobacteria bacterium; assembly: GCA_963765775.1. Taxonomy (GTDB): domain Bacteria; phylum Pseudomonadota; class Alphaproteobacteria; order Sphingomonadales; family Sphingomonadaceae; genus Erythrobacter. Next base: position 45,498 of record CAVXXQ010000002.1, read on the forward strand.
ATCGAGCCATCCGCCGCGGCCGGTCTTGATCAGCTTTTTCAGGATGCGCGGGAAAATGCCCGCAAGGTGCGTCACGTCGCCGATCGCATATTCGATCTGGCGCTCGCTCAGCGGACGGCGGCTCCAATCGGTAAAGCGCGCGCCCTTGTCGATGGTGAGGCCGATCCACGTTTCGACCAGGTTGGCATAGCCGATCTGTTCGGACTGGCTGATCGCCATCATCGCGATCTGGGTGTCGAAGATGGGATGCGGGGTCTTACCGGTCAGGTTGACGATGATCTCGACGTCCTGCGATCCGGCGTGGAAGATCTTGAGCACATCCTCGTTCTCGCACATCAGGTCGAGCAGCGGGGTGAGGTCGATGCCGTCGGCCATCGGGTCGATCGCGGCGGCTTCTTCGGTATTGGCGATCTGTACCAGGCACAGTTCCGGCCAATAGGTGTTCTCGCGCATGAATTCGGTGTCGACCGCGACGAAGTCTGACTTGGCGAGGCGGGTGCAGAGGTCGGAGAGGGCCTCGGTGGTGGTGATCAGCGGGTGGATTTTCATGTCATCTTTTCGCGGTTATCGGGCGGAGTACCGCCCTCGGGATCGATCCCATTCAGTGCGCCAACGGCCAGCGCCGCGCGGGCGCGCCGTAGCGTGATAGCCCCTCCTACGACAAGAGTTTAGAGGGGCCGCGATAACATCCACATCCTTGCGTCAGCGCCCGAACAATCGTCTGAAGAAGCCCTTTGCGGCCGGCGGGTCGATTGGCGGATCGGTTTCGCCGCTGTTGCTCTCAAGGCGGCTGCGCAAGGCTCTGCCGCTGACGGCGTCTTGCGTCGTGATCGGCGGCGGGGCGGGAGGGGTTTCGGCGGGAGGGGTTTCGGGACGATCCGGCATCAGCGCGTGGGCCTCGTCGACAGACACCACCGGTGCATCGAAGAAGGGGAAGTCCTCGTTGCTGCCGACCAGCACCGCCATCGGCCGGGGCAGGGCGCCCGCGGCAATCGCGCTGCGGACCGCAAGGTGGAGGAGGATTGCGCTGGTGCAGGCGGCGAGCAGATAGGCGTCGCCCGCGGCAGTCTCGCTGTCGCGATCGCGCGCAGCCATCGTGACCGCGCCGTACAGCGCCGAAAGGCCCTCGACCGCGATCGCGTTGTCGATTTCGGCAAAGCACCCCTGCCAGTGCGATCCATAGGACGAATACCCTGCGAGGATGTCCTCCCGGCTGGCGGCGGAAAAGGCGATCTCGGTGAGGTCGTCGAAGTAGTTGGTTTCGATATAAGGCGCGAGGTGCCCCGCGGCGTCGGGCGGAACATCGCCGTGGGAGCTGAAGTCGATGCCGAGCGCGGTGATCGTCTTGCCGCGTGCATCCTCGCCAGCAATGGTCGCCGCCGCCGCGTCCCAGCCGGTGATGGCAAACGCGTCCGGATCGGCCGCCAGCGCAACGTCAACGATGGGCAGCCCGTTATCCGCAATCGCCTGCAAGCCCTGCCGCACCAGCGCGAGCGCGGCTTCGGGCTCGCCTTCGCGCAGCATCGCTTCCAGTCGCTTGGCAAAGGCGCGTCTTTCGGTGTCGTCAGCAAATGCCCGCTGCATGGTGCGGCTCTCCTTGTTAGCTGGGGCCTTGTTAGCACAGGTTATACGCCAACGTGCTTTCCATCCGGTTACGACCATCCGCGCGCCCGCCGCGCAGGCATCCGGGCACGGCCCCACTGGATTTACGCGGGCACCTCGCCTAGAGGCGCGCCATCGCTTCCCTGTAGCTTCGGAACATTCGGCAAATGCACCCCTATCGCACGCATACCTGCGCCCAGCTTTCCTCGGATCATGTCGGTGAGACCGTACGCCTCTCGGGCTGGGTCCATCGCAAGCGCGACTTTGGCGGGTTGCTGTTCGTCGATCTGCGCGATCATTACGGCATCACCCAGATCGTTGCCGATGCGGATTCCCCGGCGTTGGCGGTGCTCGACCGGCTGCGGGTGGAATTGGTCATCACCATCGAGGGCGAGGTCAAGGCGCGCTCGGCCGAGACGGTGAACCCGCGCCTCTCCACTGGCGAAGTCGAAGTCTATGCGCGCAGCATCACGGTGCTCAGCACCGCCGAGGAATTGCCGCTGCCGGTCGCCGACGAGCAGCCTTACCCCGAGGACATCCGCCTCAAGTACCGCTTCCTCGACCTGCGCCGCGAGACGCTGCACACAAACATCATGACCCGCGTGGCGGTGATCGCCGATATGCGTCAACGCATGGGCGCAGCGGGCTTCAACGAGTTCTCGACCCCGATCCTCACGGCCTCCAGCCCCGAAGGCGCGCGCGACTTCCTCGTGCCGAGCCGCATCCATGCGGGCAAGTTCTACGCGCTCCCGCAGGCGCCGCAGCAGTACAAGCAGCTGCTTATGGTCGCAGGCTTTGATCGCTATTTCCAGATTGCGCCGTGCTTCCGCGACGAAGACCCGCGTGCCGACCGCCTGCCGGGCGAGTTCTACCAGCTCGACCTCGAGATGAGCTTCGTGACGCAGGAAGAAGTCTGGGAAACGATGGAGCCCGTCATTCAGGGCACCTTCGCCGCCTTTGCGGGCGACAAGACGGTGACGCCTGCGGGCGAATTCCCGCGCATCCCGTATGACGAGGCGATCCTCAAATACGGCAGCGACAAGCCCGATTTGCGCAACCCGCTGATGATCAGCGACGTGTCCGCGCACTTCACGCAGTCGGGCTTCGGCCTGTTCGAGAAGATCGTCGGCGGCGGCGGTGTCGTCCGCGTCATCCCCGCGCCTGGCACCCACGAGAAGAGCCGCAAGTTCTTCGACGACATGAACGACTGGGCGCGCAAGGAAGGCTATGCGGGCCTCGGCTATGTCACCCGCAAGGGCGGCGAGTTCGGCGGTCCGATCGCCAAGAACCACGGCCCTGAGCGCATGGCCGAACTCTACGCCGAGCTTGGCCTTGGCGAGAACGACGGGTTGTTCTTTGCTGCGGGCAAGGGAGCGGACGCGGCCAAGCTGGCCGGCGCGGCACGCATCCGTGTGGGCGAGGAACTGGGCCTCATCGACGAGAACGCCTTCGCGCTCGCGTGGATTGTCGATTTCCCGTTCTACGAGTGGAACGAGGACGAGAAGAAGGTCGACTTCAGCCACAACCCGTTCTCGATGCCGCAGGGCGGGATCGAGGCGCTGGAAGGGCAGGACCCGCTCACCATCAAGGCCTATCAGTACGATCTGGTCTGCAACGGCTACGAAATCGCATCAGGCTCGATCCGCAACCACAAGCCGGAAACGATGGTGAAGGCGTTCGAGGTCACCGGCCTGACCAAGGCGGATGTCGAGGAACGCTTCGGCGGCATGTACCGCGCCTTCCAGTATGGCGCGCCGCCGCATGGCGGGATGGCGGCGGGCGTCGACCGGGTCATCATGCTATTGTGCGGCGCGAAGAACCTGCGCGAAATCTCGCTCTTCCCGATGAACCAGCGCGCCGAGGATCTGTTGATGGGCGCGCCAAGCCCGGCTGAGCCGCGTTCGCTTCGCGAGTTGCACATGCGCGTGGTCGAGCCTCCGGTGAAGCCCGCCGCGCAAGGCTGAGGGCTTAGCCCTCCAGCCCGCCGATAAAGGCAGCGACGTTGCGGCCCAGTTCCGCGACGTTGTAGCCGCCTTCCATTACTGTGACGGTCGGCAGGCCGAGCGCGCCGATGGCTGCGCCCATGCGCTGCATGTCTTCGGTCGTCAGGGCGAATTGCGAAATCGGATCCTCGGCGAAGGTATCCGCGCCGTAGCTGACGATCAGCGTGCGCGTGCCGAACCGGCTCACCGCCTCCAGCGCCTTGGCCAACGCGCCTTCGTAAGTATCCCAGCGGGTGCCGCGCGGCAGCGGCTGGTTGAAGGTCGCCCCTTCGCCAGCGCCCGCCCCGCGCTCGTCGGCATGACCCCAGAAATAGGGGAAATCGGTGCGCGGATCGGCGTGGATCGAGGCGAAGAACACGTCCCCGTCCTCGTAGAAGATGTCCTGCGTGCCGTTGCCGTGGTGGTAATCGACATCGAGCACCGCCACCGGCCCCAAGCCTTGCGCCGCAGCCGCCCGCGCGGCGATGGCAGCGTTGTTGAGGTAGCAATAGCCGCCGAAGTAGTCGGCCCCCGCATGGTGCCCCGGCGGGCGGCACAGCGCGAAGGCCTGCCGCGCCTCGCCCGAGGCGACCGCTGCAACCGCGCTCAACGCCGATTGCGCTGCGCCATAAGCCGCATCCCACGTGCCTGCTGCGACCGGCGTGACGGTGTCGAAACCATATTGTCCGAGCTTCCCGTCGATCCGCTCAAGGCTGAGCGGACGCCGCCCGCGCACCGGGAAGGCATAGCCGATCGCGTCCCCCTCGCGTCCTGCCGCCAGCCATGCTGCGTGCGCGCCTTGCAGGAAGGCGACGTAATCGGGATCGTGCACGGCAAGGATAGGTTCGAGGCCGTGGTCGCTGGGCTCCCGCACCGCGCCCACCTGCGCCAGCATATTGGCGAGCCGCGCCGGGGTTTCGGCGTGCTCTTCACGCGCGCCGTTGACGAGTTCGTGCGTCGGCGCGTGGGCGGTCTGGGCGGGGGAGCAGAATGTCAACATCGCGGCCGCCTCTCGCACGGCGGCGCGATTGCTGGCAAGCTGCGACGCGCGTTGACTGTCATCCCCACTTGCCAGCGCCCGCGCCCTTCTTTAGGGCAGGCGGCAGATTTACCTAACCCCAGTTTCAAGAGGGAATACCATGAGCGATACTGCCGACCGGGTGGCCAAGATTGTCGTCGAACATCTCGGCGTTGAAGCCGAAAAGGTCACTCAGGATGCGAGCTTCATCGACGATCTGGGCGCTGACAGCCTCGACATCGTCGAACTGGTGATGGCCTTTGAAGAGGAATTCGGTGTCGAAATCCCCGACGATGCGGCCGAAAAGATCACCACAGTCGGTGACGCCACCAAGTACATCGAAGAGCACAAGGGCTAAAACCCGAGGGCATCGCCCGGTGTCCGCGCTTGCCATGCACCCGTCCCTTGCGGACGGGGCGGGGCATACCTCAGGCAACCTAATTGCCGAGGCGCGGATCAGGGCCTAAACAGGCTCAGCCCTTTGGGGGGTTGGGCCTGTTCCTATATTCGGAGAACATGAATGCGCCGAGTGGTTGTTACCGGCCTCGGTCTTGTCACCCCGCTGGGGGCCGACGTCGAGACCGCATGGGCGAACCTGATCGCCGGGGAAAGCGGAGCGGGGCAGATCACCCGTTTCGACGCCTCGAACCAGAAGTGCACGATTGCCTGCGAGGTCAAGCCCAAGGATCACCCCTGGGGCTTCGATCCCGACAAGCGCGTGGATCACAAGGTCCAGCGTCAGGTCGATCCGTTCATCATCTTCGGCATCGATGCCGCCGGCCAAGCGCTGGAAGATGCCGGCCTCACCGACATGACCCAGGCCGAAAAAGAGCGCACCGGCTGCTCGATCGGTTCAGGGATCGGCGGCCTGCCGGGTATCGAGATCGAGAGCGTCAACCTCCACGAACGCGGTCCCGGCCGTGTCTCGCCGCACTTCGTGCACGGGCGGCTGATCAACCTCATCACCGGGCAGGTGCAGATCAAGTACGGCTTCATGGGCCCGAACCATTCGGTCGTGACCGCCTGCTCCACCGGCGCGCACTCGATCGGCGATGCCGCGCGGATGATCGCGATGGACGATGCCGACGTGATGCTGGCAGGCGGGGCCGAGGGCACCATCTGTCCGCTCGGCATCGCGGGCTTCGCACAGGCGCGCGCGCTCAACATGAGCATGAACGACCGCCCGACCGAGGCGAGCCGTCCTTACGATCGCAACCGCGACGGCTTCGTCATGGGCGAGGGCGCGGGCGTCATCGTGCTCGAAGAATACGAGCGCGCCAAGGCACGCGGCGCGAAGATTTACGCCGAAGTGACCGGCTATGGCCTCTCGGGCGATGCCTATCACGTCACTGCCCCGCACCCCGAAGGCCGCGGCGCGGAACTGGCGATGCGCATGGCCTTGAAGAAGGCGGGCCTCGGGCCGGGCGACATCGACTACATCAACGCTCACGGCACCTCGACGATGGCCGACACCATCGAACTCGCCGCGATCAAGCGCGTGCTGGGAGATGACCTCGGCGGCGCGTCGATGTCTTCGACCAAGAGCGCGATCGGGCACTTGCTGGGCGGCGCGGGCGCGGTCGAGGCGATTTTCTGCATCCTCGCGATGCGCGACCAGATCGTGCCGCCGACATTGAACCTGCATGACCCCGATGAAGGCACCGAGGGCATCGACCTTGTGCCGCTGGTGGCAAAGAAGCGTGAAGTGCGCGCGGTGCTCAACAACTCGTTCGGGTTCGGCGGCACCAACGCTTCGATCATCATGCAGAAGGTCGACTGACACCGTGGGGGCCGTGCGGGGTCTGGTGTTGGCACTAGTCGGCCTCGCGCTTGTGGGGCTTTTGGTGGCATGGACGACGCTGGGTTCGGCCACGGTCGAGAAGGATACCAGCTTCACCATCCCCGCAGGCGCTTCGGTTGCCTCGGTGGCCGACAAGCTTGAGGGCGAGGGGCTGGTCTCCTCGGCATCGGGCTTCGTGCTTCAGGCGCGCATCTTCGGCTCGGACACGCCGATCCAGGCAGGCGAGTTCAAGCTCACCCCGGGCATGAGCCAAAGCGATATCCTCGCCGCCTTCCAGTCGGGCGATGTGATCCGGCGCTTCGTGACGATCCCCGAAGGCATGCCCTCGATCCTCGTGTGGGAACGCCTGATGGCCGAGCCGCTGCTGAGCGGCGAGGTCGCCGTGCCGCCCGAAGGCTCGATCCTGCCCGACACCTACAGCTTCGAGCGCGGTCAGTCGCGCGCCAAGCTGGTGGAACAGATGCAGGCGGCGATGGACAAGGCGCTGGCCGAGGAGTGGGCCAAGCGCGGGCCTCGCATCGCGGTGGGCACGATGCGCGAGGCGCTGACCCTCGCCGCGATCGTCGAGAAGGAGACCGGCAAGCCCGAAGAACGCCGCATGGTCGCCGGGCTCTACTCCAACCGAGTGCGCACGGGGATGAAGCTGCAGGCCGACCCGACGATCATCTATCCCGTCACCAAGGGCAAGCCGCTGGGCCGCCGCATCCGCCAGTCGGAGATCGCGGCGGTTAATGGCTACAACACCTACACCAAGGTTGGCCTCCCTGACGGCCCGATTACCAACCCGGGCCGCGCCAGCATTGCGGCGGTGATGAACCCGGAAAACACGGCTGCGTTGTTCATGGTCGCCGACGGCACCGACGGGCACTGGTTCGCGGCCACGCTCGCCGAACACAACGCCAACGTCGCCAAGTGGTACGCCATCCGCCGCGAACGGGGCGAGATGTGAGGAGGTTGGCTTAAGTGTCCGACCCCTTCATCCTTACTGCCGTTCTACCGCCTGATCTCCAAGGATTTGCCGAGGGCCTGCGACGCGCGCATTACCCGCCCGAGCGCAATCACCTCCACGCCCACGTCACGCTGTTCCACGCCTTTGCGCCGGCGCTGCTCGACGAGCTGACCAGCTTCATCCCCCGCATCACTGCTGAATTCGCCGCGCCGCAGGGGGCAGTGAAGGGGGTGATGGATCTGGGCAAGGGCACCGCGATCGCTCTGGAAGCGCCGGATCTCCTTGCGCTGCGGGCGCTGATCGCCGAGCATTTCCGTGGCAGCCTGACGAGCCAAGACCTCCACGAGCCGCGCCCGCATATCACCATCCAGAATAAGGTCACCAAAAACGAAGCGCGCGCGCTTCAGGCGTGGCTCGCGCCGAGCCTCGTGCCGTGGATGATGAAGCCCCGTTTCGCTTTCCCCGCGCTCGCGCTGCACCGCTACAAAGGCGGGCCGTGGGAGCACATCAAGACCTCCAGCTTCCGGGGCCGCGAGAGGGCTTGACCCCAAGGGCCACCCGCCTTAAGTGCCCGCCTCGCCCGGGCCGACACCCGGTGTTCGAATCCGGTTGGAATGCCCGCCGGATGCCCCTTGGGGCGGAGTAGCTCAGCTGGTTAGAGCAGCGGAATCATAATCCGCGTGTCGGGGGTTCGAGTCCCTCCTCCGCTACCATTAAAGCCCTTGGAACATTGAAAGTTTTTCAAATCTGGCGGTGCTAGGTGCCGAAATGCCGTGTTGCATCGTGTTGCGCGGTTTTCCGGCCAATTTCACCGCTTTCCGGTCAATTCCCGCTAGTCCGTGCAACATATGCGCGACATGATTTCCAGCTGGCAGGGGGACGGTCAAAAGTCTGGGAAGCGCAAAGCGGACACGCCCTGCTGCAGCTGCTTGGCATCGGTGATCGCCACCGCCGAGCTGTCGACGTTGACGATGCCGCGTACCTGAGCGCCGCCGATGATGCCGACCAGCTTGAAGAAGGTCGCATCGGTTTCGAGGCTGGTGTCGATGTGGTTGTCATATTCGATGTCGACATCGGCATCGACATCCACATCGAGCGACGGTCCGCCGTGATCTTGACTGGCCATCGCGGGGACGGCGACGAATGCCGAGAATGCGGCAGTGCAAAGCAAAAGTTTCTTCATGACGCTACTCCTTCTTCTTCCTCAGGGTTGCCCGCCGGCCGTTACGGTCAGCGAGAAGGTGTTGGCGGAGGAGTTCCTCTCGCCACCGATCAGGTTGGCCTGGAACACGCCGTTGCCGCGGCCGAATGCGCCGTCATCGATGGTGATGACGTCATTCGGCCCGGTTTCAGCGAGCGCCGTGCCCCCGGATGGTTCGATGGGCGCGCGGGTCTGCTCGAGAAGCTGATCCGAAAGCGCGCTGGACTGCCCGATCGCCAGGGTCGCCAGATTGGCGGACTGGTTCTGCGTTCCGGCAGTGATGTTGATGCTGGCGAGGCCCGCAATTCCCGCAAAGGCCTCCGGCCCGATCTCAATCCGATTGGCAGTGTCTTCGGTCCCCGAAATGGCGGCGTGCTGCACGATGTCGCCATGGGTGAGCGCAATGTTCCCTTGCGCGACCAGCGCGCTTGAGACCTGCTGATTATGATTGCCCGCCGCGATGTTGACCGCGATCCGTCCGGTGCTGCCACTCCCCTCGCCATTTCCGAGGACAACGGCATTGTCCGGCGGCACCGCTTCTTGCGCAGCGAGGCAGGTCACCGGAATGAGGGGGCCAAACGCCATTGCAAAAATGGCTGGCCATCCGGGGGAGGCCGAGCGCCTCACGGTCTTCCTCCGGTGATTGCGGAAAGGCTGTCAAGAGCACCGGCAAGTGCGCCCATCGCCCCGCTGATTGCGGAACCGCCAGACATGTTACCGATCGGCGTGCCCCCGATATTCTCGGTCCGGGAGCCGGCTTGGTCGCGCATCAGCGGTGCCAAAACGGTCGGCACGATGCCTTCGATGCTGCCGCGCAGCGAACCAGTCACGCCTGCTGCCTCGCTATCGCTCAAGGGTGCAAGGCCGTTCGAGATCGTCGCAACAATCGCGTTGGTGGGCGCGGTGACGGCTTGGTGCGTTCCGCCCGGAAAGAATGGGGCTCCGATGCTGTGATGGACATCGCGGGCGTAGATCAGCTCGCCATCCTCGATTGTGGATTGGTTTTCGGCGGGCGGTGGCGCTTCCTGAGCCTGCGCAGGTTGCGTCAGACCAGGAACAAGCGCGGCAGCGAGTCCGCCGAAGCAGAAAATGCCTTTGACCAGCGACATAGGGCCTCCCATCGCCCGACGTCGAAGTCAGGCAAAAAGTCCATCACGCTCAATAGGTTGAGCGACACGATGGAACGCCCATAAGGATTGACGATGGCGCCCGGGGACTAAATCCGGTCTTTTACGGAAGAACGTTTGGCTGGCTGCAGTTTGGTTGAAGCCGAGCTAGAACAACATTTTGCAAGCGGGGGTTCTTGGCCTGTCTGAAGCCGGGGCAAGAACCTTCGTCGGTGAGGCTGCAAGCGATCCTGCGTTTTGCCGATGAGTGATCCGACCGGTTCTTGATTCGGTTGGGACCCAATCAGCCCTGAGCGCCCGGCCTCGCTGCATCTCCGTAGGTTTCCCGATCACACGGCTGTGCCTGCGCGTATAAAGCAGCGGCTGTAAGAGGCGGACAGGAGCCGCGAGAATGAATGGGTCTCCAAATGCAGCTCAGTCTGTCCTGGTGACGGGCGGTGCGCGCGGCATCGGCGCGGCGACAGCGCGGCTACTGGCCGAGAGCGGTTTCAATGTCCTGATCGGCGACATCCGCAACGCCGAGGGCGAGCGTCTCGCCGAAGACCTTGGCGACAGGACAGCATACTGCCACCTCGACGTGACCAGCACGGAAAGCTGGGCGAGCGCAGTGGCCACGGCTGAAAGCCTATTCGGCCGCGTCGATGGGCTCTTCAACAATGCCGGTATCCTCGGCCTTGGCTCAGTAATGGAGTGCAAGCTCGAGGACTTCCGGAAAATTCTCGATGTGAACCTGATCGGCATTTTCCTTGGCATTCGCGCGGTCGTACCCGCACTGCGCCGCGCAAAGGGCGGGGTGATCGTCAACACATCTTCGATTGCCGGACTGCAGGGCTATGCCGATCTGGCGGCGTACGTCACGAGCAAGTGGGGCATTCGCGGCCTGACAAAGGCGGCCGCGCTGGACCTCGCCAGAGATCGGATCCGTGTCGTGTCCATACACCCTGGCCCGATCCATACGCCGATGACCAGGGATTTTCCGGCTGGTGTCGCAGCTGGACAACCATTGCCCCGCTTCGGTGAACCGATTGAAGTCGCGCGCATGGTGCGTTTCCTGTTCAGCGAAGCGTCCTACAGCACCGGCTGCGAGTTCGTGATCGATGGCGGCGCGACGGCGGGTGCAGTATTGGCGCTCGAACCAGAGCTGCCAGGCATGGCTGCCGCTTCGATTGAAGCATCGTCATCAGCGCGCGCTTAGCGATACCCGGTGTCCCGCATTGTCATCATAGATGGACATCCCAGTCCGCACCCGCACCACTTTGTCCATGCGCTCGCTCAGGCCTATCGCACTGCGGCCGCGAAGAATCATGAGGTGCGCCAGATCGACATCGCACAGCTCGATTTTCCGGTGCTGCGCAACCCCGAGGCCTGGCGTAACGGGACCGTGCCATCTGGCCTTATCGAAGCCCAGCGCGATATTGCGTGGGCCGAACATATCGTCATTCTCTATCCGCTCTGGCTGGGCGACGTTCCCGCCTTGCTCAAGGCGTTTCTCGAGCAGACCTTCCGACCCGGCTTCGCCTTGCAGCCGGAACCTGCGGGGCGATACGGCAAGCTTCTGACGCAGAAGTCCGCACGGGTCATCGTCACGATGGGAATGCCGGCGATGGGATACAGACTGTTCTTTTTTGCCCACAGCCTCAGCAGTCTGCGGCGCAACATCCTGCAATTTGTCGGCATCTCGCCCGTTCGCACCACTCTGATCGGCAGCGTTGAAAGCAGCAGGGCGAGAGGTCGTGGCATGGCTGTGGTCGACCGTCTCGGACGCGATGGCGCCTGAGCCGCTCGTCAACGAACACGGACACGGCTCCCGTCGCCTATACGACCCCCGGGCCCAAGGATGACTGCGTCGCCTTCCTCGAGGCCACCGAGAACTTCAGCATAGTCCGAATTCATGTGGCCGATCGTTACCTTGCGCGCTCGCGCCCGGCCTGCCTGATCGACATAGACCCGCCAGCTGCCGTCTTCGCTGCGCACAAGCGCTCCGACAGGTAAGCGCAGCACGTTTTCGTCCTGCCAGAGAATGATCGTGCCCTCGATACGGAAACCATGGCCTAACGCATCTGCACCGGGAACGCCCTCCACCGCAATCGCGATGACGACATCGACCCGCTGCTCCTCGATCCCGAGCGCTGAGACCGCAAGTCTGCCGGATGGTTCAATTCGCTGGACGATGCCCGGAATCGGTCGATCGCCGCCCCATCCGTTGATCTCGACCGGATTACCGGTACGGACTTTTGCTGCATCGTCCGATACCAGGTCCATGACGACTTCCAGCTGGCGAAGATCGCCGATTTCGACCAGCGGAGTGCCAGCGGCCACCACGCTTTCGCTTTCTACAAGCCGCCGCAAGACGACGCCGTCGACCGGAGACTGTAGCCGGACCATCCCCGAAGGTGAGGCCCACGGATCCTGCGCTGCAGGCTGGCTTGCGGCCGCCGCCAGCCGCCGCGTCTCGGCCCGGGTTCGCATCACGTCGGCCTCGGCGAGACGCACCGCAGCCTGGGCTGCGTCGAGCTGTGCACGTGAGACGAAACCACGCACTGCGAGTGGTTCAGCGCGGCCCAGTTGATGCCGGGCCAGATCGAGCGAAGCCTGCGCACCCGCCTCTGCGGCGCGCGCAGCGCTGAGCGCCGCGGCGAACTCATTGCGCGTGCGCCGGTCGAGAGGGGCAGGGAGCAGGCTGGTGATGCGTGCTATCTCGGTCCTGCCTGCCGCAACCCGGTCTCCGGGTTCGAGGTCGATCCGGGCCAGATAGCCCGGCACAGGAGCCGCCACCGCATAGAGTTCGGTCACACGGGTGATCCCTTCGTCGGTCAAGCCGACCCGCATCGGCCCACGCGTGACCTCGGCCTCTTCAACCGCCACCGCCTCGGGCCAGAACGAATAGACAAGCGCTGCCACCAAGATGGCCGCCGCGAGCAGCGCCCAACGCCAGCGGAGTATCCGCGTCCACATCACTCGCGCGCCTTCAGGACCCGGACCATGTCGAGCCTGCGAACGCGCAGCACGACGGGCAACGCCGCCAGCAGCGCCGCCACGACAATCGCGAGAGCGGCAAAGCCGTAGCTCGATCGGGCGGGGTCAAAGGGCAGCCGGAACAGATCGGAGCTGAACATTGCCGTCATAAGCCGCGCCAGCCAGAACCCGACCAGGCATCCCAGCGGTAAGGCTGCCAGCACCAGCAAGCCGAGCTCTCCGGCAAGCACGGTCGCCACTTCGCGCCGCCGGTAGCCAAGCACGCGCAAGGTCGCGAGTTCATGTGCGCGTTCAGAGAAGAGGATGCGGGCATTGTTGTAGACCACCCCGGCAACGATGGTGCCGGCGAAGGTGATATAGAAGGTGATCATCGTGACGAGGTTGCGGCCGATCATCTCCTCGAACTGGCGCCGGGCCTGAGCGCGCTCTGCCACAGCGAGCACACCGGGCATTGCGTCAAGCGCGACAATGATCTGATCGCGCTGTGCCGGATCGATCCGCAGCAGCACGAAACTGGCAACCGCACCATCGCGGGCGAGGCGGTCGATCATGCCCGAACTGGCATAGGCACGCGTGCCGACCAGCTCGTCAATGGTCGCTGTGACCGGGAGCGCGAGGCGAGTCCCGCGTCCGCCAAGCATTTCCACCTCAACGGGATCACCCGTCGATACCTCAAGCTTGCGGGCAAGCAGCCCGCTCAGCATCAGTCCTTGGGGCGGAACGGGGACAACCGCGCCCGATCGGTCGACCCGTGCCACCAACTGCGCATCGAAGGGGCTGCCTTCCAGCGCGACACGTTCGGTCCTTCCGCCCCGGCTTAGCCGGGCTTCGAGGGCTTGGCCCGGCTCGACAGCGATGACGCCGGGCAATGCTGCCAACTCGAACAGGACACCGGGTCCGAGTGGTTCCACCAACGAAACGGTCAGGTCCTGCCGCTGCGCATCGCCGAAGAAGGTGTCGAGCATCACGCGCGAGGCATCGATGAATTGCAGGGTCGAGAACAGCAGCCCGTGCGCCAGCGCAATTCCGGTTACGGTAATGGCCGAGCGTGCAGGCCAGCGCGCCACATGGCGCATGATCATGGCACCGACCGGACTGACCCCGGCATTCTGGCCGAGCCCGGTCAGCCAGCCGGCACGATAGGCTGGCGGCATGGGCGGCGCCTTCGCAACCGCCGGAGACAGGCGCAGCACGCCGCGCACTCCGGCAAGAGCACCGATCGCTGCGGAACCGACCGCGAGGCCTGCTGCCCAAGCGTAGACGTCTGCCGTGACCGAGTAGTGAAGGTCCGGAAAGCGGTAGTAATCGCCGTAGAGGCGGGTCATCGCCCGGCCCATCCATGCACCTGCCAGGCCGCCGATCGCGATCCCGATCACTGCGGTCAGCAGGGCGAAGCGAAGGTAGTGCCCGGCGATGGTCAGATCGGAATAGCCAAAGGCCTTCAGCAGGCCGATCTCATGCCGCTCTTTCTCGATCATCCGGCCGAGCACAAAGTAGACGAGAAACGCCGATACGAGCAGGAAGATCGGCGGGATTACCCGCGCCATGGCGTCGAGCTGCATGAGCTCGCTGTCGAGGAACTGGTGGGAGGGGTGATCGGCGCGGCCATAGGCTCCGCTTCCGCCATAGGGACGCAGCAGCAGATCGACCCGCCGGATCACCTCGCTTGTCCTTGCCCGAGGCCCAAGCTGGAGCGACAGCGCATTGATGGCGCCAACCCGGTCGGCCAGCGTTTCAAGCTGGCGGCGCTCCATCCACATGATTCCGAAGCGGGCCGGATCCGGCATGATCTCGCCCGGCGCGATGGCCCAGACATAATCAGGCGCAAGTCCAACCCCCACGACGCTCAAGGCCACCCGCTTGCCGCGAATGATCGCCTCCAGACTGTCACCGGGCTTCAGGCCGGTGGCATCAGCAAAGGCCTTGTCGATGACGACCTCGCCAGACCCGTTCGCCGAAGGCCCCGAGCCGCGCAGGATCGTCAAGCGATTGAGCCCTGATCGTCCTCCAGCCTCGACGCTGTTGATCAAAGAACGCACAGGGCCGGTGCTGCGGGGCAGGGTGATGCGCGCATATTCCTCGACGCGCCCCTCGGCGCGAATGACCCCGGGCAAGGCGGCGGCTCGGGCTACAACCGATCGCGGCGCACGCACCATCTGCGCAAACACGTCGCCGAATTGTCCCGTCGCATAGTAGGCATCGCGGGTCTCGGCGAGGGAGCGATAGACCCCCCGTGCAAGGACCTGCGTGGAGACGGCTGCCGCGATGACCAGGGCTATGGCGAGGACCTGGCCCCGCATCCGCAGGATATCGCGCAGCAGCTTGCGATCGAGCGCTTTCACCACACGATCTCGTTGACCGGTGCGCGAAGCGCGTTGGTCACGATCGATGCGATCGCACCGTCCAGAAAGTGGAGCACCCGGTCGGCCATGACGGCAATGCCCGCATTGTGGGTGATGATGACGAGTGTGGTGCCAAGTTCGCGATTCGCCTGCGCGAGCGTCTCCAGCACGCGGACGCCGGTGGCACTGTCTAGCGCCCCAGTTGGCTCATCGCACAGCAGAACCCCGGGACGCTTAGCAATCGCGCGGGCGACAGCGACGCGTTGCTGCTCCCCGCCCGAAAGCTGCGCGGGGAAATGGTCGAGCCGGGTTTCGAGGCCAACCAGCGCAAGCGCCTCCTCCGCAGGCATGGGATGGTCGGAGATGTCCGTGACCAGCGCGACATTCTCGCGCGCGGTCAGGCTGGGCAAGAGGTTGTAGAACTGAAAGATGAAGCCGACGTGCTGCCGCCGGAACCGCGTCAGGTCGCCATCATCCGCTGCCGCAAGATCATGGTCGCGATACTGCAACTGCCCGGCAGTCGACCGGTCAAGCCCGCCAAGAATATTGAGCAGGGTCGATTTGCCGCTGCCCGAAGGCCCGAGCAACACGAGGACCTCTCCTTCGAATATCTCCAGATCAATGCTCCTGAGAGCATGAACCTTTGCATCGCCGTTGGCGTAGATCTTGGTCAGGCCTTGTCCGATGAAGGCGCGAGGCAATGCTGGGTTCGGATCAAGAGCCATGCCCGCAGTCTAGATGACCGCCTGTGTCATGTGCTTACGCAGTCATCCGGAGCTGGCGGAAGCGGCGTCACGCTTTCAACCCGATAGGGTTAAGCTTCCTTTCCTGGCTCCATGATCGTCACATAGTCACCGATGCCAAGGGGATGATTTTCCAAATGGTATATGGCTTCATCGTCAGCATCGCCGGGGGCATAGGAAAAGGCATATCGGCCATTCCGCAGCAGTATGGCCCCGCGCTTTGCAGGCCGGTTGGGCACGACGTGCTGAACGCTGGCGCGGGCCGGGAAGGCCTTGAACGCGGCCTGATCGATCCGGTTGTCTTCGGCCAATGGGACGATCAGTTCATAGGCGTGGCTGGAAGAGCCCTGCGGGAATTGCGGGGTTCTGGCCAACGCGATCCGAACGCGGCTCCAGCCTGTCATGCCGCCTCCCTCTGCAATGCCCGGTGAGCGGTTTGCGCCCCCGAACTGGTGCGCGTCCCCGAGATCTGGGCCGATACCCCTGCATCAAGATTATAGGGGTCGTCGATCAGGCGAACGGTCCCATCGGGATCGGCAAATGCGGTTAAATAGATCACATGAACCGGAAGCGGGGCGGCCAGTGCAATCCGCTCGGTCCGGCGCGTTTGTATTGTCGCATCGATCCGCGCCCTGTCCCAACCGCTCCCGTCCAGCAGACGTTCGGCGAGGCCAAGGGCATCATCGACACGAATACAGCCGTGACTGAACGTTCGCTGGTCGGCAGCAAAAAGATCCTTCGAAGGCGTGTCATGGAGATAGACCCGATATGCGTTGGGCATGTCGAACTTGACCTCGCCAAGTGCATTGCCCGGTCCCGGCCTTTGCACAACGCGCAGACGGCCAGAAGCCGTGCGGGACCATGTGTACCCCTTTGCCCGGGCTGCTGCCGGACTGTAGCGCACGAGGGTGCCGGCGCTTTCCGCAATGATCGAATCCGGGACGGTCCAGGACGGGTTGAGAATGACACCCGTGACAATGGCCGAAAACCGGGGCGTGGGCGTCGCCGGCCTTCCTACCATCACCTTGTGCACATGTTCGACCCTGTCATCGACCATGAGCCGGACCACGGCTTCCGGGATATTCACAAGCAGATAACGAGGTCCGAGATCGGTCGGCATTTGCCGCCAACGCTCGAGATTGACCAACAACGCACGGCGCCGCACCGGATCGCTTTCCTGGTCGAGCGCGGCACGAAGTGCCCGATATTGAAAATGTGACGGAGCTGGATCAGCGGCGGCCGCCGCATTGTTATCAGCCGGAAGGTCGACCGGGTGGCCGTTTCCGAGGGGTTGGGCCATCATTGATTGTGCCGCTGCGCCAGAGCCAGCAATCAGGGCAGCGATCATGATCAGAACGCCCCTCGCGCCCGCTGTGCGCTCGTCAGGCAAGGCGAGCCTCGGCGAACACCAGTCCGCTTGCGGATCCATAGGGCTGAACAACGAAGCCAGCGGCCCGTTCGACGTGGAGCGCAGCGCGGTTGGCAACACTCTCTATCGAACGGATCACCCTGAAGCCGCGCTCGCGCGCCAGACCGACGGCGTGGCGGAGCAAGGTCGAGCCGATCCCGCAGTCGTGCCAGTCGCGATCGACAATGATCGCCACTTCGACCAATTCCATTGCATTGTCCGAGCCAACAAGAAGACTTGCGACCGGCTCAGACTTTGCATCCACGAAGGCGAGCTGATGTTCTGCGCGGCGGTGATCGATGGCGAGCATCTCAACGATCTGGTGGGGTTTCAGCCGGCTTGTCCCGCTCAGAAATCGGAAACCCAGCTCGTTTTCACCGAGATGGCTGAGCAACCTTTCCAGATGGAGTGCATCTTCGATGGTGGCTGAACGCAAGTGCAAGGTTAGCCCGGTACGCGTGCGCAAGGCCGGTACATCGCTCTGTTTCAGGGTGCGATCCGGCACAAGCGTGGCGCTTGATGATTGGCGATGATCGATGCTGCTCATCAACACCTGCTAATATGGCAAGCAGATCCGCGGCATCGGTTATTCTACGAAGCTGTCAGGGCCTGAACGGTGGGGGGCGCAGGGCATGAAAATCAGTCCGCACTCTTTGAAGCTTATTGTGACGGCAGCGCGATCAATTCCTCAAGAAAATGGGAGATCAAGCCCGATTGAGAGTCCACGCCAGCCTTGGCGTAGACGCGTGCAAGCTGCGCGCGAACGGTACCCGCCGCCGAACCCCGCAAGGCGGCAATCTCGCCAATGTCGCAGCCCTTGAGCGCGAACAATGCGACATCGGCCTCGGCTGCGGTGAGTTGCCATTCCTCGAACCGCAACCGGATGAGATCGGCCAGTGCGCCTTTCCCAGCAGCAACGGCCGCCTCATCGCGCCTTGCGGCAGCGATCAGGCTGCGCACCTGCAAGGTTCCGAGCACAACCGCGACCAGCAGTGCAATGGCGGCCATGCCCTCGATTAGCAGATGGAGGCCCATCCCGTCTGCCGCGATGTCGCCCATCAGATCGACCAGAAAGAATGCGCAGGCCAATGCCTGCAAGGCCACGAGGATGCTGATCCCGGTGGCTTTGCGTTCGATGCTGCGCGCTCTGGCGGTCATGCGGTTTGCCTATCGTCCAATCGGTGCCATAGCCATGATAACCTGCCTGCCGCTTCGCCGGGTCTCGAAAATCACGCCGGCAAGGTGCAGCAGGATAAGCAGGTAGAGAAGATTGGAAACAGTCTCGTGAACTTCGCCGAGCGCGCCTTCCTCCTCCTCGTGTTCTTCCTCGCCCTCATCTTCACGGCTTTGCGTGGAGACAGTCGTGCCGCCCTGGTTTGCCGCCTCAGTCTCGCCATCCCATGGCGGCGGGCCGGCCATGGCGATACCGGTGGCAATGATCGTAAGTAGACAACCCCAGATTGCATAGACCATGAGCGCGCCCAGCGGATTGTGTGACCTGTGATGCGTCACCTTACCCTCCCGGATCTCGCGCAGGTGGGCAATCGCCTTGCTAGGGATCGGCCAAAAGGCGGTAAAGCGCGCCTCGGCAGGTCCGATCAGCCCCCACAGCAGCCGCAGAGCAAGGATCGCCGCGAGGCCATAGCCGACCCAGATATGCGGGCCAGAGCCTTCCTCGGTGAAGACGGCATTGGCCAGCACAGCAAGGGCAATCGACCAATGGGTAATCCGGACGATTGGATCCCAGCGGCGGCGGACAGGCGTGGTCGTGTCGGTCATGGCGCATCCTTTGCGAAAAGGTGCCAGCGACCGCCCCGCGAATTGGGGGGACAGGGCGAGCCGCTGACCCCCTGCACATGGCGCTGCGCCTGATGCTATGCGATTGGCGTTCTGCTTACCGAGGCCTGCCTAAGCAGTTGCTTAGGCGGAGCGCTTCAGACGCTCACCCCGAACAGGCATCCGACTGCGGCGGTTGTCGCCATGGCAAACACCCCCCAGCCAATCACCCGCAACGTCGCGGGCACCAGCGGCGCAGCGAATACTTCTGTGCTGTACCGCTCTTCCGGAGAATTACCGTATTCATCTGCCCTTTCTGGATGTGGCATTAGGGCGAGCTCGCCATAATCAATCCAATCTCAATTTTGCACGCAAGCAGAGACTGGAGGAATCGAGCTATGGACCGCCTGTTCACTATCGTCGCATCGCGCACCGCCTTTGCGGCCGGTCAGCCTGGCGCATTTGTCTCGGCAGTTCTGATAATAGCGGGGTGGGGCATCAGTGGCCCGATGTTTGGATGGTCGGACACATGGCAACTTGTGGTCAACACCGCGACCACCATCGCAACCTTTCTGATGGTCTTCCTCATCCAGAATTCGCAAAACCGCGATGCGGCCGCAATGCAGGCGAAGCTCGATGAGTTGATCCGAGCCGTTCACAATGCGCGCAATGATTTCGTGGGGATCGAGCATTTGACCGACCGCGAGATCGAGGAGATCCGGGCAGCACTGGAGGACTCGATCAGTTCTGACCACGCTCGCCACGGTCAGCGAAAGAGCATCGAGCACCTGCTGAAGCGCCGCTAGTTGGCTATATGATCCGACCGATCTGAAACTTCCGTTCAAATGCGCGGGTCAGAAGGTCTAAGGGTTCGGCCTCGATCCAGGATCTCTCGGTGCTTCACCATCGCTAGATCACTCTGAGAAAACCACAGCATGGTTGCGGAATTGTGATGTCGCAAAACAGGGGCGGCCCATCGCAAACTTCCGTTGGTGGGGGTATCGGAGGGGGTATTGCGCTGCGAACCAACTTGTTTATTGCCTAATTACAGCGTTTTGGAGGGGTATCTTCGAGTCCCTCCTCCGCTACCATTGGTCCCCCCACGAGCAATGAGCCGTTGTCCTTCTGGTCGAGAAGAAGGGCAAGACGCCCGATAACCTCAATCTGGGGAGGCGAGGTGTGGCGGTTTTTTTAAATCACCGACAGGATAAAGAACCACTGTTTCTACAACCTCACGAATGGTTGTCGCTGCATCGCTGCTGCCGTCGCAACCGAGCACTTCATGCAACCGTGTCACTGCCGCGAGGTAGCGATCTCGTGCGGTCGGATGTAGTGAGACGTTTGTGGGCACTTCGATCCGCGACAACTCGTGTTTGCAGCCACTCTCCTGCTGCAAGACCTTTTGAAGCTCGTCGTTGATCCGCACCGCATCACCAAGCCCATCCATCAAGAGGCGGTTTAGCCGATCTGCCTTCGCGCTGAGCTTAGCGAGTTTGGATTCCAACATCGCACGGCGGGAGACCGAACTTGCGCGGAGGCGCTTCATCTCGACCTCGTATGCATTCAATGCTTCGGCGATGATCGTTGGCTCTTCGAGTTCACTGCGCAGCAGCGTCAGCACACGCTGCTCGATCTCATCAACGTAGTAGCTCCGTGGATTTGGGCAGTCCCCGCTCTCCTTCGAACGCGTGCATTGAATGCGCTCACGTCCCGAGCGATCCTTGCCCTTGAGTGACATCCCCGAGCCGCAGGCACCGCACCGTAGGAGCCCGCTAAAGATACGTTGTGCGCGTTTTGCCCGTCGTGGCGCTTCGACTGTCCGACGCGCTTTCCTTGTGGCGACCGCTTCCCAAAGATCATCTGAGACGATCCTCAGTTCTGGCACCTCACACCGAAGGCGGTCCTCGGGCGGATTCGGACGGACCACCCGTCGCCCTGTCATTGGGTTCACCTGCATGCGGTTCTTGTTCCAAACTCGCCAGCCACGGTAGAGTTCGTTGTTCAGGATGCCAGACCCGCGTGTAGCTTCTCCATGAATACCTAAGGGCAGACAAGGCAGGGCTTTTGCAAATCAGGCGGAAACGGTCTCGGGGGGATCGTGTGAGTCCCTCCTCCGCTACCACTAGACCCTTTGAATGATTGAAATTTGCTCTCATCCGGAGCGGCCGGATGCTGATCGGCCGTGTTGCATCTTGTTGCGCGGAATTCTGACCATTTTTGCCGCGTTTCGGCCTTCTCCCGGTGGTCCTTGCAACCAATGCGCACCATGCTTTCCAGCTGGAAAGGGGGATTTCAAAAAGCAGTCAGGACAGAACCGGGCAGCAGCTTCGCCAAAAACGAAACCCGCGATCCTCGTCAAAGGGATGGCAGCGCCGATGCGCCTTTTGCCAGTAGCTGCCGCTCGGCCAGCGACACCCAGAGCTGGCGGCTGTCGAGCGATCCAAGTCGCGCGAGGGCGCACACCTCGATCTTCCAATATCATCGAATTGAAATAAACGTAAATTTCTAATCCAAGATACAATGAGAATTGTAGATTATAGCAATTATACTTCACACAGTTTGTATTTTTGTATTTCACACATTCGTATGGAGCCCCTCACAATTCGTCTATATTGAATGAGGGACTTAAGTTGAGCAAAAATATTAGAAATAACGGGCATTATAGTTTTGCTCTCCTGAATAGTTCTGCAGCAGGGGCAGTCGCGTTTGCGATGTTTGCTTTGCCATCTGCGGCCCTCGCACAGGATGAATGCGGCGTAGCGCCAGTTGGCGGCGGAACCGTTACCTGCGGAACGGGCGGCAATCCCTATCCCGATGGTGTCACCTATATTGCGCCGGACGATGATCTTACGGTCGTGCTCCAAAGTGGCGTTGTCATCAATACCAGTGGCGGGCTGAACCCCGGCGTGCTGGTGCTGGGAACTGGCGACACTGCCATCACCGTCGCGGGCGGGACGAACACCCTGATCACGACCGATGCACAAGGTGCGTTCGGCGTGCTTGGCGCGACAACGTCGGGGGCTTTGAGCCTGACACTCGATCGCATCATTACCTCTGGCGACAATGCCGTCGGCATCTTTGCGAGCTCGGAAAGCGGGCAGACTACGGTCAAAGCCAACACCATCTCGACGTCAGGTTCAGGCGCCGATGGTGTAAATGCCACGACCAACACAAGCGGCATCGCCATTGATGTTGGAACCATCACCACCGCCGGTCTTGGCGCAAAGGGTGTCGAGGCGCAGAGCGATGCCGGCAATATTGCGATCAATGTCGATACGGTCACGACGCGCGGCGCGAGCAATGGTGCCAGCGGCATCACGGCAACCACCGGCAGCATCGGCAATGTGACGATCAATGCCCGCAATGTCTCCACGTTAGGGGCCAACGCATCGGGGATCACCGCGCAGACCTTTGACGGTGCCGTGTTGGTAAATTCGGCTTCGGTGACGACGGCCGGCGCAAATGCTGACGCGATCAATGCGCGCGCAAACTCAGGCCGTGTGGATATCAATGCAGGCACTGTCGTAACCAGCGGAGTGAATTCGCGAGGGATTGTTGCGACCGGCAATGAGGGCGTGAGGATTGCCTTCAATTCCGTCAGCACTGCCGGCAATGGCGCGACCGGCGTGTTTGTCCCGGCGGGCGTCCGTTTCTTCGGTCCGGTCGCGACCACCAATGCCGTTATCACCGGGGGCAATGTCTCTACGGCGGGCGCTGGCGCTGACGGCGTGTTTGCCGCCGTTGCCGGGGGCAATCTGAATGTCACCGTCAACAATGTAACGGTCACCGGTGCGGGTTCGACGGCGATTACCGCGACCTCGGATACGGGTAATGTCAGCGTGTCGAGCACCGGGACGGTGACGGCCAACGGGCGCAATGGTGGGGGCATCTTCGCCACATCGGGCACCGGCAACGTTGCTGTCCTCGCCAACAATGTCAGCACGGTAGCTGCCTTGAGCGCAGACGCAGCAAGCGGCCGGGCCGCCATCGCGGCGACGGGTGCGAACGCTTCGGTACAGGTCAACGGCACTGCCGCCAGCAGCGGAACGAGCTTTGCGGCCGGCAATCCCGCAACAGTCGCGGTGACCGCCACCAATGGCAATGCCAGTGCCATCGTCAACAATGTGTCGGCGAGCGGCGCAGGCGTAAGCGCCTTGCGGGTTACGGCGACCAACAACGCGATCGCCACCATCAACGGGACCGTCGCGGCAACCGGAACTGGCGCGAACGGGATCATCGTCAATGGCGGCAACACCGCCGCTGTCACGGTCGGCGCCAATGGTACGGTAACCGCCGCGAACGGTGACGGTATCCGTCTGATCTCGGTCAATGGCAGCACGCTGAACAATTCGGGCGTGATCGCAGACAGCAGCAACGGTTTTGCCGTGGCAGCCGTGGGCGGCCCGCTGACGATCAACAACGCCGGAACCTTGACGAGCGACATCCTGTTTACCGCAGGCGCGGACCGGGTGAACAACACGGGCACGTTCGTCGTTGGCCCCAATCCGGATTTCGGTGCCGGGGCAGACGTCTTCGCCAATAGCGGAACGGTGCGTTTTGCACCGGGAGCCACGGCTGCGGTGTCGCGCATCTTCACCGGGTTGGAAACCTTCAACAACACCGGCGGATTGATCGAACTGCGCAACGGCATTGCGGGTGATGCGCTGACCCTGCCGGGCACCTTTACAGGATCCGCAGACAGCCGGCTCGGCCTCGACGTCAACCTTACCGGTCAAGGATCTGCCGATCGGTTGATCGTTCTGGGCGCTGCAACCGGATCAACCCGGTTGCTGGTCGATTACCGGGCAGCCGGGACGCTCAATGAGGGCGTCGTTCTGGTGGATGGCGGCGCAGGCACGCAGGCCGGAGCGTTCACACTGGACGGTGGTAGCCGGATCTTTGGCCTGATCGAGACTGATTTGGTGTTCGACGCTGCCAACTCCAACTTCGTGCTGGTCGGGGCACCAAACCAGGCGGTGTATCGCACCGCTGCATTTGTCGAGGGTGCCCGCAATTTGTGGCACGTTTCGGCTGACGCATGGTCGGCGCATATGCGCGAATTGCGCGATGGTGCCTGGGCTGGCGGCGCCGGGGAATCTGGCGGCCGTTTGTGGGTTCAGATGTACGGGGCGGTCGAGCAGCGCGAGAACATCCGCAACGTCAGCTTCTCGGGTCTCAACCGCAGTTTCGATCTCGGCTATGATCAGGATTACTTCGGCGGCCAGCTCGGCTTCGATTTTGGAGGGGCTGCGGGCGAAAGCGGAAACTTCGCCTTCGGGGTCACCGGCGGATACGTGAACTCGGAAATGAGTTTCAACGGCGCTTCCGATCGCACGACGTTCGATGCCTTCAACGCGGGTGCCTATGCCAGCATCAATTCGGGCAGCCTCTTCGCCAACGCCCTTGCCAAATATGACTGGTACAAGGCAGATGCGAACAGTGCGATCGCCCAGTATGCAGCCGACTTTGACGGCAATGCCTACGGCGCACGAGGTGAAATCGGTTTCCGACTGGGATCGGATAGGTTCTTCGTCGAACCGGTCGGCACCATTTCATATGTCCGCACCGACCTTGATGATTTGAATGTTCAGGGATCGACCATCACATTCCTCGACGATGAGGGGCTGACCGGCAAGCTGGGAGCGAGGCTGGGCGCGAGCTTCCCGAGCAAGCTGCTCAACACTGTCGTGCTCTATGCGGGTGGCAATTATGTCCACGAGTTCAAGGGCGATGACAGCGTCGACTTCACCAATAACGGCCGGACCGTGCGGATCGATAACCGCGCGATCGGAGACTATGGCGAGGCGGTCTTGGGCGTGAATGTCGGTTCGCCAACCGGGGTCAGCGGCTTCATCGAAGGCAACGGTGCCAAGGGCAGTGACTTCAATTCCTACGGCGCGCGGGCCGGTCTGCGCTTCCGCTTTTGATCCGCAAACCAACATGAAATCAATGAAGGCGGCTTCCCCACGCAGGGAAGCCGCCTTCTTTTCGTTGAAGCAAATCCTGAACAATGCGCTTCATGCCAGCCGACAAACTGAAACGACTGCATAGCCGAATTTATGCTGAGCGCTCGATAGTCACGCACCCTCAGTCAATATTCAGCAAAGTAAGATTAGATCGCCCGAACCTGAGCGATTGCGGTAAAATGTAAAAGGACAAATTATGACCGAAGAACGCATCACTGAAACCAGCACACCCGAAGGCAACACCCACACCCATACGACGGTCATTACGGACCAACCTCGGTCTGGCGGGGGTTTCAAATGGTTTGTGTTACTGGCCTTGATTGTTGTCGGGTTCGGAGCTGTGTTGTTGC
Source organism: uncultured Alphaproteobacteria bacterium (assembly GCA_963765775.1). GTDB lineage: Bacteria > Pseudomonadota > Alphaproteobacteria > Sphingomonadales > Sphingomonadaceae > Erythrobacter. The sequence continues at coordinate 70,739 of CAVXXQ010000002.1, forward strand.
TGTCGCAAATGGGCGATGCCGAAACAGCCAAGGATAACGCCGTGGCCGATGCCGCCACCCAGGTTGGCGACGCGGCAGGAAAAGTAGGCGAAGCGGCAGAAGAAGCGATCGACAAGGTTGCTAGGTGATAGCCATCGGATAAAAAATTAAAACACAGTGATAATGTTGCGTACATCAGCGATGGTGTTAGCTGCAATATCAATTAGGCCGGACACAGACCTTATTCTGGGAGCTATGTCTGAGCCTGCAAAGAAAAAAGTGGGCTGATTTATGCGTATTTTACTTCTTCTTACCGCTGCTACCGTCGCACTTTCCAGTGTTCCGGTTATGGCGCAGTCCACCTCGACCCCCAGCCCCTCTACTCGCGATCGGATCGGCCAGATCCTCGGCAACCTTCTGGGTGTCGATAACTCTGCCGATTCCTCGCTGGATGGCCAGTGGCGTGCGGGGCGCCTGGCGCTTAGCAGCCAACGGGTAGAGTTCATGACGCGGGTCGATGCCGACGTTCGCTCGCGGATTTTGGCGCAGGAGACCGGCACGCGGCTCAAGGCCGATTACGCCGCGCTGGTTGATCTCGAGGCGCGCTATGGTGCCGACAGGCTGTTCAGCACGACAGAGCGGGGCGATCTCACTGCGAGGTACAATGTGCTGCTTCAGGTCCTTGCCGACCGTAGCTACGGTGACAGTGTGGCGCTGCAGGCGGAGGTCAGCGAAGGGCAGGCTGAGTTCAATCGCCGGATCGACGCAAGAGTCACGGCGCGAAAACTCACCCGAGCTTCGGGCACACGGATCAAGGCTGATTACGCCGCCTTGGTGAAGGTCGAGGCAGGCTACTTGCGCGACGGCACACTGTCCGAAGACGAACGCGACGATCTCGATACGCGGCTTGATGCGCTTGACTTGCGGGTGGGCGATGTCGCCTACTCCGCACCGGTTACCGTGAAGAGCCGACTTGATGCGATCGCCCGGGCGGTGCCCACCAGTGGATTGACCGCCGCCGCGCGAACGCAGCTGCTTGTCGAGCACGGTGACCTCGTCCGGCTGGAAGCGGCTTACGCGCGGCTGACGACCTCAACCGAGGAGCGGACGTATCTTGAAGCGCGGCTAGCCAACCTCGAAACCCGCGCCCGCGTCGCTCGCTAGGGCGGGATTGGACTTCTTTGCGAGGCGCCTCAGCAATTGGCGTCTCGCAAGGATGCTGGCTTAGCCTGGTGGACCTTTGACCGGTGTTGAGCTTGCCTCTGGGTCTCGTATCAGGTGAAGCGCAAGTTCCGCCACTCAGTAAAGCCGATGTCTGCATTCGACCCAAAGCAGGCAGTCACTCGGGCCAACCTAGATGTCTCATCGTCAGGTATTGCGTCCAGCAAGCGCAATGCCTGCCAGGTTTTGCTGTCGTGGCGTCCAGATAAGACGTCTGGGTCGCCCTGAAGCCGCGCATTCCTTGTATCTGGCGAGGTGATCCGCGGCTGCAAGCGAACGACAACGGGATGATCCACTCGCCTGCCGGATGACTTCCAAAGAGTTGCCGATCAAATCAAAGTCAGGCTCGCCCAAGGATTGCGCGAGCTCCAATGCCAGCCGAAGCGCGAGCCATTCGGCGTCGCTGCTCGTGCCGCATCCCAAGTTGTCGAAGAAGTAGGTGGCCCCGCGCGCTACCACGGCGACCTCCAAGGCACCGGGATTGGGTCGGCAGCCGCCGTCGAAGTAGATTTTAAGCCGTCGCCGCTGAACCACCCAACCGTACCTCTTGCCAGCCCCTAGCCGTGCGTAGATCCGCCCCCGGTCAGCCCGCCACCTGTTGCGACCGGGCGCGTATCCGAAGTGCGCTCTGCCCACTCGACACGGTAGAGGTCGAAACGGCGATCGCGCAGGTTCTGGACCGCACCAGACTGCCGGCTGGTCAGCAGGTCGTCGATCGAAAGGTCGGCGATTGCGATGGTCTCTGTATTGGGAGCTGTGTCAGCAGCTACGCCATCGCGCGCAAACGGGAAATCGGACGGTGTGAGGATGGCGCTTTCGGCGTAATGAATGTCCATGTTCTCGACGTTCGGCAGGTTTCCGACGACCCCGGAGGTGACGACATAACACTGGTTTTCCACCGCTCTGGCTTGGCAGCAGTAACGCACGCGCAAATAGCCGCGTCGCTCATCAGTGCAGAAGGGGACAAACAATAGCATGGCACCTTGATCCACAAGGTGGCGGGCCATCTCGGGAAATTCGCTATCGTAACAGATCATTACCCCAATCGGTCCACAATCGGTCGGGATGACGCTCGCCCCATATCCCCCTCGAATATTCCACCATCGCTTTTCAGACGGGGTCGGGTGCAGCTTTTCCTGGGTGTGCGTCGAACCGTCGCGCAGAAAAACATAGCTGATGTTGCGCATCTCGCCTGCTGCAACGCGCGTCGGATGGGACCCACCAACGATGTTAATGTTGTAGCTGACCGCCATGCGTTCCATGAACTGGCAATATCGGGCTGTGTAATCCGCGACCTTTTCGATTGCTTCCACCGGCCCGAGTTTATTGTCCTCAATCGACAGAAGTTCGAGCGTGAACAATTCCGGAAACAGCACGAAATCGGCGTTGTAGTCGGACGCGACGTCGATCCAGTATTCGACTTGCTCTTCGAATTCCTCGATCGCGGAAATGCGCCGCATCTGGAACTGCACCGTCGCTACGCGTACCGATGAGGGCAATCGTTCTCGAAAACCGGGTATCTTCTTTCCGGTCTCCTGCGGGGCGAGCGGATTGGTCCAGAACATGAGAACGGCATTACCGCCGCTTTCCTTGTCCGTGGGGATGTAGTTCGCAAGGATGCCCCGGGGCTCATACCCTTCGCTTAACTGAAACGTAATAACGGTATCGCGCACCTTCCGCGCGAGCACTGCCTGAAGGTAGTCCTCAGGGGTAGGATAACTCCGCTTCCGCCGCGCGTAACCGGGCATGCGTCCTGCAAAGGCGATGCCTTTCAGCTCGAGCTCCTGGCATAGTTCTTTGCGCTTGCGATACAGCCGCTGGCCAATGCGCAGGCGGCGATAATCTGGATCGACACAGACTTCAAAGCCGTAGAGAACCTCGCCGTCCTCGGCGGGCGGGCGGCCGTAGCCGCCTGCGCTTATCTCTTCCCAGTCATGCGGAGCAAACGCCTGTTCGGCGGTCAGCACCATTGTGGCGCAGTGGCCAACGACCTTGCCTTCGTACTCAGCGACGAACTGTCCTTCGGGAAAGTTGTTGATCTGGCCTCTGATCTCAGCACGGGTGAATGCGTCGCCTATCGAGTAGACCTTGACCGAGAGACGAGCAATTGCCGGAGCATCGCCCGCTCGTGCCTGACGGATGATCAGCTTGGCCTTACTGGCCGAGCCATTGCTGGTGACTGGTTGATTCATTTTAGCCTTGTACGTGAAGCGGCATAAAATTCACGTCTTTGTCGTGGCCCGCTGATCGTATGCGGAATCACTCGCCGAACGGCGAGATCCTGCGCTGAAGGGAAAATCTGCCGTTGGGCTGGCGGCTACACAGCGGTCGCCAGGGGTAAGGCTGACCTTCTAGGTATGCATCAGCAATCAGCCCGCGCCTCCAGTGACGGGCGTCCATGTGATGGCCGGTATGCCCTGTTTTGGGGTGGCGATAGGCAATCGACCCCTCTGGCCGAACCTAATCACGTTGCGTACGACAAAGGATGCTGGCATCTTGGCGTCAAACATATTGTATTGAAAAGAAGATCATTGCCAAATCAACGGACTACGCCGAACGCGGCCGAACTGGATCCGCGCAAGCTGATAGCTGCGCTCAAACCATTCTCCATGCCACACGCCGGGCGGAGCACTTGGGAACTCGCGGCTACGCTTGTTCCGTTCTTTGCCGTCATCGCGACCATGCTCATCGCGGTTGATCAGGGATATGGCGCGGCGCTCGTGCTTTCTCCCTTGGCAGGGTTACTGCTGCTGCGGACGTTTATCATCCAGCATGATTGCGGACATGGATCGTTTTTCCGCAAGCGGGCGGGCAATGACTGGACCGGCCGTGCGCTGGGGGTGCTGACCTTCACACCGTATGATTGCTGGAGCCGCTCGCACACATTGCACCACGCCAATACCGGCAACCTTGATGCCCGCGGATCTGGCGATGTCGATACCTTGACCGTAGAAGAGTTCCGCTCGCTCAGCGGTCTGCAACGTATGTTCTATCGCATCTATCGCCATCCGGTGGTGCTGTTCGGCATTGGTCCCGCTTACCTGTTTCTCGTCCGGCACCGGTTGCCGATTGGCCTGATGACGGCCGGATCGAGATACTGGGTCAGCGCCATCGCCACCAATGCTGCGACTGCTGTCATCCTTGGCGGCCTGATTTTCCTGTTCGGTCTCGCCACGACGGCCGTGGTGGTGATCCCAGCGTTGTTGATCGCCGCGTCGGTCGGGGTCTGGCTATTCTACATCCAGCATCAGTTCGAAGATGCCCATTGGGACAAGCGCACGGACTGGTCGTTCCACGAGGCGGCTTTGCGCGGCAGTTCCTATCTCGATCTGGGGCAACCGCTGCAGTGGTTCACCGGAAACATTGGCATCCACCACGTCCACCACCTTGTGAGCAGAATCCCTTTCTATCGCCTGCCGGACGTGCTGCGTGCCTTTCCCGAGCTCCGCCAGCTCAACCGTTTCACGATGTCCCAGACACTGCGGCCAGTGATGCTTGCCTTGTGGGATGAGGAAAAGCGCAAGCTGGTCACGTTCCGGGAAGCGGCGGTTTAAGCGTCCAGACCCTCAGTCGCGTCGCAGCCAGAGCGACAGTCGCACGGCATCGGCAATCCGTGCGCGGCCCTCGGCCCCAACCGCATAGGACAGCGCTGCGCCAAGGCCCGGCTCGCCTGTCTGGTCCGCCGCGCCGCTATCGCTGCGCCTCTGGACCATCGCGGCGATCTGCGCCGGCCAGCGATGCGGGGCGAGGCGCAGCAGTTGCGCAGGCCAGCCGGTCGCCGAGCGGTATGCCGTATCGACCAGCATCAACCGCATCACCTGTTCCAGTTCCCGCTCGCCGAGATGCGGGGGAGGGCTCCCCTGCCAATCGACCGCCAGCCCGCCCTGCTTCTGCCCGAGCATCAGCGCCAGCTGGCAGGCGCGGGTGACGCCCAAGCTCTCCGCCTCCTGCCACAGCAGCGCCCAGTCGATCTTGCCCGCCTCCGCGAGCGCCGGCATGTCGACGAGCAGCAGCGGGCCATTGTTGAACTGGTGATCGAGCACCGCGTGGAGGATCACGTGCAGCAGCGTGTCGGTGGGGCAGAACATCTGCATTCCCGGAACCGGCCCCGGAACGGCCCGCTGCCACGCCCGTGCGATAAACGCCTGTTCGCGCTGCGCCCCTGCATCGTCATGCGTATCGAAGATGTGGAGGTGCAATTCGACCACCGCCTTGCCATCGGTCATGGCGGGCAGGTGCTTGTCCGAGGGCCGCGATTGCGGATCGACGATAAAGCCTAGCTCGGCAAGCAGCCCTGCTGCAGCGTCCGCTTCGGCAGGCTTCACCAGCAGGTCGAGATCGCGCATCGGACGCATCGCCGGATCGATGCCGCCAGACCAGACGAAAGCTCCGCCCTTGAGCACCGCCGCGGCCACTCCGGCGCGCGCGAAGCTCTTGCCGATCCGGGCGAGGGCTGCCTTCTGGCCAAGCGCACGCCGCGCCGAGCGCAGGTGGCTGGCTTGCCATTGGCGCGCAAGATCGGGCGGGACCGCCCATGCGCCCTGTGCAGCGCGGCTAAGGAGAAGCGGGCGCAAGCGATGCTGACCCGCCTGCAGGTCGAGCGCGCGCCACGCGGCCGCGTCGAGCCCGGCCGCCACGTCCGCCGCGCGCGCTATGTCGTTCCCCAGCAAGGCGAAAATCGGGCTCACTTGATCACTACTACCCCTGAGGACGCTGTGACACGTGGACTTCCGGCGCGCAATGCCCGGCGCGTCTCACCGCAGCGGGCCGCTCGCCGCAAGCCGCTCGATCACGGCGAGCGCCCGCGCGATGCGTTGGTCTTGCGTCGCCGTGTCGAAACCGCGCACTTGCGGCAGCAGCGCCATCGGCACCGTGCGCGCCAGTGCGAGCAGGTTTTCGCGGGTCTGCGCGCGGCCCGGCAGCGCGGTCAGGATTCGCGGGCGGAACAGGATCGATCCGTAGGCGAGCGCCCTATGCTCTGCTTCGGGGTGCTCGGGTTCTTGCCCCGCGCCGATGGCATCGCCGAGCAACACGATCCCGCCGACCGGCCAGCCCGTGTCGGCAGCCCTTAGGCTGGGACGAACCAGCAGCTTGCCGCGTCCGTCTTCGGTCGGCTCTGGCGCGCCGTCGATGGCGAGGCCTTCACAGCTTGCGGGGTGAAGCCGCATCCCCGGGCGGCCGCGCCATGCGACCGGGTGGAGTGCAAGGCTTAGCGGCGTCAGGTCGTCAGCCAGCAAGAGTGCGCCTGCCTTGACCAACTCGGCCGTCAGCGTCGACTTGCCTGCGCCCGAAGGACCGGCAATCAGCCAGGCCTTGTCATGAAGCACCACAGCAGAAGCGTGGAGCGGCAGCATCCCGCGCATCGCCAGCGTGATCGCGGCGACCGAGCTGTAGAAGGACACCGGCAGGTCGCTGCGCCACGCGGGGCCGGGGACCCATCCGATCGACGCGCCGCTTTCGAGGTCGAAGCTGACCTCATCATCGCAGTCGAACCGGACGCCATCGGCGCCGATGCTCGCGCGCCCGACGGCCCGGTGTGGCGCCATGATGCACGAGGCCGTGCGGCGGCGCACCGAAATGGCTCCAGGCGCGGGGCCATCCGCCGGATCGAACTGCCGCAGTGGCAGGTCGCCGCTCCAGTCCAGACCGGCAAAGCGTGCGTGGAAGGCAAGGTTGGCGGTCAACGCGGGATGAGGTCGAAAGCGACGCAGATGCGCAAGCCTTCCGCGCCATGCGGATGGGTGCGGTGATAGGCGTGCGAGGGAAACAAAGTGAGCAGCCCGGCCTGCGGACGCACCAGCCGCGTGCCGAAGGCGTCGGCAGCCACATCACCCACTAACCTTGCGGGCACGCCGAATTCGAGACAGCCTGCGGTGCTGTTCCCGCGCTCGACGCTTTCGGGGACCGCGACATAGTAGCCGCCGCTCGCCCAGCCTTCAGGATGCATGTGCCACCGCTCGAACCCCTCGCTGCCGGTCATCACGCACCACATGCGCAGCATCGCGGCTGCGGGGCGCTGGGACAGCCAAGGATGGCCTTCGAGCGGAAGCGGTTCGACTGACTTGCGGACGTGCGCGATGATCAGCTGTTGCAAGGCGCGCATCGCCGGCGTCGCCGCCCGGGCAGGTTCATCAAGCCTGAGACTCGCGATAGATGCGGTGCCATGCCGCCCGTTGCGTAACCCCGGGCTGCCTTCCAATTCTTGCTCCAGCGCGGCGTGGAAAGCACGCAGATCTCGCCAGCCTTCCGGCGCGGGAGGCACGGTCTTGACCACGAAGCGATCGAGCCCCGCAAGCGCGCGGGCTGCATCAGTCTCCCCGCGCTTCGCCAGCGCGAGCGTTCGCGTGCCGAGCAGCTGCGAGTGGGCCGCGCCTCTTGCGCCGATGGCGTCGCAAATGGCCAGTACCTGATCGGGCTTGTTGGTGTCGAGCCACGGCGCGCACAGTGATCGCAAGGCTTCGAAGTTGGCAGGGTCGCAATCGAGCGCGGCAGCGAAGGTGTCGGCCGCCTCCGTCTCGCAGCCGCTGGCCAGCAAGGCGCGCCCCTGATCGACCAGCGCCCCGGCGCGGGCAATGTCGCCATTCGCAAGCGCTTCGGCTTGGCGGGCTGCCGCGAGCGCTGCCGCTGGATCCTCGGCTTGCCTGCGTGCGAGGTGCGCGGCGGCAAGCGCTCTGGCTTCGGCATAGCTCTCGGGCGGGCCGGCATGGCCGAGCAAGGCGATGGTGTCCCCGAATTCGTCGAGGCGGTTGTGCAACTGCGCCAGCTTGATCCGGATCGCCGGCGCTGCGCGCCGCGCTGCGGCCTGCTGGAGCAATTCGCGCTCCTCGCGGCCCGTCAGGCGCTTGGGCTGTTCGGCAACAAGGCCGAACGGGGCACCCATCGGTTTTGGTTGCGGTCGTTTCAGACCTGACTCACCAGTTGAAGATCGTGCATCTGCCCGAGCAGCGCGCTGACAGAGCGATGGCAGTCTTCGGGCGAGACCTCGAAAGTGTCGCGCAGGGCGCGTTCGATGGCGGCCTGGTCGGACGGGCTTGCCAGCGCTTCCCAAACGGCGGTCGCAGTCAGGTTCAATGCGACGTATTTGCCGCTGTCGATATTCACCATGACGAAGGAGTTGTCGATTTCCGACCCGACCCAATCGTCGCTTCGTGCCCAGAGCTGATCGCCCATGACTTACCCTCCTCGTCACATCCAATGCTGGGCGGGACTATCACAGGCTTCCGTCCGCGCCAAGAAACCAGTATCATTGCGTATACCGTATTTATCAAATTTTTGTGGTTGCACTGATAGATAGGAGGCGGTAATGAAACCCAGCAACTTCCCTCGGAGAAGATTTATGAAGCTCGGTAAACTCTCGCTCGGCCTCGCCGCTGTCGCTCTCGCGGCATCGCCGGTTTTCGCGCAGGCGGTTTTTGCTCCTGCCGTCGCGCCGCTTGATGGCGAAGAAACCGAAATGACCTCGACTGCCACCATCATTGTCGGCCTTGTCGCTGTGGGCGCAGTGGTTGTCGCGGTGGCCGCCGCTGGCGGCAGTGACGACAAGCCGATCAGCACCTGATTTCGAACGGCCTCGGCCGATTTGCGAAAAAAGGGTTTCCGGTACGCCGGGAGCCCTTTTTTGTGTCTGGAGCCGTGGCGTCATAGGGGGCGACTCGAGCCGACTTGATCGGAACTCTGCCACGTCCCGGCGCCATGATTTCCGGTTGGCAGACCAGCCACCGATTCGCTCGCAGCTGACCGCGTAATCGACGCTTCCATGATGCCGCGGTCGAGCGAGCCTCAGCGGGACTCCCCGTCACGGGTGCTCGGATGGATCAGTCCTGCAAATCGAACGCGATACAGATTCGCTTGCCTTCGCCTTCGTGGGGGTAGGTGCGGTGATAAACATGCGAAGGGAAGGTCAGCAGCATCCCTTCCTCGGGGCGCACGATCCGTTCGCCATAGTCGGCGGCGATAACTTCCCCAATAACCTCGGCGGGCAGGCCGAAGCTGAGGCAGCCCTTGCGATCCTCGCCCTGAGCGATTCCCTCGGGCACGCAAACATAATAGACGCCGCTGAGCCAGCCGAACTGGTGGACGTGCCAGGTTTCATGCCCGTTGCCCGCGGTGATCACGCACCAGATGCGCAGCCTTGCCAGATCGGGCCGCGTCTCTGCCCAAGGATGGCCAGACTGCGCCGCAGCCACGCTATGCGCAGCCAGCGCGTTCCTGATTTGCTCCAGTAGCGCATTGAACAGCGGCGTATCGGCGCGTGAGGGGTTCTCGATCCGCCAGGTGAAGTTCGATGCGCTGCCGTATCGTTCGTAGCGGATATCGGGATGAGCGAGCAATTCCTCGGCCAGCGCGGCGTTGAATGACGCGATTGTTTCCCACCCGGACGGCGGCGCGAGCATCTGCCTGCGATGCAGCAGGTCGAAACCCTCCGCGCGGCGGGCAGCGCCCAGATCACCGCTGCGCGCAAAGGCTAGCACCTGCGCACCGAACACGCGGGCATGCCCGACGCCTTGCGCCAGCAGCTCTTCGGTGAGGGCCAGAACGTTGTCGCTGCGGCCGGCAGCCACTTCGATGGCGGCAATACGCTTGCAGGCGTCCTTGTTATGCGGGTCGAGCGCCAGCGCACTGTGCAACGTCTCCAGCGCCTGGTCGGCTGCACCGAGTTCTGGTCTCGCACTTGCCGCGCGCGGCTAGGGCGCGGGCGCGCCCTGCATCGCTCTCGGCCAACGCCAGCGCCCGGTCGGCGGCGCTGTGCGCGCGCGCATTGTCCTCGGGAGTTTCGCGCGAGAGATAGGCCTCGGCGAGCATCAGCTCCTCTGCAAAGCTGAGCGCCGGACCACCCTCAAGGAGCGCGATCAGGTCGTTCTGCTGGTCAGCGAGAAGCAGCAGGCCGGCAAGCCGCGCGCGAGCAACGGGCGATCCCGCCTTGGCGTGGACGGCCAGCGCCAGCGTAAGCTCCTGGGCGACAGTCATCGCCTTCTTGGCTTCGGTCTCGATCCACGTTGCGCTCGCCACCTTATTTCCCCTTGCGAAGCAATCGGCTGGCAATAGCCGCAGGTGGTGTCACAGCGCAATGATAGAGGCAGGTGGCCCGTCCACCGAGATATCAGCGATCCGGTTGAAGCTGCGGTCCAGCATGATGACGCTGCCCGGCAGGAAATCGCGGACCGAACGCTCGCCGAACACCGAGGCTCCGACAAGGATGTGCTCTCCATCAAAGAGCAGGCCCCGCGTCATCCGCTCGGGCGCAACCGGCACCCGCCGCCCATCGGAGCAGATGATCGCGCCGCTCATCGATGCGCAGTGCCAAAGCAATCCATCGGCATCGCGCACAATGTCATGGCAACCGGGTTCGGGCAGGAGCGTGCGCGCGGTTTCGTGCCAGTGCCGGTCGAGGTAGATGAGCTCACTCGCCATCGTTGACCTGCGCTTGCCGTTATGCGCGAGAACCGCGATCCCCTCCGCCAGCGTCGCGATGGCATTGATGTGGAGGTAGTCCCCCTCGGGGTCGTCGCTGCGCACGGGCGGGAAGGGACGCTTCACTTCGACCGGCAGGCCCTGATCGGTAAAACGCAGTACGCATTGGTTGGCGGTGTCGAGCACGCATAGCACATCTTCGATAAAGGCGATCTGGTGGCATCCAGCGTCGAGGCCTTTGGCGATGACCACCGGATTACGTAGCGCACCGTCCACCACGTCGCAGGCGACAAGCCGTCCCATCGGCAAGTGGCGATCGCGTCTTGCGCAGTTCTCGAACATGAAGACCCGGCTGCCGCGCCGTGTGAGGCCGAAGAACCAGCCGTGAGCCACAAGCTGTGCGCGTGTCTCGCCGAGGGCGAACAGGCCGTTTTGCGTGCTGACCAGCCAGCGGGCAGCGCCAAGGTCATGGTCGACCAGCCGCAGGGTGTCGTCCCGGTAATTCTCGCGGGCCAGCGCTGTGCGGATCGCGGAATGTGTGACCGGATCGAAAACTGGGGCCATGCGGGTTTCTAACCGCGCTGTGTCTGTCAGCAACACAAAAGGCTTTGGCGCGCCATTTTCGGCTGTTAGTTCCATAACCCTATGTCCGCGACCACTGCCCCGATGCCCCGTGCGAGCGGTATTTACGGGATCTTCCATCTTGATGACTCTCCACTCGATCCGCGTGGGTGCCATGCGCTCGGATTGCGTGCTGGCGTAGGCAATGGGGTCGCATGGACAATCGCCGGGCATGACTCTTTCACGCCCAATGCCGTCTCCCGCCATGACGAGCGCGGTGCGAGCACGTTGCTTGTGGGGTTTATCGAGGACGCTGCCGATCTCGCTCTGCGTCTCGGGCAGGATACGACAGCATCGCAAGCACGGCTGGCGCGCGCGGCGCTTGAGCGCTTCGGCAACGACGCGCCTGCCGAGGTGATCGGTGAATGGTCGCTGTTGCACCGCGCGGCTGATGGGACGCTGACCCTGATGGTCGGCGCCGGGGTGCGCGATCCGATTTTTTATGCCGTATCGGGGCAGCGGGTTGCACTCGCCCCGAATCTGTTTGCGCTGGCCGGGCTGGATTGGGTCGATACCAGCCTTGATGAGGCAGGCCTGTTGTTCCCCGTCGCCCGCGCCCGGTTACGCGCCGCGCGCGGTCACACCACCATGCTGCGCGGCGTGCGTCAGATCAGCAGCGGGGCGAGCGTCGTTATCGACCCGCGCGGCGATGTGTCTGAGCGTCAAGCCGACATCCTTGTGCCCCAGCCGCGTATGGCAATGACCTTCGATGAATTTGTCGAGGAAGCTGAACATCTGCTGCGCCGCATCATCGCCGGCCACCTCGCACGCAATGAACGCTGCGCGCACATGCTGAGCGGCGGCATCGACTCCTCGCTGCTGGCCTGGCTCGCCGCTGAGGCGCGGTCGGCGGGCAAGGACCCGATTGCGGTCACATCCGCCGCGCCACCGGGCACCAGCTTGCCTGATGAGACTGCCTATGCCCACATCGTTGCCCGCACGATCGGCATGGCGTGCTACCCCGCCTGGCCTGACGGGGAAGGCAATATCTATTGTCCCAGATTGGCGATTCTGACGGGGCAGAACGGGCCACCGATGAGCAACCGCCATGGGCTGACCGATGCGCTGGTGATGATGGCAATGGCGCATGGCGCGACTGCCATGATCGATGGCACATACGGCGAAATGTCGGCGACGGCCAGGCTGCCAGCTCAGGGGATGACGCACGCGCTGCGCGCGCGCGCGGGACGCATCAGGCGCGGCTTCCTGTCGCTCGGCTCCCCGCCAGCCGCATTGAGCCCCTTCCACGCCCGGTTGGCCCCGCACCGGCTGGCCGCGTTGCCGGACGTCATGACGGCTGCACTCGATGCGCCGCGCCCTGCACACGCCATGCCGGGCGCGGCTGGCCTGTTTGGTTATATGCCCGGAATTGATCGCGGCCTTGGCCTGCCGACCGAGTTTTACCCAGGGGGCCTGCGCACCGAGTTTCCGTTCCGCGACATGCGGCTACTGCGCCTGTTCGCGGGAGTTCCTGTGCGGACACTATTGGACGGCGGGGCTGACCGAGCGGTGGCGCGCCGGATGATGGACGGGCATCTGCCGGACTCGATTCGCCTGCGCCGCAGCGGCATGCCCGCATCGCCCGACCATAACAGCCGTCTGCAGCGTCAGGCGGGTGCCGCAAGGGACCGCATTGCGCTGTTCCGCAAGGCCGGGATCGACGACTGGCTGGACCTTGACTGGTTGGATCAGGCGCTGGCCGGAATGGCGATCACCGGGCCGAGCGATGTCAACCACGGCAACGAAGTGCAGATCACTGCGATCGTGGCGGAATTCCTGCTGTGGTGGAGCGATCAGGGCCGCGCTTTCACGCCGTGATTGGGATGTTCCGGCTCGGTCAGAAACCAGCCGGCAAAGACGCGCCTAGGTCCCCCGGATGTGAGCGCCGTGACCCGATGCTCCAGATCACCGCGCACCGCGAAGATCGCCATCGTGCCGGCATTGCAGTCGGTGAACCGGGCGAGCGTCTCATGCGATCCGGCGCGTCGCAATTCGAAGTCGCCCCCGCCATAGGCTGCATCGGACAGGTGGATGACCACGCCCAACTGGCGGCCCGGAGTATGGCGATCGTCGTGCCAGTCGAGCGAATCGAGAGTTTCCGGACGGGTCTGCGCGACCTTTCCCGCCGCCCCGCCGATCGGTACGGCGCCCGTCGCCTGCTCGAGCCATTCCCACAAGGCCGCGCGCGCCAGCACGATGCCGAGCAGCTTGCCGAGCGCCTGCGCCTCCTCGATCTCGCGCGTGCCGACCTTGTCGACCACATCAGGGACGAAGTTCGCCGCGCTTCCCATGCGCATCAACTTTTCGAGCAGGTCCGGCGCGATCACATTCTCGAACAACAGGGCAGGGCAGCGACCAAAGGCCTCACGATAGAGGGCAGGATCGGACAGGATGTCGGTGCGCATGGCATTGATGCGGAACGGCGGTGTCATGCAAGCCCTGCCTCGAGGGGATTTGCACTAAGGGCAATCGATGCTGTCATCGGTGGGCGAGTTTGCACAAGCCTAGCGCTCCGTCCACAAAAACCCATATTGCTTCAAAGAGGTTGTGATGATTGCCCCAAACATGTATCTGTTCTTTAGCGAGGAACTTACGCCGGTAGCATGTGCGGTAGGTTCTTGGGGGTACATCAATGTTGCAAGGACTTGGAGCTGACATGGCACAGAACACTCGTCGCAAGTCGTGGGTCGAACCGACCATCCGCGAGCTCGATATTCAGGAAACCCATGCCGCTCCGGGCTTGGGTGCCGATATCGGTGGAAACGCCTTCCCCGATTGCCAGCGTTCCTGAACCGCACGAGCCACGCGGCCGCAGCGTGCTGCAACCGCGTGGCTCGTTCAGACTGCCCGGCGTCACTATGCTGGACGCCGCGATCTAAAATCGCGTAACTTCCCGATATGTCGTCATATTTTCCCAGCCGGTGACGATGATCGACCCGGCCGAAAGCCATGCGTGTGCCGCGATAGCCGACGTGTTGAGATCCGCGCCAAGCGACAGGGTTGAGCCATAGCCGCGTCGCGTCAACATGGCCCGCGCCGCCACTGCGCAGATCAGACAATGTGTCCGGCGCGGCAGAGCCGGTGCGACAAAACGCATCACGCGCCGCAAATCACGCGCCAGTTGCAGCGGTGGCTCTGCAAGACCCGGGCGCGGTTCCAGCCAGCGCCGCAATTTGCCGGGTGGCAAAAGCCGAACTGTCGCCCACACCATCACGATCTGCACCAACGCCTCCACCACGAGCACGGCGAAATAGCCGATTCGCGCAGCCTTGCGCAGCCGAGGATGGGCGGACACCATGTCTCCCCCATACAGAGCTAAGCCGCCCGCGGGAACCTGCCTTGCCGGGCCTGCATCGCCCTTCGCTTGGCAACCGCTGTGCGAGCGGCGATAGAGCGTATCATGATCGTCACGCGGCGCCGGTACAGGGGCTTTGGCCTTACCATCGACAGCACTTTCGCGATTCCGGGAGCCCTGCCTGTTATGTCGGGCAGTGGCCGCGCGGACATCGTGATCGGCGCAGGTTGCACCGTGATCGGGCCGGTCGAGGCGGTCAGCGGGCCCTATAGCCGCAGCGGAGATGCCTTGCTGCTCGATGTGCCGGGGGTGGCGCGTTTTCTTGCGCTTTCGGCCGCCCAGCTGGTCATCGAACCCTGTGCCGACGCCGATCCGGAGGACGTCTCCGCCCTGCTGATCGCGACCGCCTTGCCGATGCTGCTGTGGATGCGCGGCGGGTTTGTGCTGCATGCTGCGGGCGTGCTCTTGCCGGGCGCGCGGGAGGCATTTGCCATCGCTGGACGCTCGGGTGTCGGCAAGTCAACACTGGCGCATCGGCTGGTCGAGGCTGGGGCTAGCTTCGTGGGCGACGATAGCCTGCTTGTGTCCGCAGACAGCGGGCCGCCGCAGGTCAGCGGCCTTTCTGCCAGCTGCTTTCTTCCCGCACCCGGTAGCACCCAGCGCGAGACGCGCTTAATCCCGGAGGCGATGCAGGCACGGACCGCCCCACTTGGCGCAGTCATCGTGCTTTCCCGCTCGGCACTTGGGACAGTCGGTGCACCCGTGCGCTTGAACGGCCCGGCTGCGCTGGAAGCCTTGCTCGAGAACCGTCACCGCCCGCGCGTACCGGCCATTATGGGGCGCAGCGCCGCGCATTTGCCAATCACTGCGTCGCTGAGCCGCGATGTGCCGATCTACCGGCTCGCCATCCCGGAAGGCGATGCTGCGGGGGCGCAGACCTGCTTGCTTGCGCTGGCCGCTACGATCAGCGCCGCGTCTGCGCCTTAGGGCAGGGGCGCGCCATGAGGGCGTAAGGTGCTCCCGAATTGCCGTCCCCTCCGACAAAGCCGAGCCGCTCATAAATCCGCCGCGCCGGATTGTTGGCCAGCACGTCGAGAGTGCAGGTGCGATGTTCGCTATCGGCGACTGCGAGCCAAGCCCGCAACATTGCCAAACCCGCGCCGCTGTGGCGATGATTGGGGTGGACAGCGATGTCCACGCCGTGGCTGACGCCGGGTACCTGCCAATCGATGATGATCCGCGCGATCGTTTGCCCGCCGAGGGTCACTATACGCCGCATCGCCCACGGGTGGGCGATGCGAAAGGTCGCGTCCTGGCTTTCGAATTGCAGATCGAACAAGGCATCGGACAAGCGGTCTGATAGCGGCGAGCATGCGACAAATAGATCGCGCAATGCCCTGCGATGCTCCGGCGCCTCGGCCGCACTGCCGAGCAAGGGCGCACGCTGCGCGAACTGCGCGTCGAAGGCCAAGGCTGCGGTGTCAGGATCGGACATGATTGACGCGGCACCTCCAGCCGTCCGGGCGTTTTCAGCGCCTCGTGGCTTGTCCCTGCGGCCGGTTGGGGTAATCAATGGGCATGAGCAATGACGAAATCATCCCCCGCCCAATCCCTCTGGAAGAATTCGCCCCGATGGTCGGTGAAGTGCTGCTGGCCGACTGCCAACCGCGCCCGGCAGAGCTGGTTCTGGTTGAGGCCCGCCCCTCCAAGAATCGCGCCGTGTTCGATCGGCTGGCCTTCACCCTGATTTTTCGCAGCAAGCCCGAGGTCCAACTGGTTGAAGCCGCCTACAAGCTGCGCTGCGGTGAATTCGGGCCAGAACTGGTGCACATTATCCCGATCGGTCCGCTGGCTGGTGATGTGCCAGGCAATTATTACCAGGCCGTGTTCAACTGAGGTCAGTCCGGACCGACGGTGCTGCATCGGCCCGGACTGATCGATCAGGTCATGGGCGCGAGGGGAATATCCCCTGCAGCGCAATGCAGACTGTCACGGCCTGATACGGCGACAGAACAGAAATCGGCGTGGTCCCGCCATTGTTACCGATCTGAATCGACCCGGCGATGTTGAGGCCCAGCGCGATGGTCGGTGTGGTTCCGGCCGGCAGATAGACTTCCGGAACGGTGGTGCCGACACTGTCTACGCCGCGGCCAAAGATCGCACCGGTCGATGGTGACTGCTCAGTCGCTTTGACATCGGCCGCGTTGAAGCCGCTGGGGTTGTTTGTCACCGGATGACTATGTGCAGGCATCTGGTTAATCGTCAAAGTCTGAACTTCGGCGCCGCCTTTCAGTCCGAGGGGATAACTGCCCAGGCCAGCGCCTTGGCCGGTGCCGACCATCGTGCGACCCTGCAAATCCGGCAAAGCGAACGTGGTGACGCCGTCCCCGCCAAACGAGGTGCCCAGGAGTGCGAAAAGCGCAGAGTTCTGCGCAATCGGCACCAGCTGACCGGCGCACGCTGCGTAGTTTTGCGGTACAAAGTTCCAGCCGCCTTGGATGATTTGGCCGAGAAATGGATCTGACATTTATGCGCCTCCCTTTGCGTAAGCCCGGTTCAATACCGGCGCACGAGCGCAGACGCCTCAAATGGCTGGTTTGACCAGCCGACGTGATGGAAGAGTGGGTTGCGACCGCCTCTGTGCGGTTGGGAAGTTGCGCGCCAAGAAGCCGCTTGTCAATCACCATACAGCAATCGACACTGCGGTAATTCAAAAGTGCTAGGTGCCCGATCGCGCAAAGTTGCAAGACATTGGTAAATGGTCAGGTAAGCATCAGCGGCACAATTTGTGACGAGTTTGTCATGTCATCGTGCACCGATGCCTTGAACCATTACCCGAACGGTCTTGAGTGACACAAGAAGGTCGAGCCACAGCGAGATATTCTTGATATAGTAAAAATCGTAGCGCAGCTTGTCGAGCACGTCGGACACGTCGGTGACGTGACCCTGATTGACCTGCGCCCAGCCGGTGATGCCCGGACGGACGATGTGCCGGTAGGGGTAGAACGGCAGCTCGGACTCGTACCAGGTGGACAGCGCACAGGCCTCGGGCCGAGGCCCGATGACGCTCATCTCTCCGCGCAGCACGTTAAAAATCTGCGGCAGTTCGTCGAGCCGCGACGTTCTGAGGAAACGCCCGATCCGGGTGATCCGGTCATCCTCGGACCGCGTTTTGGCATATTCGCGGTCCTCGCCCCCGCCATCCACTTGGCGTCTCTCACGCATAGTCCTGAATTTGATCATCCAGAACGTGCGCCCGCGGTAACCCATACGTTCCTGGATGAAGAACGCGCTCCCCGGAGAATCCAGCCGGATCAGCACCGCAATCAGTGCGAACAGCGGCGTGCACAGGGGGATGAGCACCAGCGCGCTGGCGATGTCGATCGCGCGTTTGACCGACATGTAGGAGATGTTGGGGATCAGCGATCCAAGGTCGTTTTCGCTGAGATGCGCGATCTTGACCTGCCCTGACTGGGTTTCGGCGATCTGGCGGAAGTGGTAGACGGGAACGCCGGCAAGGGCGGCCTTGGCGAACAGGCGTTCGGTGCGTTCGGAATGCGGATGGTGGAGATCGGCGACGATCGCCCATTCCCGCCATCCGGTCTCGATCAGCTTTTCGATAGCGGCGGTGGACGGGGCGGGGCGATACTGACTGTTGATGTCGATTTCTTCGGCCCGGCCGCCGGGCACGACGAGATGCAGCTTGACCAGCCGTCGCTCATAGACTGCCGTCAGAAAGCTCGCCGCTACCGCACACACCGCGCCGATCGTGAAATAGGAACCCGAATAGGGAATCCGCAGCAACGCCACGAGCGCCAGCACAGCGGAAAAGACCGCAAGGTTGACCGGCAAGACATAGGAAAGACGGCGCGAATTGGCGTGATCTTTGAGTTGGTAGAGGATGTACCACGACAGCACGATCGACGCGACGAGCGCGCTTGTTGTCTCCGTGAAGCTTTCCGTGAAGAACCTGCGGCCTAAGCCCGACCAGGCCATCAGCGCCGGTCCCAGACCGGCAATCAGCAGTAGAGGCAGCTCGAATCGCTTCACCAAGGCGGCGCGGCGGTGGATCGGCACGGCCGCGTAATCGAAATTGGCCATGTCTTTGGCAGAAGCGTCGTGGGCAGAAACTTCTGCGGCAGTCGCATCTAGAGCTCGCCCAAGCACCAGACCGGCATCGCCAAGCACGCCTTCGGCACCCGGGCGGCGGCCCTTATGTGGGTTTACGCCGTCGGAACCCGGTGTCTCTTCCGATTCTGGCGCAAGCGCCGACAGGCCTGTCCCTGACGTTTCGATCATGTTTGCTGCCCTGACACACACGGTGCCATCCGAAGCCCGGCCACTACGATACGGGGTGTTCATCTTCGCCCGCTTGCAAAAAAAGTCAAGCAATACGTTAACTTGGCAGCAATACGGAGTGACACCTAGTTGTTGAGTCAGGCCTCGTGAAAGCCGTACCATTCGCCGCGAGTTTGTGTCCCCCACCTGCGCAGGGGAATCGGATGATTGCCTTACCAATGGCTTGGTTTGTCTGGTGATCGGGCGCAGGATGGGTGCTAATCGAGGCCAAACGCAAAGCGGGAAAGGGGCAAAATGGACGATGACATCCGGATTGGCCTCGAGGGCTCCTCGGCGGCACTGCTGACTGCCTATCAATCATTTGGGCTCGAACGGGCCGTGCAGGGTGACGCGGGGCTCGACTGGACCTTCGGGGCCGTGGAGGCACCCTGTCCCCCGTTCTGCGTGGCGCGCCGCGAGGATCGGATTATCGGTCTGTCGGCCAACATAGCAGCGCGCGTGAAGCTGGGGCGCGGCGAAGGCTTCGCTTTTCAGGCGGTCGATTCGTTCGTGTCGGAAGAAGCGCGTGGGCGTCGGCTGTTCTCACGGCTCGCCCACGGCTTCGCCGATGCGGCCCGCGAAGCAGGTTGCGACGTGACGTGGGGCTTTCCCAACGCGAATGCTGCCCCGGCCTGGTTCGGCGGCCTGGGATGGCGCAATTTCGGACAGGTGCCGTTCCTCGTCCGGCCGCTCAACGTCTCGTTCCTGCTGCGCAAGGCGGGGCTGCCCGGTGGGTTCCGGCTGGCGCGCGGCGCGCGTGTGGAAAGCGTCTCGCCCCGGCAGTTCGGCAGTGAGACCGATGATGTGTGGGCGCGTTTCAGCCGCGACATCGGCTGCGCCGTGGTGCGCGACGCCGATGCGCTCAATCACCGGATCTTCGGGGCGCCCCATGCGCACGACTACCGGGTCGCGATGTATGGCGAGGGCGATGACCGCGCGATCGTGGTTTCGCGCGTGGTGGAAAAGCACGGATGGCGGATTGCTTATGTGCTCGAAGCGATCGGCGGCGCGGCGCTCGGCCCGCTGCTTGCATCGGAACTGCGCCATCTGGCGATCGAAGGCGCGCAGATAGCGCTGGCGTGGTGTTTCGACTGGTCGCCTAATTACCGCGCCTACCGCCGCGCTGGCTTTCTCCCGATCCCCGAGCGGCTGCGGCCGGTGGAGATCAATTTCGGTGCGCGCGCTCTGTCGGCGCGGGGCGCCGCTGCTGAAGTGCGCGAGAACTGGTATCTCAGTTATCTGGATTCGGACGGAGTATGACCGGCACGGCGATCATCTCGCTCGATTGTGAGGGGCGTTGGGGTGTGGCCGATCACCTGACGCCCGAGACCGCTGCGGGCCTGAGCGATGCGAGGCTGCGCGCCGCTTACCGCGACATCACCGATTTGTTCGCAAAGGCCGAGATCAGCGCGACCTTCGCCTTTGTCGAGCTGTTCACCCGCCCCGCCTCGCGCGAGACGACCACGCTGGTGTGCGATCTTGCGCAGGAGTTGCCCTATCTCGCCAGCGCCGCGGCCGGCCTTGCCGGGGGCGAGGAGGGCTGGGTGGGCGACTGGGCGCGCGACATGGCGGGCGAGGGCGGCCACGAGATCGCCTTCCACGGCGCAACCCATGTGCCGTGGAGTGACCTCACCCGCGAACAGGCGCGTCGAGAGTTAGCGCTGACGCCGCCCGAGCATCGGCAGACGATGGTATTCCCGCGCAATGTCGTCGCGCACGTGGATGTGCTCGCCGAATTCGGCTGCAAGGCCTACCGGGGCCACCGTCAGTTTGCTTCGCGGGCGCAATCGCTTCTTTCGGAGGTTGATCTCGGCATACCCTCGCAGCAGATGCCGGATGCGGCGGATGGTTCGCCGGTGGAGTTGCCCTCGGGGATCTTCGTCAATTGGCGCAGCGGACCGCGCAAGCTGGTGCCGGCCGCGGTGACGCGGCGGCGCGCGCGCAACCTGCTCGCCGATGCTGCGATGACCGGGGGCGTGGCGCATTTCTGGCTGCACCCCGAGAACATCGCCACAGCGCCCACGACTCTCGCGAACCTTGAGGGCATTGTCGCGGAGATCGTGCGCTTCAGGGACGCAGGGCAGATCCGCGTCGCCACCCAGCTTTCAGCCTTGGGCCAATAAGTGGAAGCCCAGCGCGGTCTCGCTTCAGGCGCGCTTGGCGCGGGCCAGCGTGCTGATCGCCTCGCGGTAGGCATCAACGACCAGTGCTTGATCGAATTCGCGTGCCATCTTGGACCGACCGGCATCGCCCATTGCGCAGCGCGCAGCAGCGGGCAGGCCGATGAAACGCGCCATAGCGTTAGCAAGACTGCCTGCATCGCGGACCTTGCAGAGGAACCCCGTAGCACCGTCGTCGACTACGACGCGGCAGCCCGGCACGTCGGTCGCGATCACCGGGCGGGCCATCGCGGCCGCCTCGATCAGCGTGCGCGGCGCGCCTTCGCGATAGGACGGCAGCACCACGCAGGAGGCCGCCGCGATGTAGGAGCGCACGTCATCCGTGCTACCGCAATACTCGACGACGCCCTCTGCGACCCAGCCATCGATCATCGCCGGATCGATCGCGGTGCGGTTCTGCGGCCCAAGCGCGCCGAGCAGCTGGAAGCGCGCACCGGGATGCTGCGCCCGGATAATCCGCGCCGCCTCGACGAATTCGAGCACGCCCTTGTCGCGCAGCAGACGCGCGATCATCAGGAACACCGGCGGCTGCGAAGCGTCGGACAGGGCGGCGGGCGCGAAGCGTTCAAGATCGATACCCGAGCCCGGCAGGAGGCGCGTCTGCTCCTCGCGCACGATGCCGTAACCGACGAAAAGGTCGCGGTCGTCGGCGTTCTGGAAGAACACGCGCGGCAGGCCCGAAAATGCGCGCCGGTAGAGCTGCACCGAGACCCGTTCGAGCACCCAGCCCGACAGGAAGGCTGTGCCGAGCCCGGTCACGTTGGGCACGAAAGGCACGCCCGCCGCCCTAGCGGGAAATGCGCCGAATATGTTGTTCTTTATCGTGTAGCTCAGCACGATGTCGGGCGTGGTCTCACGAAAGATCTGGCCGAAGCGCCGCGCCAGCCGCAGATCCTCGACCGGGTTCAACCCGTTGACGCTCATTGCCAGAGGGCGCACGTCGCAGCCCAGCGCCGCGAGCCGCTCGCTGGTCTCGTCGGGCGGGGCGAGTACGGTGACGCGGTGGCCGTCACCCAGCAGCGCCTCGACCAGCGACTTGCGGAAATTCCAGATGTTCCACGCCGCGTTGACTGTCATCAGGACATTTATGGCTTCGCCCTCCAGCCTCGTGGCACCTCACAAGGCGGCCTACTTATCGGTTACGGCGCGAAAGGGAAGGCCAGGACGTGCCTGTGAAACCCGCTCCCCTTTTCAAAGCACTGGTCGGCGTGGCCACTTTGGTGATCGGTGCGGTGGTGGTCTACTATGCGATGGTCTTCGACGGCCCGTTTCCGGATCATCCCTTGCTTCGCGGTCACAACGATCTTGTTCTGCACATCGCGGCGCTCCTTGCGCTATCGACGGCCGTGCTGCTGCTCGATTCGCGGCGCCGCAGCATTGTGGGGCTAGTTCTGTTTGCGGGCGCGATTGAAATTGTGCAGATATTCGTTCCCCGTCGCACGCCCGATTGGCTTGATTTTGCGGGCAGCGTAACCGGCATTGCCATTGCGGCGCTGTTGGTCGGGGGGCTGCGCTGGATCGGGATGCTGTTGGCATCGAGAGGGGTTGATAGTGACGAATGAGGATGCCTTGCCGCAGATTGCGGTGATCGGCCTTGGCTACGTTGGCCTGCCGCTGGCGGCGGAATTCGCCAAGCACCGCCATGTGATCGGCTTCGACATCAGCGACGACCGCATCGCCGAGCTCGCCGAGGGGCATGACCGGACCTGTGAGCTCAGCCCTGAGGAGCTTTCAGAGGCGCGCCACCTCAGCCTCACCACCGATCCACAAGACCTCGCCGCAGCGTCGATCTTCATCGTCACCGTGCCGACCCCGATCGATGCGCACAAACGGCCCGACCTCACCCCGCTCCTGAAGGCGAGCGAGACGGTCGGCCGGGTGATGCAGCGCGGCAGCATCGTCATCTACGAATCGACCGTCTATCCCGGCGCCACCGAAGAAGATTGCGTGCCGTTGCTCGAGAAGGCGTCCGGCCTGACTTACAACGTTGATTTTTTCTGCGGCTACAGCCCGGAACGGATCAACCCCGGCGACAAGGCGCACCGGTTGACCACGATCCTCAAGGTCACTTCAGGCTCGACACCCGAAATCGCCGACCGGGTCGATGCGCTTTATGCCAGTATCATCACCGCGGGCACCTACAAGGCAGAGAGCATCCGCGTCGCCGAAGCGGCCAAGGTGATCGAGAACACCCAGCGCGATCTCAACATTGCGCTCGTCAACGAGCTTGGTATCATCTTCAACCGCATGGGGATCGATACCGAAGCGGTGCTCAAGGCTGCTGGCACCAAGTGGAACTTCTTGCCCTTCCGCCCCGGTCTGGTGGGCGGCCACTGCATTGGCGTCGACCCCTATTACCTCACCCACAAGGCCGAGGCGCTGGGGTATCACCCGGACGTGATCCTTGCCGGTCGGCGGATCAATGACGGCATGGGCGCATATGTCGGCAAGCAGATGGCCAAGGCCATGCTCAAGCGGCGTATCCATGTCGGCGGCGCGCGCATTCTGGTGCTCGGCCTGACTTTCAAAGAGGACTGCCCCGACTTGCGCAACACGCGGGTGGTGGATGTGGTCGAAGAGCTGCGTGATTATGGCGCGATCGTCGATGTCCACGACCCGATGTGCGACCATCAGGAAGCGCACCGCGAATATGGGCTCGATCTCGTCGCCGCGCCAGAAGTTGGCGTTTACGACGGCGTGGTGCTGGCCGTGCCGCACGATGTGTTCCGCAAGGCCGGCGCTGCGGCGATCCGCGCCTACGGGAGCGAGCAGAGCGTGTTCTTTGACCTCAAGAGCGTTTTTGACCGCACCGAGAGCGATCTGAGGATCTGATCGGTCTTGTTAGTCCGGTCCCTGAGCCAAGATTTCTTGCGCGCGCTGGGCGGCAGCACAGGGATATATGTGTTCGGGACGGTGATGGCGTTCCTGGTCGGCGTCCAGCTTGCACGGGGCCTCGGCGTGGCGGGCTATGGCCTTTACGGATCGGCGATGGCGGCGGCGAGCCTTGGTGCGACGGTCGCTGCAGGCGGACTGCAATTGCACACGACCCGCGATCTGTCGGCCTACCGCGCGGCAGGCGACGATGCGGGCGCGGCGCGGCTGGTCGCCTGGTCATTGCGCCATGTTCTTGCGCTTGGCGCCGCGGCGGCGCTGGCGGCGGGTGCCTATGTCGTTTGGGGTCTGAACGCAGCGCCGAGCCTTGCCTTTGCGACGATGCTGGCGACCGCGCTCATCGCTTTGCTCGCGCTGGTCGGAGCGATCGTGCGCGGGGCGGGGCAGTTGGTGCTCGGCCAAGCGCTCGACACGGCGATCCGGCCCGCCGCGCAATCGGCCATGCTGTGGATCGCCGTGCTGACGCTCGGCGTGCTCGCGCCGGACATGGCGATGGCGCTGACCTTCGCAGCCGTGCTGATCACGCTGCCGTTCGGCTGGCGCACGGTGTCGCGGATCTGGCGCGTGCCCCACAATGGGCCAGCGAGCGACGCTGAGCGGCGGGGCTGGGGCAGGGCAAGCGCCACGATGGGCCTGACGACCATAATCAACGCTGCCGAGACGACCCTACCGCTCATTATGGTCGGCGCGCTCACCACGATTGAGCAGGCGGGCCTGTTCCGCGTTGCGACTGCCATCATGGTCTTTTCGAACCTGCCGGCGACGATGATCTCGGTCTTGGTGCCTGCGATGGCCTCGTCGCTTTATCAGCAGCAGGACACCGCGCAGCTCGGTCGCCTGTCGCTCGCGGCGGCGGCGGCGACGCTTCTGCCGACCCTTGGCATTGCGGCATGTCTCTGGATTTTCGGGGAAAGCTTGCTTGCCCTCGCATTCGGCAGCGATTACCGAGCCGCATGGCCGATCATGTCCGTCTTGGCCGGAGCGAGTGTCGTAGGGTCTATGGGCGGGATCAGCATCAGCCTTCTGCACGCTGCGCGCCGCGATACCGTGGTGACGCGCGCCTGCGCCGTGTCGCTGACAGTGACGTTGATCGGCCTCGCCGTCGCCACGTTTGACGGGCGGGCTGCTGCTTTTGCGGCCGCGGTGCTGGCCGGAACGCTGGCGCGCATGATTTTCCTAGTGTGGTCGACGCGGCACTTCGTCGGGATTGATCCGACCATTCTCGGCGTATTCAGGACGATGGACGCGCGGTGATGGCGGACAATCTGAAGCGCATTGCATTCCTGCTTCCCAACCTTGGGGGCGGCGGCGCCGAGCGGCTCAGCCTTACGCTGGCCCATGAGTTCGCGAAAGGCGGCCATGCGTCCGAATTCGTACTGATGCAGGCCGGGGGAGAGCTGCTGGAGGAGGCAAGGGCGTCCTTCCCGGTGCACGATCTCGACTGCGACCGAGCGCGCCGCTTGCTTCTACCGCTGACGGCGTATCTTCGGCATAGCAAGCCCGATGTGCTTGTCGCCGAGATATGGCCGCTGACAGTGATCGCCCCTGTCGCCGCTCTCCTTGCCGGTTTCCGCGGCAAGGTAGTTGTCAGCGAGCATGCAATCATGTCGCAGCAGTATGCACCGCGAGGCAAAGCGCAATTGCGTGCTCTGCGTGCCTCAACTTTTGTATCATACCGCATGGCCGCTGCTAGAGTTGGAGTGTCGCGAGGTGCCTGCGCCGACATGGCGTCGCTATCGAACCTCGCGCTCGGCAGGTTCACCACGATCTACAATCCCATTCCACCTGCAATCCCGCCATTGACCGACGATGTTAGCGCAGCGAAGAATTTGTGGCGGAATGACGGTCCACGAGTTCCTCTCGGTCGGGAATCTGAAACCGGAAAAAAATCAGGCCTTGTTGCTGCGCGCCTTTGCAGCTTTGCCGCGCCCGGACGCGCGGTTAATGCTGTTGGGCAGCGGTCCGCAGGAGGCACCGTTGCGCGCGCTGGCAGAGCAGCTGGGACTTGCCGAGCGGGTGATATTCGCCGGCTTCCAGCGCGATCCTGCGCCGTTCTATGCCGCTGCCGACCTGTTCGTGCTGTCCTCAAATCACGAGGGCTTCGGCAATGTCATCGTCGAAGCGCTGTCCCACGGCCTGCCAGTTGTCTCCACCGATTGCCCGGCGGGGCCTGCCGAAATTCTCGACGGCGGAACGTTCGGCCTGCTGGTGCCAGTCGGAGATGCTGCCGCGCTTGCCGAGGCGATGGACGCGGCGCTTGATGCCCCAGTTGATCGGGATGCGCTGGTCCGCCGCGCCAGTGATTTCGCGCCCGACATTGCCGCGCGCCAATATCTTGCGGTGATGGGCCTGTGATGCCTTCCACGATCTACCTGACGCGCAACGGACTGCTTGAGCCGCTCGGGCAGAGTCAGGTGCTGGCCTATCTGCGCGGGCTGTCGCGCGACTTCCGGATCTCGCTCATCACCTACGAAAAGGACGCGGACCGGGCTGATAATGCGCGCATGGCGGCGATGCGTGCGGAGTGCGATGCGCTCGGCATTCGCTGGTCGCCGCAACGCTTCCGGGCGAGCCCCAGGGTGATCGCTCCGGCGCTGTCGATGCTGCGCATGGTGTGGCTGCTATACCGAGAGACGAAGGGGCAAGGGGCGCGGCTGATCCATGCGCGGTCCTACATTCCGTCAGCGGTCGCGCTGATTGTGTCGCGGGTGTCGGGGGTGCCTTTCATCTTCGATATGCGCGCGTTGTGGCCGGAAGAATTGATCACCGCCGGACGCCTGAAGCGCGGCTCGCTGCTGCACCGCGCGATTGTCGCTGCCGAACGTGCATGCCTTGCGCGGGCGGGGGCGGTGGTGTCATTGACTTATGCTGCGGTCGATCACCTCAAGCAGATTTATCCCGAGGCGCTGGCAGGGCAAAGGGTCACGGTGATCCCCACCTGCGCCGATCTCGACCGGTTCGTGCCTGCCGACGCGCGCCCAGCCACCCGCGTGATCGGCTGCCTCGGCACGGTTCTGAGCGGCTGGTTCCGGCTCGACTGGCTGGCCGCATTCCTCAAGGTCGCCGCCGCGCGGGATCCTGAGGCACGCTTCGAGCTGACCACACTCGACAATTCGGCGGCGGTGCGCGCGGCGCTCGATCCCCACGGCAGGTTGGGCGAGCGTCTGACGATCGCCCCCAGCGCGTCCAATGCGGTGCACACCGTGCTCCAGCGCCAGACCGCATCGGTGATGTTTTTCACCGACGGGCTGAGCAAGATAGGCAGTTCGCCCACGCGCATGGGTGAGATACTCGGCTGCGGGATGCCGGTGGTCGCCAATGACGGCGTTGGCGATGTTGCCGCCATTATCCGCAAGCACCGCGTCGGCGTGCTCGCCGAAAGTTCCGCGCCCGAGGCAATGGAACAGGCGTGGGACGGCCTGTTGGCTCTGCTGGACGAGCCCGATATCGCCGCGCGGTGCCGGGCTACAGCGCAGGAGGTATTCTCGCTCGAAGCCGGGACCGCCGCCTACGCCGCGATCTACCGTGAGCTTGCTTTGGGAGAACGCGCATGTGCGGGCTGACCGGCATCCTCCTCGCTGACGGCGCACCGGCCGGAGGGTTGGCGGCGCTGGTCCAGACTATGACGGACGCTCTGGTTCACCGCGGGCCCGATGCTGACGGCGTCTGGGCTGACGAGGGGATTGCGCTGGGTCACCGGCGGCTGTCGATCCTCGATCTGAGCCCCGCCGGCGCGCAGCCGATGCATTCGGCCTGCGGGCGCTACGTGATCGCGTTCAACGGGGAGATCTACAACCACCTCGACCTGCGCCGCGAACTCGAGACGGCGGGAGCGACGCTCGAGTGGCGCGGGCATTCTGACACCGAAACGCTGCTGGCCGCGATCGCCCACTGGGGCCTAGACGAGACCCTTCGCCAAGCCGCGGGTATGTTTGCGCTGGCGCTGTGGGACCGGCGCGAGCGGACGCTTTCGCTCGCCCGTGACCGGATCGGGGAAAAGCCGCTCTACTGGGGTTGGGCGGGCCGCGCGCTGGTGTTCGGCTCGGAACTCAAGGCCTTGCGGCGGCATCCTGATTTCCCGCATGAGGTGTGCCGTCAGGCGCTCGCGCAATATCTGCGCTTTGGCTATGTGCCTGCGCCGCGCAGCATCCACCCCGGTGTCTACAAGCTCGAGCCAGGGTGCATCCTCACTGTCGATGGCACACCTCCACCCGCCGCGCCGCATAAGCCGCTGCGCCCCAGCGATCGTCACGGCACGCTGTCGCTGCGCCGCTATTGGTCGCTGAATGAAACGCTTGAGGAGGGGGCCGCGACGCCCTTCGCCACCGAGGCCGAGGCGCTCGCAGGCGTCGAGGCGGCGATGAGCAGCGCGGTCGCGCGGCAAATGGTCGCCGACGTCCCGTTGGGGGCGTTCCTGTCGGGCGGGATCGACAGTTCGCTGATCGTCGCGCTGATGCAGGCGCAGTCCGCGCAGCCTGTCCGAAGCTTCACCGTCGGGTTCGAGAATGCGGGCTTCAACGAGGCGCCCTATGCTGCCGCAGTCGCCCGGCATCTGGGCACGCAGCACACCGAGCTGACCGTCACCGAGGCGGAGACGCGCGAGGTCATCCCGCTGCTGCCCACGATGTATGACGAGCCTTTCGCGGATTCCTCGCAGATCCCCACCCACCTCGTGTGCCGCGCGGCGCGCGCTGAGGTGACGGTGGCGCTGTCAGGCGATGCGGGGGACGAGCTGTTCGGCGGCTACAACCGCTACTTCTGGGGTCCGCGCATCTGGCAGAAGATCGATTGGATGCCCCACCCGCTGCGCCGCGCTTTGGGCGTAGCGATTGCGGCGGTCCCGGTGGCTGGATGGGATGGCATCGGCGCGCTTACCGGCGGCCGTGTCAAGCACCCGGGCGACAAGGCTCACCGGCTCGCTGCACGGCTGCGCGATGTGCGCAATATCGACGATCTATATCGCAGCCTCGTTTCTGAATGGCCGGGCGAAGCGCTGGTCGGCGGGCTGGCTGCACCTGGGTTGACTCTGCTCGACGATCCGTTGCCTGCTGGCCTTCCCGAGGATGCCGCAGCGCGGATGATGGTGCAGGACATGCGCACCTATTTGCCCGACGACATCCTGTGCAAGGTCGATCGTGCGGCGATGGCGGTCAGCCTTGAGACGCGGGTGCCGTTCCTCGATCCCGGCGTGATCGCGGCCTCGGCCCGCCTGCCGATGGAGATGAAAATTCGCGATGGCCAAGGCAAGTGGGCTTTGCGCCAGATTCTTTATCGCCACGTGCCGCGCGAGTTGATTGAGCGGCCAAAGGCAGGCTTCGGCATCCCGGTCGGCGAGTGGTTGCGCGGGCCCTTGCGCGGCTGGGCGGAGGATATGCTCTCCGAAGAGGCGCTGCGGCGCGACGGGCTGATCGACCCGGTCCCCGTCCGCGCGGCATGGGCCGAGCATCTCTCAGGCCGTCGCGACTGGACGCACCGCCTGTGGATCATCCTGATGCTGCAAGCGTGGCGGAGCAACGTCACGTGAGGGCGCTGATGGTCACCCGCTATGACGCCTTGGGTGCGTCGAGCCGGCTGCGACACATGCAATATGCCCCGGCGCTGGCGCGGGCGGGGCTTGAGACGACGCTCGATCCCTTCTTCAGCGGCGAATATCTGGCGCGCCTTTATGCCGGGCAGTCGACTTCGCTCCCTGCGTTGACGGCCTATGCGCGCCGGGTGAGCCATTTGCGGCGCGCCGGGGACTATGATGTGCTGTGGCTCGAAAAGGAGGCGCTGCCGTGGCTCCCCTGGGCGTTTGAAAAGCGGCTGCTGCCACGCGGGGTTCCGCTGGTCGTCGACTTCGACGATGCGGTGTTTCACAATTACGATCTCCACCGCTCAGGCGCCGTCCGGAGCGTGCTCGGTGACAAGATCGACCGGCTGATGGCGAGCGCTGCGCTGGTGACCGCGGGCAATCCCTATCTTGCCGCACGTGCCCGGGCAGCGGGCGCGCCGAGGGTCGAGATCGTGCCGACCGTCGTCGACCTTGCCGCCTACCGCGTGGCACCCGCACTTATGCCCGGAGAGCCTACCCGGATTGGCTGGATCGGTACGCCGAGCACGTGGGGCGCTTATGTCGAGCCGCTGATGCCCCTACTGACCCGTTCGGCTTCGGAGGCCGGCGCGCGCATCCTCGCGGTGGGGGCAGGCCACGCGGTCGCCGCGCATCCCCTGCTCGACAGCGAACCGTGGAGCGAGGCGTCCGAAGTGGCGCGCATTCAGGCGATGAGCATCGGCATCATGCCGCTGGAAGATACCCCTTGGGCGCGCGGTAAGTGCGGCTACAAGCTGCTCCAGTACATGGCCTGCGGTCTTCCCGTCGTAGCCTCGCCGATCGGGGTCAATGCAACAATCGTCGAGCATGGCGTCAATGGCTTCCTAGCCGACAGCGAGGCCGAGTGGCACGCGGCGATCACGACCCTTCTGAACGATCAGGACCTGCGCCAACGGATGGGCGCGGCGGGCCGCCGGAAGGTTGAAACGCACTATGCGCTCGGCGTTTGGGGGCCGCGGGTGGCCGACATGCTGCTCAGCGCAGCGCAAGGGAGAGCGCACAGGTGATCTACGTTCTCGTCGCGCTGTTCCTGTTCGCGCTGAGCTACACCACGCTCGGCGCGCGCAAGGTTCGCCGCCAGCTCTATTATCCCGTGCTCGCGGCGGTGTTCCTGTTTTCGGCCTTCCGCTTCCAGGTCGGTTGTGACTGGTCGGGCTATTTTGCGCAGTACGAAGCAGCAGACCTTGTGGCCCGTGATCTCATCTCCGACCTGAACGAACCGATCTGGTGGATCATTCTCAAGGCGGTCAAGGATCTGGGACTGTACTACCCGGTCCTCAACGTGATTGCGGGCGCGATCTTTTTTGGCGGCGTGCATGTTCTGGCGCGCAGGCAGCCCGATCCGCTGGCGTTTCTGGTCCTGCTGTTTCCCATTCTCATCATCAACATGCCGATGTCAGGCATCAGGCAAGGGGCGGCGATCGGCGTGATGTGTGTGGCGTTCGCCGCGTTCATCGACCGCCGTCCGGTCCGCTATGCGCTGCTGGTGCTGCTGGCCGGCGGGTTTCACACCAGTGCGCTGGTGTTCATGACGCTCGTGCCTCTGGCGGCCGGCGTGTACAGCCCGAGGCGGTTGGTGGCGACCGGGGTGCTTGCCATTCCCGGCCTACTGTTCCTTGCGGGTGGTTATAGCGGTGACCTTGCCGCAACGCGTTACATCGGCGCCGGGGTCGATGCGTCCGGCGCGATTTTCCGCGTCGGGGCGATCATGCTGACGGGGCTCTATTTCCACTTCTTCCTGCGCGGCAAGTGGGCGCGCAATTACGAGGCGGATTACAGCCTCGTCAGCCTCGGCTCAGCGGGAATGGTCTTCGCCATGCTGCTGCTCGCGCTATCGAGCGTGATCGCCGACCGCTATGCCTATTTCCTCATTCCCATCCAGGCGATGATCTTCGCGCGCCTGCCCTATTTTGCGTTCGGTGAGCGCAAATGGCTGCATGTCGCGATGCCCTATGTGGGGCTGATGGTAATGTTCGTGGGCTGGACACAGGCCTCCGCGCTGTTCGATCAATGTTATCTGCCCTACCAGACGTGGATATTTGGGGCGCCTCCGGGCGATATCCTCAAGGAAGGGATGCTCGAATGATGCGGACCGCGCAACCGGACGCGATGGCGCGGGCCAAGCCGTGGCTGTGGTTTGCGCTGTTCGTGGCGGTGCTGGCACTGCTGGGCGGAAGTTCGCGGCCTGACCCGCTGCAAAATGCCGTCCTGCGTCCGATCGCTGCCTTGCTGCTGATCCCGGCATTTTACCACCTGCGCGCTGCCGACTTCGCACAGGCTAGGGCGGTGCTTGGGCTGGCTGGCGTGATGCTCGTCTGGATGATCGTTCAGCTTGTGCCTTTGCCGCCTTCGCTCTGGCAGGCCTTGCCGGGCCGGGACATCGTGGCCGGGCTTGACCGGCTTGCGGGCCTCGAGGGAGTTTGGCGGCCGATCTCGCTGGCGCCATTCCGCGGGCTCAACGCTTTGTTGGCGATGATCGTGCCCGTCACCGCCCTGCTGCTGATGCTCAGCGCGCGGTTGCAGACGCAGGCGATCCTGCTTGCCGTCACCGCCTTGGGTGCGGTCAACGCGGCGTTCGGCATCCTGCAGGTCGTCGGCGGATTGCGGAGCCCCTTCTATCTATTCGCCTTGACGAACCGAGGCGCGCCGGCGGGCATCTTCGCCAATGAGAACCACGCGGCGGTGTTCGCAGCGATTGTGCTGCTCGTCATTGCCAGACTGGCGGGGGGCGGGCGGTCCGGCGGCCTGCCGACGTGGGCGCGGCTGGCACTTGCCCCGCTCTATGTCCTGATCTTGCTCGCAGTCCTGATCAGCGGTTCGCGCGCAGGCCTCGGCGCTACAGCGATTGCGGTGGTGGCGGGCGGGCTGATGATGTGGACAGACCTGCGCGCGCGCGGTCCCGCCTCGTCCGTCTCCGCGCGCGCCTCGCAAGGGCCGCGGCGTGGCCGCCTTGCTCTGGTTGCAGGGGGCGGCGTGGCGGCCTGCCTTGTGGCGGCGGCATTCATCCTGCTCGGCCGAGCGCCGGCCGCCGCAGACTTGCTGGCGAGCAGCGCCACCATCGATGACCTGCGCTGGTCTTTGTTGCCGGTGCTGGGCACAATGATGCACGATCACTGGCTGGCCGGCACCGGGTTCGGTGCATTCGACACGGTGTACCGCATCTACGAGCCAACCGCGCTGCTCTTGCCGCTCTACGTCAACCAGGCGCACAATGACTGGGCGCAGCTGGTGATCGAAGGCGGGCTGCCGGCAATCGCCTGCGCGCTCGGCCTGATCGCGTGGGTGGGTGTCACGATCCTGCGGATTGCGCGCGACAAGCGCAGTTCGCGCACGCTGGTGATCTTCTGGATCACTTTGCTCATCATCATCATGGCCGCCTCTGCGGTCGATTATCCGCTGCGCACACCGATCTTCCAATCGGTCGCTGTGTGGTTGCTGTTGTGCCTCGCGCGTGATGGCAAGGGCGGGAATGTCCGGATTGGCGCTGATCAAAGCGGTGAAATGGGTTGGCAGCGGGCGAGAATCCACTAAGAC
Source organism: uncultured Alphaproteobacteria bacterium (assembly GCA_963765775.1). Taxonomy (GTDB): domain Bacteria; phylum Pseudomonadota; class Alphaproteobacteria; order Sphingomonadales; family Sphingomonadaceae; genus Erythrobacter. Next base: position 103,803 of record CAVXXQ010000002.1, read on the forward strand.
GTGGGTGGGGAGCCGAGGGGCAATATGGTTTGTAATCTGCGACATATCTCCATTCTTGCGGCCGCCGCCGTCGTGTCGTCGTGCGCCACAACTGACCGATCGGTCGGGCTCGACCCGGGGATCGAGGTCTCCGCGCTTGAGCAACTGCCTGCGCCGCGCGGCGCAAATTTCCATACGATCGGGTCGCAGGAAACCTTGCAGATCGAAGTGGTCGGCGCTCCGACGCTGAGCGGAACCTTTCTCACCGATATCGACGGACGGCTCGCCTTCCCGCTGATCGGAACTGTCGACATCGCGGGCAAGTCGCCTGCCGATGCGGGACGGATCATCGCCGACGGATTGCGCGGGGCCTATCTGCGCGATCCGCAGGTCAGGGTGATCCCCAAGGATTCGCCCGTTCCCTCGATCTCGATCGGGGGTCAGGTACGCAAGCCTGGCAGCTATCCGGCCGCGGGGCAGCCGACGCTGCTGCGGCTTGTCAACCAGGCCGAGGGGCTCACCCAATATGCCAGACTGGACGATGTGCTGATCATGCGAACCGTGGCCGACCAACGCTATATCGGCGTCTATAATCTCGGGGCGATCCAACGTGGCAATTACACCGACCCGCAGCTCTTCGCCAATGACATCGTCATGGTCGGCGACTCGCCCGAACGGCGGCGGCTGGAAGTTCTGCTTCAGGTCCTCCCGCCGATCGTCACCACCGCCGCGATCCTGATTTCCCAGCAATGAACATGAACCCAGACAACGCCGCCCTTCGAACAGCGTCCATCGGCGCGAACCGCGAGGGCACCTCCCCGGACGAAGAGCGCGGGTTCCATCTGGATCTCGAACGCTACTGGCTCGAAGCGCGTTCCGTGCGGTACTGGCTGCTGGGAATTGTTGCCCTTGCCTTGCTGGCGGGCCTCGTGGTCACGCTGCTTTCGACATCGCTCTTCCGGGCCACTGCGCGCATTGAAGTGTCGCAGATCACGGTCAACGTCACCGCTATCGACACGATGAAGGGCGATTCGCGCGCGTCGACGCTGCAATATCTCAACACGCAGTACAAACTGCTCGCATCGCGGTTCATGGCGGCGCGGGTCGCGGATGCGGGCAACTTGCTGCGCGACGAGGCGTTCATCGACGCTGCGGGCCTCGACCAGTCCCGGGGCCTGACCGAGGCCGACATCCAGAACGCGCTGCTGGCGGGCATCTCGATCTCCCCGATCGAACAATCAAGCCTTGTGGACGTGGGTTATTCCAGCGCCTCGCCCGATGTCTCCGCCAAGGTCGCCAATCTGTGGGCCGATGAATTCATCAAGGCCAATTACGAAAAGCGCTTCGGCGCGAACATCGAAGCGCGCGACTTCCTCAGCAAGCAGATTGCCGAGCTGCGCGAGCGGCTAGCGGCTTCCGAAAAGGAACTGGTCGGCTACGCCAACAGCAACGGCATTCTGGTGCTGGAATCCAGCGGTGAGAACAACGGGTCGGAAACCGCGACGCAGACCCTCATCGCTTCCGATCTGACTGCGCTCAACGATGCGCTGGCTACCGCTGTGACCGATCGTATTACCGCTGAAGCGGCGGCGGCATCGGGGGATGTTCCCGCGCAGGACCCGCGCAGCAGCTTGAAGGCCGATCTTGCCAAGAAGGAAGCCGAAGTCGCCAGTCTGCGCGCCAACTTCGGCCCGAAGTTCCCGCCATTGCTGGAAAAGGAGGCCGAAGTCGCCTCGCTGAAGGCGTCGCTCGGCACGGATTCGCGCGCCTCCTTGCGCTCGGCGTCGATCCGGGAAAGCAAGCTGCGCAGTCAGCTCGCCGATGCCAAGGGGCGCTTCCTCGGGCAGCAGGACCTTACAATTCAGTATGGCATCCTCAAGCGCGAGGTCGACACCAACCGGCAGCTCTATGATGCGCTCCTGCAGCGCTTCAAGGAGCTGGAGGCATCGGGTGCGGGCCAGAACAACATCGGCTTGATCGACCGCGCCGACGTGCCCGGATCGCCCTATTCCCCGAAGCTGTGGCAGAACATGCTGATCGCGCTGGGCGCTGGGCTCGTGCTGGCGGTGGGACTTGTCTATCTGCGGGTCCTGCTCAGCCAGACTGTCAAGGATCCGCAGGATGTGACCCGCAAGCTGGGCCTGCCCGTGCTGGGCCTCATCCCCAACTCCAGCGCAGAGGACATGCGCACCGAGGTGCTGACACGGGCATCGGAAATCAGCGAGGCCTACAAGTCGGTGAGAACCAACCTCACCTTCCTTACACCGCAGGGCGCCCCGCAAGTGCTAATGCTCGCCTCTTCCGTGCCCTCGGAAGGCAAGAGCATTTCCTGTGTCGCGCTGGCGACCAGCTTCGTGCAGCTTGGCAAGAAGGTGCTGCTGATCGATGCCGATTTGCGCAATTCGCGCATGCAGGACACCGTGGCGCCAGGCATCGTGACCCGCGGCAATCTGGTGTCGTTGCTGACCGGAAACGCCACCAGCCTTGAAGATCAGGTGACCAGGATCGATGCCTACGGCTTCGACCTGCTGCCGCATGGCCACACGCCGCCAAACCCTGTCGAATTGCTCGCCAGCGGCCGGTTCCGCGAGATCCTCGAGGAGGCGCGCGCGAAGTACGATATCATCCTCATCGACAGCGCGCCGATGCTTTCGCTCGCCGACGCGGTGGAGCTTGCCCGCTCTGTCGACGGCGTGATCTATGTGATCGAATCCGACCGCATCAAGATCCGCGCGATCGAGAGCGCCATCAACCGCCTCACCCGCACCGGCGCGCGGGTCTACGGCGCGATTGTCACCAAGCTGGGCAGCAACAACAGCGGCTATGGTTACGGCTATGGCTATGGTTACGGCTATGGCTACGGCACGACTCCCGACGGCTCGGGCAAATCGGGCGCGGCGTGACACCGGGCGGGGCGCGCTGATGAGCCCGCTGCCCGGCTGGGCAAGGGTGCTGCTGGCGAGCCTCATCGCGCTACCGCTGGCATGCCTGTCGGGGGCGCAGTCCCTCAGCAGCGCCGCCATGAAGGCGTCGCCCGAGCGTGCGCTCGTTGTGTTCCCGTGGAACGGTCTGGCCAGCGAGAAGGCTGCCTACCGCACGATGACCGCTGGCGTCAGGCAAGCGGCCGGTCTGCCTGTCCCTACCGGGCCGCAATCGTCAGCCAGTGGCGCGGGCGCGGCGCCGGGCAGCTTGCCGAGCATGGCGGCTCTTTCGCGCTATGCCGGCGCGGCCACCGAGCAGGCGCGCGAGGCGATCCGCCGCGAGCCGCTGGCGCCGAGCGCGTATGTTCTTCTGGCGCTCGCGGAGGTTGATCCGGTACGGCGCAAGGCGCTTGTCGAGGGGGCGTCGCGGCTGACCCGCCGCGAACAGGTCCTGCAAGTCATGGTGCTGGAGGAACGTGGCAGGGCCGGAGATTATCTCGGCGCGATCGACACGCTGGACGAGATCCTGCGCGTCAATCCCGAGCGGCGGGACGAATTCTTCCCGGTGCTCGCTAAGGCTTTGGGACAACAGGCCGCAGTTCCCGGTTTTGCCAGACTGTTGGCGCGGCCCTTACCGTGGCGCGAAAGCTTCCTGAATTTCGCCGTCGCCGATGGAACAGCGCTCGAAAACCTCGCGACGGTGCGCGAGCGGATCGTGATCGACGACCCGGAGTTTGATCGCAAGCTGATCGCACAGCTTGCCCAGCGCGGCCGGATCGCGACTGCCGAACGCATCTATGCAAAAGTCGCAGGCGCGCGCGCTGGGTCCAAGGGCGCGTGGAAGGCGGATTACCCGCCGTTCGACTGGCAGCTGGCCAACCAAGCAGGTTTCCGCGCGCAAGAGGGCGATACGCCCGAGGCGCTGGAGGTCGACGTCAGACCCGGCAACGGAGGTGTGATCGCATCGCGGTTGCTGCGCAATCCGGATGGCCCCTTCGCCATGCGTCTGGCGCACGAGGTCGACCCGGCCTCGCAAACCGGAGACTTGAAGCTCGCGATCGCCTGTCAGGGGCAGGCCGAGCCCTTTTTCGAGAGCGCCTTTACAGGAAAGCAAAGTGCCTTCGCGGTCGAGCCGGTGCCGACGTGCCCCTACCTCACCGTGTCGATCACGGCGCGATCATGGACCGGAGGACGACCCTTGAGCGCCGACCTCGGGCCGCTCAAGGTCATCCCCGGCCAGCCCTGAGGCGGCCCCCGCTCAGGTCTGCTTAAACTTGCGCTTGTGCGCCGGCTTGCCGGGCTTGGGGCCCGAGCCGGGCTTTGTGCCGGTGTTGCCGTTGTTGAATTTGCGCGGCGAAGGCTTGGCCTTGACGAAGGCGTTGTCGGCGCTGCTGCGCGAGGGGCGCAGCTGGCGGTTGCTACGCGCGGCCTCGCGCGGGCCGGCTTCGGAGCGTTCGATCAGCAGCACCTCGCCTTCGCTCTCGGCCTCGGTCTCCGCGGTGCGCGCGGCGGCGTCGGCATACTTGTCGGCGATGGCACGCGGGATCTGGAAGTACGTCTCGGCCTGTCCGATGCGGATCGCGCCGATCTCGTTGCGGGTGATATGGCCACGGCGGCAGATCAGCGGCAGCAGCCAGCGCGGGTCGGCGTTCTGGCTGCGGCCGATATCCATGCGGAACCACACGGTGTCCTCGAAACCGGGGCGGTGACGCTCCTTCTGCGCGTCGGCGCGGGCTTCGCGGCTGTTCGCAATGATATCCTCGGGCTCGGGCATCCGCGCGCGGTGGGCGTGGACGAGCATCGCGGCGATATCCTCGGGGCTGCGCTGTTCGAGGAGCTGCTTTGCAAGCTCGCGGTCGGCTTCGTCGAATTCGGTCGGCGCGAGGAGCTTGCCGAGCAGGCGCTCACGGTCGCGGGTGGCGATGGCTTCGCGGTCGGGCACATCCTGCCACTCGGCATTGATCTGCGCGCGGCCCAGCATCTGCTCGACGCGGCGGCGGGCGGAGAAGGGCACGATCAGCACCGCGACGCCCTTGCGACCGGCGCGGCCGGTGCGGCCCGAGCGGTGCTGCAACGTTTCGGCATCGCGGGGGATTTCGACGTGAACCACGAGGCTGAGGGTGGGAAGGTCGATCCCGCGCGCGGCGACATCGGTGGCGACGCAGACCCGGACGCGGCCATCGCGCAGGGCCTGAAGTGCCTGATTTCGTTCGGACTGCGAATGTTCGCCCGACAGGGCGACGACGGCAAAGCCGCGCTCCTGCAGGGTGGCGTGAAGGTGGCGGACCTTTTCACGTGTGGCGCAGAACAGGATCGCGGTTTCCGCCTCGTGGAAGCGCAGCAGGTTGACCACCGCGTTCTCGACCTCGGGCGGGGAAACGGTCACGGCCTGATAGGCAATGTCGCCATGGCCGCGGCCTTCGGAGATGGTCGCGATGCGCAGCGAATTGGTCTGGTAGCGGCGGGCGAGCGCTTCGATGGGGCGCGGCATTGTGGCTGAAAACAACAAGGTACGCCGGCCTTCGGGGGTGCCATCGAGGATCGCTTCGAGCTCTTCGCGGAAGCCCATGTCGAGCATTTCGTCGGCTTCATCGAGCACTGCAACGGCAAGCTGCGCGAGGTTCAATGCGCCGCGTTCGAAGTGGTCGCGCAGGCGGCCGGGGGTGCCTACCACGATCGCCGGGCCGGACTGCAGCATCTTGCGTTCAGCCGAAGGGTTCATGCCGCCGACGCAGGTCGCGACGCGGGCGCCGGTGCGGGCGTAGAGCCATTCCAGCTCGCGGCTGACCTGCAGGGCAAGTTCGCGCGTGGGGGTGATGACCAGCGCGCGGGGAGTCTGGACAAAGCCGATTTTGCCAGCATCATCAAGCAATTGCGGCACCATCGCAAGGCCGAAGGCGACCGTCTTGCCCGAGCCCGTCTGGGCCGAAACGACCAGATCGCGCCCCTCCGCTTCAGGGCGCAGGACTTCGGCCTGAACCTGGGTTGCGGCCTCGTAACCGCGCTCCTTGAGGGCGGCTTCGATGGTGGCGGGCAGGGCGGGGAAGGTGGGCAAAGTCATGGAGGAGGGGACTCGTTGTGAACGGCTCGCCGGGCGCATGAGGGGCGCGGATACGGACAGGAAGCTTGGGGGTGTATAGGGGCGGTGCCGGAGGGATCCCGCGTGATTGAGCGTGCCCCCTAACGCAAAAAGCGGCAAAACGCCCGTCAAAAGTGATGGCGGTCCCAAATGGCGGCATGTTTCACGTGAAACAGCGTTCGGGAGGCCCCCTGAAAGGGGTCTGGAAGTGGTCTAAAGGGGGTCTGGAACACTCTAAAGCGGGTCAGCGCCGCGGCTCGGGCGCCTTTAGAACGTGCAGCTGATAATATCCCAGCGGCCCGCGGCGGCTTTGCAGCAACAGCCCGCGCGCCGTCGCTATCCGCGCGGCGACCTCGGGCAGCGCGGCGCGCGGTTCGACGTGAAACGTCGCAAGCCAGCCCCGCAGCAGTTTAGCGAAGGGCGCAGGCAGTCCGTCAGCTTGCGCAAAATCGACCACGTGGAGGCTTCCGCCGGGTGCAAGCAGCCCCGAAGCGTGGTCCAGCGCGCCCTCCCAATCGGGGATCATCGACAGCGAATAGGACAGCACGATCCGCTCGAAATGCGGCTCCCCAAGCAGCGCTGCCGGATCGAAGGAACAGGCGTCGCCTTGGCCAAGCCGCGCATCGCGGCCCACCGAAGCGCGGGCGCTCTTGAGCATCTCGGCAGAGATATCGAGGCCGAACAGGCGCGCCCCCGGCCACGCCGCGCCAATCTTCGTCAGATTGCGCCCCGTCCCGCAGGCGACCTCCAGCACCCGCGCTCCGGGCTTCGCGTGCAGCCCGGCGATCAGCGTATCACGCCCAAACAGGTAATATTTGCGCGTGAAATCATAGATATGCCGCTGCCCGCGATAGACCTCGTCCATCAGTGCGGCGTGGGAGGGGGCGCCGATACTGGCCATCACACCAGCTCGTAAACATGCACGCCGCCGTAGATCGACGATCGGTCGCGGCGGGTCAGGTCGGCGGAGGTTTCCTCAAGATAGCGCCACCGCCCAAGGATCGCATCGTCGAGCCTGCCGGTCAGCAGGCTCGGTTCGGCGGCGGTGCGGAACAGCACGCGCGCGCCGGGGCGACTGGCGCGGGTGATCTTGCTCCACAGGTCGTCGAGCTGCGCATTATTCATCCAGTCCTGCGCGTCGAGCAGCACGAAGCGGTCCATGCTCGCCTCGCCGCGCGCGCCGATCCAGTCGACCATGTTGGCGCGGGTCACCTCAAGCCGGTCCACCCGCTCCTTCATCGCCTCCCAGTTGGCGCGCTGGAGATAGGGGGGAAGGGCGGCGTTTTCCGAGCGTGCATAGCCGCGCCCGAAGGCCTGCCAGGCGAAGTAATTGTCTTTCACTTCAAAGTCGCAGGCGAGCTTTTCCAACCGGCGCCGCAGCACCTCGGCCATCCGCTCGTCGCCCGCGAGATGCTCGAACTGCGCAGGCGGGATGCCGAGGCCGAACAGCGAGGCGGGCTGGTCGGTCAGCCAGCGGATGAACTTTTTTTCGAAGATCGGGGCCAGCTCGCGCTCGAACACTTCGCGCTGTTCTTCCAGCGTCGAGGCTTCGAGCAGCTTGGCAAGGTCGATCTTGTAGAGCTTGGCAAAAATGTGCGCCAAACCGATGAAATTGCCAAGCAATCCCTGACGGTAAACGCCGCGGGTGAAGTACGAGATTCGCTTGCGGCCGCGGATGTCGCGCTTTTCCCAATAGGCGCGGCTTTCCGCATCAAGGTGCGGCGCGATCATGGTCTTGTAGACCTCGGCGTTTTCCTTGTGATCGGCGTGGGCAAAGAAGCGGTGGAAGCGTTCGTAACTCGGCAAGTGCCGGATCGCGGCGATCTTGAGCCGGCCGAGCGCGACATGCGCGTGGTTCAGATCGACCGCCGTGATGCTTTCGGGATTGGCGGTGAGGTAGGACAGCGCGTTGCAGCTGCCGCTGGCGATCGACATCAACCGGCTGTCGGGCTGGATGTCTAGGCCTTCGATATCAACCACCGGGTCTTCCCAGATCTGGGCATAGACGAGACCTTTGAAGGCCAGCGCAAAGGCCTTGTCGAGCAACTTGTCGCTGACCTTTGCGTCCTTGCGGACCACCGCATCCTCGATGATCCGCTTCGCCTGAGTTGCCATGATCTGCTGCGTCCTTTCCGTAAGGTCAGGCGCGGCCATATGTCCCTAGCGTGTCGGCTGTGTGACGGTTTCCACAGCTGCGACCTTGGACCTCACGTCCGTTCGCCCTGAGCCTGTCGAAGGGCCGTTTTTCACTTCGGGTATCTCGCCGAGGATCAAGAAAGGACGGTCCTTCGACAGGCTCAGGACGAACGGGGACGTTTCCTAGTCCACACCCGCAATCGTCGCTCCGTAGGCCGCAGGGTCGGCATTACCGCCGGTGAGCATGATGACCGTGTGCTCGTCCACTGGCACCTTGCCGGCCAGCGCCGCTGCCAAAGCCGCAGCCCCGCCGGGTTCGACCACCAGACGCAGGTTCGCAAAGGCGAAGCGCTGGGCGGCGCGCACCTCGGCATCGGTGACCGCGACGCCGGGTTCGGCGCGGCCGCTGAGCAGCGCGAGGTTGATCGGCTTGGTGACATTGGGTTGCAGCGCATCGCAGATCGTTTTGGGCGCATCCGGCGCGGCGTATACCAGTTCGCCTGCGGCCAGCGCCTGCCCGACCATGTCCCAACCGACCGGTTCGACCGGATGGATTGCGCTTGTCGGAGCGCCCAAGGCCAGCCCCGCCGCCAGCCCGCCGCCACCGCAGCAGGCGACGATGCGCGACGGTGCGCGGCCCATCTGCGCGGTCGCTTCAATCGCGGCGCTGCCTTGGCCTTCGATCACCCACGGATCGCCGAAAGCGTGCACCAAAGTGCCGCCGTTCTGTTCGATCAAACCGGCGGCGACCGCATCGCGGTCCTCTCCGGGACGCTGGTAAAGCACCACCTCGGCCCCCAGAGCCTTCGTGTTCGCAAGCTTCACCTCCGGCGCATCATGCGGCATCACAATCGTCGCTTTGATGCCGAGGCGCTTTGCTGCCCAAGCGACGCCCTGCGCATGATTGCCCGAAGACACCGCGACCACGCCGCCTGCGCGCTCCTCGGGCAACAGGCTGACCAGCCGCCACCACGCACCCCTGATCTTGAAGGCGCCGATGGGTTGCAGCACCTCGGCCTTCACCCATGCGCGCACACCGCGGATTTCCACCGGCAGCAGCGGGGTGGGAGGCAGGATCGCGGCCACGGCATCGGCAGCGGCTTGGACGCCCTCATGGGTCGGCATTCTGACATCAGCTTGGATCATTTGTCCCCCCGGCTGCGTTGGACTAAGGCCCACGCAAGATTCGCATTACGAAAGGTTCCTAACATGTCGGCAGCAAAATCCACCCCCGAGAACAAGATCGTCCTTGTTATCGGCGCGGGCGGGGTGAGTTCGGTGTGCGTCCACAAGATGGCGTTCAACCCCGAGATTTTCCCCGAAATCCACTTGGCCAGCCGCACCAAATCGAAATGCGACGCGATTGCCGCTTCGGTCAAGGAGCGCTGCGGGCGCGACATCGCCACCTACGAGATCGACGCCGAGGAAGTTCCGGCGATGGTCAACCTGATCCGCAAGACAGGCGCGGGCCTGGTGGTGAACCTCGCGCTGCCCTATCAGGACTTGCCGATCATGGACGCCTGCCTTGAGGCGGGCGTCGATTACCTCGACACCGCCAATTACGAGCCCAAGGATCAGGCCAAGTTCGAGTATCACTGGCAGTGGGCTTATCAGGACCGGTTCAAGGATGCGGGCCTGATGGCGCTGCTGGGTTCGGGCTTCGATCCGGGGGTGACCAGCGTGTTCACCATGTGGCTGAAGAAGCACAAGCTGAAGACCATCCGCCAGCTCGACATTCTCGACTGCAACGGCGGCGACCACGGCCAGCATTTCGCCACCAACTTCAACCCGGAAATCAACATCCGCGAAGTGACCGCCCCGGCGCGCCACTGGGAAAACGGCGCGTGGGTCGAGACTCCGGCAATGCAGGTGCGGACCGAGTTCGATTTCGAAGCGGTGGGCAAGAAGAACGCCTACCTGATGTATCACGAGGAGCTGGAAAGCCTCGCCAAGTTCGTCCCTGAACTTGAGCGCGCGCGGTTCTGGATGACCTTCGGCGATCAGTATATCACCCACCTCACCGTGCTCCAGAATGTCGGCATGACCTCGATCGAGCCGGTGCGCTATCAGGGCAAGGACATCATTCCGCTGCAGTTCCTCGCCGCGGTGCTGCCCAAGCCTGAAAGCCTTGGCGAGACCACCAAGGGCAACACCAACATCGGCGTGATCGCGACTGGCGAGGCGCTCGACGGTTCGGGCGAGAAGACGTTCTACATCAAGAATATCTGCTCGCATGAGGCAGCCTACGAGGAAACCGGCAACCAGGCGGTCAGCTACACCACCGGCGTGCCTGCGATGATCGGCGCGGCGATGATGGTGCGCGGCGACTGGCAGGGTGAGGGCGTGTTCAACATCGAACAGCTCGATCCCGATCCCTTCATGGACATGCTGAACGCGCACGGCCTGCCGTGGACGGTCGAGGAAATGGACGGACCGGTCAGCTTCTGATGCGTTGCTGGGGGGCGGTGGCTGCGGCGGCGGTCTTGGCACTTGCTGCTTGCGATGCGGCTCTGCCCCCGCGCGAGGAGGTGGCCAAGCTTGCCGTCGATACCGGCTGGCCGACGATCCCGCCGGGCGCGAAGTTCGGTGAGGTCAGCGCGGTCGATGTCGACCTCCAAGGCAACGTCTGGGTGCTCCACCGCGCTGGGCGCGAATGGATCGAGCCGTTTCCCACAACGCCGATTGCCGAGAACACCGTCTTCAAGTTCGCGCCCGACGGCACGCTGATCGCCCAATGGGGGGCAGGCCAGTTCATCATGCCGCACGGTCTGTCGATCGACCCGGAAGGCAAGGTGTGGATCACCGACACCGGCCTCGAACAAGTGCTGCGCTTCTCGCCTGAGGGCAAGCTTGAGCTGACGCTGGGCGAGAAGGGCGTGACCAAGCAGGACGAAGGGCATTTCGGCCGTCCCGCTGACGTCGCCTTCCTTGGCGACAAGGTGCTGATCGCCGACGGCTATGTGAACACCCGCGTCGCCGAGTTCGACCGCGAGGGCAAATTCATCCGCGACTGGGGCGACTTCAAGATCGCCCATGCGGTCGCGGTGGACGAGCGGCACATCTACGTCGCCGACCGCGAGAACGCGCGCATTCAGGTCTTCGATCACGACCGCAAGCTGCTCGAAACCCGCAAGTCGCCCGCGGGCAACCACACCTATGGCCTCAAGCCCTTGGGCGGCGGGCGGCTGCTCGCAGTCGAGGGCCGCGACGGCGCGGACCGCAAGGGCGCGATCATCCGCGTCTATGCTGCCGATGGTACAATCGAACGCTCCTACGACATCAGCCTTCCCGGCGAAAACGCCAGCCTTGGCCACGACCTCGCAATCGCGCCGGACGGGTATATCTACGTCACCGACGTGCCCGGCGGGCGCGTGGTGCGCTTCTCTCTCCCCTCGCAGTGAACAGGACCCATGCAGACCAAAGCCGGTGATCCGGGCGCCTTCGCCCAATTCGATCTGTCGCGTGTCGACAGCCCCGCTTTCGTGGTAGACGCCGCAAAGCTGCGCGACAATTGCCGCGTGCTGGCAGGGGTGCGCGATGCGGCAGCCGAGGACGGCGCGGACATCAAGGTGTTCGCGGCGCTGAAGGCATTCAGCATGTGGTCGGCAGCGCCCATCATCGGCGAATATCTCGACGGGGTTTCGACCTCGGGCCTGTGGGAATCGCGCCTCGCGTCCGAGTTCTACGACGGCGAGATCGCGACCTATTGCGCCGCCTTCAAGCCCGAAGATCTGGAGGAGATCTGCCGGCTTTCGGACCACATCATCTTCAACTCGCCCTTCCAGCACGCCCGCGCGCGGCTGATCCTCGACCATGCCGCTGACAATGGCGCGGCCGTGAGCGTCGGCCTGCGCATCAACCCGCAAGTCGTCACCGGCGAGGTCGCCAAGTATGACCCCAGCGCCCCCGGATCGCGCCTCGGCTTCCCGCTCGACCAGCTCACCGAGGAGCACATGGAGGGCGTGGAGGGCATCCACTTCCACAACCTGTGCGAGCAGGATTTCGAGCCGTTGAAGGCCACGTGGGACCGCGTATTCGACGTGATCGAGCCGTTCTTCGGCCAGTTGAAGTGGATCAACATGGGCGGCGGGCACCACATCACCCGCGCCGATTACCAGCGCGACGAGCTCGTCCAGTTCCTCAAGGACGCCGCCGAGGATACCGGCTGCCAGATCATCCTCGAACCGGGTGAGGCGGTGGCGCTCGATGCGGGGATTCTGGTTGGCACGCTGCTCGACACGATGTTCAACGAGATCCCCGTCGGCATCACCGACATCTCGGCAACCTGCCACATGCCCGACGTGCTGGAAGCGCCCTATCGCCCCGCGATGCTTGGCGAGGTGGCTGACGAGGACATGATCCCCATCCGGCTGGGCGGGCCGTCGTGCCTCGCAGGCGATGTGATCGGCGATTACCGCCTGCCGGTCGCCGCAGAACCCGGCGCGCGTTTCGCGTTTCTCGATCAGGCGCATTACTCGATGGTCAAGACGAACACCTTCAACGGTGTGCCGCTGCCGTCGATCTGGATGTGGGACAGCGAAACCGACGCGCTCGAGTGCATCAAGCGCTTCACTTACGAGGATTTCCGCGACCGGCTGAGCTAAAGGTCTTCGGGCGCCAGCGGATCGTTATCCAGCACCCGCCCGCGCTCGTTCTGGTTGATTGCCAGCGCCAGCCCCGCCATCGCGCCGAACTGGCGCGCAGCCTTGGCGGCGTTCTCGCGGTCGGCGGCAGCGTCCATGCCGCCGCTCTCGAACAGGTTGTTTGCCTCGACCGCGATGATCACCTCGCCGCGCGTGAACAGGGCGCGCAGCTCGCGGGCCTCGAAGGCGCTTTCGAGCTTCAGGAGATGCTCGACATAGCTGGGGTGGACGAGCACGCGGGCCTCGACCTGATCGTCGGAATAGAGCGCAAAGACGTCGCCGAACGCCGGGTGCACCTGATCGACGCGGTCGAGGCGGTGATCGTCGAAGCTGACATGATCGCTCGCCCCGCCAAGCCCCAGCCACTTCCGGTGCTTGCCTGCGCGTTCGAGCAGGGTGGTGGAGTGGAAGGTGCGGCCAAAGCCCATGCGGATCACCGGGCCGCGAAACACCGTGACCCAATGCCGGCTCTTGCCCGACCCGCGCTGTTCTTCGAGATTGGCTTCGTAAAGGTCGAAGTCGTGCCCCTCCAGCGCGCCGTACCAGCGGTCCTCGAAGTCCGAACGGTCGAAGTCGGGCACAAGGCCGTAGGTGCGCGCCGCTTCGAACTCCGCGCCCGGCTCGACCTCGCTGGTATAGGCAAGGCCGTAGGTGGCGGCGATCGCAGAGTTGATCCCGACCTTGATCGCCTGCGTGGCCGCGTTGATCGGGCGATATCCCCACCATATTGTGCCGCCAATCCCGCCCACGGTGATGATCGGCGCGAACGACGTGTCGGCCAGCGGGCTGAACCACACGAAGGCGAGCACCGGCATAAGGATCGCTGCGCCCCACACCCAGCGCGAGGTCGCCTGGCCCCGTGCGCTCGCGCGCATGTCGGCCTGACCGGCGAGCCAGTCTTCGAGCCCGCCCTGCATGAGGGTGTCAATATCGCTGCGCATTGCCTCTCCCGCGCGATTCTTTAATGAGTGTGCACCACATTCGTGGGGGTGCGGTAAAGGGGGGAAACGAAATGGACCTGCTGTTCTGGGTGATTGTCGCGGGCGTGTTCGTCCTCATCCTTGTTGTCATCGGGATATACAACAACCTCGTGGGCCTGCGCCAAGGCGTGCGCCAGGGCGTCGCCGATATTGATGCGCAGCTGCGCCAGCGCCACGATCTCATCCCCAATCTGGTCGAAACCGTGAAGGGCTACGCCGGCCACGAATCGTCCACGCTTGAAGCGGTCATCGCGGCGCGCAATGCGGCAGCCGGCGGGGCGCCTTCGTCAGGCAGCGAGTTGCAGCTTCGCGGCGCGCTCGACAACCTCCTGGCGCTGGGCGAGGCCTATCCCGATCTCAAGGCGTCCGCGAACTTCCAGCAGCTACAGAACGAGCTCGGCGATGTCGAGGACAAGCTCGCCGCGTCCCGCCGCGCGCTCAATGCCGCAACGGCGCGTTTCAACGCCGCGCGCGAATCCTTCCCGGCTGTGCTGTTTGCTGGGCTGCTCGGATTCGCCGAGGCCGACTTCCACCGGCTCGATGCGAGCGAGCAGGGGACGGTCGATCAGGTGCCGAAAATCGGCTTCTAACCGACGTAAAACCCCTGAGAAAACTGCGCATTTCCGTCACATTCCGGTCGTCTTTCCCGGAGTGTCTTCGAAAAGTAACATTCCGGCACGGCGGGCCGCATTTTTCGTTTGCATTTCCCCCGCCAAGCCCTAATTGCCCCCCCTCTGCTGCCCCAAGGGGACTTCCAAACCGCAAGGCAGCTTGTCGTTTTATGGTTTCAAAAAACCGTTTTGGGGGTCCCTTGAGTTGCACATCTATCCTGACGCATTGGCTGTAGTCCGCGACATTCGTCCGGACGAACCCGTTATCCTGAACCGCCCGCACGCTGCGCGGCGCGCCGCCCGTTACTTCGTCGAGAAGTTTCCGGGCAAGGTGCTCTATGCGGTCAAGGCCAATCCGGCCGCTGACCTTATCCAGGTGCTCTGGGATGCGGGCGTGACGCATTACGACGTCGCCTCGATCACCGAAGTGCGGCTCGTTCGCGGTATCCTGCCGCAGGCCGTGCTGTGCTTCATGCACCCGGTGAAGACCCCGGCGGCGATCAGCGAAGCCTATTTCGATCACGGCGTGCGCACCTTCAGCCTCGACTCTTACGAGGAGCTGGAGAAGATCATCGACGCCTGCACCGACCGCGCAACGGGTGAAGCCCCGCGCGATCTGCGTCTTTGCGTGCGGCTGCGCGTGTCGTCGGAATATTCGGAGCTGTCGCTGGCCTCGAAGTTCGGCTGCGACATGATCGAAGCGCCGCTGCTGCTGCAGCAGGCCCGCCAGCATTGCGACTGGCTGGGCGTGTGCTTCCACGTCGGCAGCCAGGCGATGACGCCGTTTGCCTTCGTGCAGGCGCTGGACCGCACCCGCGCGGCGATTGCCGAGGCTTCGGTGGTCATCGACATGATCGACGTGGGCGGGGGCTTCCCGAGCGCTTACCCGGGCCTCGAACCGCCGCCGATGGAAGATTACTTCGCGATCATCGCTCGCCACTTCGAAGCCCTGCCGATCGCCTACAACGCCGAGCTGTGGTGCGAGCCCGGCCGCGCGCTGTCGGCCGAGTATTCCTCGATGATCGTGCAGGTGAACAAGCGCCGCGGCGAAGAGCTCTACATCAACGACGGCGCCTACGGCGCGCTTTACGATGCGGCGCACGTGGCATGGCGCTTCCCGGTGCGTGCGCTTGAGGACGACCTGATCGAGGACGAGGAAGACTTCGCCTTCTATGGTCCGACCTGCGATGATGCCGACTACATGAAGGGGCCGTTCCGGCTCCCCGCCGACATTCAGGCGGGCGACTATATCGAAATCGGTATGCTCGGAGCCTACGGCGCAGCAATGAAGACCGGTTTCAACGGCTATGGTAACGCTCAGGTCGTGACCGTCGCCGACGAGCCGATGATGAGCCTGTTCAATGGCACCCGCGTGCGCGAGGCGACCGACAACGTGGTGAGCCTGCGCTAACGAATGACCGCCGCCCTGCCGATAGGGCGGGGCGGCGGTTTTCTCGCTCGTCGGTTTGGCGGCAAGCCTAAAGCTTTACCTCGGCCACCTTGCCTTCGTAATCCTTCTTCGGATCGATCCCGATCAGCATCTTGATCCCGGCCACCAGCGATGACGCGTCGATCCAGATTTCGGCGTCTTCGCCATCAAGGCGCACCAGCGCGATCTTGGGATCGTCATTGCCATCGTACCAGGCCGCCACGAAGCGGTTCCACAGGCGGTCGATAGTCGCGCTGTCGCGGGTGGTGGACAGCGTGCCGTGGACGGTTGCCCACACGTCGTGACCCTTGGATGCGAAGTGCGCCATCGCGCGCGGGGTCTCGCCAGCGAGTTCGGCCTGCTGGACCGAGCGGTAAAGGCTGCCATCGGTGGAGGTGAAGAACCAGATCGGCCCGCTGTATTCACCATCCTTGTAGAGCTCGTCCTCGAGCTGTGCGGTCATCGGACGGGCGTGGCCGTCCTCGCCCTCGGCAAGCCCCAGGAACATCGTCCTGTCGCTCTTAAGGGCCTTCCAGAATTTCGAACGGATTTCCGCGTCGGTCGCCATGCTTGTCTCCTTTTTTGGAGACAGGCCTAGCGCCGACGCGGACGATTTGTTCCGGATTAGAAGACTTCGAAGAGACCAGCTGCCCCTTGGCCGCCACCAATGCACATCGTCACCACGACATACTTGGCCCCGCGGCGCTTGCCTTCGATCAGCGCGTGGCCGGTGCAGCGCGCGCCCGTCATGCCGTAGGGGTGGCCGATCGAGATCGAGCCGCCGTTGACGTTGAGGATGTCGTTATCGATGCCCAGCGTGTCGCGGCAATAGAGCACCTGCACCGCGAAGGCCTCGTTCAGCTCCCACAGGCCGATGTCGTCCATTGTGAGGCCGGTCTGCTTGAGCAGCTTGGGGATCGCAAACACAGGCCCGATGCCCATTTCGTCAGGCTCGGTGCCCGCCACCGCCATGCCAACATAGCGGCCAAGCGGCTGGAGCCCGCGCTGTTCGGCAAGCTTGGCTTCCATCATCACGCTGGCCGAGGAACCGTCCGATAGCTGCGATGCGTTGCCAGCGGTAATGCACATGCCGGGGCCCATCACCGGGTTGAGGCTTTGCAGGCCCTCCAGCGTGGTTTCGGGGCGGTTGCCTTCGTCCTTGGTCAGCGTGAATTCGCGCTGGCTGACTTCCTTCGTCTCCTTGTCGACCACATTCATGGTGGTGGTGACGGGGACGATTTCGGCATCGAACTTGCCAGCGGCCTGCGCGGCGGCGGTGCGCTGCTGCGATTGGAAGGCGTATTCGTCCTGCGCGTCGCGGCTGACGTTGTAACGCTTGGCCACCGTCTCGGCAGTTTGCAGCATCGGCATGTAGACACTGCCGTGCATGGCGAGCAGCGACTTATCCATCGCCACGCGCATCTCCGGCGTCTGCACCATCGAGATCGAATCCTGACCGCCGCCGACGACGATATCCATGTTGTCGACAATGATCTGCTTGGCAGCGGTGGCGATCGCCATCAGGCCGGACGAGCACTGACGGTCGATGGTCTGGCCAGCGACGCCCACCGGGCAACCGGCGCGCAGCGCGACCTGACGGGCGATATTGCCCGCTTGCGTGCCCTGCGTGAGCACCGCGCCCCACACGACATCGTCGATCTGTCCGGCTTCGATCCCGGCACGCTCGATGGCGGGTGCCAGCGAGTAAGCGCCGAGGGTGGCGCCGGGGGTGGCATTGAAAGCGCCCTTGTAAGCGCGCCCGATCGGCGTGCGGGCGGTGGAAACGATTACGGCGTCACGTGCCATGATGGGGGTATCCTTGTTGTTCAATTGGCCGTCATCCCAGCGTAAGCGGGGACCTCAGGCGGCAAGTCGGGCGTCAGAAGCCCTAGGCCCCAGCTTCCGCTGGGGTGACGTTAGGGCGGGAAATCACACGAAGTATTGCGTGATCCACTCGCACATGAGGGCAGGCTTGTCCTCGCCTTCGATTTCAATGGTGATTTCGCACGTCTGCTGCCACTGGCCGGGGCGCTTTTCGACCATTTCGGTGAGCTTCCAGACACCGCGGATGCGCTTGCCGGCGCGCACCGGAGCGATGAAGCGCGTCTTGTTGCCGCCGTAGTTCACGCCCATCTTCACCCCGTCGATGCGCGGCGCGCCGCCGTTGGCACCAAGGTACGGGATCATCGACAGCGTCAGGAAGCCGTGGGCAATCGTGCCGCCGAACGGCGTCATCTTGGCCATCTCTTCGTTGACGTGGATGAACTGGTGGTCACCGGTCGCCTCGGCGAACTGGTTGATGCGTTCCTGGCTCATTTCGGCCCATTCGCTGGTGCCGATAACTTCGCCGACCTTTGCGGCCAATTCCTGCGGATTCATGGAGGCTCCTCCTCGTTATTCGCGGCGGAAATTCCATGCCCGCCGCGCTGCGTTTGCGGAGCGCTTCATGGCGCAACACAAGGGGGAGCGCAACGCTGGCTGTTATGCCGCTACGGCACCGCGCAGCTTATTGGCGATCGCATGGCGCCGCGCGGTGCTGCGTTCCAGCAACCCGCGCGCCGAATCGATGCGCAGGCAATAGGTGTAAAGCGCGGTCTGCAAGCCCACGAGCATCAGGATTACCGGCTGGTAGGCGATCCCCTGGAAGGTCGCGCCAATGAGGTAGATCACCGCGCCCATCTGCAAGGCCGCTGCGAGCGGCGCGATCCAGCGGGTTGCCTCATCTTCGGCGTTCTTCCATCGGCGCTGGAGGCGCTCCATCTGCCACAAGCCGATGAGGTGCAGGGAGAACCACATGACCAGGCCCGGCCAGCCCTGCTCGCCCAGCATCTCGAAGATCGAGGAATGGTAGGCGCGGGCCTCGTCGACGACTTCCCTGTATTCGACCGAGGTGGTGTTCCCGTCGGTTGTCTTGACCGGCATGGTGTATACGAAGCGGTTCGAACGGTACGCGTCGAACCCGCCGCCGAAGGGATTGCGCGAGGCGTAGTCGATGGTCCATTTCCACACCGCGACGCGGGTCGAGGCGCTTTCGTCGCCGCCGGGCGCGGCGAGGGTCGCCATGCGCTGGTAATAGGACTGCGGCAGGAAGGGCAGGGCAGTGAGCCCGAGCACGCCGGCCCCCGCGATGAACAGCAGCCGCCGCTTGGTGTAGCGCAGCATCAGGCCCGCCAGCGCGGCGATGCAGAGCAGACCCGTGCGCGCCTCGGTCCCCACGGGCACCAGCAGGCAGGCGAAGGTCAACGCGATGGCAAAGGCTTTTACAGTCCAGTGGCGCGGGAAGATCGTTCCGCGTAGCACTAGCCACCAGATCAACGGGATGAGCCCGATCGCGACCGTCGCGAGGGTCGAGCTTTCGTAGATCCCGCTGTTGTCGTTGACGAAGAATTTGAGGTTCTCATAACCGCCGCCGCCGAGGATTGTCTTCATCCCCGTGCCGATGACGATAGTCGCGACGGAGAGCACCAACACTGTCGCCAGCCCCTCGATCCGCGCGCGGGTGGTGAGGGTGAGGGGCAGGAAGATCGCGAACAGCAGCGCCTTCCACACCCAATCCCACTTGGTCGCAGCATCAGCCGGGAAATCGGCATGGCCGGTGGTCCACCAGCAATAGAGCAGCAGCGCCGCCATCAGCCCCTGCCGGAGTGTGAAGCGCGCGCCTTCCTTGCGGTCCAGTGCGATCCACCCGCCGAACGCGGCGGCAAAGGCGATCAGCGAGACCGGCAGGCTTGCCAGCATGCCATACCCGATCCGCTGGGGTGCGAGGATGTCGATATAGACATACAGCAGCACCCACAGGAACGGGCGCCTCAGGCCAAGCACCAGAACGTAGCCGATGAAGGCGAGGAGGACGAGGTCGATCAAGGCTCGACCTCATCCTCTAGCTTCTCTCGCCGCGCGGCATTGCGGCCCGCGACGCTGGTTGCCTTGCGGTTGTCTTGCGTTTCGTCCTTGATCGACCCGATCAGCGGATCAGCGTCGAGCCCGTCGCGCATCACCAGCCGCAGCAAGGCGATGGCCAGAAGGCCATGTCCGAGGGCAAGGGCGAAATAGTCGATCATGGCGAAATGCGGCTTTCGGGGCGGACGATGGGTCTCGTTACGCTTGCGGCAGTTGACGCGGCGTTAAGCACGCCTGCGATAGAGCATCGGCCCATGACCCGCGTCCTTCACGTTCTCGATCACTCGCTGCCGCTCCACAGCGGCTACACCTTCCGCACCCGCGCGATCCTCAAGGCCCAAGAGGGTCACGGACTGGAAGTGCGCGGGGTTACCGGACAGCGCCACAATCTCGAAGCGATGGTGCCTGCGCCGTGCGAGGAAGCGGATGGCCTGACCTTTTACCGCACACCCGGACTGCCCGCCGGCCCGCCGCCGTTTCGCGAGCTCGGCGAGATCGAAGCGCTAACGGCCGCGATCCATGCCGTTGCCGAGGAATGGCGCCCCGACATCATCCATGCCCATTCGCCTGCGCTGTGCGGCGCGGCAGCTCAGCGCGCGGCGCGGGCGCTGGGTATCCCCTTCGTCTACGAGATCCGCGCCTTCTGGGAGGATGCCGCGGTGGGCAACCTGACGGGCACCGAGGGTAACCTCAAATACCGCCTGACCCGCGCGCTCGAGACACGGGTGGCCCGCGCCGCGGATGCCCTGTTTACGATCTGCGATGGTCTCAAGGACGACCTGACCGCGCGCGGTATTCCATCCGATCGCATCAATGTGATGCGCAATGGCGTCGACCTTGCGATGTTTGGCGATCCGCCCCCGCGCGACGATGCTCTGGCGGCCACGCTCTGCATAGCGCCGGGCGCTTCCGTGATCGGCTATATCGGTAGTTTCTACGCCTATGAGGGGGTCGACGATCTGATTGCCGCCATGCCCTTGCTGCGCGCTACCCACCCTGATGCACGGCTGGTGCTGGTGGGTGCAGGGCCGATGGACGCCGCCTGGCGCACAGCCGCTGCTGCCTTGCCCGATCCCGAAGCGGTGATCTTCACCGGCCGCGTGTCGCACGACGAGGTCGAGCGTTACTATTCGCTGATCGACGTGCTCGCTTATCCGCGCAAGGCCCAGCGGCTTACCGATCTCGTCACGCCGTTGAAGCCCCTGGAAGCGATGGCGCAGCGCCGGCTGGTCGCCGCCTCGAGCGTCGGCGGTCACCGCGAGCTGATCACCGACGGCGAGACCGGCACGCTGTTCGCGCCCGACGATCCGGCTGCCTGCGCCGCCGCGCTCGCCCGCCTGCTGGAACGCCGCGAAGGGTGGGAGGCGATGAAGGACCGCGCGCAGGCCCATGTCCGCGCCCGTCACGATTGGGCGGAGAATGCGCGTCGTTATCTCTCTGTTTACCATCTCTTGCTAGCTCCTGTTCATGGCGGCGATGCGGGGCGCATTGTTGCAAAGGCAGGGTGAAAGACAGCATGAAACTGGGGCAAAAGGATCTGGCCAAGCAGGCGCGCAAGCGCGGTGGGAACCGCAAGCGCCCGTCAGGGACGCTGGTTGCCAACAAGGCCTTCGCGCCCATTCTGGGCCTGTGGGGGGCGTTGCTCGGCGGCCTTGTCATCATGGTCCTGCCGCCCGTGCTGGTCAGCACCGCGACCAAAGGCACATTGATCGCCACCTTCGACATGCCCACCCAGGCGGCCATCGCCGGCTTTATCGCTCTGACGCTGGGCACCGTGCTGTTTCTGGCCGCAGCCGCGAAATCCACTGAGGCGCAGCGGAGCGCTCCGTCCAACTCGATTGTCGGAGCCGTCTCGCGCCGGGTGCGCCCGATTGATCCGGTGCGCGATCTCGGAAGCAAAAGCCTCGATGATCCGATCGAGACGACGCCCTTCGCGACGCCCGCATGGCGCGATGCCGAGGTAAGCGCCGACGTAAGCGAACCTGCACCAGCCCCGGTATCGATTCCCGAACCGCAGCCTGAGGCGGTCGCAGCGCCCGCCATGCCTGAGGAAAGCGTTCCGCTGGCACTCGACCTTGCGCAGTTCGCTGAGCTGCCGGGCCGCAATGCGGTATGGGTTGAAGAGCCTGTGGAGGTTTCCGAAGTCGCCGCGCCAGCTCCCGCTGCCGTAGCTGCGCCTGTCGCTGTCCCTGTCGCTTCTTTCGCTCCCGAACGCGCCGCAAGCATCGCCGAACTGCGCCGCGCCGCTCCGCCGCCGCTTCAGCCCGGCACTGCGGCACTGGCCCGGCTGCGCGCGCTGCCGACCAGCGAACTCAGCCTCGTCGAGATGGTTGAACGCTTTGCCGGCGCGCTCCACGAACATCGCACGGCCACGCCCGCCCACCCGCTCACCGCTGAGGAAATCGCGGCGCGCGGCACGGCGCTCTCGGAAGCCCTCAAGGCGCTTGCTGCGCTGAGCGGCGATTTTGCCAACCGCGCTCCGGCTGAAGATCGCGTGCAAGAACCGCTGCGCGCGGCGCTTTCGCAGCTGCAAGCGGTGCGCGGTGTGGCCTGAGCCACACCAGCGTCGCAAAAGCTGCAACAGACCCGCGCGGGCCATGCAGGCCGCGCAATACAACTAAAGTTTGAATAGGTCTGCGAGAAATATTGCTTCGCGTAAACCCATTGCCAAACCCGCATCCTGTCGGCATGAGAGGCCGAAATCGGGCAAGATCGGACCTGAAAACGGTCTGGGCGCGTCCGAGTGACCTGCCCTCAGGCGTGTTCCCTTGCATGAGCGATCATGCAGCCGGGTGCGCGCCTGTCGGCATCTGACAGATCGGACTTACGTCATGGGTTACCCTCCCGCCCAGGGTCTTTACGACCCCGCCAACGAACACGATGCCTGCGGCGTCGGCATGGTTGCGCATATCAAGGGCGAGAAAAGTCATGGAATCATCTCCAGCGCGCTCGAAATTCTCGAGAATCTCGACCATCGCGGCGCGGTGGGTGCCGATCCGCTGCTGGGCGACGGTGCCGGGATTCTCATCCAGATTCCTGATCCGCTGATTCGTCTCTGGGCTGAGGCGAACGGCCACGATCTACCGCAGCCGGGCGACTATGCCGTGGGCATGTGCTTCCTGCCGCAGGACGATGCGTCGCGCGTCTTCGTCAAGGATCGGATGGAGGCCTTCACCGCCAAGGAAGGCCAGTGCTTCATCGGCTGGCGCGCTGTGCCGACCACGATGGACGGCCTCGGCGCGGCGGTGATCGCTTCGATGCCGGTGATCGAGATGGCGGTGATCGGGCGGGGCGCATCCTGCGCCGATCAGGACGCTTTCGAGCGCAAGCTGCTGACCATCCGCAAGCAGGTGCAAAACCCGCTCGCGCAGCTGGCTGAAAAGCACCGCCTGCCGGGCGTGATCGAGACCTATATCCCGAGCTTTTCGACCCGCACGCTGGTCTACAAGGGGCTGCTGTTGGCCACGCAGGTGGGCAGCTTCTACGACGACCTGCGCGATCCCGCCTGCGTGTCGGCGCTGGGCCTTGTCCACCAGCGGTTCAGCACGAACACCTTCCCCAGCTGGCGGCTTGCCCACCCGTTCCGCTTCATCGCCCACAATGGCGAGATCAACACGGTGCGCGGCAACGTCAACTGGATGAACGCGCGCCGCCGCACCATGGAAAGCGAGCTGCTCGGCCCTGATCTCGACAAAATGTGGCCGATCATCCCGCACGGCCAATCGGACACGGCGTGCCTCGACAACGCGCTCGAACTGCTGATCGCGGGCGGATACAGCCTTGCCCACGCGATGATGATCCTCATCCCGGAGGCGTGGGCCGGCAATGCGCTGATGACACCTGAACGGCGCGCCTTCTACGAATACCACGCAGCCTTGATGGAGCCGTGGGACGGCCCGGCCTCGGTATGCTTTACCGATGGCCGCCAGATCGGCGCGACGCTCGACCGCAACGGTCTGCGCCCGGCGCGCTTCTGTGTCACCAAGGACGATATCGTCTGCCTCGCTTCGGAAAGCGGCGTGCTGCCGTTTGCGGAAAGCGACATCGTGCGCAAGTGGCGGCTCCAGCCGGGCAAGATGCTGCTGATCGACCTCGATCAGGGCCGGATCATCGAGGATGACGAGCTCAAGGCCGATCTGGCAGGCGCGCACCCTTACGCCGAGTGGCTGCATCAGGCGCAGTACAAGCTTGAGGACATCACCGAGGTGGTGCCTGAGCTTGCAGCGATCCCGGCCGAAGCCAAGACGCTGCTGCAGCGCCAGCAGGCGTTCGGCTACACGCAGGAGGACGTCTCCCGCTTCCTCGAGCCGATGGCGGTCGATGGCGACGATCCGATCGGTTCGATGGGCACCGACACGCCGATTGCGGTGCTGAGCGACCGCGCGCGCCTGCTCTACGACTACTTCAAGCAGAACTTCGCGCAGGTCACCAACCCGCCGATCGACCCGATCCGCGAAGAATTGGTGATGAGCCTCACCAGCATGATCGGACCGCGCCCGAACCTGCTGGGCCGCGATGCGGGGACGCACAAGCGGCTCGAGGTCGATCAGCCGATCCTCACCAACGCCGATCTCGCCAAGATCCGCTCGGTCCAAGAAGCGCTCGACGGCGCGTTCCGCTGCGCCACGATCGACATGACGTGGGATGCCAAGAGCGGCGCCGAAGGGCTTGAAATGGCTCTCAAGGAAATGTGCTGGGCTGCGACCGAAGCAGTGCTGCAGGATCACAACATCCTCGTCCTGTCCGACCGCGGGCAGAGCGAGGACCGCGTGCCGATGCCCGCGTTGCTGGCGACGGCGGCGGTGCATCACCACCTCGTCCGTCAGGGCCTGCGCATGAACACGGGCCTCGTCGTCGAGACCGGCGAAGCGCGCGAAGTGCATCACTTCTGCGTGCTGGCAGGCTACGGCGCGGAAGCGATCAACCCCTATCTCGCCTTCGAGACGCTGGAGGCGCTGCGCGTCAAGCGTCACCCTGACATGCCCGCCTACAAGGTGCAGCAAAACTTCATCAAGGCGATCGGCAAGGGCATCCGCAAGGTCATGTCCAAGATGGGTATCTCGACCTACCAGTCGTACTGCGGCGCGCAGATTTTCGATGCCGTCGGCCTGTCGACGGCCTTCACCCAGAAGTACTTCACCGGCACCGCCACCACCATCGAAGGCATCGGCCTTGCCGAAGTCGCCGAAGAAGCGCTGCACCGCCACGCGCAGGCGTATGGTGACAACCCGCTGTATGACGGGATGCTCGATGTCGGCGGGATCTACCAGTATCGCCTGCGCGGCGAAGAACACGCCTGGACTCCGGAAAACGTCGCGCAATTGCAGCACGCGGTGCGCGGCAATGATCCGAAGAACTACGCCGAGTTTGCCGCCAGCATCAACGAACAGTCCGAACGGCTATTGACGATCCGCGGGCTTCTTGAGTTCAAGAAGGCCGATAAGCCGATCCCGCTCGCCGAGGTCGAACCGGCGGTGGAAATCGTGAAGCGGTTCTCGACCGGCGCGATGAGCCTCGGCTCGATCAGCCATGAAGCGCACTCGACGATGGCGATCGCGATGAACCGCATCGGCGGGCGCTCGAACACGGGTGAGGGCGGGGAAGAGCCGTTCCGCTTCAAGCCGATGGCGAACGGGGATTCGATGCGCAGCCGCATCAAGCAGGTCGCGAGCGGGCGGTTCGGCGTGACCACCGAATACCTTGTCAATTCGGACGATATCCAGATCAAGATGGCGCAGGGTGCCAAGCCCGGCGAAGGCGGCCAGCTACCCGGGCATAAGGTCGACAAGCGCATCGGCGCGGTGCGGCATTCGACCCCGGGCGTGGGGCTGATCTCGCCCCCACCGCACCACGACATCTATTCGATCGAAGACCTCGCCCAGCTGATCCACGATCTCAAGAACGTGAACCCGGTGGCGCGGATTTCGGTCAAGTTGGTGTCAGAAGTCGGCGTCGGCACAGTCGCGGCGGGCGTATCGAAAGCGCGCGCGGATCACGTGACGATTGCGGGCTATGACGGCGGCACCGGCGCATCGCCACTGACCTCGCTGACCCACGCAGGCTCGCCGTGGGAGATCGGCCTTGCCGAGACCCAGCAGACGCTGCTGCTCAACGACCTGCGCGAGCGGATCGCGGTGCAGGTCGATGGCGGGCTGCGCACGGGCCGCGACGTTGCCATCGGCGCGCTGCTGGGCGCAGACGAGTTCGGCTTTGCCACCGCGCCGCTGATCGCGGCCGGGTGCATCATGATGCGCAAGTGCCACCTCAACACCTGCCCTGTCGGCGTCGCCACGCAGGACCCGGTGCTGCGCGCGCGCTTTACCGGCCAGCCCGAACACGTGGTCAACTACATGTTCTTCGTCGCCGAGGAACTGCGCGCGATCATGGCCGAAATGGGCATCCGCACCGTCGCTGAAATGGTCGGTCGGGTTGACCTGCTTGATACCCACCGGATGGAGCGGCACTGGAAGGCACGCGGTATCGATCTTGCCCGCATCCTCCATCAGGTGCCGCTCAAGGACGGCGCTTCGCTGCGTCAGCGCGGCACGCAGGATCACGGCCTTGAAGGCGCGCTCGACAACCGGCTGATTGCCGACTGCCGCGCCGCCATTGATGCCAAGGCACCGGTGCAGCTCGCTTACGCGGTGCGCAACGTCAACCGCACGGTCGGCGCGATGCTCTCGGGCGAGATCGCCAAGGCGCACGGGCACGAGGGCCTGCCAACCGACACGGTCCGCATCAACCTTACCGGGGTGGCAGGGCAGAGCTTTGGCGCATGGCTAGCCCACGGCGTGACGCTCGATCTGGTCGGCGATGCCAACGACTATGTCGGCAAAGGTCTGTCGGGCGGGCGCATCATCGTGCGCCAGCCTGCCGAAGCCCCGCGCGCCGCGCAGGACAACATCATCGTCGGCAACACCGTGCTCTACGGCGCGATCGCGGGCGAGGCGTATTTCAACGGCGTCGCAGGTGAGCGGTTCGCGGTGCGCAACTCAGGCGCCATCGCGGTGGCCGAGGGCACCGGGGATCACGGCTGCGAATACATGACCGGCGGCGTGGTGGTGGTGCTCGGCAAGACCGGCCGCAATTTTGCAGCCGGGATGAGCGGCGGGATTGCCTATGTCTATGACCCGGACGGCGCCTTCAAGGACCTCGTGAACCCCGCGCAGGTCGATCTGCTGGCGGTGTCTGGGGAACCGGACGCGGAGGAAGGGACCGGACGCCCGTCCCAGCGTCCGCGCTCGGTGCACGACTTCGGCATGGGCGACATGCTGCGTCACGATGCCGAGCGTCTGCGCATCCTTGTCGAGCGGCACCAGCTCCACACCGGCAGCAAGCTGGCGGGCGAGCTGCTTGCCGATTGGGACGCGGCGCTGACCCGCTTCGTCAAGGTGATGCCGCGCGATTACGCCACGGCGCTGCGCAAGCTCGAGGCCGAGCGCCACGAAGCCGCCAGCGTTGCAGCCGAATAAAGATTCAGGAACGAGACAGTACGATGGGCAAGGAAACCGGATTTCTCGAGCTGGACCGCCGTGAGCGGGATTATCTCGATCCGAAGGAACGGCTGAAGAACTACCGCGAATTCGTCGTCCAGCCGGACGAGGGCACGCTGGCGGGTCAGGCTTCGCGCTGCATGAATTGCGGCATTCCCTACTGCCACAACGGCTGCCCGGTGAACAACCTGATCCCGGACTGGAACCACCTCGTCTACGAGGCGGACTGGAAGCGTGCGCTGGCCATGCTGCACTCTACCAACAACTTCCCCGAATTCACCGGCCGCATCTGCCCCGCGCCTTGCGAGGCGGCGTGCACGCTCAACATCATCGACCAGCCGGTCACCATCAAGTCGATCGAATGCGCGATTGTCGACCGCGGGTGGAAAGAAGGCTGGATCACGCCCAAGGTCCCCGAGAACAAGACCGGCAAGTCGGTCGCGATCATCGGCTCCGGTCCCGCCGGGCTCGCCTGCGCGCAGCAATTGGCGCGCGCGGGGCATTCGGTGACGGTGTTCGAGAAGTCGGACCGCGTCGGCGGGCTGCTGCGTTACGGCATCCCCGACTTCAAAATGGAAAAGCTCCTCATCAACCGCCGCGCCCAGCAGATGGAAGCGGAAGGCGTGACCTTCAAAACCTCCAAGGAGGTCGGCGTCGACATCTCCTTTGCAAGCTTGCAGGAAAACTTCGACGCAGTGGTGCTGGCAGGCGGCGCGGAAGATGCGCGGCCGCTGTCGATCCCCGGCGCAGAGATGCCCGGCGTGCGCCTCGCGATGGAGTTCCTCACCCAGCAGAACAAGCGCGTGGCGGGCGATGACGAATTGCGCGCCGCCCCGCGCGGCAGCCTCACCGCCACCGGCAAGCATGTCGTCGTGCTCGGCGGCGGCGATACGGGCAGCGACTGCGTGGGCACCTCGAACCGGCAGGGCGCGCTGAGCGTCACCCAGCTCGAAATCATGCCCAAGCCGCCGGAAAAAGAAGACAAGGCGCTCACCTGGCCCGATTGGCCGATGAAGCTGCGCACCTCGTCCAGCCACCAGGAAGGTGTCGAGCGCGACTGGGCGGTGCTCGCCAAGCGGGTCATCGGTGATGGCGAAAAGGTCACTGGCCTCGAATGCGTCCGTGTCGAGTGGCAGGGCGGCCAGATGCGCGAGATGGAGGGGAGCGAGTTCATCATCCCCGCCGATCTCATCCTGCTGGCGATGGGCTTTGTCGGCCCGCGCAAGGCTGGGTTGCTCGAACAGGCGGGTGTCGATCTGTCGGGGCGCGGCAATGTCGATGCCGACACCGATAGCTACGCCACCAGCGTGCCGGGCGTCTTCGCCTGCGGTGACATGAGGCGCGGGCAGAGCCTCGTCGTGTGGGCGATCCGCGAAGGCCGCCAGGCTGCGCGTAGCGTGGACGAGGCGCTGATGGGGGTCAGCGAACTGCCGAGGTGATTTGCGCGCGCGCCACCTCTTCGTGACATTTCGAGGGTAGATGCGCTAAGGCCGCGCCGCACGACCGGGCGCTATGGCTTGCTTGGCATAGACAAAGTGAGCTTTGCGATGTTCGACGAATTCAATTTTCTGGGCGGTGACGAGGATTTTGAACCTGCGGCGGTAACGCTGGAGACGTTCGTGTATTGCAGCCGCGCCGCTGACGGTGTCGACGCGGCCGAAGTCAGCCGCCTCATCGAATATTCCCAGCGTCGCAATGTCGCCCGCGACATCACCGGAGTGCTGGTTTTTGGCAGCGGGGTGTTCTTCCAGTGGATCGAAGGTCCGCCGGCCGAAGTGCAGATCCTGATCGCCAGCCTGCACAGCGATACGCGGCACTATGATATCGTCACGCTCGACCAAAGCGTTGAAAAACGAGAGCGTCTGTACCCGAATTGGGAGATGGAGCTGGTCGAGGTCGACGACATCCGCGCCGTGCTGGAGGAGGCGTTGGACAGCGCCGAAGACGAGAACAACATCGCAGCGCTGACGCGCATTCTGGCCCACCTCGCCTCGGGACCATTGCCCTCAGTTGGACGGGGTTGAGGTAGGGCCACTCCCACCCGCACAGACGGCGCGGATTGTGCTGGGCGAACGTACCGTTTCGCAAGGGCGTGGAACAAGCCAATCGCTTCCTCGGTAGATGCTGAGAACAGCTGAGGAGAACTGCAATGAACTTGATAATTTTACTGGTAGTCGGCGGCCTGATCGGCTGGGTCGCGAGCATGTTGGTCGGCGGCGGCGGCGGTATTCTGATGAATGTTGTCGTGGGGATTGTCGGCGCGCTGCTTGCCGGTTTCCTTCTCAATCCGCTGTTCGGCGGCGGCAACATCATGAGCGGTGATCTCAGCCTGAGTTCCATCGCAGTTTCGCTGCTCGGCGCGATCATTCTGTTGGCGATTCTCAATCTGGTCCGCAGGCGGTAGATTTAACTCACAGCGTCACGACAAGAACGCCGGTGTCCGCAAGGCTGCCGGCGTTTTTTGTTTCGCGCCGTTCGCGGAGGGGCGTGATCGAAACACGCGCAGTCGGGTCTATCGAGACGACAACCTGCTGAACCAAAGCGCTCTCAATCAAACCCCACAAACCGCGCCGCCTCGTCCACGCTGCGGCGAAGGCTGACCACGGCGTTGGCGGGGAAGTCCGGGTCGGGCCAGCCCAGCGCGACGGCCTTCATGATCACCTGATCCTCGGGAATGCCCGCGTGTTCGCGCACCACCGGGCTTTGCATGATGCCTTGCGAGTTGATCACGCAGCCCAGCCCGCGC
The DNA here is from genome assembly GCA_963765775.1 of uncultured Alphaproteobacteria bacterium. Classification (GTDB taxonomy): domain Bacteria; phylum Pseudomonadota; class Alphaproteobacteria; order Sphingomonadales; family Sphingomonadaceae; genus Erythrobacter. The sequence goes on from CAVXXQ010000002.1 coordinate 133,720, forward strand.
GACCATGCCGCGTTAACCAGCGCGGTCGTTACCGCGCCGCAATCAAAGGCGGTGTCGTCGGAACTGCCGAGCTCGCGGTCATAGGTGACGATCACGCACACGGGCGCATCGAACTGGCGGAAGCCGCGCAGCACCCAGTCTTGCCGCGCGTCCTTGTCGTCACGCTCGATCCCCATCGCGCCAAACAATTGCTTGGCGACTTCCACCTGCCGGTCGCGGTGGACGCCTGCGAAGGCCTCGCCCCGGCGGAACTCGCGGCTGTCGGGCTCGCCGGCCAGAATGCGCGTTGTGTTGCCCTTGCGGATGCGGTCCAGCGGCTCGCCGGTGATGACGTGGAAGTGCCAGGGCTGGGTGTTCATCGACGTCGGCGAACGCATTGCCAGCGTCAGCACCTCGGCAATCAGCGCGCGCGGAACGGGCTTGTCGAGGTATCCGCGAATAGAACGCCGCCCGAGAACCACCTCGGCATAAGTCTGGTCAGGCGTGCCGCCCATTGCTCTCTCCCTTGCGCGTGTCGCCGCAGCGGCTAGCGCAAGGGGAGAGGATTGCAAAGGGTCAGCGGCGTGCGGTTACCGAGCCTGCGATCTGCAAGCCTTCGCCGGTTTGCTGCAAGGCCGAGATGGAGAAGCCGTAGCCGGCCTCGCGCCCTTGCGGCCCGAAGAACCAGCCGCCGAAGTTTGAGAAGCCCCGGATCGCGCGGGTGGTGCCGTCCAGCACGGCGAAGTAATTCTGCGTCGACCCGTCGATCGTGGCGGTCCCGGTATAGGTGCCGAGATCGGTGCGGGTTTCCGACAGGCCTGAAGGCGTCGAGAGGCGCCCCACCAATGTCAGCTGGGTGGTCACGGCACCGGTCGCCGGATTGGCGCTCAGCGTGACGGTGCTCTCGGCAAGGTCATAGGCGCCGCCTTGCGGGCCACCCTGGATCACGCCTTGGCCCACGATCCGGAACGAGGTGTAGGTGATCGTGCTGGTCGGCAGGGCATCGGTCAGCAGCGTCGGGATGCCATAGGTGCAGAAATAGGTGCTCGGCACGCTGGTGGCCGTGGGGCGCACGACGTGGACGAGCTGGCGCACATATTCGCGGGTCACGCCGGCAACCGGCTTGTCACCCAGCAACAGGCGATTGCGGAACCCCGTGCCGGGATCACGCAAGTAATCGGTAAAGTTGGTGAAGCTGCTCGCCGCGTCGATATCTTCCGGACGGAAGGTGTTGTCGAAGGCCTCGCCCGTGCGGCTGCTCCCGGCGACGCGCCAGTTGGCGTTGGCTGAGGTGAAGTCGAGCGACAGCCTGAAGTTGTCGGTCGCGGCCCGGCCAAACCCTTGCGCCTGCACCACCTCGGCGCCCGATGTTCCGCCGCACGCCGTGGCGAAGGCCTGATTGCCGGTGAGGGTCGAGAAGGTCGCGTAAGTCGGGGTCGGCGAGGGCGAGGGGGAAGGCGAGGGGGTTGGTGTGGGCGTTCCGCCACCGGTCGGGGGCGCGGAACCGCCGCTACCCCCGCCGCCGCACGCGGTCAGAGCCAGTGCAAGGGCAGCCACACCCCAAAAATCTTTCTTCATCACGTCCCCCATTATTGATTTCTAAAACAGCGATTTAATGCCGCGCGATCAGCTTTGCGGCAGCAGGAAAGCAGTCGCACCGACCACCAGGCGGCGATTGGAACCATCGGTCGTAAGCACGTCGAAGGCCATGACCCCTTCGCGCCCGCGCGGGCCGAAGAACCCGCCGGCAATCGAGCCGCTGGCGGCATTGCCGGTCGCCAGCAGAAGATCGTTGTAGCCGCCGTTGGTCGGGCTGACATCGGCCGTCGCTGTAAACACCCCGAAGTTGGTGTCTTCGGTGGAAACCGTCGACCCGGTGATCAGCCGGCCTTTGAGATCGAGCGTGACAGAGACTCGCCCGGTCGCCGGATTGGCAACCAGCGTCAACACGGTCGACGACATGGCATAGTTGGTACGTGTGCCGTTGCCGCCATTTTCGGTCAGCGACATCATCCCGAAAATCGCCGTGTTGCGATAGGTCACGCTGGTAGTGGGTACGTCCGTTACCACCGTCGGTACGCCAAAGGCGCAAGAGAAGTTCTTCACGTCAGTCTGCACCAGGGTCAGGATCTGCCCAAGCCGCACGTATTCATAGGGCGCGCCATTGCCGCCCGGTGTGATGACCGAGAGGCGATCGGTAAAGCCGTTCGGGGCTAGCTTGGTGTAGCGTTCGGACGTGGTTGTCGTGTCGCGATTGGACTGGTCGAAGGCCAGTTCAAAACGCTCGATGGGCGACTGGCTTAACGTCCGGATCACGTAGTTGGGCGCGGCACGATCTGACTGGATTGTGATCGCCTGCCCAAAGCTTGAGGCAAACTCGGGCAGCAGGGCAACGCCAGAACGTGTCCCGCTGCAAATGGCGTTAAAATTCTGCACTCCCGTCAGCTGGTTGAAGGTTTGATAGGTCGGCGCAGGCGTCGGGGTGGGGGTAGGCGTCGGTGTCGGGGTCGGCGTTCCGCCGCCACCGCCGGTCGCGGGCGGGCTGCCGCCGCTATCTCCGCCGCCGCAGGACGCGAGCAGGGCACAGCCGATGACGAATGCGAGACGACGCGAAACAAGCATGATCCACCCCTGTTGACCCGCGCGGATCGGACTGCCCGCGTGTGCCTGATTTCTATGCAATCAGGCCGCCAATCGGAAGCAGTTTTGTCAGCGAATCCAGAGTTTTCGGGAATAGTACAAAACCGACATCGGGCAGGCCAGGCGGTCACGCAATTCCGCCGTTTTGATCAGCGGCGCAAGGCGCACCAAGCGGCCGCGCGATTACGAAATGCGGGTACGCAGACGGGGCACTGTGGCCGCCGCGACACAGCTTCAGGCCGCCTCGGCGAGCCCCAGATCCAGCCGGTCCCAGATTTCGACCAGCGATTCCGTCAGCTCGTCCATCATCTCCTCGGTGTGGTGCGGACCGGGGGTGAAGCGCAGGCGCTCGGTACCGCGCGGTACGGTGGGGAAGTTGATCGGCTGGACGTAGACGCCGTATTCGGCGAGCAGGATGTCGCTTATCTTCTTGGCGCGGATCGGATCGCCGACCATCAGCGGGACGATGTGGGTGGTGCTGTCCATCACCGGCAGGCCGGCTTCGGCAAACTTGAGCTTGAGCAGGGCCGCAGCGCGCTGCTGGGCGTTACGCTCGACGCTGCTTTCCTTGAGGTGCCGCACCGAGGCAAGCACGCCCGCCACCAGCACCGGCGACAGCGATGTCGTGAAGATGAACCCCGGTGCATAGGAACGGATGCAATCGACCACCTTGGTCGAGGCCGCGATATAGCCGCCCATGACGCCGAACGCCTTGCCCAGCGTGCCCTCGATGATGTCGATGCGGTGCGCCGCGCCGTCACGCTCCGAAATGCCGCCGCCGCGCGCGCCGTACATGCCGACCGCGTGGACTTCGTCGATATAGGTCAGCGCGTTGTACTTTTCCGCAAGGTCGCAGATCGCGTGGATCGGGGCGACGTCGCCGTCCATCGAATAGACGCTTTCGAAGGCGATCAGCTTGGGCGTGTCGATGTCGACCGAGCGCAGCAACTCTTCGAGATGCACCACGTCATTGTGGCGGAACACCATCTTCTCGCAGCCCGAATTGCGGATGCCCGCGATCATGCTGGCGTGGTTCAGTTCGTCCGAGAAGATCACGCAGCCCGGCAGCAGCTTGGCCAGGGTCGAGAGCGTCGCATCGTTCGAGACATAGCCCGACGTGAACAGCAGCGCGGTTTCCTTGTCGTGCAGATCGGCCAGCTCGTCTTCCAGCTGCACGTGAAAGTGGGTGTTGCCGCCGATATTGCGCGTGCCGCCCGAGCCTGCGCCGACATCGTGGAGCGCGGCTTCCATCGCGCCGATCACCTTGTCGTGCTGGCCCATGCACAGGTAGTCGTTCGAGCACCATACGGTGATTGGCTTGGGGCCGTTATGCCCGTGGAAACAGCGCGCGTTGGGATAGGCGCCCTTGTTGCGCATGATGTCGATGAAGACGCGGTAGCGGCCTTCCTCGTGCAGCCGGTCGATCGCGGAATCGAAAATCTGATCGTAGTTCACTCGCGTCTCGCTGCTCTCGCGGCCACCTGCTGAAAAAGCGGTGGGCACGGGTTCCTGCTTTTCACATTCTTGTGCCGCCTCAACGTGCGAAAGGGCGGTTGGTTTCGCGGGTATTTAAGGATCGCGAGAAGCTTTTGCCACAGCGATCTTTGCGAGTGTTTCGCAAGGGTTCGTGCGCGATTCAGAACACCTCGGCCGCGCTGAAACCACGGGAGGCCAGCGCAGCCTCCAGCCCCGCAGCGCCGCTCATCGGTCCGGTGATGACGAAACGGTTGGATCGGGAGGCGGCAAAGCTCTGGCCTTCGAGCAGGTGCGCGATGCGCCGGGCGATGCCCTGCGCGCCGTCGACCTGCGCCAAGTGCGGCCCGAAGGCGGCGGCGAGCTCATCGGCGAGCAGCGGGAAGTGCGTGCAGGCCAGCACCAGCGTGTCGAGCGCGCCAGCGCCCTCCATCGCCATCAGCCGCGCATGGACATCGGCGATCAGCGCCGGATCGACGGGCCGCCCGCGCAATTTCGCCTCGGCCGCTTCGACGAGGCCGGGGGCAGCGACGCGCAAGAGCCGCTTGCCGCCCGCAAATTTGGCTTCGAGGTCGTCGACATAAGCCTGGCGGATCGTGGCCTCGGTGCCCACGAGGCCGATCGTGCCGGTCTGTGTCAGCGCAGCGGCGGGCTTGATCGCGGGTACGGTGCCGACCACCGGGATCTCGAGCACATCGCGCACCATTCCGAGCGCGATGGTGCTGGCGGTGTTGCAGGCGATGCAGGCGAGGCGCGGCTGATACCGCTCCGCCATCCGCCCCAGCAGTCCGGAAACCCGCGCGGCGATCTGCGCCTCGGTCTTGCTGCCATAGGGCAGGCCTGCAAGGTCGGCGGCGTAGATCACCGGAGCCTCAGGCAGAACTTCGCGCAAGGCGTCGTAGACGGTCAGGCCGCCGACGCCGGAATCGAACAGCAGGATGGGGGAGGATTTGTCCAAGTTTCTCAAATCCGTTCACCCTGAGCTTGTCGAAGGGTTGTTTTTGCTTAGATGATTGTGCGCTAGAAGAAGTACAGGGCTTCGACAAGCTCAGGCCTAACGGAGAGTGTGTTGGAACCGATATTCGCCGCCCTCTTGGGCTTTGCCCTCGGCTCGATCCCCTTCGGCCTGATCCTCACCCGCGCGGCGGGGCTGGGGGATGTGCGCAAGATCGGCAGCGGCTCGATTGGCGCGACCAATGTGCTGCGCACCGGCAACAAGGGGCTGGCGGCGGCGACTGTGCTGCTGGATGCGGCCAAGGCTGCGATCCCTGTGCTGGTCGCGGGGGCGGTTTGGCCTGGCACTGAGGGCATCGCAGGCGTCGCTGCGGTCGCGGGGCATTGCTTCACCCCGTGGCTGAACTTCAAGGGCGGAAAGGGCTTTGCCAGTGCTGCGGGCGCGCTGTTGGCGCTGGCATGGCCGGCGATGATTGCCTGCGCCGCGATCTGGGCGATCACGCTGTTTGTCAGCCGCATCTCCTCGGTCGCCTCGATGGTGACGGTGCTTGCCGCGCCGGTGGTGGCATGGGGGCTGGGCTTTCCGCAGGCGATCCCGCCGCTGATCGTCATCGCCGCGATCGTCATCGTCCAGCACCGCGCCAATATCGGGCGGCTGATGCGGGGGGAGGAGCCGCGCGTAGGCTCCTCTTCGAGCAAGCCGTGATGCAAGACCGCATCTGATGTAGCAAAAGGGGTCGCAGCCGGTGCTCAGCCAACCAGAAGCTTTCGCGCGCATCCGCCTGCTGCGCTCGCCCAACATTGGCCCGGTAAGCTACCGCCAGCTGCTCGCGCGGTTCGGCACGGCAGCAGCGGCGCTGGATGCGCTGCCCGATCTCGCCAGCCGGGGGAAGGGAGCATACCGCCCCGCCAATGCCGACAGCATCGAACGCGAGGTCGCCGCCCTGCGCAAGGCAGGCGCGCGCTACCTGTTCCACGACCAGCCCGATTACCCCGCGCTCCTCGCCGAACTCGACTCTGCCCCGCCGATTGTCACCTGCCGCGGTAATCTCGCGCTCGCATCCGAGCCCTGCGTCGCCATCGTCGGCGCGCGGAACGCCAGCGCCGCCGCCGTCAAGCTGGCGCGCGACTTTGCCGGAGCGTTGGCAGAGGCGGGCTTCACCGTCGTCTCGGGCCTTGCGCGGGGCATCGACGGCGCGGCGCACGAGGGAGCATTTCCGCAAACCATCGGCGTGATCGCCAGCGGCATCGACATCGCCTACCCGCCGCAGCACACCGCGCTTCAGGAGCGGATCGCGAACGAAGGCCTGCTGGTCGCCGAACAACCCCCCGGCACCGAGCCGCGCGGGCGGCATTTCCCCTCGCGCAACCGCATCATCGCGGGCCTCGCCAGCGGCACGCTGGTGGTCGAGGCCGCGCCGCAATCGGGTTCACTCATCACCGCGCGGCTGGCGGGCGAGGCGGGGCGCGAGGTGATGGCGATCCCCGGCTCCCCGCTCGATCCGCGCAGCAGCGGCTGCAACCAGCTGATCCGCGAAGGCGCAGTGCTGGTGCAAACGCCCGAGGAGGTGGTGGAACTGCTGCAAAGCTTCACCGGCGCACCGCGATCGCAGTTCCGGGTGAGCGAAGGCGCAGCCGATTTCGACTATGCCGAACTCGCCAAGCTCGACTGGGGCGAGAGCCGCGCCGACCTCAGCGGCGATATCGCAAGTCTGCTCACCAACGCGCCGGTCGGCGTCGACGAACTGATCCGCCAGTCCGGCGCGGGCGCGGCCGAGGTGCACATGGCGCTGCTCGAACTGGAACTGGCAGGCGAGTTGGTGCGCGAGGCTGACGGCGCGGTGCGGAGGGCAGGCTAGGCTTTACCTCGCTCCGGACTTGCACAACCCTCTTGACGCTGTAAGCCGCGCCGCCCCACCCTCGCGCGTACACACGTAAGGACATCTCTTCCCGCTTATGCAGCTTGTCATCGTTGAATCCCCCGCCAAGGCGAAAACCATCGAGAAGTATCTCGGCAAGGACTTCAAGGTTCTGGCCTCGTATGGCCATGTCCGCGATCTGCCGCCCAAGGACGGGAGCGTAAAGCCCGAGGACGACTTCGCGATGGAGTGGGAACTCTACCGCGACAAGCAGAGCCGCTTCAAGGAAATCGCCGACGCGGCCAAGGGGGCGACGCGGCTGGTGCTGGCGACCGACCCTGACCGCGAGGGCGAGGCGATCAGCTGGCACGTGCTGGAGCTGCTGAAGAAGCGCAAAAGCGTGCCCGCGCTGGTCGACCGCGTCACCTTCAACGCGATCACCAAGACCGCAGTGCTCGACGCGATGGCCAAGCCCCGCGAGCTCGATCAGCCGCTGATCGACGCCTATCTGGCGCGGCGTGCGCTAGACTACCTGTTCGGCTTCACGCTTTCGCCAGTGCTGTGGCGCAAGCTGCCCGGTGCCAAGAGCGCAGGCCGCGTGCAGTCGGTGGCGCTGCGCCTGATCGTCGAGCGCGAGCGCGAGATCGAGGCGTTTCGCGCCGATGAATACTGGAGCGTCGTTGCCCGGATGCAGCACGACGGTACCGAGTTCGACGCTCGGCTGGTGCGCTTCCGGGGCGAGAAGCTGGAAAAGCTCAGCCTCGGCAAAGAGGGCATCGCGATGGAGGCCAAGGCCGCTGTCGAAGGCGGGCGCTTCACGGTCGAAGGCGTCGAGACCAAGCCGCTGAAGCGCAACCCCGCGCCGCCGTTCACCACCTCGACCTTGCAGCAGGAGGCCGCGCGCAAGCTCGGTTACTCGGCGCAGCACACCATGCGCCTCGCCCAGAGCCTGTATGAGGCGGGCGCGATCACCTATATGCGGACCGACGGTGTGCAGATGGACTTGAGCGCGATTATGGCCGCGCGCGATGCCATTGCGGCGCGCTTCAGCGAGGATTACCGTCCCGAAAAGCCGCGCTTTTACAGCACCAAGGCGAAGAATGCTCAGGAAGCGCATGAAGCGATCCGCCCGACCGATTTCACCAAGGAACGCGCCGGGGCGGGCGACGAGGGCAAGCTCTACGACCTGATCTTCAAGCGCGCGATGGCGAGCCAGATGGCGACCGCGCAATTGGAGCGCACCACCGTCACCTTGCGCGATCCGACCGGCCAGCACGAACTGCGCGCCACCGGCCAGGTGATCCGCTTCCCCGGCTATCTTGCGGTCTATCAGGAAGGCTTCGACGACGCGGAAGACGATGAAAGCGGGCTGCTGCCCGTGATGAAATCGGGTGACTGCCCCGCCAAGCGCGCGGTCGACGCCACCCAGCACTTCACCCAGCCGCCGCCGCGTTTCTCGGAAGCCTCGTTGGTCAAGCGGTTGGAGGAGCTCGGCATCGGGCGGCCTTCGACCTATGCCTCGACCATCCAGACCGTGCGCGACCGTGCCTATGTGCGGATGGAGAAGAACCGCTTCTTCGCCGAGGAATCCGGGCGCCTGCTGACCGCCTTCCTCGAACGCTTCTTCCCCACTTACGTCGCCTATGACTTCACCGCCGGGATGGAAGACGAGCTCGACATCGTCTCGGACGGGGGCGAGGATTACAAGGCGGTGCTCGCGCGGTTCTGGAAGGACTTCAAGCCCAAGGCCGACGAGGTCATGGAGAAGCTCCCCTCGGAAGTGACCGAGGCGCTGGACGAATATCTCTCCGACTTCCTGTTCCCCCCGCGCGAAGACGGGGCCGATCCGCGCGCCTGCCCGCTCTGCGCCACCGAAGGCCGCGCCAATGGCCGCTTGAGCCTGCGCGGCGGCAAGTTCGGCGCGTTCGTCGCCTGCGTGAACTATCCCGAGTGCAAGTTCACCCGCCGCTTCGCCCAGCCGGGCGGTGAGGGCGAGGGCGGGGCGGATGACGGCATCCTCGGCCAGCACCCCGAAACGGGCGAGGACATCCACCGCAAGACCGGGCGTTTCGGGCCATATGTGCAGATGGGTGACGGCAAGGAAGCCAAGCGCGCGAGCATCCCCAAGGACCTGGACGATTTCGACCTCGACTGGGCGGTGAAGCTCCTCGATCTGCCGCGCATCATCGGCGCGCACCCGGATACGGGGCTGGAGATCGAGGCGAATATCGGGCGTTACGGGCCATACCTGCGGCATGATGGCAAATACGGGAAGCTGACCAATACCCGCGAGGTGTTCGAGGTCGGCATGAACCGCGCGGTCGATCTGCTCGCCCAGGCCGCTAATCGTGGCCCAGGCACCCGCACCGCGTCCGAACCCATCGCCACGCTCGGCGCGCACCCCACCAGCGGCGGCGAGATCAAGGTGATGCCGGGGCGCTACGGGCCCTATGTGACCGACGGCACCACCAACGCCACGATCCCGCGCGACGACAAGCCCGAGGACGTGACGCTCGAAGCAGCGATCGCGCTCATCGATGCGCGGATCGCCAAGGGCCCGGCCAAGGGCAAGGCCAAGAAAAAGGCCGCCCCGAAAAAGGCCGCTGCCAAGAAGCCGGCCGCCAAAAAGCCTGCCGCCAAGAAAAAGGCACCCAAAACTTCTGGGGCCAAGAAAGCCGCTGCTGCCACGAAATGAGCTCCGGGGCGGCGCAAACCGTCGCCCCGGCCTCCATGCGTTTGTAAATAATAAAGCATTGGCACCCTATCACCGTGGCCGGAAAAAGGGCTCCCCCGTGATAGAAATCGAAATCCAGAACGAGACCCACCAGACCCAGAGCCGCATCCGCTTTGCCGCGGTGCCGCGCATCGGCGAAGGCATCCGCCTGCGCGAGCCGGACGGCATGTGGGCGAGCTACGATGTGCTCGACGTGTGGTACCAGAAAGCCGAGTTCGGCGATGTCTGGATGCCCTATCTGCACATCCGCATGACCCCGGGCGAAGGCGTCGGCACGCTCGACGAAGATCCCTATTCGGATGATTTCGCGGCGAAGGCTTACGAAGCCGGCTATTCCCGCATGAGCGGGGGGCACTGACCGTGCAGAATCTGATCAAGCGCAACACCGGCCCGAACCGCCACGCGCCGGGCGATGGCAAGACCCTCGCCGAAAAGCTCGCCCACAACGAGAAGGCGCATGAGGCGATGATGGCCGCGGCAGCTGTGGAAACACAGACCGCGCCGGAAGAAACCGCCCCCGAAGCGGACGCCGCCGACCCCGCGGCCCAGCCACTCGCCGCCGCCACCATCGCGCCGGCCTCGGTCGAGCCTGACGACACCGCCGCGATCGTCGCCGCCGCCAAGGCAATGCGTGATCGCTATCAGGGCCGCGAAGCCCCTGCCGCGGCCGCGCGCACCTGCCTGATCGTCGATGATAGCCGGGTGATCCGCAAGGTCTCCAGCAAGATCGCATTGAGCCTCGGCTATGTCCCCGTCGAGGCGCAGGACGGGCACGAGGCGCTTGCCCGCTGCAAGCAGTCCATGCCCGATCTGGTCCTGACCGACTGGAACATGCCCGAAATGGACGGCATCGAATTCGTCACCAAGCTGCGCGCCATCCCCACGCCCAAGGAGCCGGTGGTGGTGTTCTGCACCTCGAACGGCGAGGCCAAGGACATCCACGACGGCATCGCCGCGGGCGCGGACGACTACATCGTCAAGCCCTTCGACGAGGCCGCGTTGAAAGCGAAGCTGGAGAAGCTGGCGCGGGGCTGAGTTTCCCTCCCACGCCCCCGAAAGCGCTTTCGCGCGCCAGCAACCAATGCTGGCCGATTTCGAGGTCCAGCTCGGGCGGGTCGAAGCGGTCCAAGCCTGAGCCCGGATAGAAGGTGACCTCGCCGAATTTGGGCACGCCGTCGATCTCGTAAAAATCGACCCGGGCGAAATCGAAGGGACTGGCGATCCGCTCTGCATTCGCCAGCAACCGGTCCAGGTTCAGCGGCGCAGGCAAGGGCGCTTCGTCCAGCTTCGAGCGCTGGTTCCAGTGCCGATCAAAGACAATCCATCGATGATCTTTACCGCGATCGACATGCACCTGCACGAAGGCGGCGTGTCCCCCAAACACGTAGATCTTGTAATCAACCGGCAGCGTCGCGCGGTCGCCCAGATAGGGCTCGACAATGAAACCGCGCGGGACGTCGCGGTAAGCCCATTCGTCCAGCCACAGGCCATAGGGCCGGTCCGTCCATCGCGATGCGCGCGCGCGGGCCCGGTCATAGTCTAACCGGTCGTGACACACGGCGTTCTGGTTGCAGCCGTGGCTGGCTTTGAGAATGAACGGGAACGGCCACGTCGGATCGCGAGGCAGCACATTGCCGGTCCAGATCGTCGGGATGATCCAATCGTCGCCAAACAGCCGCGATGCGGCGGCCTTGGCGGTCACCTTGTTGACCAGCGCCACCATCTGCGGGTCGCGGTCCATCAGCTTGCGGCGCTGCACCAGCTCGGTAAATCGCAACGGATTGGCAAGATCGGGAAGCCGGCCGTGGCGCCACAGATAGGTCAGCCGGATCCGCAAGCGCGGCGATGGAACCAGCCAGTGCGGCAATGATGGCAGGTTCCGCAGGTTCATTGCGGCTAAAACGAACGCTTGAGGGATGTGTTCCGGTTGGTGCGAGTGTCGTCGGGACGACGAGCGCTTGTAATCCTAAATCGTCGCCCCGTGCTCGACACGGGGCTCGGCTTTCCTTTTTCCACTATCGCCGCAATACTTCGCCAATGGACAAAGGCGGGTGGGTCTACATCATGGCGAAGCGCTTTCGCGGCGGCATGTATGTCGGCGTCACGGCCGATGCCTTGGCGCGCGTGTTCCACCATCGGGAGGGCACCGGATCGCGCCACGTTGCAGATTTCCGGAAAACGCGGCTGGTCTATATCGAGCGCCACGAGGAGATCGAACAGGCGATTGCCCGCGAAAAGCTGGTCAAGAAATGGCGGCGCGAATGGAAGTTCGCGCTGATCGAGGCTGATAATCCGGATTGGGATGATCTGTGGGAGCAGTGGTTCGCTGCGGACGTTTTGGAAGATTAGCCAAGCCCCGTGTCAAGCACGGGGCGACGGGACCAGAATGTCAGAAACGCATCAACCGTCGCCCCGGACTTGATCCGGGGCTTGGCTTGTTTTCTCCATGTGCGCCGACGATAGCCAAGCCCCGTGTCAAGCACGGGGCGACGAGTGGGGCGTATGAGTTGGGCTGTTGTTGCCTGAAGCAGGAGAATGTCTCAGACGCCAAACCTGTCACTTTCGCAAGAAAGCTCTGTCCCAGAGTGCCATGCCGCCAAGCGTTGCTAAAAGCACAGGCACCAGCAACAGCCATCGATTTATTCCAGTCCACTCATGAATCGCAAACAGCGCTGCGAGCCCGACGAGCGTCCAGATTGTGTTGCGATGGCGATAGAGGAACTGGAAGATCACCGAGATTGCCCTTAAATATCATTGGCATTTTGCGTAGATTACCGCACCCAGTCCAACCCGATCTCCTCGAAGATCTCCTTGTCCTCGGCCCAGTTCTCCAGCTGCTTGACGTGGAGATACAGGTGCACCGGCACGCCTAGCACTTCGCTCAATTCCGCCCGCGCCGCGGCGCCGATCTGCTTGATGCGCGCACCGCCCTTGCCGAGCACGATCGCGCGCTGCGTTTCGCGGGCGACCACGATCTGCTGGTGGATTTCGATGCTGCCGTCCGCACGCACCTCGTAGCTCTCGGGGCGCACCGCGCTGTCGTAGGGCAGTTCCTCGTGGAGCTGCTGGTAGAGCTGTTCGCGGGTGATTTCAGTGGCGAGCAGGCGTTCCGAGACGTTGGAGACCTGGTCTTCGGGGTACATCCATTCGGCCTCGGGCATCATCCCGGCGAGAGCGTCTTTCAGTTCGGGCACACCGTCACCGGTCAGCGCCGAGACGAAGTATATCTCGGCAAAATCGACCTTGCCGGCAAGGTCCTGCGCCAGCGCCAGCATGGGCTCCTTCTTGGAGCGGTCGACCTTGTTGATGACGAGGATCTTGCGCTCCGGGCGGGTCGCGAGCGCTTCGAGCAGGGGCTCCAATTCGTGGCGGCGCTGCTTGATGGGATCGACCAGCAGCACCACGGCGTCGGCCGCTTCCGCGCCTTCCCACGCGGCGCTGACCATCGCGCGGTCCAAGCGGCGGCGCGGGGCGAAGATGCCGGGGGTGTCGACGAGGACCATCTGCACCGGCGTGCCTTGCAGCTCGTGCAGCGCGATGCCGAGCATCCGCGCGCGGGTGGTCTGCGCCTTGGCGCTGGTGATGGCGACCTTCTGGCCGACGAGCTGGTTCACGAGGGTCGATTTGCCGGCATTGGGCGCGCCGATCACGGCGATCATGCCGCAGCGGGTGGGGGTGATGTCTGTCATGCCGGCTCTCTATCCGTTCGGAGGCGATTTGTCGAAGGGTGGTGATTTCAGATGCGCTCCAGCGCGTTCCAGACGCCTTCCAGACGCGTTTAGACCCCCTCTAGACCCCTGTTAGACCCCCTCCAGACGGGCTTTGAACACGGGTAGCCCGCAATGTTTCACGTGAAACATTGCGGGAACAAGGATCAGCCGAATTGTTCGATGAAGGCCTTGGCGGCCAGCCGTTCGGCCTCGCCCTTGCTGGTCGCGCTGGCCTCGGCGGAACCGACATTGCGGACCGTCACCCGGACAGTGAAGCGCGCCGCGTGGTCGGGGCCGCTGCGGTCGATCACCTCGTAAAGCGGGGTCATCCGGCGATTGCCTGCGGCCCATTCCTGCAGCGCGCTCTTGGGATGTTTGGATTTGCCCTCGTCGCCTTCCAACTCGCTGGCCCACAGGCGGTAGATTTGCGCCTGCGCGACCTCGAAGCCGTGCTGGATGAAGCAGGCGCCGATCAGCGCCTCCATCACATCGCCGAGGATCTTGTCGCTATCCGTCCCGCCGTCATCCCGCGCCTGTTTGCCGAGGCGGATGTGGGCGGGAAGGCCGGTCTTGCGGGCGATCCGCGCGCAGGTCGTTCCGCTAACGAGCGCGTTAAGTCTCTGGGAAAGCTTACCTTCGGGCGCGTCGCCAGCGCGGAACAGCCATGCCGCGACCGACAGGCCCAGCACCCGGTCACCAAGGAATTCGAGCCGCTGATAGTCCGCCACTTCCGCGCCCGAACCGTTGAAACTGCCGTGGGTCAGCGCCTCCAGCCACGGGGCATCGGCGGCCACATCAAAGCCCTGCGTTTCCAGCCACATGCGGGCGGCGGGATCGAGACCGGTGGTCATAGCAGGTCTCCGATCCGCTCCCAACGCGCGGCGGAAAACCACGAGACCGGGTTGAGCCAGTCCGCGCTGCCATCGGTCGACCATACGATCACCGCCGCGCGCCCGACCAGCAGGTCCTGCGGCACCATGCCGACCCCTTCGCCCGCCGATGCCGGAAAGCGGCTGTCGAGCGAGCTGTCGCGGTTGTCGCCCATCACGAACAGGCGGCCTGCGGGCACGACCTTTTCGGCAAAACTGTCCGCAGGGGAGGGGCCGAAATCGAGCACATCGTAGGATTTCCCCTCCGGCAAAGTCTCGCGGAAACGGGTATAGCGGCATGCTTCACCGCCTTTGCCGGTCGCCACCATATCGCCGCCCCATGCGCAGCCGGTGTTGGGCGAGAGCGGGATCAGCGCATCGCCGATCCGGGTGCGCGCCACGCGCGCGCCGTTCAGGATCACCTGCCCGCCGAGCACCGCGACACGGTCGCCCGGCAGGCCGATCACCCGCTTGATATAGTCGCGCCCGTCAACGGGGTGCTTGAAGATGACGATGTCGCCGCGCTCCGGTGTCCCTGCCAGCAGGCGCCCGCCGGGCAGCGGCAGGTCGGCGGGCAGCGAATGGCGCGAGATGCCGTAGGGCCACTTGGCGGCGAGCAGGTAATCGCCGTTCATCAGCCGCGGCAACATGCTCTCGGACGGGATCGAGAAGGGGGCGAAGGCAAAGGTGCGGAACACCAGTACCGCGACCAGCAGCTTGACCAGAAACCACGCGAAGCCGCCCCAGGTTTCACCCGGCATCTCGCCCGTAAGAGCGTCAGCAGCGACAGGCGGCGCATCTGTGAGCGATTGGGTCTTAACATCCATCGTCTCTGCCCTTAACCGCAGCCGCACACTTGCGCAAAGGGGTAGGGTGATGAGCAGCAACAACACGGCACAGAGCGGCGAGGCAGTCGCAGCGGCTTGGTCGGCTCTGCGCGGTCTTCCCCATGCAACGCTCGCCGATCTGTTCGCGGGCCAGCCTGACCGGGTCGCGGCGTTGACCCGGCGGATCGACTGGCCGGTGGAACCCGGCAGCGATGCCGAAACCGGCATGCTGATCGACTTTTCCAAGACTCACCTGTCGAACGATGTCCTGACCGCCTTCGAGGCGCTGGCCGACGCGGCGGGCTTTGCCGAGGCGCGCAGCAGCTTGTTCGGCGGCGGGATCATCAACCCCACCGAAGGCCGCTCCGCCACCCACGGCGCGCTGCGCGGTAGCGGCACGCCCGCGCAGGTCGAAGAGGCCGAGGCCTTGCTGTCCCGCATGGGCATGCTGGTCGAGGCGATCCACGAAGGCGCGCTGGGCGAGGTGAAGCATTGCATCGCGATCGGCATCGGCGGCTCGGCACTCGGCCCCGCGCTGGCGATCGACGCGCTGACCCGCGACGTTGCGCTGGTCGATGTCCACGTCGTCTCGAACATCGACGGGCTGGCGCTGGAACAGGCCTTTGCCGCCTGCGATCCGGCGACGACGCTGATCGCTCTGGCGTCCAAGACCTTCACCACCATTGAGACCCTCACAAATGCCGAGAGCGCGCTGACGTGGCTCGCCGAGAACGGCGTCGAAGACCCCGGTGGGCAGGTGGTCGCTCTCACCGCCGCGCCGGAAAAGGCCGTCGAATGGGGCGTCGACGAGACCCGCATTCTGCCCTTCCCCGAGAGCGTGGGCGGGCGCTATTCGCTGTTCTCCTCGATCGGCTTCCCGCTGGCGCTGGCGATCGGGATGAATGAATTCCGCGCGATGCTGGCGGGCGCCAAGGCGGTCGACGATCACTTCCGGCATACCGAGGGCCGCGCCAACGCCCCGCTGCTCGCCGCCTTTGGCGACCTCTACTACACGCGCCTGCGTGGCTGCCAGACCCGCGCGGTCTTCGCCTATGACGAGCGGCTGGCGCTGCTCCCCGACTATCTCCAGCAGCTCGAGATGGAATCGAACGGCAAGAGCGTCACCGCCGATGGCCGACCCGTCGATGGGCCGACCGCTCCGATCACATGGGGCGGGGTGGGCACCGATGCGCAGCACGCGGTGTTCCAGCTGCTCCACCAAGGCACGCACCTGATCCCGGTGGACTTCATCGCGAGCATCGAGCCGGGCGACAGTCTCGATCCCGCGCATCACCGCATCCTGCTGATGAACTGCCTCGGGCAGGGCGCGGCGCTGATGGCGGGCAAGGCGTCGGACGATCCGGCGCGGGCCTATGCAGGCGACCGGCCGTCCACCACCTTCCTCGTCGAAGATTGCGATGCGGCAGCCCTCGGCGCGCTGATCGCCTTCCACGAACAGCGCACCTTCGCCAACGCGGTTCTGATGGAGATCAATCCGTTCGACCAGTTCGGAGTCGAGCTCGGCAAGGCAATCGCACGCCAGATCGAGAGCGGGGAGGGCGATTTCGACCCCTCGACCCGGGCACTGATGGCGGCGGCGGGGCTGGTGTAAGCGGCGCAGGAACGCGAAATCCTTTGACATTTGGGGGCATCACGCCCACATGGCCGCCATCGAAGCGCGCTAGCCATGCGTGAAGCGGCGGAATTCTGAAAGCATCCGCCCCGGCCGCGCCTCGGTTCTATCCCAAGACTTCCCTTTTCACGCGGGCGGTTCAACCCCCGCGCCGCGCGTGGCGTGCCCTGTGGACGATTTGCGTCCGGGGCAGCCGAGCGCGCGTCGCAGATTACTTGCGAGTTTTTTCCATATGACGACTTTTGCTGACCTCGGGCTGTCGCAGCCCGTGCTCCAGGCCCTTGACCTCAAGGGTTATTCCACGCCGACCCCGATCCAGGAACAGGCCATTCCGGCCGTTCTCAAGGGCCGCGACCTTCTCGGCATTGCCCAGACCGGCACCGGCAAAACCGCCGCGTTCATGCTCCCCAGCATCGACCGCCTGCGCGAAGCCGACAAGCAGATCCCGTTCAAATCGTGCCGCATGCTGGTGCTTGCCCCGACCCGCGAACTTGCGGTGCAGATCGCTGACAGCGCCAAGGATTACGGCGCGCTCGCCGGGCTGAAGGTGCAATGCATCGTCGGCGGCACCAGCGTGGGCAAGGATCGCAACAAGCTGCACCGCGGCGCCGACATCCTTGTCGCCACCCCGGGCCGCCTGCTCGACCTGATCGACCAGAAGGCGCTGAACCTTGCCGGCATCGAAATTCTGGTGCTCGACGAAGCTGACCAGATGCTCGACCTCGGTTTCATCCACGCGCTGCGCAAGATCAAGGAATTGGCGCCCAAGGACCGTCAGACGCTGTTCTTCAGCGCGACCATGCCCAAGGCAATCAAGGAGCTGGTGAGCGGCTTCTGCAACAACCCCGTGCAGGTCTCGGTCACCCCCGAAAGCACCACGGCAGAGCGCATCGACCAGCATCTCTTCATGGTCCAGCAGGACGAGAAGATCAGCCTGCTCGAAATGATCCTCAAGGGCCGCCATACGGTTCCCGGCACGATCGAGCGCGTGCTGATCTTTACCCGTACCAAGCACGGCGCGGACCGGGTTGTGAAGAGGCTCGAACAGGCGGGTATTCCGGCCAACGCGATCCACGGCAACAAGTCGCAGCCGCAGCGCCAGCGCGCGCTCGACGAATTTCGCAAGGCCCGCGTGCCGGTGCTGATCGCGACCGATGTGGCCGCGCGCGGGATCGACATTCCGGGTGTCAGCCACGTGATCAATTACGAGCTGCCCAACGTGCCTGAGCAATATGTGCACCGCATCGGCCGCACCGCGCGTGCGGGCAAGAGCGGGATCGCGATTGCCTTCTGCGCCGAGGACGAACGCGCGTATCTGAAGGATATCCGCAAGCTTACGGGCGCCGAATTCGGGCGTCTGGCGCTCCCTGAAAACTTCCGCGCGGTGGTCGAGGGCGAAGGGCCGGAAAAGCCCGCCGCCCGCACCCCGATGAAGCGCGTGCAACCGCGTCCGCTCGGCCAGCGCAAGCCGCAAGGTGATCGCCGGCCCGACCACGGTGGTGGCGAACGTCGCCCGCAGCAGGGCGAACAGCGCCGTGCAGAAGGCGACCGCAAGCCGCAGGGCGAGCGTCGTCCGGCCGAAGGTCAAGGCGGTGATCGCCGTGCCTTTGGCGGCGGCAAGCCCGGCGGTAATGGCGGCAACGGCGGCGGTCAGCGCAATGGCGGCGGCGGTCGTCCGCAAGGTAGCGGCGGTGGCGGCGGTGGCGGCAATCGTGGCCGCGGTCGTCCCGGCGGCGGCGGTGGTGGTGGGGGTCGTCCCCGCGCGGCCAGCGTCTAAAGCCTAGAATACGAGAGGGGCGGGAGCGGCAAACTCCCGCCCTTTTTGTGTCTGAAATCGGGCATTTTGCCCGCGCACGGTTGCCGCTCCGCCTGCGCGAGGCCATATGCCTCCCCGCGACCACGGGAGCAGCATAATGAGCGGCGAATACGACTTTGATCTCTTCACCATCGGCGCAGGTTCGGGCGGGGTGCGCGCCAGCCGCGTCGCTGCCGCACACGGTGCGCGCGTGGCCGTCGCCGAGGAATACCGCGTCGGCGGCACCTGCGTGATCCGCGGCTGCGTGCCCAAGAAGATGCTCGTCTACGGCGCCCACTTCGCCGAAGACCTCGAAGACGCCAAGGCGTTCGGCTGGACAATCGAGGGCAAGAGCTTCGACTGGGCGTCCCTTCGCGATGCGGTGCAGACCGATGTAACGCGGCTTGAGGGCCTCTACGGTCAGACGCTCGGCAATCACGATGTGACGATCTTCAACGAGCGCGCGACCATCACCGGCGATCACCAGGTCACGCTGGCGAGCGGCAAGGTGGTCACTGCCAAGCATATCCTCATCGCGACCGGCGCGCGTCCGCTTGTGCCAGAGTTTCCGGGCAACGAGCATGTCATCACCTCGAACGAGGCGTTCCACCTTGAAACCCTGCCT
This sequence comes from uncultured Alphaproteobacteria bacterium, assembly GCA_963765775.1. Taxonomy (GTDB): domain Bacteria; phylum Pseudomonadota; class Alphaproteobacteria; order Sphingomonadales; family Sphingomonadaceae; genus Erythrobacter. Next base: position 152,818 of record CAVXXQ010000002.1, read on the forward strand.
CGCCGCGTGCTGATCGCAGGCGGAGGTTACATCGCCAACGAGTTCGCCGGGATCTTCAACGAATTCGGCTGCAAGGTGACGATTGCCAACCGCTCGGACACGATCCTGCGCGGTTATGACGCGAGCGTGCGTGACCGGCTGCTCCAGATCTCGATGGTGAAGGGCATCGCCTTCCTGTTCCACGCCGAGTTCGAGAGCGTCGAAAAGCAAGCGGACGGCACTTTGCTGGTCAAGCTGACCGGGCAGGACGCTTGCGAGTATGACGTTGTGATGGTCGCCACAGGCCGCGTGCCCAATACCGAAGGGCTGGGACTGGAGACCGTCGGGGTCGCGCTCGGCAAGAAGGGCGAGATTGTTGTCGATGCCTTCAGCAAGACCAATGTCGATTACATCCATGCCGTCGGCGACGTGACTGACCGGGTGCAGCTCACCCCCGTGGCGATCCGCGAGGGTCAGGCCTTTGCCGACAGCGTCTTCGGCGATTGCGAACCCTACGCCGTCGACCATTCCTGCGTACCGTCCGCGGTGTTCAGTCACCCGCCGATTGCTGCTGTGGGCATGACTGAGAGCGAGGCGCGCAACCAGCTCGGCAACATCAAAGTCTTCCAGTCGGACTTTCGCCCGATGAAGCACGTGGTGGCAGGGCGCAACGAGCGCAGTCTCTACAAAATGATCGTCGACGCCGCGAACGACAAGATCGTCGGCATCCACATGATCGGCCCCGAAGCGCCCGAGATCATGCAGGCCGCCGCGATCGCGGTGAAGGCGGGGCTGACCAAGGCCGACTTCGACGCCACGGTCGCGATCCACCCGACGATGGCCGAGGAGTTGGTGCTGTTCAAATAGGTATCGGCTTGCGGGCGAGCGCCTAATTCAGCACCGCCAGCGCATCGATAATCTGCACGTCCGACATCTGATCCAGATAGGCGTCGTAATAGCCCTTGTGCGACGCGCCGACGATGTTGAGCACACGCGCGCCGGGTGCATTGCCAAATGCCGCGCGGATATTGGCGACCATCCGCAGATTGCGGGCTTCGAACCACGCCACATAGGTGCGGCCGTAAGGACGATCGCCTTTCATCTTTAACGCGCGGCCATAGTCGTAATCGATGAACGCGCGCTGGGTCGCGGGATCATTGAGCACGCGGTAGAATTCGACGTAATCTCCCGTTTTCGCAGCCTCGGCCTGTGCGGCGCCATAGCGAACAATTTCGGGGATTGCGTCTGCGCCGGGCGAACTCCAATGCGCTTCGATGGCGGTTTGATAGGCTGGGCCGCCTGCTATCTGGATGCTGTCGGCGGTGTGATCATCGACAGCGTAGAGTCGTTCCAGCCCCAGCCGGACTGCCAAGGCGACCCCGATCGCAATCGTCTCATTGGGCTGAGCTTCGACCTTGGCCAGAATGTGCATCATCGGCTGGTCGATCCCGTCACCCAGCTTGCGCTCGGTAAGTGGGAGCCTCAGCCACTGCACCAGCGCCGATGGACCATCATTCGCAGCGAGAAACAGCGAAGCAAGCTTGCGGCGCTGCGATGCGGTGGGCGCAGTGGGCCAGTCTTTCAAAGTCGTCTCGACAGCTTCCATCGCTTGGGCAACGGTCAAACCTGAGGATTTCTCGACCTCTGCCGTGCCCCAGCAGTAATCATCGAAGATCCCCGCATAGCGCGCCTTGTAGCGTTCAAGCTGATCGCATTGCTCGCCGGAAAGCCCTTCGTGGGTGATGATCGCGGGATGGAACGCCTCGAGCTTGTCGAGCAAGGTGTCCAGCTCTTGCGCCGTGGGTTTCTTTTGAAGCTGAGCCAGATGCGCGCTGCCGATGGTCAGCACCTCGGTCACCAAGCCTTCTTGCGTCCCGCGAAACGACCGGGGATCGAAAGCAGGCGTTCCGGCAGGCGCATCGGCTGCGGCCATCGCCGGCGTGAGTGCTGCGACAAGCAATAGGGCGACACGGGCTGCGTTCATGAAAGTTCCTCTCGGCAGGTGTATTGATACGGCAATACGCTGCCAAGTAAACCGGGGAGGCAGCGGCTGGACAATCCACGGCGCCGCGCACACGGTCGGGGGGTGATGACGGCGGCAAGGGGACAGGCCTGATGGATGTGAACGGCAAGAGCGTACTGCTGACCGGCGGCAGCGCAGGCATCGGGCGCGAGATCGCGCGGCAATTGCAGGCCAAGGGCGCGGGCGTGATCCTCACCGGGCGCGATCCTGCGCGGCTTGCGGCGATGGAGGCGGAAGGCTTCGAGGTGCTTGCCGCCGACCTTTCAAACGCTGCCGGGGTCGATGCGCTGGTGGCGATGCTGGGCGACCGGGCCATCGACATCCTCATCAACAACGCCGGCCTGGGCGTGCCGCATGATGTGCGCAATGCCTTGCCCGATCCCGATGCGGCGGACGGGTGCCTCTATGCCAACCTCTCCGCCCCGATCCGCCTGATCACCGCGCTGCTCCCGCGCCTGCGCGCCCGGCCTGAAGCGGCGATCATCAACGTCACCAGCGGGCTCGCCATCGCGCCTAACACGGCCAGCTCGGTCTATTGCGCGAGCAAGTCGGGGCTGCGCAGTTACACGATGGCCCTGCGCGCGCAGCTTGCAGGCGAGCCCATCCACGTGATCGAGGCTCTGCCGCCGGTGGTCGACACGCAGATGACCGCCGACCGCAAGACTGGCAAGATGCCCCCGCAGGAATGCGCGCGGCAGATCGTTGCGGCGCTGGAGAACGGGCACGATGAGGCGAATGTCGGCATGGTGAAGGTGCTGCGCGCGGTCTATTCGATCTCGCCCGCCTTGGCGCGCAGCGTGATGCGACGCTTCTAGGCCTCGAGACGCGCGGGCGCGAAGGTCGCGAAGGTCAGCCCGGCCTCTGCGCAATCGGCGGGGAAGGGCAGGCTGAGCGCGGCGGCTGCGGCGATCCGCGAGAGGGCGGGCGAGGTCTGGAACCCCGCACCGCCTTGCCCTGCGCACCAGATGAAGCCCGCCGCATCCGCCGAGTGGCCGATCACCGGCAGCTCGTCCGGCGCAAAGCTTCGCAGGCCTGCCCACGAATGGCTGATCCGCCGGATTGCGAGGCCGGTTGCCTGCTCCACGCGGCCAGCCGCAATCGCCTTGTCGAGCTCTTCGGCGGCGGCATCGCAAGGCTCGGACGGGGTCTGATCCATCGACGAGGCGAGCAGCTGCCCGCGCCCCTCGGGAAGGAGGTAGAAGCCTTCGCCGACAGTCTTGGTGAAGGGCCAGGCGCGGACGTCCTCGCCCTCGGGCGCGGCGAAGGAGATCACCGTTCGGCGGCGCGGTTCGATCCCGACATGCGTGACGCCCGCCATCCGTGCAATTGCTTCCGCCCAGGCCCCGGCGGCGTTGACGAGGATGGGCGCGGCGAAATCGCCTGCCGCAGTCTCCACCCGCCAGCCATCCCCCTCGCGCGCAATCGCGCTGACCCGCGCGCCTGTCACGAGCCTTCCGCCTGCCGCGCGCAAAGCGGCGGCATGGGCTTGCAGCATCGCGTTGGTATCAAGCTTCAGCGATCCATGATCGACCAGCGCCGCGTGACACGCCTCCGCGTTCAGCACCGGCAATAAGGCCCGCGCCTCATCTGGCCCGACGCGTGAGTAATCACACCCGAAGTGGCGGTGGACTTCCTCCAATTCGTCAAGCGCCGCGACCTCCTCGGCACTGGCGATATGCAGCGCCGGGTGGAGGCTGCCATGCTCTGCCAGTTCCGCCATGCTCAGCGCGGTCAGCGTCCGCACCACGGTGTCGCCCAGGCCGTAATGCGCAAAAGCCACGCTGCGGCCCGAGGAATGATATCCCGGCGCGCTCTCGCCTTCGAGCACCACCACCCGCGCGTGCGGCGCCATGCGCGCCGCGACCGAGAGCCCCGCGATCCCCCCGCCGATCACCACCACGTCCGCCGTCTGCACCGTCACCCTCCGAGCCACCGCCACTTTTGCCACGTTGACGCCTCGAACGCGCTAAGGCAACGCGTTGCGCCAAGAGACGTAAGCAGAGAGGATCCCGCGTGTCCGCCAACATCGCCGAAATGGAACGCCGCCGCGAAGCTGCCCGCATGGGAGGCGGCCAGAAGCGCATCGACGCCCAGCACGCCAAGGGCAAGCTGACCGCGCGCGAACGGCTCGACGTGCTGCTCGACGAAGGCAGCTTCGAAGAGGTCGACGCCTATGTCGAACATGACTGCGTCGACTTCGGCATGGAGACCCAGAAGATCCCGGGCGACGGGGTGGTGACCGGCAGCGGCACGATCAACGGGCGTCTGGTCTTCGTGTTCTCGCAAGACTTCACCGTCTTCGGCGGCTCGCTGTCGAAGCGCCATGCCGAGAAGATCTGCAAGGTCATGGACATGGCGATGAAGGTCGGCGCGCCGGTGATCGGCCTCAACGATTCGGGCGGGGCGCGCATTCAGGAAGGCGTCGCCAGCCTCGGCGGCTATGCCGAAGTGTTCCAGCGCAATGTGCTCGCCAGCGGCGTGGTGCCGCAGATCAGCCTCATCATGGGGCCATGCGCGGGCGGGGCGGTGTATTCGCCGGCCATGACCGACTTCATCTTCATGGTGAAGGATTCGAGCTACATGTTCGTCACCGGCCCCGAGGTGGTGAAGACCGTCACCAACGAGGTCGTCACGCAGGAGGAGCTGGGCGGCGCAGTCACCCACACCACCAAGACCTCGGTCGCCGATCTCGCCTACGAGAACGACGTCGAGGCGCTGCTGGCGACCCGCCGCTTCTTCGATTTCCTGCCGCTGTCGAACCGTGACGAGGCCCCGGTGCTGCCCACCAGCGATGCGTGGGACCGGCTGGACATGAGCCTCGACACGCTGATCCCCGACAACGCCAACCAGCCTTACGACATGCACGAAGTCATCGCCAAGGTGCTGGATGAAGGCGATTTCTTCGAGATCCAGCCGATGCACGCTGGCAATATCCTGTGCGGTTTCGGCCGCGTGGAAGGCCGCACCGTGGGCTTGGTCGCAAACCAGCCCACCGTGCTCGCCGGGTGCCTGGACATCAATTCCTCCAAGAAAGCCGCGCGCTTCGTGCGGTTCTGCGATGCCTTCGATATCCCGATCCTGACCTTCGTCGACGTCCCGGGCTTTCTGCCGGGTACGAGCCAGGAACTGGGCGGGATCATCAAGCACGGCGCGAAGCTATTGTTCGCCTATGCCGAAGCGACCGTGCCCAAGATCACCGTCATCACCCGCAAGGCTTACGGCGGGGCCTATGACGTGATGGCATCGAAGCACCTGCGCGGCGATCTCAACTACGCATGGCCCACGGCGGAAATCGCGGTGATGGGCGCCAAGGGCGCGGTGGAGATCATCTTCCGTCAGGACCGCGGCGACGCGGCCAAGATCGCGGAAAAGACCAAGGAATACGAAGACCGCTTCGCCAACCCCTTCGTCGCGGCCCAGCGCGGCTATATCGACGAGGTGATCCACCCGCACTCGACCCGCCGCCGGATCGCGCTGGGGCTAAGGAAGCTGCGGACGAAGCAGTTGGAGAACCCGTGGAAGAAGCATGACAATATTCCGCTGTGACCGATAAAAAGTATCAACCCCCAAAGCTTCTGATTCCCTTAGATGAACGGGGTGAGCACCCGTTCAATCTTAAGGACAAGGCACCACTATCTGAATCGGAGCGGGAGTATTTCGAAAAGCGCGACAGGTTGCGCTACGTATCCAGTAACTGGCATTGCCTTTGGAACACTCTGGCTTGCGCATTCAACGTCGACCATGATCTAAAAACCTCTGATGAGGCGGTCAAGGAGATCACAGAGCGGGATTTTTCACGTCCGGAAGGTCTTATTGTGCTGGCGAATGAAATTGACGACTTTCTTTTCGATTCAAGACCTCAGTCCGAAAACTTGGATGACCTAATCGAAGAAGGCTTCTCTATGGCATGGGACTTTGATGATTGGGGAGAATTCGCCGATTTTCTCCAGAAGCTCAAGACTGCGTCGTTAGCTGCTGCAAAGGGAATGAGTAAATGAAACTCGGCCGTCTCAACCACATCGGGGTCGCCACGCCCTCCATCGCGGATTCGATCGCCTTCTACCGCGACGTCATGGGCGCGACGAAGATTCACACGCCTTTCGACCTTGAGGAGCAGGGCGTGAAGGTCTGCTTCGTCGACACCCCCGGTGCGGACGGGGCGATGAACGGCACGCAAATCGAGCTGATCGAGCCGCTGGGGGATAACTCCACACTCGCGAGCTTCATCGCCAAGAACCCGCTCGGCGGTCAGCATCACCTGTGCTTCGAGGTGCCCGATATCGCGGAAGCCCGCACGGAATTCGAGGCGCTCGGCAAGCGCATCCTCGGCCCCACGCGCATCGGCGCGCATGGCACCCCTATCTTTTTCGTCCATCCCAAGGACATGGGCGGCATGCTTACCGAGATCATGGAGACCCCGCGCGAGGATGCGCACTGGTCGAACTGACGCATCTTACCGGAGAGAAGAATGTCCTACGAAACCATCCGCGTCGACCGTGACGGCCCGCTGCTCACCGTCACCCTGAACCGCCCCGAGCGGCTCAACGCCATGCCCCCGCAGATGGCGGACGAGATCGGGATGGCGTTCTACGACCTCGGCGATGCGCGCGCGGTGCTGATCACGGGCGAGGGCAAGGGCTTCTGTTCGGGCGCGGACCTTTCGGCGCGCGGTGAGACCTCGGCGGTGACGGGCAAGGGCGGGAGCCACAAGGCGCTCTCTAACCACTACAACCCCGCCGTCAGCCACCTGATCCGGGCGCAGGTGCCGGTGATCTGCGCGGTGAACGGCCCGGCGGCAGGTGTCGGGTGCTCGCTGGCTCTCGCAGCGGATTTCACCATTGCGGCCAAGAGCGCGTATTTCCTGCAAGCCTTCGTCAATATCGGCCTCGTGCCCGATGGTGGCTCGACCTGGCTGCTAGCCCGCGCCATCGGCCGCGCGCGCGCCACACGGATGATGATGCTCGGCGAAAAAATCAGCGGCGAACAGGCCGAGGAATGGGGCCTCATCTACAAGTGCGTCGATGACGCAGCGCTGATGGACGAGGCGCGCGCGCTGGCGACCAAGCTCGCGAACGGGCCGACGATTGCCTACGCGCAGATGAAGCGCAACCTTGCGACCGCGCTCGACACCAACCTCCAGATGGTGCTGCTGGCCGAAGCGGAAGCGCAAGCGATTGCGGGCCGCACGAAGGACGCGATGGAGGGCGGGATGTCGTTCCTCCAGAAGCGGAAGCCCGAATTTAAGGGGGAGTAAGTTCCCCGCCACCTCCGTTCGTATCGAGCGGAGCGCGAAGCGCGCAGTCGAGATACCTCAGCGCAGGTGTCTCGACTTCGCTCGACACGAACGGATATGGTATCTGACATGACCGACAAACCCAGCTCCGCCGATTGGAACGCCCTCGCCGCCAAGGAGGTGAAGGGCCGCGACCTCACGTGGCACACGCCAGAAGGTTTCGCGATCAAGCCGCTGTATACGGCCGAGGACCACGCGGATTTCGACCCCGGCCTGCCCGGTTTCGCGCCCTTCACACGCGGGGTGAAGGCGTCGATGTATGCGGGCCGTCCCTGGACGATCCGCCAATATGCGGGGTTCTCTACCGCCGAGGAATCGAACGCTTTCTACCGCCGCAATCTGGCGATGGGGCAGAAGGGGCTGTCGGTCGCCTTCGACCTCGCCACCCACCGCGGCTACGATTCCGATCACCCGCGCGTCGTCGGCGATGTCGGCAAGGCAGGTGTGGCGATCGACACGGTCGCGGACATGCAGATCCTGTTCGACCAGATTCCGCTCGACACCATGAGCGTCAGCATGACGATGAACGGCGCGGTGATCCCGGTGCTCGCCTTCTTCATCGTCGCGGCGGAACGTCAGGGCGTGTCGCAGGACAAGCTGGAAGGGACCATCCAGAACGACATCCTCAAGGAGTTCATGGTCCGCAACACCTATATCTACCCGCCCGAGCCTTCGATGCGGATCATCTCCGACATCATCGCATATACTTCGGCCAACATGCCGAAATTCAACTCGATTTCGATCAGTGGTTACCACATGCACGAAGCCGGGGCGACGGCGGTGCAGGAACTCGCCTTCACCATCGCCGACGGCAAGGAATACGCCAGCCGCGCGATGGCGGCGGGACTCGATATCGACGCTTTCGCCGGCCGCCTCAGCTTCTTCTTCGGCATCGGCATGAACTTCTTCATGGAGATCGCCAAGCTGCGCGCCGCGCGCACGCTGTGGTACAAGGTGATGGACGATCTGGGGGCGAAGGACGAACGCTCAAAGATGCTGCGCACCCACTGCCAGACCTCGGGCGTCTCGCTGCAAGAGCAGGATCCCTACAACAACGTCATCCGCACCACGGTCGAGGCGATGGCGGCGGTGCTGGGCGGCACCCAGTCGCTCCACACCAACGCGCTGGATGAAGCCATCGCGCTCCCCACTGATTTCTCGGCGCGGATCGCGCGCAACACGCAGCTGGTGCTGCAAGAGGAAAGCGGCATCTGCAACGTGGTCGATCCGCTCGGCGGCTCGCACTACATCGAGGCGCTGACGGCGACGCTGGTGGCCGAGGCCGAAGCGATGATGGCCGAGGTGGATAGCGCAGGCGGCATGACCGCCTATGTCGCCACCGGCGCGCCCAAGGCCGCGATCGAGCGTGCAGCTGCGGAAAAGCAGACCAAGGTCGATATGGGCGGAACGGTGATCGTCGGCGTCAACAAGTACCGCAAGGAAACCGAGGACGCGCTTGAGACCCTCGAGGTCGATAACCAGATGGTCCGCACCGGCCAGATCGCTCGCCTCGCCAAAGTGCGCGAAGGGCGCGACGAGGCGGCTTGCCGCGCGGCTTTGGCGGCGCTCACCGCGGGCTGCGCTTCGGGCGAGAACGTGCTGGCGCTGGCCGTGGCCGCCGCGCGCCATGACGCGACGCTGGGCGAGATATCCTCGGCGATGGAAGAGGTCTTCGGCCGCCACGATGCGACCCCCGCTCCGGTTTCTGGCGTCTATGCCAGCGCCTATGAATTCGACCGCCGCTGGGCGCAGGTGACAGACGGCGTCGAAGCTGTTGGGCGCCGCTTGGGCCGCGCACCCAGGATCATGGTCGCCAAGATGGGCCAGGACGGCCACGACCGCGGCGCGAATGTGATCGCATCCGCCTTTGCCGACATGGGCTTCGATGTGGTGAGTGGCCCGCTGTTCCAGACGCCCGAGGAAACCGCCGCGATGGCGCTGGAGAAGAACGTCGACGTGCTTGGCGCTTCCAGCCTTGCGGCGGGCCACAAGACGCTGATCCCCGAGCTGGTCCGCTTGCTGCGCGAAGCAGGCCGCGGCGATATCAAGGTGACGGCAGGCGGCGTGATTCCGCCGCAGGACTACGACTACCTGCGCGAGGCAGGGGTGCAGGGGATCTACGGGCCGGGCTCAAACGTGGTGGAGTGCGCGGCGGATATTCTGGTTTTGCTGGGGCACAACATGCCGCCGCTGGGCGAGGGGCTGGACGAGGCGGCGGAGTAGTTCTCCCGCTCGCACTCTTGCCGTCACCCTGAACTTGTTTCAGGGTCCATCGCGCTCCAAGTCTCACAGCTCGAGAGGAAAAATGGATGCTGAAACAAGTTCAGCATGACGAAATTGGGGTTGGTGAGGCCTTGCTCGACATCCGGATCGTGAATTTCGGGGTGAAGTCTTGCCCGCGTCGGTTTCGACTGCGGTTCGTCGCGCTGGCGCTGCTCGCGATGACCGGTGGCACTGGCGCCGCTATCGCCCAGACCCCCGCCACCGGCACGCCCACCGTCGGCCTCTACACCATCAGCGATCTCGACGATCCCGCGATGATCCGTCCGGTGCAGCCAGTGGAGGGGTATGAGCAATGGCTCACCCCGGCGGACTTCCCGGCAGACGCGTTCGATCCGGCCCAGCAACGCTATTTTCAGATCAGCCTTGTTGTGGATGCGAACGATACCATCACCGCGTGTCAGCCGTTAGTTGTGCCATCCGACTTGGGCGCGCGGGTCTGCGAGGTGATCGCCGCGCGCGGGCGCTTTGTTCATGCGCTGGACGCCTCCGGAACGGCGCAAAGCGGCACCCGCGCGATGGGCGTGCTGCTCAGCGTGGTGCAGCCCGGGCTGCGCGGCGGCCTCTCGCCTGCGCCGCCGCCGATGGGTTATCAGAACACCAAGGCGGTGCTGCGCGATGCGGCGGTGCTGCAACTAGCAGCGGACCCGCAGAGGTTCATCGCGCCCGCGCCGAGCCTGTGGGCCGACATCAGCGCCAAGGGCCGCGTCACCCGCTGCCGCATCCGCACCTCGACCGGCACCGATGCAGGCGACACCGAAATCTGCCGCCGCATGTCCAAGGCGAAATTCGACCCCGCGCGCGATCCGCAGGGCAACAAGGTGCCCGCGATGGACGTCTATTTCGCGTTCAAGGTGGGACCGCAAGGATGAGCGACGATATCGAGGACTCCGTCGGCCCCGCGACCCAGCTGGCGCCCGAGACCGATCCCGATATCCTGCTGTATGATTATTCCAAATATCTGCTGACGCTTTCGATGCTGATCCTCGGCGGTGTGCTGACGATCTCGCAGGGCTCGGACCCGGCCACCCGTCCGCCGCCGGCGATCCTGCTCGCGGTGCTGGTTCCGATCGCGGCGAGCGGGTTCCTTTCGCTGAGCTGCCTTGCCACCATCGTGCGCAGCCGCCTCTCGGGACGACCGCAGACCAAGGCTCCGATGATGAACCAGGCGGCGATGGGTCTGCTGGGTGCAGGGGTTGCGGCGTTCCTTGTGTCGTGGATCAATCAGTTGATGTGACGGGCGGTTCGGTGGAGAATGTGGGTATGATACAGCTTCAATGCGATCCTTCGCGCAGCCTGCCGACGTGCTAGGTTGGCTCTCCGCCTTCGCGCTCGCCGCTGCGCCTGCGCCGCTGCCTGAACCGCAGCCGCTCGTCATCGGCGAGACGGTGACGATGGAGGTTCTCGGGGCGCAGCGCAGCGTCAACATCGTCCTGCCGCCCGATTACGCCGCCGAGCCGGAGCGGCGCTGGCCGGTGATCTACCAGCTCGACGGGGCGATGAAGCAGGACCTGACGATGGGCGCGGGCCTGATGCGCTGGAACGCGCTGTGGGGGCGCAGTCTGGACGCAATTATTGTCGGGATCGAAACGCGCGACCGCCAGCGCGAGCTTCTGCCCACAACCGCCGACCCTGCCGAACAGACGCGCTTCCCCACCGCTGGCGAAAGCGCGGCCTTCCGCGCGTGGATCGCCGAGGTGGTCAAGCCGATGGTCGAGGCGCGCTATCGCGATGATGGCACGGCCTTCCTCGTCGGTGAGAGCGCGGCGGGGCATTTCGTGGTCGAGACGTGGGAGCAGGCGCCGGCGCTGTTCACAGGCTACGCGGCGATCTCGCCCAGTATGCAATGGGACTTCGAGGCGCTGAGCCGCAAGGCACTGGGGAGCGAGAAGCGCCCGCCGCTCTACCTCAGCCTTGCGGACGAGGGCGGGGCGACCGAGACGGGGATGATGCGGTTGCTGGGTAGCCTGCCCGCATCGCAACCCTACTGCTTCTCCGACCGCCGCACTGAACTGCGCCACGCTACGAGCCTCCACGGCTTGCTCCCCGAAGCCCTGCAATATCTGATGCCGACCGAGGCCGATTGGCTAACGGATTTTGGCATGGTGCTTAGGTGCGATAAGCGGGGCGGGGCGGGGTGAGCCTCGGCTTCTCGGTCGACAGCTTGCTGCCCAAGGCGCGCGGGGGCGGGCAGTTGCGCATGGGGCTGGTCAAGCTGGAGGAGCGCGAGTGGCTCCACCCCGCGCCCGATCTGGCGGCGCGGGCGGCGGGGTTTGCTGAATGGCCACAGGCCGTGCAGCTGACCCCGCAAGTGGACGCTCCGGGCCGCGAACTTGCCGCGATGCTCGGCGTTCCCGGCGCGCTTTCCGAAGCCGCGCTCGCCACCCACGAAGACCTGTGCCTGCTCACCAAGCGCGAGGACGAGGAGGTCTACCGCCTGATCGGCGCAGCGGTCGCGTGGCCCTCAGACTGGCACCCGGCCGAGAAGATCGGGCTCCCCTTGCGTGCCCTCCACGCGCCCATTGCGGGCTACGAGGAGCAGCTCGCCACCGGGGTCGACCGCTTCATGGAGACCCTGCGCCCCGGCCCCATCTACGCCCGCTGCAACTGGTTCATCGCCGCGACTGGCGAGCGCCGCTGGCTCCCCGACCGCCCTCCGCAAGAAGCCTTCGCCCATGTCACCCCCGACAACGCCGGCGAGACACTGTTCGTGCGCTCCGAACGCCAGACGCTCCGGCGGCTGCCGCAGACGGGCGCGATCCTGTTTGCCATCGGGATTTATGTCGAACCGCTCAGGCGCCTCTCCCCTGCCAATATCGCGATGCTGGGCAAAGCCGTGCAAACCCTCGTCAGCGGGGAGGGTGACCGCCGCGGAGCGCCTGCCTACGCCGACAGCCTGATCGCCTTCGCTGAAAGGACCGCCGCATGATCGCCTCGCTTATCTTGCCGCTGCTACTGCAATCCGCCGACGCTCCGCCTGCCTGCGACCAAGCCGCCGCTGACAAGGGCATTCAGCAGGCGATGAACCAGTGCGCCTATCGCGATTACGCGATCGCCGACGCGGAGTTGAACGTGCAGTGGAAGGTCACATCAGCACGGATGAAGCAGAACGACGCCGATTTCGCGGCCAGCGCGTCAGCCGAATTCGATCGCCGCGAAGGCCATTTTGCCAGCCTGCTCGAAGCCCAGCGCGGGTGGCTGCGGTATCGCGATGCACATTGCAGGCTGGAGGGTTATTCCGCGCGCGGTGGCAGTCTGGAGCCGCTGCTCAATGCTATGTGCAAGACCAGCCTAACCCTTGAGCGCACCAAGCAGCTCAAGGACCTTGCCGAGACCCCTTTCTGACGCCCCAAATCCGCTAGCTTGCAGGCAGCGCAATCCCTCGGCATAGCCGCCGGGTAAAGCGCCCCTTGGAGAGAGGTCTCACCCTTGTTCTCGAAAATCCTGATTGCCAACCGCGGCGAGATCGCCTGCCGGGTCATTACCACCGCGAGGCGGATGGGCATCAAGACCGTCGCGGTCTATTCCGATGCCGATGCGCGCGCGCCGTTCGTGGCGATGGCCGATGAAGCCGTCCATATCGGCCCTTCGCCTGCGGCCGAATCCTACCTGATTGCCGACAAGATCATCGCTGCCTGCAAGCAGACCGGCGCTGACGCGGTGCACCCCGGCTATGGTTTCCTTTCAGAGCGCACTTCGTTCGCCGAGGCGCTCGCGGCTGAGGGCATCGCCTTCGTCGGCCCGCCGGTGGGCGCGATTGCCGCGATGGGCGACAAGATCGAGTCCAAGAAGCTCGCCCTGAAGGCCGGCGTCAACGTCGTCCCCGGCTTTGTCGGCGAGATCGACGATACCGAGCACGCGGTGCGCATTGCGGACGAAATCGGCTATCCGGTGATGATGAAGGCCAGCGCCGGTGGCGGGGGCAAGGGTATGCGCCTTGCCTACAGCGAAGCCGACGTGCGCGAAGGCTTCGAGGCGACAAAGCGCGAAGGCCTGAGTTCCTTCGGCGATGACCGCGTGTTCATCGAAAAGTTCATCCTCAACCCGCGCCACATCGAGATTCAGATCCTCGGCGACCAGCACGGCAACATCCTCTATCTGAACGAGCGCGAATGCTCGATCCAGCGCCGCCACCAGAAGGTGGTCGAGGAAGCGCCGTCGCCCTTCGTCACGCCCAAAATGCGCAAGGCAATGGGCGAGCAATGCGTCGCCCTGTCGCGCGCGGTGGGATACTACTCAGCGGGCACCGTCGAGCTGATCGTCAGCGGCGCGGACCCGACGGGGGAGAGCTTCTACTTCCTCGAAATGAACACCCGTCTGCAGGTCGAACACCCCGTCACCGAAGCGATCACGGGCATCGACCTTGTCGAACAGATGATCCGCGTTGCGGCAGGCGAGAAGCTGGCCTTCACGCAGGACGACATCGGGATCGACGGCTGGGCCATCGAAAACCGCGTCTATGCCGAAGACCCCTATCGCGGCTTCCTGCCGTCGACCGGGCGGTTGGTGCACTACTCCCCGCCGGTCGCCGGCTGGCAGGAGGACGAGACGGTCGCGGGCAAGGCGCGGCGCGGGGTCGCGCGTGGCGCTGGTTCGGTGCGCGTCGATGATGGTGTGTATGAAGGCGGCGAGGTTTCGCGCTTCTATGACCCGATGATCGCCAAGCTGATCACCTGGGCCCCGACCCGCGACGAGGCGGCGGACTTGCAGATCGAGGCGCTCGACAATTTCCGCATCAAGGGCCTCGGCCACAATGTCGATTTCCTCTCGGCGATCATGCAGCACCCGCGCTTCCGCTCGGGCGAGCTCACCACGGGCTTCATCGCCGAGGAATATCCCGACGGGTTCCACGGTGCGGCGACCGGCGCGGACGTGAAGCGCCTGCTCGCGGCAGTCTGCGCAGGCAACGAGTTCACCCTGCAAAGCCGCGCGCGGCGCATCTCGGGCCAGCTTGATGGTGACGACGGGCGCGACGGCGTTTTGCGGGTCGCCACCGATTGGCTGGTGAAGATCGGCGATGAACGTTTCGAGGTCACGCTTGGTCATGGCCACGCGGTGGTCGATGGCGTGCGAGTCGAGGGAACCTGCGACTGGATGCCGGGAATGGCGCAGGCCACCGCGACCGACGGGAATGGGCTGCGCCTCGGCCTGATCGTCGAGCGCGTCGGCAACCAATGGAAGGTTACCACGCGCGGCGCGGCGCATACCGCACTGGTGCTGCCGCTGCGGCTTGCGCGGCACGAATCGCTGATGCTCGAGAAAGTGCCGCCCGATCTGTCGCGCTTCCTCATCTGCCCGATGCCGGGGATGCTGGTGAAGCTCCACGTGGCTGAAGGCGAGACCGTGCAGCCGGGTCAGCCGCTTGCCACGGTCGAAGCGATGAAGATGGAAAACATCCTGCGCGCCGAAAAGGAAGGCGTGATCGCCAAGATCAACGCCGCCGAGGGCGAGAGCCTTGCGGTCGATGCCGTGATCCTCGAACTGGAGTAGGCCGATGCTGGAGGCACTTGCATTGAACATGGCTGTGCCGATCGAGCCTGCGCTCCTCGAGGGCCTGCCGACCCGCGAAGTCACCCTCACTCATCATGGCGAAACGCAGGTATGCACCGGGCCGCTGCTGGTCGATGTGCTGGCACGGCTGGGTGCGCCGTCGAAAGGCGATGTGCGCGGGCCAGCGCTGCTGATGGCGGTGGTGGTCGAGGCGCGCGATGGCTACCGCGTGGCCTTTACGCTGGGTGAGCTTGACCCATTGCTGGGTAAAGCCCCCGTGGTGCTGGCGGACCGCTGCAATGGAGCAATGCTGGGCGAGGGCGATGGCCCGTTCCGGCTGGCAATCGAGGGCGACCAGCGCGGCGCACGCTCGGTGCGCCAGGCGGTAAGCCTGCGGCTGGCGGCGGTGCCCTAAACGCTTTTGCTGCGGCTGAAGCGGACAAAGCGGCATCTTCTTCGAAACGCAGTTTTGCGGGTCATGTGGGGCAACTGTCCGGTCAGGGCGGTGACCCTGTTTTTGTCGGACCGTCTCGTTCCCAACGTGTCGCGGCGGTTCTGACAGCTTTACGGTAAGGCTGCCGAGAGGCAGGCTGGAATTTCCAACATGGCTTGAAAGTCAGCCCCCCTCCAAGCCGTTTTAGACCCCCATCAGACCCCTTCTAGACCCCCTCCAGACCCGTTTAGCGCGAGGTCAGAGCGGTTTTGCCCAATAGGGGTGTGGGAAATATATGTTCGGCGAACAGCCAGATACCTTCGCCGTTTCGTAAGTATCGTTCGGGCTTCATTGCAAACTGCACCAAATTCATCGTTTCTGGCGCAAAAACGGCCGCGGCCCTGTCCTACAGGTGCCTTGTAAGAAAGACTTGCCCAGCCGATTCGCGCAATTCGCCACGAAGGAAGCGGGACAATCTGTTCGGCGCGCTAGTGGGGCACGGTCAGCCCAGCGCCAGATGCAGGCATTGGTTAAATTCGGTGAGTGTATAGTCAGCAAAAGCATCGCCATTGGCAAAGCCGCGCCGCCGGTAAAGCGCCAGCGCCGGCTCGAATGCGGGGCCGCTTCCGGTCTCGAGGCTCAGAACCGTCAGTCCCTCGGCGCGGGCATGGGCGATGATCGTCTCCAGCAGTTCTGCCGCCAGACCCTGCCGCAGGAAGTCGGGGTGGGTGCGCATCGACTTCACCTCGCCGCGTGAATTGTCTAGCCTTTTCAATGCCCCGATCGCCGCGACCCGCTCGCCCACATGCACCGCCCACGTGGTGATATCCGGGTGCTGCAATCCCGAAAGATCGAGCGCGAAACTAAGTCCCGGCGGCGAACCTTCAAGCATGGCGCGCTGGTGGAAGGCGACGAGGTCCTGCACCCGGGGATCGGCAAGGTCGGCGAGCGCAATCTTCAAGCGGCAAGCTCTTCGTCAAGGAAGGCGGCGACATCGGACAGCTCGACGTCGCGTGCCACGTAAGCCTCGCCCAGTTGGCGGAGCAACAGGAAGGGCAGGGTGGTGCCTTCCGCCTTCTTGTCGTGGCGCATATGATCGACCAGCGCCGCGCCGTCGCAGGTAAGGCCGAGCGCGATGAGTTGCGAGGGCAGTCCGGAAGCGGCGATAGCGCCTGCCGCCCGCTCGGCATCGGCGGCTGAAATCTCCCCGCGCCGCGCCGAATAGCGTGCCGCCAGCACCATGCCCAATGCCACCGCCTCACCGTGGAGCAGGCGGTCGGAAAAGCCGGTCTCGGCCTCCAGAGCATGGCCGAAAGTGTGGCCTAGATTGAGCAATGCGCGCAGGTCTTCGGTCTCGCGCTCGTCGGCGGCAACGATGCGGGCCTTCATCGTAATGCTGGTGGCGATAGCGTGTTCCAGCGCCTGAGGTTCGCGCGCCAAGACCTTGGTTCCATTGGCTTCCAGCCAAGCGAAGAATGCCGCCTCGCCGAGCAGGCCGTATTTGAGCACCTCAGCAAACCCGGCGCGCATCTCGCGGTCGGGCAACGTGCCGAGTACCAACGGATCGATCAGTACAAGCGAGGGCTGGTGGAACGCGCCGATCAGGTTTTTGCCCGCAGCCGTGTTGATCGCGGTCTTCCCGCCCACCGATGAGTCTACCTGCGCCAGCAAGGTCGTCGGCAGCTGGACAAAACCCACCCCGCGCTTGGCAATCGCGCAGGCGAAGCCGACGAGGTCGCCCACCACCCCGCCGCCGAGCGCGAAGACGTGATCCTTGCGGGTGACGCCGAGCGCCAGCAGCCAGTCGGTGAGCTTTTCGAGCACGCCCCAGGTCTTGGCATCCTCGCCCGGCTCGACCACGAACCACTCGGCGGCATAACCATTCGCGGAAAGCTCCGCCTCGACCTTGGCGCTGAACAACCGGTGCGTGTTGCGGTCGGCGACGAAAGGCACGGGCCGCCCGTCCCGATAGCCTTTGAGGAACGGCGCGGCGGCCGCGGACAGGCGGTCAAGCAGCCCCTCCTCGATCACCACCTCGTAGGATCGCCCGGCCAGCGCGACGGGAATTACAGCCATTGGTCGATCGCCTCGATGATCGCGCGGGCGGTGTCGGCATGGGGGCCGTTTTCGCTGACGACGCGGATGGGAGCCTCGGCATAGAAGGGCGCGCGTTCGGCGGCCAACCGGCTGAGGATGTCACGTGGGTTGCCGTTCTTGAGCAACGGACGATTGGAGCGGCGTGCGGTGCGCTCGACCAGCGTGTCGACGTCGCAGTCGATCCACACCGCGATGGCTTTCTCTAGCACTGCAGCACGCGTGACAGGGTCGACAAAGGCGCCGCCGCCGGTGGCGATCACCCCGTGGCCTTCCTCGATCAACCGCGCGATCACACGCCGCTCGCCGTCGCGGAAATGGGCTTCGCCGAAGGTCTCGAAGATCTCGGGGATCGAGCGCTGCGCTGCTTCCACGATCGCGTCGTCCGCATCGACGAAATCGCGGTGCAGCAGGCCCGCGAGCTTGCGCCCCACGGTCGACTTGCCGACCCCCATCAGCCCCACCAGCACAACTGGCCGCGTGATGCGCGCAGCGGCGGCGGCGAGATCGCGGCCAGAGGCGAAAGCCGAAGGGGAGGAGGGCGCAGCGGACATTGCCGCAGGGCCTATAGATGGGCTAGGGCACGCGCAATATGGCAAACCTGCGCACCTCGGGTCTCTCCCCGACCGGACTCTCCGACGGCCCCGCACCGGCCGTGCCGCCAGCGCGCCGTAAGCTGATGATCGGATTGGGTGTGACGGCGCCTGTTGTCCTCTTCGCGCTCGCCTGGTTCGATGGCGGGGAAGAGGCGATTCATGCAATCGCCGAGCCGGTCGTGCTGCCGGAGCAGGGGCAATGAAGCGTCGTTTCGGTCTGACAGTAAGCATCGCCGCGATCGGCCTCATGGGCGCGCTTGGCGGGGCGGGGCTGGCGGGCTTTGCCGGCGCCCAGGGCAAGCCCGAATCGCTGCTGCCGCCCGGTTTCGACGATCCTGTCCCCGCGCCGACCCCGCGCCCGAGCCCGGCTCCCGCGCAAGGCCCCGGGACTGCCCAGCCGCCCGTGGGAGCGCCCGGCGTCGTCCCTCCGCCGCCCGGCATGCCAGTTGACCCTTCGGCCCTCCCGTCACTGCCGAGCATCTCGCGCGAAGAGCTGTCCCGCCTGCCAAGCCTTGAAAAACTTGAGAATATGTCGACCGAGGAGCTCGATCAGCTGCTCGGCCTAGCGCCCAAGAGCGACGTGCCGCCCGGTGCGCAGCGGGCGCTAACCCGCGTCGGTGTGCTGGCGGCGGATGAGGGCGGGCTACCGCCGGTCGCGCTCGCTAACCAGTCGGACAAGCTGGTTCGGGCGGTGCTGAACGGCATGCAAGGCCCGATGGTTTCGCGCTGGGGGCACATCCTGCTGCGCCGCGCGCTGGCGAGCCGGCTTGCCGCACCGCTGGGCATGGACCCGATCGAGTTCGCTGCCCTGCGCGTCGGTGCGCTCAACCGGATGGGTGAATATGCGCTGGCCCGCGCGGTGGTGCAGGATATCGACACAGCCAACTGGTCGGCATCGCTCACGCAGGAGGCGCTCACTGCCTATCTCGCAAGCGGCGACATCACCGGGGCGTGCCCTGCGGTGCGGCTGCAAGGCTCGCAGCGGACGGATGGCGAATGGCAGATGTGGCAGGCGATCTGTAACGCTTATGCTGGCGAGGCGGCACTGGCCGCCACGCAGCTCGACCGGGCGCTGTTCCGCGGCGTTGCGCCGCGCGTGGATGTGCTGCTGGCGCGGCGCTTGGCCGGTGCGGCAGGGCGCGGCCAGCGTGGGGTACAGATCGAGTGGAACGGGGTGGACGACCTCAACCCCTGGCGCTTTGGCATTGCGACTGCGGTCGGCGAGCCAATCCCGGATGAGGTGCTGGGCAATGCGTTGAAGGCGCGAGGCGGGGCCTATTACGCCCGTTCCGGCGCGCTGCTGCCCATGCTGAGCGCAACGCAGCGCGCGGCCTTTGCCGGGCGCGCCGCGCGTGAGGGCATCATGTCGGCCGACGCGATGGTCGATCTCTATTCCGAGGTATATCTCGATTCCGCCGCGACTGGCGACCCGCAGACCACCGCCGCGACCTTGCGAGAGGCCTATCTTGCCACTGACCCGGCGGCGCGCATCGCTGCAATGCAGCGGCTGTGGGCGGCGGGCGCTACGCTGGGCGGCGGGGATGGTTACGGTGCGCGGGTGCTCACCGCTTACGCCGCCGCGCGCATTCCGGCGAACGAGAGCCATGCCGGCGCAGCGGGCGACCTGATCGGCGCGATGCTGGCCGCTGGGCTCGATCGCAACGCGGGACGCTGGGCGAATGTCGTCGAGGAAGGCTCGCTGGGCTGGGCGCTGATCGCGCTCTCTGCGTCAAACAGCGAAGGCGTAGGGCAGGGCGCGGTCGAGAGCTTCGTCGGTGACGATAGCAGCCCCGAGCAGCGCAAATCCGCGTTTCTTGTTGCGGGCCTCGCTGGCCTTGGGCGGCTGAGCGAGAGCGACGCCAACGCAGTCGCGGGTGATCTCGGCGTGAACATCACGCGCCAGACCCGCTGGAGCCGCGCCATCTCGGACGCCGCCAATGTCGGCAATCCGGCACTGGTGGTGCTGCTTGCGGGACTGGGCATGCAGGGGTCGGGCTGGGAGCAGATGACCCCGCTGCACCTCTATCACATCACCTCGGCGCTGACCCGCGTCGGGATGGCAGCCGAGGCCCGGATGATCGCCGCCGAGGCGGTGGCGCGCGGGTAATGTCCGCGGCGACGGAGGCGTTCCTCGCGATGCTCGCGTCCGAACGCGGAGCGGCAATCAACACGCTTGCCGCCTATCGCCGCGATTTCGCCGGGGCCGAGGAGGCGATCGGCGATCTTGCCGCAGCTGACCGCGATGCCGTGGCGAGCCTTGCTGGCGAATGGGCGAACCTTGCGCCGGCCAGCGTCGCGAGAAAAGCCTCGGCACTCCGGCAATTCTTCGGCTTCGCTATCGACGAGGGCTGGCGCCAGGATGATCCATCCGGAGCCCTGCCGCGCCCGCGCGCGCGCCGTCCGCTCCCAAAGGTCATGGGCCACGACCAAATCGCCGCGCTGTTCGCCCGCGCCGAGGAGGAGGCATCTGGCGACGACCCCAAGGCGGTGCGGCTGCTGGCGCTGATCGAGCTGCTCTACGGATCGGGCCTGCGGGCCACGGAACTGGTGAGCCTGCCGCTCCATGCGGTGCCGCGCGATGCGCCATTCCTGACGGTGACGGGCAAGGGCGGGGCGAGCCGGTTGGTGCCGGTGGGCGCAAGGGCTCTGGAGGCGGTGGGGCGGTGGCTGGCGCTGCGCCCGCAGGTTCCCGCGTCGCGCTTTTTGTTTCCTTCCGGGAAGGCCCAGCATTTCAGCCGGGTGCGTTTGTTCCAGCTATTGAAGGAACTGGCGGGCCGCGCGGGGCTTGATCCTGCAGGCATCAGCCCGCACGTGTTGCGCCACGCCTTTGCCACCCACCTGCTTGAAGGCGGCGCGGACCTGCGTGTGCTGCAGACCTTGCTCGGCCATGCCGACATATCCACCACGCAGATCTACACCCATGTCGATGCCGCGCGGCTCGTGGCGCTGGTCAATTCCCGTCACCCGCTTGCAACACGGACAACATCCGACTAGCCCCGCGCAATGATTTCCTACCTCGATTTCGAGAAGCCCGTCGCCGCGCTGGAAGAGCGCATTGCGCAATTGCGCAGTGTCAACGCGCTGCATGATGTCGATGTCGCCGCCGAGATCGGCCGGCTCGAGTCCAAGAGCGCCGAGCTGCTTGCCAGCACCTATGCCTCGCTCACGCCTTGGCAGAAGACACAGGTCGCCCGGCACCCGCAGCGTCCGCATTTCCACGATTATGTCGCGCACGCCTTTACCGAGTTCATGCCGTTGGGCGGTGACCGGCTCTATGGCGACGACCTTGCGATCATGGGCGGCTTTGCGCGGCTTGGCGGGCGGCGGGTCATGCTGCTCGGCCACGAGAAGGGCAATGACACGCAGAGCCGCATTCGCCACAATTTCGGCATGGGCAAGCCGGAAGGTTACCGCAAGGCGATCCGCCTGATGGAAATGGCGAGCCGATTCGGCCTGCCGGTGGTGACGCTGGTCGACACCTCTGGGGCTTTCCCGGGGATCGAGGCGGAAGAACGCGGCCAGGCCGAAGCCATCGCCCGTTCCACAGAGGCCTGCCTCGCGCTTGGGGTGCCGATGATCGCAACGATCGTGGGCGAGGGCGGTTCGGGCGGCGCTGTGGCACTCGCCGCTGCCAACCGCGTACTGATGTTCGAACATGCGGTCTACTCGGTGATCTCGCCGGAAGGCTGCGCGTCGATCCTGTGGCGCACCTCGGAAAAAGCAGCGGATGCTGCGCAGGCGATGAAGGTCACCGCGCAGGATCTGAAGCGGAACAACGTCATCGACCGCATCGTCAAGGAGCCGGTCGGCGGCGCGCATCGTGATCCGGTTGCAGCCGCGCGGATGCTCGGCACGGCGTTGTCGGAAGAGCTTGACGCGCTTGCCGCAAAGACCGGCGAGCAACTGATCGCCGCGCGTGAGCAACGCTTCCTCGCCATTGGCGGGTGAGGCCATCGCAAGTTAAGGTTCCGTTCGCCAGTCCCCTGTCGCACAACACTTTCCCGACAGGCTGCGCTAAGCGGTTGACGGGACATGCACAGAGGGACTGATAATGGCACGGATTTCACGCAAGATGTGGGGCTTTGGCGCGGCGACGATCGCGCTTGCGGGGTGCATGGGCGCCGGCGCGCAGGTGCCCTCGGCCTCAGCGCCGATCAGCCAGAAGGAAGCCCAGATGGGCGCTGGGTATCATCCGCAATTCCTTGCGGAATTCGGCGGCGCGATGTCTGGTCCCCATGCCACTTATGTCGAGCAGATCGGCAAGAATGTCGCGGTGCAATCGGGCCTCGGCAATGCGCGCGAGGCCTTTACGGTCAGCCTGCTGAACTCGCCGGTCCACAACGCCTTCGCGGTGCCGGGCGGCTATATCTACACGACCCGCCAACTGGTTACGCTGATGAACAACGAAGCGGAACTCGCCGGTGTGCTCGGCCACGAGGTCGGCCACGTCGCCGCGCGCCACTCGCAACGGCGCGAAAAGGCGGCGCAGAAGAACTCGATCCTCGGCCTGCTCGGTGCGATCGGCTCTTCGATTTTGCTCGGAGATTCGGGCATCGGACAGCAGATTTCACAGGGGTTTCTGCAGGGCTCGCAGCTTCTGACGCTCAAATTTTCGCGGAAGCAGGAGATTGAGGCTGATGATCTCGGCATCCAGTACCTCGGCCGTGCGGGCTATGACCGGCGCGCGATGAGCACGGTGTTGTCGAGCCTTGCTGCGCAGAACGCTCTCGATGCTCGGCTGCAAGGTCGCAATGCGAGCGTGCCCGCATGGGCCTCGACCCACCCAGACCCGGCCAGCCGCGTGAAGAGCGCGCTGTCCAAGGCGGGAACGGCGAGCACGGGTGTAACGAATCGCGACACCTTTCTCACCCGGATCGACGGGCTGCTGTACGGCGACGACCCCGCACAAGGGTTGATCGAGGGGAGCACTTTCACCCATCCCGATCTGCGCCTCGCCTTCACCGCGCCGCAAGGCTTTTACATGGTCAACGGCACGCGCGCAGTGACCATTCAGGGGCAGGCCGGTCAGGCGCAGATGACGACCGCCGCCTACAACGGCAATCTCGAGACATATGTGCGTAACGCTTTCACGGCGTTGGGCGGTGAGAAAAGCACGCTCGCGCCGAGCGAGCTGCAGCGCACCACCGTCAATGGTCTTCCGGCGGTCTACGGTACGGCGCGGGTCAATAACGGGAATTCCCAAGTCGATGTGGTTGTGTTCGCGTATGAATTCGCCCGCGACAAAGCGTTCCACTTCGCGGTGATCGCGCCTGCGGGCCGGGCGGCGACGTTCAACGGGATGTTCCAGTCGATGCGCCGAATCACGCAGGCCGAAGCAGGCGCGGTGGTGCCGAAGAAGCTTCAGGTCGTTACTGTAGCGCGCGGCGATACCGTTGCGAGCCTGGCGCGGCGCATGGCTTATGACAGTGCGCAAGAGGACCGCTTCCGGGTGCTCAACGCGCTGAGCAGTAACGCTGCTGTGACCCCGGGCCAGAAGGTCAAACTGGTAGTGCGAGCGCGCTAACATCCATTAGCGATTTCAGGTCCCGAAAGGCCGTAAGGCACAAAGAAAAACGGCGGGGATTGCTCCCCGCCGTTGATCTTTGCAAAAGCGGTCGAGCTATTAGGCTCCGGTCACGCCCGGCTGCATCTTGTCGCTCACGTTGGTGAACGTGCCGGTCAGCGTGGTGCCGAGCGCGCTCATGGCGGTGATCGCAGCGACGGCGATCAGAGCGGCGATGAGGCCGTATTCGATGGCGGTGGCGCCCTGTTCGTCACGGACGAGGTTCTTGAAAAAGGTCATGTCTAATCTCCTGAAGCGGTCTTTGGGTCCTACCCCCTAAGCGCGGAGGGCCAGTTGGACCGTAAATTCACAGTGGTTTAAAAAAGTTTAATCATGGCCTCACATGCCGATTGGCTGTGTTGCATGTCATGCGGCCCACAAATGGTCATGGCACAAAGAAAAACGGCGGGGATTGCTCCCCGCCGTTGATCTTTGCAAAAGCGGCGGAGCTATTAAGCTCCGGTCACGCCCGGCTGCATCTTGGTGCTGACGTTGTTGAACGTGCCGGTCAGCGTGGTGCCGAGTGCGCTCATGGCGGTGATCGCAGCGACGGCGATCAGAGCGGCGATGAGGCCGTATTCGATGGCGGTGGCGCCCTGTTCGTCACGGACGAGGTTCTTGAAAAAGGTCATGTTTGGTCTCCTGTTTGGTCTTCGATACCCGAAGCCCACCTGTGTCGCGGCGGGCTGTATGTGTTTTATGTCAGCACCTATTGAGAAATTCCTAACTCAATACGAAGTTTTCACGCTCCGCTCATCGCGCTGACACTTTTAGTACTAACCATGTTCCACATTGCGGACGTCGTGTCGGCGACGCTTTGCAGCGCGACGATCATGGCGATCGCAATGAGTCCAAGGACCAGTCCGTATTCAACAGCAGTGGCGCCCGATGTGTCTTTGACGAGATCTTTCGTGATATTCGTCGACATCGGGTTGGCCCCCATCCTTGCGTCCTGATGTTCTCAAAATCGCGGGATCGGGTTAAGAAAGGGTTGATGAGGCATCCTTAACTGGAAAGAAAACCGACATGAGCGAAGTCTGGATGGCGGTGGTCGCCGGTGCATTGTACCGTGCCGACGGGCGGTGGCTGATGCACCGCCGGCCAGAAGGAAAGCACCATGCAGGGCTCTGGGAGTTTCCGGGCGGCAAGGTCGAACCTACGGAAATGCCCGCAAATGCGCTGGTGCGCGAACTCGCCGAGGAGCTTGGCATCCGCTGCCGGGCAGAGGACTGCACCCCGGCCGGGTTTGCCGAAACCCGGGCCACTGAAGTGGGCCGGCCGATTGTCATCCTGCTTTACACCATCGCGCAGTGGGACGGCGAGCCGCGCGCGATGGAGGGCGGGGCGGCGCAGTGGCTCACGCCTGCCGAGGCGCTTGGGCTCTCCATGCCGCCGCTCGACGTGAAGCTGGCGCGCGCGCTTTTTCAAAATCTCTGAGAGGCCGTAAAAGACCCTTGCCAAGCGCGGGAGACCCCCCTATTCGCCCCCCCTCAGCGCGCACCCGTAGCTCAGCTGGATAGAGCACCAGACTACGAATCTGGGGGTCGGACGTTCGAATCGTTCCGGGTGCACCAACAACGCCCGCTCCTCGCAAGAGGGGCGGGCGTTGTTGGTTCTGGAGTCGTTTTCTCTCGCGGCCATCGCTGGTGCGATGGCCTGCCGAGGGGCGGGCTACCGGCTGGCGGGCACCAGAGAAATTTGGCGCCCTTGCGGCGCCTTTGGGGCCGGGGCCTTTGCTGATCTCTCCGTCATTAGTCCCTCACGCTGTCTTCCAGCGCGTGCATATCCTCGTCCGACAAGCCGAAGTGATGACCCGCCTCGTGGATCACGACATGGCGGATCAGTGCGGCAAAGCTGACGCCGGTCTCATTCATCTCTGCGAGCAGCGGTTGGCGGAACAGGGTAATGACGGGGGGCAGCCCATCACTGTCCCATTGCGACCTTTCCGTCAGCGCCACGCCTTCATACAGCCCGGTGAGTTCGTATGGATCTTCGATACCGAGCGAATCGAGCTGTTCGTCGGTCGCAAACTCCTCCACCTGAAGCACCACGCCTTTAAGCTCGCGCCGGAACACCTCTGGCAGGCGGGCCAGCACGCCGTGCGCGGCGGCTTCGAAATCGGCAGTGCTCGGCTCTTGCACGGGGTCCTCACTTCTTAAACGTGCCGAGGGGGATGAATTGCCCGCGCGGCCTATTACATTTGTATGAAATGGGGAGGGCATCCTTCGGGCGCAATCCACGTATCTGTTGGGAACGCGTGACAGTCCGAATGGTTGACGCCATTCCAGACCGGCAGCCGAGGCGGCTCGACACGCGCTGATGAGGGAAGAAAGACAAACGACCATGAATTATATTTCTGCCCATGATCACGACGACATCGATCCGGATAACCCGCTCGGCAAGCCCGAGGTGCCCGAGGAGGTTCAAAACGCAATTCGCACGCTGATCCGCTGGACGGGTGATGACCCGGCGCGCGAGGGCCTGCTCGATACGCCCAAGCGGGTGGGGCGCGCATGGCTGGAATATTGCGCGGGCTACAAGGAAGACCCGGCGATCCACCTCACGCGTCAGTTCACCGAAGTGGGCGGCTATGACGAGATCGTGCTGCTCAAGAACATCCCCTTCCAGTCGCATTGCGAACACCACATGGCGCCGATTACCGGTAAGGCCGCGATCGCCTATCTGCCGCGCAACAAGGTGGTGGGCATCTCCAAGCTCGCGCGCGTGCTCCACGGATATGCCAATCGGCTGCAGATCCAGGAGCGCCTGACTGCTGAGGTGGCGCAGTGCATCTGGGAACATCTCGACCCGCATGGCGTCGCGGTGGTGATCGAGGCCGAACATGGCTGCATGACCGGCCGCGGGGTCAAGACCCACGGTGTCGGCATGGTGACGAGCCGCGTGCTGGGCTGCTTCCTCGACGACAACCGCAGCCGCAAGGAAGTCATGAGCCTGATGGGCTATTGAACGACCGCTTGCGCAAATTGTGCGCGAACAAAAAGGGGCGCCCCGCGAGGGACGCCCCTTTTTCGTGTCAGCTGCGGCAGTGCTTTATAGCTGGCCGAGCAGGTAATCGGCGCTCGACACCTTGAAGTCGCCCGGTTCCTCGACGTTGATCTGTTCGACCACGCCATCATTGATGACCATCGAGAAGCGCTGTCCGCGCGTGCCCATGCCGAAGCCCGAGCCGTCCATAGTGAGGCCGATCGCCTGCACAAAGTCGGCGTTACCGTCGGCAAGCATGGTGATGTCGTCGCTGCCTGCTGCCTTGTTCCACGCGCCCATCACGAAGGCATCGTTGACCGCGGTGCCGACGATTTCGTCGATGCCCTTGGCCTTGAGGTCGGCGGCCTTGTCGACGAAGCCCGGAAGGTGCTTGGCCGAGCAGGTCGGGGTGAAGGCACCCGGCACGGAGAACAGCGCGACCTTCTTGCCGGCGAAGTACTCGGAGGACTTAACCGCCTGCGGCCCTTCGGCAGTGGCCTTGATTAGGGTGACTTCGGGGATCTTGTCGCCAACGGAAATGGTCATGTGCTGTGCATCCTTGTGCAAGGGGGGGGGTCAGGCGCTGTGTATAGCGGGTGACCCGTTGGGGGCAACAAATAGACATATAAAGATAAGTTTATATTTGCCTCAGACCGTGACTGCCGCTAGGGGCAGACCGCTTTAGCAGACCCGCCCTCGCGGGTGCGTATCTGCGCTTAGGAGACAACATCATGGCCACCCTCGCTGCCGCCCCGACAACTGAATACGTCATCAAGGACATCGCGCTCGCCCAGTTCGGCCGCGACGAGATCATGATCGCCGAAACCGAAATGCCCGGCCTGATGGCGCTGCGCGAGGAATACGGCGCTGCTCAGCCCCTCAAGGGCGCGCGCATCACCGGCTCGCTGCACATGACCATCCAGACCGCCGTGCTGATCGAAACCCTCGTCGCTCTCGGCGCCGAAGTGCGCTGGGCGACCTGCAACATCTTCTCGACCCAGGATCATGCCGCTGCCGCGATCGCTGCAGCCGGCATTCCGGTGTTTGCGATCAAGGGCGAAACGCTGGCGGATTACTGGGACTACGTGGGCCGGATCTTCGATTGGGCGAACGAGGACGACCTCGACCTGACCTGCAATCTGATCCTCGACGATGGCGGCGATGCCACCATGTTCGCTCTGTGGGGCGCGCGCATCGAAGCGGGTGAGGAAATGGGCGAGCCTACCAATGCCGAGGAAATCGAATTCCAGCGCGCGCTGAAGGCATTTGTCGCGGCGCGTCCGGGCTACCTCACCAAGACGGTGAAGGCGATCAAGGGCGTTTCGGAAGAGACCACCACCGGCGTGATGCGCCTCTACCAGATCGCCAAGGCCGGCAAGTTGCCGTTCCCGGCGATCAACGTGAACGATTCGGTGACCAAGTCGAAGTTTGACAACCTCTATGGTTGCAAGGAATTGCTGGTCGATGCGATCCGCCGCGCGACCGACGTGATGCTGGCCGGCAAGGTCGCCTGCGTCGCGGGCTACGGCGATGTCGGCAAGGGTTCGGCTGCCTCGCTGCGTGACGGCGGCGCGCGCGTGATGGTCACCGAAATCGACCCGATCTGCGCACTTCAGGCCGCAATGGACGGCTTTGAAGTCGTGACCATGGAAGACGCCGTGAAGCGCGCCGACATCTTCGTGACTGCCACCGGCAACGAGGACGTCATCACCGCCGAGCACATGATGAACATGAAGCCGATGGCGATCGTAAGCAACATCGGCCACTTCGATAGCGAGATCCAGATTTCTGCGCTCAGCAACTACGACTGGCGCGAGATCAAGGAAGGCACCGACATCGTGACTTTCCCGGACGGCAAGTCGATCATCATCCTCGCTAAGGGCCGCCTCGTGAACCTCGGCTGCGGCACCGGCCACCCGAGCTTCGTGATGAGCGCAAGCTTCACCAACCAGACCCTCGCGCAGATCGAACTGTTCACCAAGGCGGACGAGTATCAGAACGACGTCTACGTCCTGCCCAAGCATCTCGACGAGAAGGTCGCGGCGCTGCACCTTGAAAAGCTGGGCGTGAAGCTGACCCAGCTCTCGGGCAAGCAGGCCAGCTACATCGGCGTGCCGCAGGCCGGCCCGTTCAAGCCCGACCACTACCGTTACTGATCCGGCGAAACCGCCCGCTCCACCCCGAATTAACACGGGGTTGGGGGCGGGCGGGTTCATCACCGTTGCGCTCGCGCGCCCACGCGCATAGCGGTTAAGGGGATGGAAGTGTCGCCGCTCTCGCTTGTGCTGATCGCGGTCGTGCTTGCCGCATGGGCGGTGGGCGCGAGCGTGGTCGTGCTGCGTGCGAACCAGAGCGTGAAGCGCGCCAAGGCGATGCGCACCAGCCTCAAGCGCATGCAGACCCTGCTCGACGTCGCCCCGGCACTTCCGCTGCTGGTGAGGGTCGACGGGCGGATCGAGGCATCGGACAAGTTGGCGCGGATGCTCGGGCTGGCGGCGATGCCCAAATACCTTTCCGAGCTTGCTTCGCCGCCCGGTCAGACCAAGGCGGGCGGGCTGGCGCAAGGCCAGCTCGACCAGCTCTGGACGAAAATCCAGACCACCCAGAAAAGCGCCGCGCCGTTCCGCATGGCGATAAACCTGCCCGGCTCGCAGCGCAGTCTCGCGCTGTACGGCACGCTTGCCGACCCGCAGGTATCGCCCGGCGGCGCAGCCTTGGTGTGGATTTTCGACTTCACCGAAAGCCATTCCGAAATGGCCCGTCTGCGTGCCGCTGCGTCGCGCGCTACTGGTGACTTTGCCGCACTCGTTGGCCTGATCGAAGCCGCGCCGACGCCGATGTGGTTCCGCGACGCCGATCTCAAGCTGCAACTCGTCAATCAGGCCTATGTCGATGCCGTTGGCGCAACCGATGCGCCCGAGGTCGTGGAGGGGCAGATCGAGCTGCTCGAGCCGGAGGATGGCCGCTCGCCCGGCGACATCGCCCGCGCCAGCCTCGAAAGCCAGAACAAGTCCGAACGTATTGTCGCGGCCACCATCCACGGCGCGCGGCGCACGCTGCGGGTCAGCGATCTGCCTCTGGGGCAAGAGGGTGTGGCCGGCTACGCCATCGATATCGAGGAGCAGCAGCAGGTCGAGCGCGAATTCCGCGCCTTCCGCGATGCCCAGCGCGCACTGCTAGACCAGCTTTCGGTCGGGGTCGCGTTGTTCGACGACGAGGAGCGGCTGACCTTTGCCAACCGCCCGTTCCGCCGGCTGTTCTCGCTCACCGACGATGCGGTCGAGGCCCACACACCCTTCGAGCGCTTTCTCGCCGAAGCCCGCGAGCGTGGTTGCACGCCAGAAGTGCGCGACTTTCCCGAGTGGCGGCGCGAGCGGACGGCGTGGTTCGGGATGCGCAATTCCATCGAGGAGGCATGGCCGCTGCCCGGCGGCACGCACCTGCGGGTCGTCGCTCAGCCGATGCCCGACGGCGGCCTGGTTCTAATCACCGAGGACCGCACCGAGAGCCTCGCGCTCTCTGCCGTGCGCGACACGCTGCTGCGCACCCGCACCGCGACGCTCGACAGCCTGTTCGAAGCGCTGGCGATCTTCGCGCCTGACGGATCGGTGCAGCTCTGGAACCGCAGTTTCGCGGGCACTTGGGGCCTCGCCGCCGACCTCCTCGACCGCCACCCCAGCGCCGACGAGCTCCTTAGCGCGATCGGCCGCAACCTCGTCATCCCCGAGGAAGCCAGTCTGATCGGCGCGGCGGTGCGCGCGGCAACCCTCGACCGGCGCGAGAAGGAGGGCCGCGTGGACCTCGCCGACGGTCGCACCTTGCGCTTTGCCGGCATTCCCCTGCCCGACGGCAACGGGCTTCTTACCGTGCTCGACATCACCGCCTCGCAAAAGGCCGAACAGGCCCTGCGCGAACGGGCCGAGGCCCTGGAGGAGGCCGATGCGGTCAAGGCGAAGTTCCTCGCCAACATGAGCTACGAATTCCGCACGCCCCTCACCACGATTGGCGGTTATGCGGAGCTGTTGAAGAGCGGCGCGGCGGCGAATCCGGCGGCGGCCGGCGAATATGTCGATGCGATCCTCAGCGCGGTCGAGCGCCTGACCGAGCAGGTGGAGAACGTGCTCGACCTGTCGCAGAGCGAGGCCGGCTTGCTGCCGATCCGCAAGGAACGCCTCGACGTGCTCGATTTCCTCACCACGCTGGTGCGCGAGCGCGAAGCGACGATCGTGGCGGCGGGCTTGAGCCTTGACCTCAGGGGTCGGCGCGGGCGGGTGATCGAGGCCGACCCGCGCCAGATGGGACGCGCGTTCGGCAATCTGATCGACAATGCCGTAGCCCACACGCCCGAGGGCGGGCGTATCGTCATCGAAATCAAGAAGGCGCCGGAAGGTGCCGAATGGGGTCTGGAAGTCAGCATCGCCGATAATGGCCGCGGCATGAGCACGCAGGAACTCGCCCGCGCGCAAGGCGGGCTGAAACCGGGCGGTGACGGCGCGCCAGTGCGCCGCACAGGCCTCGGCATCCCGCTCGCCCGCCAGCTTATCGCCGCACACGATGGCACGCTCGAGATCGTCAGCCGCAAGGGCGCGGGCACCGTGGCGACGATCCGCCTGCCGTGAACGAGGCGCACGAAACCCTGCCGGACCTCGCTGCGATGGCGGCCTTTGGCGCACGGATTGCTGATCGGCTGCGGGCAGGTGACGTGGTAGCGCTGACAGGTGGACTAGGGGCGGGCAAGACCACACTGGCGCGCAGCATTCTCGCCGCGCTCGGCCACGAAGGCGAGGTCCCGTCACCGACGTTCACCATCATCGAGACTTACGAATCGCCGCCGCTGCGCATCGCTGCCGTCCACGCCGATTTCTACCGGCTCGACGACCCGGCCGAACTCGCCGAGATCGGTCTGGGAGACTATCGCGAGGGTGCGGTGTTGCTCGCCGAGTGGCCGGATCATGCGGGCGGCTTCGACCGGGAACCGGCCTGCCTTGCGATTACCATCGAACCTGTCGGAGAAAGCGGGGAAGGCGGACGGATTGCGATTGCCCGGGGTGGGGCGGATTGGGTAGGGCGCATGCCATGAATGAACTGCCTGAAGGTCTTGCCGATTTCACCGCCCGCGCCGGTTGGGCTGACGCCGCCGCCCACCCGCTGCCGGGCGATGCCTCGTTCCGCCGCTATTTCCGCCTTGTCCGCTCGGGCGGGGAGAGCGCGATGCTGATGCATGCGCCGCCGCCGCATGAGGACCCTGCGCCCTTCCTCCACGTTGCGCAGTGGCTGAACGATCACGGGATGCGCGGCCCCGCGATCCTCGCCTCAGAGCCGGAAGTTGGCTGGGTGCTGACCGAGGATTTCGGCAATGACCGGATGCGCGATTGGCTAGACCTGAACCCCAAGGACGAGCGCGCCGCCTACGAGGCCGCAGTCGAAGCGCTCGCCGCGCTCCACCGCCTGCCGCCGGGTCCCTTCGCGCCTTACGACATGGCAGTCTATCAACGCGAGGCGGCGCTGCTGACCGAGTGGCACTGCCCTGCACAGGGCCTTGAGGTCGACGCGGAGAGCTACAGCGCGGCGTGGGCCGAAGTTCTCGCTCCCGTGCTCGCGCGGCAGAACCCGGGCGTGACGGTGCTGCGCGACTATCATGCCGAAAACATCATGTTGCTCGGCGGCAAGGCCAGCGCGCCGCAAGGCCTGATCGACTTTCAGGACGCATTGGTGGGCCACCCGGCCTATGACCTCGTCTCGCTCCTGCAGGATGCGCGGCGCGATGTGGCGATGGATCTCGAGACCGCCATGCTCATCCATTACGCCCAACACGCTGGGGTGGCGGATGACGACTTCATCGCCGACTACGCGACGCTGGGCGCGCAGCGGAATGCCAAGATCGTCGGCATCTTCACCCGTCTGAATGCGCGCGACGGCAAGCCGCGCTATCTGGCGATGATCCCGCGTGTCTGGGCTGCGCTCGAAAGCGATCTGGCGCATCCGGCGCTGGAGCCGGTGGCGCGCTGGTTCGACGCGAACATCCCTGCTGAGCTGCGTGCCGCAAACGGAACTTTCGCCGGATGAGCACGCATCCGCTCGCCTCGGACACAGCGATGATCCTTGCCGCCGGGCTGGGCAAGCGGATGCGTCCGCTCACCGCCAGCCAGCCCAAGCCGCTGGTGCGGGTCGCGGGCAAAGCGCTGATCGACCACGCGCTCGACCGGCTTGACGAGGCTGGGATCGCCAAGGCCGTGGTCAACGTCCACTACCTCGCCGACGCGCTAGAGACCCATGTGCTTGCCCGCCGCTCTCCTCAGGTGGCTGTCGCCGACGAGCGCGCGCTGTTGCTCGAAACCGGCGGCGGGATGGTCAATGCGGCCGAGCACCTGCCCGATCCCTTCTTCGCTCTCAACGCTGACAACATCTGGCTCGACGGACCCAAAAGCGCCTTCCACGACCTCTCGCGCCGCTGGAACCCGGAGACGATGGACGCGCTGCTGCTGGTCGTGCCGCATGCTCGGGCGGAGAATTTCCGCGGTCCGGGCGACTTCCACATGGACCAGCTCGGCCGCCTCTCGCGCCGCCGCGACGGGCGGATTGCGCCCTTCATTTACACCGGCATCCAGCTTGTCTCGCACCGCCTGCTGCGCGAAGCGCCCGCAGGGCCGTTCTCGACCAACATCCTCTGGGACCGGGCGATGGCCGAGGGGCGGCTGTTCGGTATCTCCTTTACCGGGCTGTGGTTCGAGGTCGGCACGCCGCAGGCGATCCGCCCCACCGAGGAGGCGCTGCTGGGTGGTTGAGCCCCGCAAGCCCGGTCCGCTCGTCTATTCGATTGCCGCGCATCGCGGCTTTGCCGATGCGCTGGTGGCGGGTCTGGTGCCGCGCTACCGCGAGGACGGCTTCGGCCTTGCCCGCCTGACCCTTTTGGTGCCGTCAAGCCGCGCCGCGCGCACGCTGTCAGAGGCCTTCATTCGCCATGCCGGCGATGCGGGTGAGGGCGGCTTGCTGATGCCGCGGATGATCGCGGTGGGCGATCTCGATCTCGACGAGAAGCTTGGCGCGGCGCTCGATCCGCTGGGTGCGAGCGACATTCCGCCCGCCTGCGATCTGGTGCGCCGCTGGCTCACATTGGACCGCCTGATCGCCGAAGAGCGTGCAAGCGAAGGCATGGAGCCGCTGCCGGGGCGCGCCAGGCTTAATCTGGCGCGCGAGATGGCGCGGACGATTGACCGGCTGCTGGTCGAGGAGAAGGCGCCCGAGGACCTCTGGGCCGACCCGGTGCTCGACAGTCTGGCCGAGCTAGCCGAACACTGGAAGCGTTCGATCCGTCTGTTCGCCCGCGTGAATGCGCGCTGGCAGATCGCGTTGGCGGAATGCGGCGAAGTCGATGCCGCCACAAGGCGCAATCTGCTGTTCGAGCGCGCCGCGCGTCGCTGGAAGGACACGCCGCCCCTCCATCCGATAGTCGCGACCGGGGTAACCAGCGCGTCGCCTGCGTTGGCGCGGCTGCTCAAGGTGGTGGCCGAGCTGCCCGAAGGCGCAGTGGTGCTACCCGATCTCGACCTTGCTATAGACGATGCCGCCTGGGACGAGCTCGGCCTTGCGGGCGCTGCTGACGAGCCGGGCGGTCCAGTGTTCGGGTCGGGTGATGCTCTGACGCATCCCCAATATCACCTCAAGCTGCTGCTCAATCGCATGGGCGTGAACCGCGCCGAGGTGCAGCCGTGGCACCGGCGCGGGCTTGCTGCGGCCGAACCGCAACGCAGCCGCGCGATCTCCTCGCTGTTTCTGCCTCCTCAAGCGAGCCGGTCATGGATCGGGCTCGATGCGGGCCGGCGCAGGCTCGACGGGGTGCGGCTGATGGCGGCCGCGACCATCGAGGAGGAGGCGCAGGGCATCGCGCTTCTGGTGCGTCAAGCGCTGGAGCAGCCGGAAAAGCGCGTTGCAGTGGTAACCGCCGACCGCGGCCTTGCGCGGCGCGTGGCGCAGCATCTCGAACGCTGGAACATCACCGCAGACGATTCCGCAGGCCGCCCGCTAGCGCTGACCCCGGCCGGCCGTCTGTTCGGGCTGCTCGCTGAAGTTGCCGCGAACGGTGCCGATCCGGCGCGGCTCGTGTCCGCTTTCGGTCACCCGCTGGTGCACGGTTGGGACGACGACGCGCGGCGTGCGTGGCTGAAAGGCCTGCGCGCTTTCGATCGCCAGCTTCGCGGACCCGCCGTTGCGCCCGGCATGGAGCCTTTGCGAAAAGCCGCCACAAAGGCGCAGGTCGCCGAGTGGTGGGACGAGGCCGAGGCGTTGGTGACGCCGCTTTGCGATTGGCCGCCCGAGATTGCGCTTGCGGGCGCGCTCGAAAAGCTCTCCGTGGCGGCCGAGGCCTTTGCGCGCACCGCCATCTGGGAGCGCGAAGACGGGCGCGCGCTGGGCACGATGGTGGAGGAACTGCGCAGCCAGTCACAGGCGCTCGGCACCATCATCGAGACTGCCGACCTCGGCGGCGTGCTGCGCGACTCGATGGAGGCGGTCGCGGTGCGTCCCGGCTATGGCGGCCACCCGCGCGTTGCGATCTACGGCCTGCTTGAAGCGCGCATGGCCCGCGCCGACCTGGTGATATGCTGCGGGCTCAACGAGGGGAGCTGGCCGCAGCCGCCCGGTGCCGACGCGCTGCTTGCGCCCGCCATCCTGCGCGCGCTGGGCGTGCCGGGCGCGGAGTTCCGCATTGGTCTCGCCGCGCATGACCTTGCTGGTGCGATGGGCGCGCCCGAGGTGGTACTGAGCAGAAGCCTACGCGATGCAGAGGGGCCGACGCTGCCTTCACGGTTCCTGCTGCGAGTGGAGGCGCTGCTCGGCGACGATCTCGACAAGGAGCACCGGGAGCGCGCGATCCCGACGCTGCTGCCGCATCTCGACCGTCTGCGCCCGCCTGCCGAGCCCTATCCGCGCCCCGCGCCTGATCCGTCGCCCGCACAGCGCGACGTGACCATCCGCGTCACCGCACTCGACCGCCTGCTGGGCGATCCCTACCAGTTCTACGCGCAGGCAATCCTCGGTCTCAAGCAGCTTCAGCCGCTGGCCAACGATCCGTTCAGCGATCCGGCGCTGCGCGGCACGCTGGTGCACGATCTCCTCGACAAGTGGCACAAGGCGAAGGCTGCCGACCCCGCCGTCGCGCTCGCGCCCTTTGCCGCCGTGCATTTCGAGCGCGAGCGTGTCCACCCGCTGTTCCGCGCGCTGTGGCAGCCGCGCCTCATTGCGGGACTAGAGCGGTTTGAGGCGTGGATCGCCGAAGACGCGGCCGAGGGCCGCGTGGTGCTGGCCAGCGAGATCGACGGGGAGATGACCTTCGACGGCGTGAAGGTCATGGGCCGCGCCGACCGGATCGACCGGCTCGCGGACGGCAGCCTTGCGATTGTCGATTACAAGACCGGCCGCGTGCCCAGCAAAGCCGAGGTCGAGGCGGGCTTTGCGCTCCAGCTGGGCCTGCTCGGGCTGATCGCTGCAAACGGCGGGTTCGCCGACAAGAAGACAGGCGAGAAGGTCCAAGGGGAGGCGAGCGCTTTCCAATACTGGTCCTTCGGCAAGAAGGACGACGGTTTCGGCAAGCGCGAGAGCCCGATGAAACTCTCCTCGCGTGAGCGCGGTTTGCTCCCTGAGAACTTCCTCCCGCACCATGTCTCCAAATTGTCCGAGGCGATCCGGCGATACATAAATGGCACCGATCCCTTCACCGCGCGCGAGAACCCGGACTACAAGGGCTATTCCGATTACGATCAGCTCATGCGGCTCGAAGAATGGCTGGTGCGCATGACCGGCCCTGACAAGGACGGGGAGACCGAAGCATGAGCGGCGGTGGCCTCGTCTTCCCGCTTCAGGATAACCAGCTGCTCGCGGCGGACCCTGAGGACAATGTCTGGCTCTCCGCCTCGGCGGGGACGGGCAAGACACAGGTGCTTTCGGCGCGCGTGCTGCGGCTGTTGCTGCGCGAGGATGTCGCGCCCTCGCAGATACTGTGCCTTACTTTTACCAAGGCGGGCGCGGCCGAGATGGCGAACCGCATCAACGCGGTGCTGGCGCGCTGGGTGCGGCTGCCTTCGACCGTGCTGGCGAAGGAGCTGGGCTACCTCGGCGCCGATATCGACCCGGCCACGCAGGAACGCGCGCGCAGCCTGTTCGCAAGTGTGCTCGACTGCCCCGGCGGCGGTCTCAGGATCGATACGATCCACGCCTTTGCGCAGTTCCTGATCGGCAACTTCCCCGAGGAAGCAGGCCTTGCACCCGGCACGCGGGTGATGGGCGATCGGAGCCGCGAACTGCTTTCGCGCGAGGTGCTGACCGACCTGTTCGAGGAAGCCGAGCGCACCAACGACGTCCGCGTTCTCGACGGGATCGAGAGCTTCACCACCCGCAAAGACCCAGCGGCCCTTCACAAGTGGCTGATGCGCGCGGCCGATGCACATGAATTGTGGGAGGGAAAAGGAAGCTGGCAATCGCCGATGGCCGCGCGGGTGCGCCAGACTTTGGGGATGCCCGCCGATGCTGATGAAGCATGGGCGAGCGAGCCGCTCGATCCGGATATCTTCCCCGACGACGAGTTGCTCGCAATACGGGTGGCATTGAAGGCGTGGGACAAGCCTGCAGGCGATGCTGCCATAGCCGGTATCGATCGGTGGCTCGCACTGGATGAGGCGGCGCGGGCCGGGGCCACTGATTGCCTGATAGGCACTGTGGTCAATGCCAAGATGCTTCCCAATGGAAACCTGCGCCACGCGGCCAAGTTCAACCCGGACTTCGTAAGACTTCAAGAAGTCGTGGCCGAAGCTCTTGTCATGGGAGAAGACCGCCGCGCGCTCCTATCCTGCGCCGAGATCGTCACATCCGCGCTCGAAATCGGCCGCGCCTTCGCGATCCGCTGGGAAACACGCAAGGCGCGCGAGGGCTTGCTCGACTTCAGCGATCTGATCCGCAAGGCAGCAAGCCTGCTCGGAAACTCCGAGGCTGCCGACTGGATCCGCTACAAGCTCGACCGTCATTTCGACCACATCCTGATCGACGAGGCGCAGGACACCAACCAGAGCCAGTGGGACATTGTCGAGGCGCTGATCGACGACTTCTTCGCAGGCGAAGGTGCGCGCGGCGACAAGCTGCGCACAGTCTTCACCGTCGGCGATTACAAGCAGGCGATCTTCGGCTTCCAGGGCACCAGCCCCGAGAATTTCGCGCGCGCCAAGCAGCGGGTCCACGCCCGCATAGAAGCCGCCCGCGAAGGCATCCGGTCAAGCCGCATCAACCGGCGCGAGCCGGGCTGGCAGGACCTTGACCTCGGCCGTTCGTTCCGCACCGCGCAGATCGTGCTCGGCTTCGTCAACAGCGTGATCGGGATGCTCGGATTCGGCGAGTTCGGGCTCGACAAGCAGCCGGCCGAGCACAAGGGCGATGCGCGGCCCGGGCTGGTCACGCTGTGGCCGCCGGTGAAGCCCGACAAGGCCGACAAGGCCGACAAGGCCGACAAGGAGGACGAGGAAAGCGAAGGCGAGGGTACTGATGCCGAGCGCGACTGGCTGCCCAAGCACGATACCCTGCTCGCACAGAACATCGCCGATCAGGTGCACCGCTGGGTAAGCGGGACCGAGCCTTTCGTCCTCGCCAAGGGCGCCCGCCGTCATGCACAGGCGGGCGACATCATGGTGCTGGTGCGCCAGCGCAAGGAGCTGGCCGCGCAGATCGTCGCCAAGCTTTATGCCAAGGGCGTGCCGGTGGCGGGGGTCGATCGGTTGCGGCTAGGAGCGCCGTTGGCGGTGAAGGACGTGATGGCGGCGCTGCGGTTCGCTGCGCAGCCGCAGGACGATCTCGCCCTTGCCAACCTGCTCGCCTCGCCGCTGATGGGCTGGACGCAGGACGACATTCTTGCCCACGTGCCGCGGCCCGACACAGTGCGGCTTTGGGACTATCTGCGCCGCGCAGACGCGCCCGCGTTCGTCGCCGCAACCGCCGATGCCTTGCGCGAACTGTTGCGCCGCGCCGATTACCAGACCCCGCAAGCGCTGATCGCCTGGGTCCTGACCGGCCCGTGGGAAGGCCGTGCGCGGCTCGTCGCAAGGCTCGGTGCGGAGGCCAACGACCCGCTCGACGAGCTGATCAACGCCGCCTTCGCTTACGAGGCCGAACATTGGCCGAGCCTTGCTGGGTTCATCGCGTGGTTCGATGCCGGGACGGCGGACCTCAAGCGCGATTCCGACAGCGCCAGCGGGCAGGTGCGGGTGATGACGGTACACGGCTCCAAAGGGCTTCAGGCGCCGATCGTGATCCTTGCCGATGCCGCCGGCGCGCCGGGCGAAGCGGGCGATCTGACGCTTGAAGATGATCCGCTGGGCCTGAAGCCCGACCGCAAGCGCGAGGTGCCGCTGCCGCCCCTCGGCAAGGACGAGAAGAAGGGCCGCATCGCCGAGGCCGAGGAGGCCAAGAAGCGCGCCGTGCTACAGGAGCATTGGCGGCTTCTTTACGTTGCGATGACCCGCGCAGAGGAGGCGCTGTTCATCGGCGGATCGCTCAACAAGAACGAGGCGAAAAAGGGCGAGCCGCACGACGACAGCTGGTACGCCCGCCTCGCTCCCCTGTTCGAAGGTGAGGAGCTAAATGATCCCGTCTGGGGTTGGCGCAAGGAATGGGGCGAGCGCGCCGATCCGCTGGTGCTTGACGAGAGTGCCAAGGAACCGGCGGCCGCGCCATTCGCGCTGCCCACCTGGGCGACCACTCCGATCGGCCTCGAACCGCGCCCGCCGCGCCCGCTTGCGCCATCCAGCGCTGGCGAGGACAAGGGCGGCGATCCGCCGCTCCCGCCCGACGCCAGGCGCCATGCTGCGCGCCGGGGGAATCTGATCCACGCGCTGCTCGAACGCCTGCCCGATGTGCCTCATGCTGAGCGGGAAGGCGCGGCGCGGCGCTGGCTTGGGCGGCAGGCGGGCGATCTTGCTTCCGAGCTAAGGGACGAGATGCTTGCTGCCGCGCTTGCCGTGATCGACCATCCGGACTTTGCGGCGATTTTCTCAGCTGATGCGCTTGCCGAAGTGCCGCTCGCGGCGACGGTGGACGGTGTGGTGGTTGCAGGCACAGCCGACCGCTTGCTGATCGAGGAGGGCCGGATCACGGTCGTTGACTTCAAGACCACCCGCCGCCCGCCTGCCGCATCGGCGGAGATTCCGATTGCGACCTTGCGGCAGATGGCGGCCTATGTCGCGGCGCTACAGGCGATCTATCCGGGCCGCGAAGTGCGCGCAGGGGTGCTCTACACCCATGCCCCGGCGTTGTTCGACCTCGCGCCCGAAATGCTGGCGTTACACAAGAAGGCATTGCAGACCCCGCAGCAATCCTTGTCGCTCCTGGATATTGAGTGAATAGGCGCGCGCACTAGATTGCATTCGTGTGACCGGGACTCTTATGGTCCGGCAAAAGGAGATTACGACAATGGCGACCATCAATGTGACCGATGCGAGCTTCGCGGCCGAAGTGCTGGGAAGCGATACCCCCGTGCTGGTCGATTTCTGGGCCG
Organism: uncultured Alphaproteobacteria bacterium; assembly: GCA_963765775.1. Lineage (GTDB taxonomy): Bacteria > Pseudomonadota > Alphaproteobacteria > Sphingomonadales > Sphingomonadaceae > Erythrobacter. Next base: position 193,085 of record CAVXXQ010000002.1, read on the forward strand.
ACTGGTGCGGGCCGTGCAAGATGATCGCGCCGGCACTCGAGGAAATCAGCGAGGAGCTCGCGGGCCAGGTGAAGATCGCCAAGATCGATATCATGGAGAACACCGACATCGCCGCGCAGATGGGCGTGCAGTCGATCCCGCTGATGGTGCTGTTCAAGAACGGCGAGGCCGTGGCCCGCAAGCTCGGCGCTGCGCCCAAGGGCCAGCTCAAGGCCTGGCTCGAGAGCGAGCTCTAAGCCAGTACCCGGGCGACGAATTCGTCCCAGATCGCCGGGCTGGATGCGCCGATGAGGCCCTTGAGGGTGTCGTCCCTGCCGTGCTCATCCACCCGGTATTCGCTGCCATCGAGCCGCGCAGCCTTGCCGCCGGCTTCGTTGAGCCACAGCACGCCTGCCGCGTGATCCCAGGCGAGCGTGCGCTTGAAGCTCGAAATGTCGTTCTCGCCCAGCGCGAGGCGCGGGTATTGCTCGGCGGCGCAGCGCGGGATGTCGACCAGCGTGTAGTGCGGCGCGAGCTTCGCATCGACCATCGCTGATTGTTCGGGGGTGAGGAAGATGCGGCTCACCGCGGTTACAGGCGGCTGCTGTCCCGTGGTGCGCGCGGCGATGCGCTCGCCATCGACGAAAGCGCCTTCGCCGCGCCGGGCGTGGCAGAAGCGGTCCTTGTGCGGATCATAGATCCACCCGGCAACCGCCTCGCCCGCGTCGGCTAGGGCGATGATGATCCCGAACGGCTCCCTGCCTTCCGCGAAGTTGGCCGTGCCGTCGAGCGGATCGATGATCCAGCACTGGCCTGAAAGGTGATCCAGCACCGCCTTGTCGGCATGGACCGCCTCCTCGCCCACGACTGCAACACCGGGGGCAAGTTTCGTCAGCGCCTCTGTCAGGAAGGCCTCGATCTCGCGGTCGACGATGGTGACGGGATCGTCGGCGCCTTTCATCTCGACTTCGCCCGCAGCAAGGTTGCGGAAGCGCGGCATCATCGAACGCTGCGCGGCAAAGCGCATCAGGTCGCGAATTTCGTCATCCAGCGCGTTCACGACCGGTAATCTGCATTGATGGCGATGTATCCGTGGGTGAGGTCGCAGGTCCACACCGTCGCGCGGCCTTCTCCGATGCCGAGGTCGACCGCGATGTCGATCTCCTCGCCCTTGAGATGCGCTGCGACCGGAGCTTCGTCGTAGCCTTCGACCGGGAGGCCGTTCTTTGCCGTCCAGATGCCGCCGAACGCGATCGAGAGCCGGTCGCGGTCTGCGGGCTCTCCCGCTTTGCCGACCGCCATGACCACGCGGCCCCAGTTGGCGTCCTCGCCAGCAATCGCGGTCTTCACCAGCGGCGAGTTGGCGACGGCGAGACCGATGCGCCGCGCGCTGTCATCGCTCGCTGCGCCGGAAACGCGGATGGTGACGAACTTCGTCGCACCTTCCCCGTCTTGCACGACCAGCTGCGCCAGCTCGCGGCACACGTCGGCGAGGGCCGCGGCAAAGGCATCCGCACCGGGGCTGTCCCAACCTTCGATCCGCGCATGGCCCGCCTTGGCCGTAGCAAAGGCCATCACGGTGTCGCTGGTCGAGGTGTCGCCGTCGACCGTGATGCAGGAGAAGGTCGCGGCATTGGCGCGCTCCAGTGCCTCCTGCAGGAAGGCGGGGGCGACGTCGGCATCTGTAAAGATGTATCCGAGCATCGTCGCCATGTCCGGCGCGATCATCCCCGAGCCCTTGATGAACCCGGCCAGTTCCACCCGCGTGTCGCCCACCATCGCCGAGGCGCCCGCGCCCTTGGCAAAGGTGTCGGTGGTGCCGATGGCGTTCGCCGCATCCTCCCAGCCGCACGGCTCTGCCACCAATGCGGCGGCGATCCCGGCGCGCGCCTTGTCGATGGGGAGCGGCACGCCGATCACGCCGGTGGAGGAGACAAACACCTCCTCACGCGCGCAGCCGAGCGCCTCGCCGACTTGGCTCATGATCGCTTCGACCGCCTCGCGCCCGCGATAGCCGGTGAAGGCGTTGGCGTTGCCCGCGTTGACGATCAGTGCCCGTGCGCGGCCTTGCCTGACAGCCTCGCGGCCCATCTCGACCTCGGACGAGGCGCAGGCGCTCTTCGTAAAGACTCCCGCGACCGCCGTGCCCTCGGCCAGTTCGGCGAAGGTCAGATCGCATCGATCCCACGTCTTGTACTGCGCCCGCGCAACGCGCAGCGTGACGCCAGCGATAGAGGGCATGGCGGGGAAGGGCCGGGCGAGGGGGGAGCGTGCGATATCCATGGAACGCGGCTCTAGAAGCGCATGCGGGCGCAGTAAATCGGCAAAGCAGGTGGACGAAACGTCCACAATTGCCTATCTGGATCCAACATGACCCGGCGTTTCCTTGCCTTTCTGGCCCTGTTTACCGGCCTTGTCGCTTTGGGCGGCACCGCGCAGGCGTCGCTGGCCGAGGCGCTGGCATGCAGCTCCAGCATTGCTGCGGCTAGCGGGGACGAAGCGGTCAAGGCTGAAAGTGTCGCAGGTCAGCCTGCGCCCTCGACGATCCAAGCGACCCGCGCTGCCGAAACACCGTGTCTGCCGCCGTCCGTTCCGCGGTCGCTGCGCTTGCCGGTTCTGATGGGTATCGAACGCGCCTACGAATAGGCGGCGATCGGCTTTATCAACCGTGTTCTTGCGCGCGCAGAGCCTCAGAGCCGCGCGCACTCTCCCCATAAGCTGATGCTGGCCCTGTCACGGGCCGCTGCTCGACCAGAGGTTTCGCTTCATGTTCAATTCCATCGTCAAGTCGGTCTTCGGCTCTTCCAACGACCGCTACATCAAGGCCGCACAGAAAATCGTGGCGCAGGTCAACGCTCTCGAGCCCGAGATTCAGGCGCTCTCTGACGAGCAGCTGCAGGCCCAGACCGACAAGCTGCGCGGTCTCGTCGATGCCGGCTCCACCCTCGACGACATCCTGCCCGAAGGCTTCGCCACGGTGCGCGAGGCGTCGGTGCGCGTGTTCGGTATGCGCCACTTCGATGTGCAGCTGATCGGCGGCCTTGTGCTCCACCGCGGTGAGATCGCGGAAATGCGGACCGGCGAAGGCAAGACGCTGATGGCGACGCTCGCGGTCTATCTCAACGCGCTGGAAGGCAAGGGCGTCCACGTCGTCACCGTCAACGATTACCTGGCGCGGCGCGACGCGGCCGAGATGGGTAAGCTCTACAACTGGCTCGGGCTGAGCGTTGGCGTGATCGTCCCCAACATGCCCGAAGAATTCAAGCGCGACGCCTACAATTCGGACATCATCTACGGCACCAACAACGAATTCGGCTTCGACTACCTGCGCGACAACATGAAGCACGAACGCTCTGCGATGGCGCAGCGGCCGTTCAACTTCGCGATCGTCGACGAGGTGGATTCGATCCTGATCGACGAAGCGCGCACCCCGCTGATCATCTCCGGGCCTACCGAGGACAAGTCCGACCTTTACGTTTCGCTCGACCTCGTGGCGCGCGAAATCCCGATCGAATGGCTCGACATCGACGAGAAGGTGAAGCGCGTGCAGCTCACCGAAGACGGTCTTGAAGGGGTTGAGCAGCTTCTTCTGGAGAAGGGCCTGCTTGCCACCAACAACCTTTATGATGTCGAGAATACCCAGGTCGTCCACCACCTTGATCAGGCGCTGGTCGCCAATTTCGGCCGCAAGCGCGACACCGATTACATCGTCAAGGACGACAAGATCATCATCATCGACGAGTTCACCGGCCGCATGATGGACGGTCGGCGCTGGTCGAACGGTTTGCACCAGGCGGTCGAGGCCAAGGAAGGCGTGCGGATCGAGCCTGAGAACCAGACGCTCGCCTCTATCACCTTCCAGAACTACTTCCGCATGTATCCCAAGCTGTCCGGCATGACCGGCACCGCGGCCACCGAGGCGGCGGAGTTCTGGGACATCTACAAGGTCGGCGTGGTCGAAATCCCGACCAACCTGCCGGTCGCGCGCATCGACAACGACGACGAGTTCTACAAGAACACCGCCGACAAGTTCGGCGCCATCGCCAAGGCGATCAAGGAGAAGCAGGAGATCGGCCAGCCGGTGCTCGTCGGCACAGTGTCGATCGAGAAGTCCGAACTGCTCAGCGATTACCTCGACAAGGAAGGCGTGACGCACTCGGTGCTCAACGCCCGTTTCCACGAACAGGAAGCCCGGATCGTGGCGCAGGCCGGACGGCTTGGCACCGTGACCATCGCTACCAACATGGCTGGCCGCGGCACTGACATCCAGCTCGGCGGCAATGTCGAATACCGCATTCAGGACGAACTGGCCGAGATGCCCGAGGGGCCGGAACGCGACGCCGCGATCGCCCGCATCAAGGCCGAAGTCGCCGCGGAAAAGGACCGCGTGCGCGAAGCTGGCGGGTTGTTCGTGCTCGGCACCGAACGCCACGAATCACGCCGCATCGACAATCAGCTGCGCGGCCGTTCGGGCCGTCAAGGCGACCCGGGCTTGTCGCGCTTCTACCTGTGCCTTGAAGATGACCTGCTGCGCATCTTCGGCCCCGATACGCTGTTCTCGAAGATGATGAACTCCAACCTTGCCGACGGCGAGGCAATCGGTTCGAAGTGGCTGTCGAAGGCGATCGAGACCGCGCAGAAGAAGGTCGAGGCCCGCAACTACGACATGCGCAAGCAGGTCGTGGAATACGACGACGTCATGAACGATCAGCGCAAGGTGGTCTACGAACAGCGCGCCGAGATCATGGACAGCGAGACTGTCGACGAGGTCGTGGTCGACATGCGGCACGACACGATCAACACGCTGGTCGGCGCTGCCTGCCCTCCGGGCTCATACCCCGAACAGTGGGACATCCCCGCTCTCAAGGCGCGCACCGAGGAAATTTTCGGCTTCGATCCACCGTTCGACGCGTGGCTGTCTGAGGAGCAGGTCGAGCCGGAGCTTCTCGAGGAGCGGCTGCGCGAGCTGACCGATACGATGACCGACGAGAAAATCGCCAGCTCCGATCCGGCCATCTGGCGGATCGTCGAGAAGGATGTGCTGCTGCGCCAGCTCGACCATCACTGGAAGGAGCACCTCGCCACGCTCGACGCGCTGCGCCAGGTGATTTGGATGCGCGGCATAGCGCAGAAGCAGCCGATCAACGAGTACAAGCAGGAGGCTTTCGGCCTGTTCGAGTCGATGCTCGACACTCTGCGCGAGGAGGTCACCAAGATCCTGTTCCGCGCCGAGCTGCGCATCGAGCAGCCGCAGACCCAAAGCCTGCCCGACCTGCCCGACTTCCTTACCGGCCATATCGATCCGCTGACCGGGCTTGATGATTCAGCCGACTTTGACGGTTCGGCGGCGCGGCCTGAGTTGTTCGGTTCGCTCGCAGGTTCGCCGATGGCTGAAGTCGGCCCGGGCGGCGCTGCATCAGGAACCGATCCCTATGCCAACCTGGGGCTCAGCCGCAATGCGATGTGCCCGTGCGGAAGCGGCCAGAAGTACAAGCATTGCCACGGCGCGCTCAGCCCGCGCGCGATCGCCTGACGGCGCGCGGCAGGGGGGCGCGCTGAGCGATGATGATCGGCGCCGTTCCGGTGTTGCTGGCGCTCGCCTTCTTCGTCACCGCGCTGCTTTATGCCAGCGTCGGTTTCGGGGGAGGGTCGACCTATTCGGCGCTGCTGGCGCTTTCGGGGCTCGATTACCGGCTGCTGCCGTTGATCTCACTGTCGTGCAACATCGTGGTGGTCGCGGGATCGAGCATCCGCTTCGCCCGCGCCGGGATCACCCCGTGGAAGAAGGCGCTGGTGATCGTCGCGCTTGGCGCGCCCGCAAGCTTCCTAGGCGGGCTGACCCCGATCAAGGAGGCGACCTTCCTGACCCTGCTCGGAGGCAGTCTCGTGCTGACCAGTCTCACCATGCTGGTGCCGGTGCGCGAGAATGTTGACGGGTCGCCGACGCGGTTTGCACGGTGGATGCCGGTCACCGCTGCGCCGCTCGGCTATATCGCGGGGCTGGTGGGGATCGGCGGAGGGATCTTCCTTGCGCCGTTGCTGCACCTGGTCCGCTGGCATGAAGCGCGCGGGATTGCAGCCACGGCGAGCCTGTTCATCCTCATGAACTCGCTATTCGGGCTTGCCGGACAAATGCTCAAGAACGGTCCCGGTCTGTTTGGCACCGCGCTAGGCGCAGCGCTGCCCTTGCTGGTGGCAGTGGTGATCGGCGGGCAGATCGGCAGCTTGCTGGCCGCGCGCCTGCTCCCGCCCAAGGGGATCCGCTGGCTGACCGCGCTGCTGGTGCTGGTGGTGGGCATCAGGCTCCTGGTGGGGATTTAAGCGCTTTGCTCTGCAGGAGCTGGCCCACTACCAAGGCGGCGATGAAGGCGGTATAACCCACGAGCAGGTTGGGGAGCAGCAGCGGCACGCCTGTAAACAGCATCGCGCTAGCCGCGGCCAGCGTGAGACCGGCGATGCGATGCACCCGACGACGCTCGATCATTTCGCGTACCGCGCGCACCATGCATACGCCGCTGCATTGGCTGGCGTAGCCGATCAGGAACAGCAGGGCGGTGGGCAGGCCGACGCGCACAGCAGACCGATGTCGCGAGTGCAATCGTCAACGCAATCGGCGCATCAGTGGCAGTCCTGCCGTTTTGGGGAGGACGCAAGACGACCCAGGACAATAAAAAACTATCCCATTTTAGTAACAGAGAGCGGATAGTATGACAAATCTGTAGCAACTAGCCAACGTGGGGGTGGCATGGAAGGCGACGAAGACCGGCGCAAGAGTGAGCGCAGAAACGCACAGGTTCCCTTTGAGGGCGAGGATCGCAGGCGCGCTGACAGGCGCTCGGGAACTGACCGCCGCGCGCAGGAGCGCAAGGCGACCGGGCCCGAGGAACCGGCCATGTCCGGGAACGAGGATGAAACCGAGCAGGACAGGCGATCGTCCATGCGGCGCAGCATCGAACTTGATGTTGATCTCAGAGATCCGGACGGGCTGTCCTACGCGGCCAAGCTAACGGACATCTCTGAAGAGGGGTGCTTGATCCGCACCGTGTCCGGCAGCGGTCTTGCGCGTGACCGCCTCCACACCATCAAGATAACGGGACATGAAGCGGTCACGGGCTGTGTGGTCTGGTCGGAAAAAGACAAAGCCGGTTTGACCTTCAGCGAACCGATGGATCCTGCGACTGTGCAGAGCCTTGTCGAGAAATCGCTGTATGCCCGGATGAGCCGGCACGCGGTCCGCGATGCATCAGCAAACGACAGCCTCCCGCCGCTTCCGCCATTCCCATTCGATGATTAGGGTGCCCAAGCGACTGGCTGTAAAACCGGCGGGCCGCACACCGGCGTGACGCGCGCGCCAGAGGGCAGGTGAACCAAGGAACTTGGCGCGGTGGCCAAAGCCCGTCGCAGTTATTCTCAGCCCAGAAAATTGGCTCCCCGAGTAGGATTCGAACCTACGGCCAAGTGATTAACAGTCACCTACTCTACCGCTGAGCTATCGGGGAGCAACTCTTCCAAGCGGTCTAAGGAAGAGCGGAAGCGCGCCTATATGGGTGGGGGCTGGGGATTGCAAGAGAGATTTGGCGGGAAAGTAGCCTCTGCCTTGCCGTATTAATACGGCGATACTGCTGGGCGCTTGTAGATGCCCTCCGCAGGGCGCTTTCCGCATGCACTTCGTCCACTCACGCCGTGACGAACTGCTCCGCCACGATCCGCTCCTCAAGGCTCTGGCCGGGATCGAACAGCAGCGTGAGGTCGATGTCGCGGGCGATCTGGAGGCGAACCTCGGCGATGTCGCGAAGCTCCTTCTGATCGGCCACCGCGGCGACCGGGCGTTTGGCGGGGTCGAGCACCTTGAGGATGATCGGCATCCGGTCGGGCAAGATCGCCCCGCGCCAGCGCCGCGGGCGGAAGGGACTGATCGGGGTCAGCGCCAGCATCTTGCTGTCGAGCGGCAGGATCGGACCCTGCGCGGAGAGGTTGTAGGCGGTCGAACCGGCCGGCGTCGCCACCAGTACCCCGTCGCACACCAGCTCGCGGATCCGCACCCGGTCGCCCACTGTAACCTCGATCTTGGCGGTCTGGCGCGTTTCGCGCAGCAGCGAGAGTTCGTTGATGGCGCACAGCTGATGCGTCTCGCCGTCCTGCGTCAAAGCCTCCACCCGCAACGGAGCGATCGTCCAGTGGCGCGCCTTGTTGACCCTCGCGGCGATTGCGGTGCGACTGTGGTAACGGTTCATGAGAAAGCCGACCGTGCCAAGGTTCATCCCATAGGCCGGGATCACCCGCCCTGCATCGATCATCGCATGCAAGGTCTGAAGCATGAAGCCGTCACCGCCGAGCACAACCACAGCATCGGCCTCTTCGAGCGGCACCCAGTCGCCTTGCGCGAGCAGCGCATCGCGGGCTTCCTGCGCACGCTCAGTATCCGAGGCGAGCAGCGCAAGCCGCTCATAGGTCGCCCCGCTGGTTGCTCGATTGCCCGACATTATTCCCCCTCCCGAGGACAAAAGCGGCGCCGCAGCGCTTATCCCCGGCGCGTCACTTGGCGTTTCCCCTGATGTGCCAGATTCGGGCGGATTGCAATTGATGCGAGGCAGGTGTGAAATCGACGCGTAAGGAAGACTGGGGTAAGGGGAGCATAATGGAACAGGGTCGAACATCCTTGCGGGGGCCTGTGCGCGGACGATTGCCCGGTGTCAGCCCTGAGGTGCTAGAGGCAGACCTTCTGCGCGCGCTCGACCGGCGCGAGATCGAGGTCCTCTTCCAGCCGCAGTTCGAATGCCTCTCCGGCGCGCTCACCGGGGCCGAGGCGCTGGCGCGCTGGCGGCATCCGACACTCGGAGCGATCGGTGCGCGCGATCTGTTCGCAGTGGCCGAACGGGCGGCACTGGTTGCCCCGCTTTCGCGCCACGTGGTCGCCCGGGCGCTCGAGGATGCGGCGACCTGGCCCGAGACGCTGACGCTGTCGCTCAACATCACCCCGGAAGAGCTCGGCGACCCGCGCTTCGCTGCCGATTTCGCCGCGCTGATCGGTCGCTCCGAAATCGCGCCGCAGCGGTTGATGCTGGAGATCACCGAGGACGTCTTGCTGCGCAACCTCGCCCAAGCCGCCAGCGCGCTGAAGGCGCTGCGCGGCCTCGGATTCCGCACCGCACTCGACGACTTTGGCGCAGGGTTCTGCAACTTCCGTTACCTGCGCGAGCTGCCGCTCGATGCTCTCAAGCTCGACAAGGCGATGGTCGAGGGCGTGCCCGCCGATGCGACCGCGCTCGCGGTGCTGCGTGCGATCGTCGCGCTGGCCAAGGCGCTTGGCCTGGCGGTCTATGCCGAAGGGATCGAGGACGAGATCCAGCGCGCCGCGATCACCGCAGAAGGCTGTGACTACTGGCAAGGCTTCCTGCGCGCCCAGCCCATGCCGAGCGAACGCGTTGTGGCGCTGGCGAGAACCGCTCGCGGGATGGGGCACGGTTGACGGGCTGACGCTGGCCAGCCCCCCCTATGCCGCCTTCTTCCCCTTCGCAGCCTTCTTCACAATCCCGCTCAATCCCCTGGTCAGCTGGAACAATCCGTTCAGCCGGCTCTGCGGATCGCCCCAGGCGCGGTTGATCACCAGCTTCATGTCGGGACGCAGCTTGGCGGTTTCCTTGCCGCCTTCGTTGAGCCGTCCGACATAGGCGATGAGGCCGAGGGGGTCGGGGAAGTCGTCATTGTGGAAGCCCACCAGCGTGCCGCGCGCGCCGACGTCGATCTTGGCGATGTTGGCCTCAATCGCCTGATGCTTGATCTCGATCAGTCGCACGAGGTTCTTGGTCGGTTGCGGCAGGTCGCCAAAGCGGTCGATCATCTCGGCAGCGAGGCTTTCGATCTCGATCTGCCCTTCGGCTTGGTTGAGGCGGCGGTAGAGCGCCATCCGCACCGCGAGGTCCGGAACATATTCTTCGGGGATCATGATCGGGGCATCGACGGTGATCTGCGGGGTTAGCTTGTCGCGCGGACGTTCCAGACCCATTTCGCCCGCCTTGGCCGCCAAGATCGCCTCCTCCAGCATCGCCTGATAAAGCTCGAAACCGACCTCGCGGATGTGGCCCGACTGCTCGTCGCCAAGCAGGTTACCCGCGCCGCGAATGTCGAGATCGTGACTGGCGAGCTGGAAGCCAGCGCCCAGCGTGTCGAGATCGCCGAGCACCTTCAACCGCTTCTGCGCAATCTCCGACAGCGCCACGCCCGCCTGATGGGTGAGGTAGGCATAGGCGCGCAGCTTGGCCCGCCCGACCCGCCCGCGCAGCTGGTAGAGCTGGGCAAGGCCAAAGCGGTCGGCGCGGTGGATGATGATCGTGTTGGCGCTCGGAATGTCGAGCCCGCTTTCAACGATGGTGGTCGACAGCAGCACATCGTACTTGCGGTCGTAGAAGGCGCCCATGCGTTCTTCGACCTCGCTGGGGGACATCTGGCCGTGAGCGGAGACGGATTTGATCTCGGGCGCGTTCTCGCGCAGCCATTCCTCGACATCGGCCATGTCGGAGATGCGCGGCACGACGATGAAGCTCTGCCCGCCGCGGTGATGTTCGCGCAGCAAAGCCTCGCGCATCACCATGTCGTCCCACTCCATCACGTAGGTGCGCACCGCGAGACGGTCCACGGGAGGTGTCTGGATGGTGGAGAGCTCCCGCAGGCCCGACATCGCCATCTGCAGCGTGCGCGGGATCGGCGTGGCGGTGAGGGTGAGGACGTGGACGTCAGCGCGAAGCTGCTTGAGCTTCTCCTTGTGCGTGACGCCGAAGCGCTGTTCTTCATCCACGATCACAAGGCCCAGGTTCTTGAATTTGGTCGACTTGGAAAGGATCGCGTGCGTGCCGACAACAAGGTCGATGTGGCCGTTTTCCAGCCCCTCACGGGTTTCGGCGGCTTCCTTGGGTGTGACCAGACGCGACAGGCGTCCGACATTCAGGGGGAAGCCTGCGAAACGCTCGGCGAAGTTCGTGTAATGCTGGCGGGCCAGCAGCGTGGTCGGCGCGACGACCGCGACCTGCTGGCCGTTCATCGCGGCAACGAAGGCTGCGCGCAGGGCAACCTCGGTCTTGCCGAAGCCGACATCGCCGCAGACCAGACGGTCCATCGGACGGCCGCTGTCGAGGTCTGACAACACATCGGCGATGGCGCGTTCCTGATCTTCAGTCTCCGACCACGGGAAGCGGTCGGTGAACTGGCCAAGGGTTGCCGGATCGGCGGGGAGGGCGGGTGCCTGCCGCAGCGCCCGCGCGGCGGCGACCTGCATCAGCTCGCCGGCGATCGCGGTGATGCGCTCCTTGAGCTTGGCGCGGCGGCGCTGCCAGGCCTCGCCACCGAGCCTGTCCAGCACGACGGCCTGGTCGGACGAGCCATAGCGGGTGAGAACATCGATGTTCTCGACCGGGATGAACAGCTTGTCCCCGCCCGCATATTCGAGCGCGACGCAATCGTGCCGGCTCTGACCCACCGGAATGGGCTCAAGCCCGAGATACCTGCCGATCCCGTGCTCGATATGGACGACCAGATCGCCTTGGCTCAGCGCTTGAAGTTCGGCAAGGAAGGCGTCGGAATCCTTGCGCTTCTTCTTTCGCCGGACCAGCCGGTCGCCGAGCACGTCGGCCTCGGTAACGAGTTCGAGCGTGTCGCTCGCGAAGCCGGTTTCGAGCGGGAGAACCGCGACCGCGACCTTGTTCTTCGCCGCGAGGCCCAGCGCCTCCTGCCACGTGTTCGCGAGCGCGGTCTTGGCGCCCGCTTCGTCGAGGATCGCTGCGATGCGCCGCGCGCTGCCGATCGAATAGGCGGCGACGAGCGCCTTGCGTCCGGACTTGGCAACCGCCTTGAAATGCGCAGCGGCGGCCTCGTAGACGTTCTCGCTTCGCCCACGCTCGGGCGAAAAGTCGCGGGCCGAGCGGAAGCCGAAATCGAGCACCGCCGCGCCTTCCTTCGACACGAATCCGGTGGCGCGGTGGACGGGCTGCGCAGCCAGCGCGTCGTCGAATTCGGCGCGGGCGAGGTAGAGCGCATCGGGCTTCAGCGGCCGGTAGCTGCCCTTCTTCTCGCTCGCGATACGCCCGCGCTGTTCGTGGTAGTCGGTGATGTCGGTGAGCCGCTCCTCGGCCGCGCCGAGCGCGCCTTGGTCGATCACCACCACGTCGTCCGAGGCGAGGTGGTCGAACAGCGTTGCCAGCTTGGTTTCGAACAGCGGGAGCCAGTGCTCCATACCCGCCAGGCGCCGCCCCTCGCTGACCGCCTCGTAGAGCGGGTCCTGCGTCGCGTTGGCTCCGAATAGCTCGCGGTAGCGGGAACGAAAGCGCTTGATGCTCTCCTCGTCGAGCAGCGCCTCGGACGCGGGCAGGAGCAGGTGGCTATCAATGCGCTCGACCGTCAGCTGCGTGACAGGGTCGAAGAGGCGCAGGCTCTCAAGCTCGTCGCCGAAGAAGTCGAGCCGAAGCCCGCTATCGAGCGAGGAGGGGAAGATGTCGACGATCGAGCCGCGCACCGCGAACTCCCCGTGGTCGATCACCGTGTCGGTGCGGCTGTAGCCCTGCCGGGTCAGCAGCGCGGCGAGGCTGCCGTGCCCGATCTGCACGCCCACCTTGAACTCGCGCACGGACTCGCGCACGCGGTACGGGGTGAGCACGCGCTGGAGCACCGCGTTGATGGTGGTCACCAGCAATTGCTGCGCGTTGCCGGGCTGCTGGAGCCGGTGGAGCGCGGCAAGGCGCTCGGCGCTGACAGACAGTGCGGGGCTGGCCCGGTCGTAGGGCAGGCAGTCCCATGCGGGGAACGCGATCACCTCGATCTCGGGGGCGAAGAAGCGCGCAGCTTCGGCGGCGGCGCGCATCGCGGCATCGTCGGGCGCGATATACACCGCCCGGCGTTTCGCGGCGCGCGCGAGATCTGACAACACAAGCGGCAGGCTCCCGCGCGGTAGCGAGGCGAGGGTCAGCGGATCGCGGGCCGCAAGGATGCGGTTCAAGTCAGGCATAGTGTTCGTTCGCCAAACAAAAGAGCCCCCTGCTCATCCGAGAAGGGGGTTGGAGGTGGTGGCCCGCATGTCGCGCGCCGTTAAGCAAGCGCAGGGGCGGGCAATTCGTTCCGGGCCTTAGGCGTCCAAAGTCGCCGTGTCGAACAGCGCAGGCGTCAGCGCGGAATGTCGACGTAATCGAGCTTCTGCATGCCGACGAGAAGCTCGCCCGCGAGATGCTCTGGCGGGGGCTGCGAGCCCAGCGCCCAGGCCATCACGTCGACATCGTCCTCGTCGAGCAACGCCTCGAACCACACCATCTCCGTCTCGCCCCAGCCTGCGTGGTAGCGATCAAAGTAGCCGCCGATCATGTAGTCGGCCTCGCGCGTGCCGCGGTGCCAGCTGCGGAATTTCGCGCGGGCGAGACGCTGTTCGAAAGTGGGCGTGTCGGTCATGACGCTCACCTAGCCACAGGTCTGCGCCGCTTCAACTCGCAAAGACGCAATCACGGTGTTAGCGAATGCATCATGCGCCCCGAGGCCCTCAATCCGCTCTTCGCCGAAGTCACGACACTCGAAGGTGTCGGGCCCAAGCTGATGAAGCCGCTCGAAAAGCTCGGCCTCACGCGGATCAAGGATATCGCCTACCACTTGCCCGAGCGTTTCGTCAGCCGGCGCGCGGTCGCCGATCTCGATTCCGCAAGCGAGGGCGAGCAAGTTATCATTGCGCTAACGCCGATCGAGCACCGCGCCCCGCGTCCCGGAAGCCGCGGGCCATACCGCGTGCTGGCGCAAGATGCGGCGGGCAATATCTGTTCGCTGAACTGGTTCGGCAAGGCGGCGTTCGGGGCCAAGAAGCTCCTGCCGGTCGGCGAGACACGCTGGATCGCCGGGCGGATCGACCGCTACGGCGACATGCTCCAGATCGTCCATCCCGACCACATCGAGGTCGAGAGCGCGGCGCATATGGGGCGGATGAGCGAGCCGGTCTATCGCCTCTCCGAAGGCCTCACCCAGCCACGCATCGCCGACTTCGTGGCGCAGGCGCTCGCCCGGCTGCCCGAGCTTCCCGAATGGATCGAGCCGAGCCAGTTGGCGCACGCCGGATGGCCCGCTTGGGGCCCGGCGCTGCGGCTTGCGCACGAGAGCACCGATGCCAAGGCGCGCGACCGGATTGCTTATGACGAGCTGTTGGCGAACAGCCTTGCGCTGCTGCTGGTCAAGGCTGACGGACGGCGGCGCAAGGGTCAGGCGCTGGCAGGCGACGGCACTTTGCGAGCCAAGCTGCAGCTCCCCTTCGGCCTCACCGGCGCGCAGACCCGCTCGATTGCCGAGATCGAGGGCGACATGGCGCAGGAAGCGCCGATGCTGCGGCTGCTGCAGGGCGATGTCGGGGCGGGTAAGACCGTAGTGGCGCTCAACGCCATGCTGATCGCCGTTGAAGCGGGCAAGCAGGCCGCGCTCCTCGCGCCGACCGAAATCCTCGCGCGCCAACACTTCGAGACGCTGCGCAAGATGCTCGGGCCGACGGGCGTCGAGGTCGCGATCCTGACCGGGCGCGCCAAGGGGCGGGAGCGCGAGAGCATCCTGATGGGGCTGATGGATGGGTCGATCCAGCTCCTCGTCGGCACACACGCGATCTTTCAGGACACGGTGAATTACCGCGATCTCGGCCTCGTGGTGATCGACGAGCAGCACCGCTTTGGGGTCGCGCAGCGCCTCGCATTGGCTGCAAAGGGCCGCCGCGCCCCGCATGCCCTCGCGATGACCGCAACGCCGATCCCCCGCTCGCTGACGCTGGCGCAATATGGCGAGATGGACGTCAGCCGCCTCGACGAGCTGCCGCCCGGACGGCAGGCCATCGATACCCGTGTCGTGCCGATGGAGCGGATCGAGGAGGTGGTCGCCGGTGTCGAACGCCACTTGGCCGGGGGGCAGCAGGCCTATTGGGTGTGCCCGATGGTGCGCGAGATCGACGGCGCGCCGGACCTTGCCGATATTGCGGCAGCCGAGGCGCGATTTGCTGCGCTGAAGGAGCGGTTCGGGGAGGCGGTGGTGCTGGTCCACGGCCAACTCCGCCCCGAGATCAAGGACGCCGCGATGGAGCGCTTCGCCACCGGGCAGGCGCGGCTGCTGGTGGCCACCACGGTGATCGAGGTCGGAGTCGACGTGCCGTCTGCGACACTCATGGTGATCGAGCAGGCCGAACGCTTCGGCCTCGCCCAGCTCCACCAGCTGCGCGGCCGCGTGGGGCGCGGGGCGGAGAAATCGACCTGCCTGCTGCTGCGTTCGGCCCAGCTGTCGGAAACGGGGCGCGCGCGGCTTGCCCTGATGCGCGAGACGCAGGACGGGTTCCGCATCGCCGAAGAAGACCTTGCCCTTCGAGGCGGCGGCGAGCTACTCGGCACGCGGCAGTCGGGCGAGGCGGGGTTCCGCATCGCCGATCTCGAGCAGGTCCAGCGCCTGCTTCCTTCCGCCCATGCCGATGCGCGGCTATTGATGGAGCGTGACGGGGGCCTCACCAGTGCGCGCGGCGAGGCGGCGCGGCTGCTATTGTACCTGTTCGAACGTGACTGGGGCGTCCAACTCTTGCGGGGCGGCTAGGCCCCAAACCTTCAAGCTTTGAGCTGCTCGGCCTCACGCATCAGGCGGTGGAGCCAGGCTTCGACGCCTTGATGGATTTCGCGCCAGGCCGCTTCAAAGGCGGCATCGTCGCCGTAGTAGGGGTCTGCCACAGGCTCGCCCTTGCGGCTCTCGACCGCGTCCATGAGCATGGATACCTGAGCGGTTCCGTCGCGCGGGGCGCGGGAGCGGATGCCTTCGAGATTGGCGCGGTCGAGCGCGACGATGTGGGTGAAGCGATAGAAGTCATCGCGCTCGATTTGGCGCGCGGCCTGCCCGGCGATGTCGACGCCGTGGCGTGCGGCGACCGCGATCGTGCGCGGATCGGGCGGGCTGCCGAGGTGGAAGGAAGCAGTTCCAGCCGAATCGACGAGGCACGCAAAGCCGTCCCGATGCGCCAGTTCGCGGAACACACCTTCGGCCATCGGTGACCGGCAGATATTGCCGAGACACACGAATAACACCCCAAATCTTTGCTCGATCCCCCCGTGCATGGCGGCGAGTTAAATCAAATCAGGCGAGGTGTCTACAGGCTATCCTGTTGGTTTCACGTGAAACATCAACCTATGCTCGCAAACGCACCGCAAGACGCGCCTAACGGTGGGTTAACCACGTTCTGCGTGGGGTCAAAGCGGGGCTAGAAGGGGTCTAGCGGGGATCAAGCCGCAGCCGCCGCTTTCGGCGAGGTGTTTGCCAACACTTCCTCGGTGATCCGGCGGATATTGACCTTCGCCTTCAGCCGCGCGCCGAGCAGCGCCGTGCCCGAAACCTTGCGCTGCACGAACAGCGTCTCGATCGGCGGGAAGGCCCAGGTGTCCTTGTCCTGCGCGATCGCAAAGCCCTCGTCGCGCAGCAGCGGAATGAAGGCGCGATCCCCGAAGTCGAAGGGCGCATCCTCGCGCATCTCGCCCACCACGATCTCGATCATCCGGTTCACCCGCTCGGGGTGCTTTTCCGCGACGATGGGCATCATGAAGCCAGCCTCGATTGTGGCTTTGAGGACTTCCTCGGCATTGCCCCTGAGGCCCGCTTCGAGCATCCGGCGATAGCCGTTCGCGACCGCCGGATCGACCGGACGGCAGGCGCCAAAATCGAGCAGGATGATCTCGCCCGTCTCGCGGCGGTATCGGAAATTGGCGAAGTTCGGATCGGTCTGCATCACGCCGAATTCGAACAGCTCGCGCGTCACCAACCGGATCAGCCGGGCATAGACCTCGTCGCGGCGCTCGGGGCTTTCGTTGCCCAGCTCCTCGATCGAAACGCCTTCCTCGAAGCTCATCGCGAGGATTGATCCACGCGTCAGGCCCTCGTGAAGCCTGGGCACGACAAAGCCGGGGGTACCCGCCAACTGCTCACGATACAGCGCCATCTGCTCGCCTTCGCGCTGGTAATCGGCCTCCTCGTGGAGCTGCTGCTTGGCGGCCGCCATCAGCTTGCCCACCTCAAGTTCAGGCGGGGCGAAGCCTGCGACCTTGAGTAGCGTCATCACGTTGTCGACATCGGAATCGATGCTCTTGGCAACGCCGGGGTACTGGACCTTGATCGCCAGCTCCTGTCCGTCACGGGTCAGCGCCTTGTGCACCTGACCGATGCTGGCGGCGGCGATCGGTCGGGGGTTGAACCAGCGGAACTGCTTGCGCCAGTCCGGACCCCATTCGCTCTTCAGCACTTGGTCGAGCTGCTTGGTCGGCATGAAATTGGCCTGATCGCGCAATGTGGCGAGGATTTTCGACAGCTCGTCCGGCAGGAAATCGCCCGCATCCAGGCTGATCATCTGCCCCATCTTCATCGCCGCACCGCGCAGGTGCGAGAGGCGGTCGGTGAGGCGCTGGACATTGCCGGGGGTGAGGATCAGGTCACGCGCGGTGATGCCTTCGCCGCTGGCAAGCCGCCGCGCGCCTTCGGCCACCATGCCGCCCGCAACGCCGCCCACCAATCGCCCGAAGGTGCCGATCCGCGCCACGCGGCCTGCGGGCACCGCACGCTGGCGGGAGCGGTCTTCGGGGAGCTTGTCGAAATCTGGGATCTGGTTGTCGTCGTCAGACACGGGGAGGGGGCTTCCGCTTGTAAGGGGCTTTGAGCGCTAACGACCAGACTTGCCGCCTGTTCCTCGCTTGAGATGGCGCGCCTCAGCCTCGACACAACTAGGAGATGCAAAGGCCTCCATCGACGGGCAGGCATTGCCCGGTGATGTAGTCGGAATGGGGCGAGGCGAAGAATACTGCGAGGCCCTCCAGCCCCGCATGGTCGCCCGGACGGCGCAGCGGGATGCGGCGGTTCATCCATTCGGCAAACTTCGGGTCGGCTTTGGCAGTGATGTCGGTCTCGTAATAACCGAACAGGAGCGCGTTGGCGGTGATCTGGTGGCGCGCCAGCTCGAAGGCGGCCGCGCGGGTGAGGCCGTTCAGGGCAGCCTTGGAGGCGGCATAGTCGGAGGAGCGGTTGACGCCCATGATCGATTGGCCCGAGGAGGTGGCGACAAGCTTGCCGCCCGCATCGCCCGCCTTGGCGCGGTCGATCATGTGACGCGTAACATGCTTGTAGACCAGCGCCGCGCCCCGGGTGTTGACGGCCAGCGTGTGGTCCCATCCTTCGGCGGTGATGTCGGGAATCGCCGTGCCTGCGCCCGAGATCCCGGCATTGGCGAAACACACGTCGGCGCGCCCGAAGGCGGCGAGGGTCCGGGCCATCGCGAGCTCGATCTGCGCCTCGTCCGCGATATCGCAGGTCAGCGCCAGCACGTCGCCCGCGCCGAGGCTGCGCAATTCCTCCACCGCGGCGGCGTTCTTGGGCTCGCTGCGCGCCCAGATCGCAACATTCGCACCCGCCTTGGCGAGCCCGCGCGCCATCGCGAGGCCAAGGCCGCCATTGCCGCCGGTGATGATGGCCGAGCGGCCAGTAAGATCGAACAGGTTCATGCCGCGTCTGGTGGCGGAAACGCTTGCGAGAGGCAAGCTGGCGGGAACCGGCCGGGGCCCACACGACTTGTGGCGCAATGGACGAACACATTGCGGCACCCACCCCCTCCCTTTCTAACACCGCGCGCGCGCTCGGCTATGCCGGGCTCGTGCCGCAGATCCTGTGCGTCGGCCTGCTCGCGACGGGTCACGAGTGGCGCTACGCCGCGCTTGCCGGCGGCTATGCCTATGCGGCTGCAATCTTCAGCTTCCTCGGCGGCGTGTGGTGGGGGCAGGCGGCCGCGAGTGGCAGGGCCACAGCCGGTGCCTACGCACTGGCGGTGATGCCAAGCCTTATCGCCGTGGCGCTGTTCATGCCGTGGTCCTTCGGTTGGGAGTGGCCCGGTCCGGCGCTGCTGTACCTCGGCGCGCTGATCCTTGGATCGCCGCTCATCGACCGCGCGCTGGGCTTTGCGCAGTCCGATTTCCTGCGGATGCGCTGGCACCTGTCGATCGGCCTTGGCGTGCTGACGATCATGCTTGGGTTTCTCGCCGACCGGGTGATGTGAGCGAGCTTAGGGTTACTACGCGGTTGCTGCGTGAAATCTTTGCAATGAATTAACCACTACAACCTAGGAACAAGGCGGGTTTCCCAACGGGATTTTCGCGCCTGATGATTGCTTGGTTTACTTCTCGTGCCGACAGGATGCGGCGTGCGTTCGGGGTTCTCGGCGAGGAAGCGACTGATTCGCAATCTGAAAACTCGCGCAGTTCGGGCGAGGGCCTGCTCCGCCGCAAGCGGATCAAGGTGGCCGTGGCCGCGATCCTGTTTGGGCTGATTTCCTCTGCCATCGAACTGCCGCTCCCGGCGGAGGACTTCTACCGCGCAGCTCGCGCCGAGGTTAGAAGCCGCCCTGCGCCGCAGGACATCGCGGTGATCGCGGTCGACGACATGACGTTGAATGCCTTCAACGGCAGCCTGCCGACGCGCGTCCAGGAAGCCCGCGTCATCGACCAGCTGGCGAAGCTCGGCGTAAAGCGCATCACCTTTGACCGCGCGCACGCCTCGGTCGAGAACCCGGCTGCGAACAAGGTCTTCATCGATGCGCTCAGTCGGCACAGTGGCCAAGTCTGGCTCGGCGTGGTGCCGCAGCACGAATACGGTTTCCAAGTCGTCGACCAGGTGGTTCCGCTTCCCGAGTTCCAGCGCTACGCTAACATGGCAGCGATGAACGGTCGTGGAAGTCCGTTCGGTTGGTCGGTCTCGTTCCCCACACAAGTCGAGGTTGATCGTAGCAAGCACCCCTCGCTCTCAGCTGTGCTTGCCGGATATACCGGTCCTGGCCGCGTGTATCGCCCCGACTACGCCTTCGACCCGCGCACCATCCCGACATTCAGCTACATCGATGTGCTGGAGGGCCGGGTCGCGAAGCGCGATCTTGCCGGCAAAAACGTGATTATCGGCGAGGCCTTCTACAATTCTGCCGACGTATACGTCATGCCGCTGCGCAACGGCCGAATTCCGGGCGCCTATTTCCACATCATGGGAGCGCATACCCTCAAGCGAGGAGTGCCGAATGACCTGATGTGGTTCCCGGCGTTGATCCTCGCTGCTGGCGCCATTGGCTGGATGGTACGGGGCCGGTCAAAAACCAACACGGTTCTGACGGTAGTTGCGGTCGGTCTGGTGCTCGCGCCGTTCCTGCTCGACGACTTCGGTATCAATATCGACATCATGTCGGCGTTGCTGACATTGGGCGGTGCGGCGTTCGGGTTCCGGCGCATCAACCGCAAGTATTACAGTGGCTCCGTCAACGCGATGACGACCAACGCGATCAGCTCGGACAAGCCGAGCGAGGAGTGCGACATCTACGCGCTCAAGATCGCCAATCTCGCCGAGATTTCCGAGGAATGGTCACCGCGCGAGATCGGCGAGTTCGTCAACACGCTGATCGCTTATGTGAAGGCGCCCGGCGAGGTCGACGACGTCGCCTTCGAGCGCGACCAGCTCGTGTGGCTTTCGCCGCGCATGTCCACCAGCGATCTCGAGCGGCACGCCGACGGCCTGGCGTTGATGCTCAGGACCGCGATCAATCACGACTGGCAATCCTCAAATAGCGCGCCGGCGCTGGGGATCGACACCAATTACGACCTCCCTGTGGCGCTGCGCATCAAGAAAGCGATGCAGGCGGCTGATGAGGCGGCGACCCGCGGTGTGCGCTTCATCATCAATGATGCGGCCCATCTCGAGGCGCGCAACAACCGGCTCGAGCTGATCCGCGTGCTCGAAAAGGGCCTGCGGAACCGCGATATCGGGGTTGCTTATCAGCCCAAGATCGACCTGGCCTCGGGCCGGATTGTCGGCGCCGAGACACTGATCCGCTGGAAGCCCGACGGGCGCGAATTCGTCAATCCGCAGGACCTCGTCCTCGCCGCCGAGGCGGGCGACCGGATCAACGAGCTCACGCTGATCGTAATGGAGAAAGCGCTGGTCGAGGGCAAACAGGCGATCGCCCTCGACCCGCGCTTCAAGCTGGCGGTCAACATGTCGGCCAAAAGCCTGTCGGACACGCATCTGTTGTTCGAGATCATGACGATGCTGGGCCGCTACAATTTCCCGCCCGAGAACCTCACGCTCGAACTGACCGAGACCGCCAAGCTCGAGGATGACCGGATCGCGCCGCAGGTTGCGGCGCTGAAGGCGCGGGGCATCTGTCTGTCGATCGACGACTTCGGCACTGGCCAGTCGAACCTGGAATACATCGAGAAGCTGCCGAGCTCAGAGCTCAAGATCGACAAGCGCTTCGTCCAGCACATGGCGACATCGGAGGAAAGCCGCGCCGTCGTGCGCGCGACGATCGAAATTGCCCATTCGCTCGGCAAGACCGTCGTGGCCGAGGGTGTGGAAGATCTCGAGGTCGCCGCGACCCTCAGGGCGATGGGTTGCGATCAGGCGCAGGGCTACCTGTTCTCGCGGGCGATCGCGATGTCCGAACTGCTCGCAATGATGGGAGGCGGCAGGGCAGCAGTTAACGCTTGATTAGGGTTAATAATGTGTTAAAACGCTTATCAGGCGTCACGCTTGATAGGAGTAAGAAACATGTGGGGATATTTCTCCTGGTGTTTCGGGTCGACCCGCTAATTCGCGGTGCCCGATAACCGCAAAAGCCCCGGGAAACCGGGGCTTTTTTATTGTCCTGCGCAGATTTTTAGGTAGCGCCATAGCCGCATGCAGCTAAACGCTGGCGCACGCTCCATCCGGCCGCTCCCACCCGCACATGGTTAAGATCAGGCGATTCGCTTGTCTCTCGTCGGGCAGGCCAAGGCTTTGTGCGTTTGTGGTCTGAGCGGCGGTTAATGTGACACGGTTCAGCTCAGGCTGCGCCCCCTTGGTACACCGCCATTACCGGCCGGTTTCCCCTCGCTGAGAAACCCTCATTGAACTGGCGGCGCTAGATGCCGAAATTGGTCGGGGAGAGAGGATTCGAACCTCCGGCCCCTGCCTCCCGAAGACAGTGCTCTACCAGGCTGAGCTACTCCCCGACCGTGTCGGCTCCGCAGGGGCAAAACCACCTGTGGATCGAGGCAAGGCGCGCCCTATAGGTTGGCATGAGCATGGTGGCAAGCGGGCAATTGCGCTCCTATAGTCACCCCTATGGCCACCCTCGCGAATCCCCTTTCCGCACCACTGCAATCGCATCCCGAGCAGCAATATCTCGATCTGATGCGGCAGATCTGGGAGACGGGCAGCGAGCGGATTGACCGCACCGGCATCGGCACAAAGTCGGTGTGCGGAGCAATGCTGCGTTTCGACCTTGGCGGCGGGGCGATGCCGCTGCTCACCACGAAGCGCGTCTACTGGAAGACCGCGACGCGCGAGCTGCTGTGGTTCCTGACGGGCTCAACCAACATCCGCCCGCTGGTGCTGCAAGGCGTGAAGATCTGGAACGAGTGGCCGCACGCGCGTTACGTTCGCGAGATGGGCGATGCGATCAGCCTCGCAGAATTCGTCGCGCGAATCGCCGATGACGAAGCCTTCGCTCTGCGCTGGGGTGATCTTGGGCCGGTCTACGGCAAGCAGTGGGTCGATTGGCCCACTTATCGCTACCGCCCCGACGGGCTTTACGAAAAGGGCGAGGGCATCAACCAGATCGCCGCGGTGATCGAGAGCCTAAAGACCAGTCCCGGCAGCCGCCGCCACATTATCGAAGGCTGGAACGTCGCCGAGCTTGATCGCATGGCGCTGCCGCCGTGTCACAAGACCTACCAGTTCCATGTGTCGGGTGAGGGTGAGAACGCTCGACTTAACTGCGTGCTGTATCAGCGCAGTTGCGATGTTGCGCTAGGCCTGCCGTTCAATCTGTGGTCGGCGGCTCTGCTGACGGCGATGATCGCGCAGCAGGTGGGCATGGAGCCGGGCGAGCTGGTGTGGATGGGGGGCGACGTGCACCTCTACCTCAACCACGCGCATCTGATCGAGGAGCAGCTCTCGCGAGCGCCGCAGGGCCAGCCCCGGCTCGAGATCATCCGCAAGCCGAAAACAATATTCGAATATTCCATCGAAGATTTCGTGGTGCATGATTACGCGCCGCTCCCTCCGATCAGTGCCCCTGTTGCGGTGTAAGCCTTGCCAGACAGCGCGCTTGACCGCTCTCGGACGTTGAAATAAAAATACGTA
This sequence comes from uncultured Alphaproteobacteria bacterium, assembly GCA_963765775.1. Classification (GTDB taxonomy): domain Bacteria; phylum Pseudomonadota; class Alphaproteobacteria; order Sphingomonadales; family Sphingomonadaceae; genus Erythrobacter. The sequence goes on from CAVXXQ010000002.1 coordinate 216,233, forward strand.
TTCAAGCAATGAATGCACCGCCATCCGGCAGGGGTGCGACGAGGGAGAGCGCGAGGCATGGCCGAACCTGAAGGACGCGCGCCGCAGAGCGAGCAGGGCAACCGCCCGGTGCTTTCGCTGCACGTGCCCGAGCCAAAGTATCGCCCCGGCGACACCGCCGATTTCTCGCATATCGAGGTCGGTCAGCCCGGAGACCAGGCGCGCCCGGATGAAGGCATCCACCCCTCGCAGATGGCGGGCCTTGCCTATGGCCTCGTGCGAGTGCTGGGCGACGACAATCAGGCCCACGGCCCCTGGAACCCGCGCCTCAGCCCCGACACCCTGCGCGCCATGCTTGGCCACATGGCGATGGTGCGCGCCTTCGACGAGCGGATGTTCCGCGGCCAGCGGCAGGGCAAGACCAGCTTCTACATGAAGTGCACCGGCGAGGAGGCGACCTCGATCCCGCCGGCAATGGCGCTGGCGAGCGATGACATGGTGTTCCCCTCGTACCGTCAGCAGGGCATCCTGATCGCGCGCGGCTATCCGCTGCTCGAGATGATCAACCAGATCTACTCGAACCGCGCTGACAAGCTGAAGGGCCGCCAGCTGCCGATCATGTATTCGAGCCGCGAGCACAGCTTCTTCAGCATCTCCGGCAACCTTGCCACCCAGTGCCCGCAAGCGGTGGGCTGGGCGATGGCGAGCGCGATCAAGGGCGACAGTCGCATTGCCGCAAGCTGGGTCGGTGAGGGCAGCACGGCCGAGGGCGACTTCCACGCGGCCTGCACCTTCGCAGCGGTCTACAATGCACCGGTGATCCTCAACGTGATCAACAACCAGTGGGCGATCTCGAGCTTCTCAGGCTTTGCAGGCGGCGAGCGGACCACCTTTGCCGCCCGCGGGCTCGGCTACGGGATTGCGGCGATCCGGGTCGACGGGAATGACGCGCTCGCCTGCTATGCCGCTGCCGAATGGGCCGCCAACCGCGCGCGCGGCAATCACGGTCCGACGTTGATCGAATACTTCACCTACCGTGCCGAAGGGCACTCCACCTCGGACGATCCCAGCGGCTACCGTTCGGCGCAGGAGCGCGAGGAATGGCCGCTGGGTGACCCGGTGAACCGCCTCAAGAACCACCTGATCGCGATCGGCGAATGGGATGAGGATCGCCAGGCCGCGATGGACCTCGCCTGCGCCGAAGAGGTCAAGGCCACCACCAAGGAGGCCGAGAAGAACGGCATCCTCGGTCACGGCCTCCACCACCCGTTCCACACCATGTTCGAGGACGTCTACGAGGAGCTGCCCTGGCATCTCGAAGAACAGGCCGAGCAGGCGATCCGCGAACGCATCACCAAATTCGGCACCGAAAGGCCCTTCGGATGAGCCCAGAACCTTCAGACGCCCCGGCCGCCGTGGGCGAGAACGTGATTCCGGAACGCCGACTCAATATGATCGAGGCGATCAACGAAGCGCTCGACATCATGCTCACCCGCGATCCCGACGTGATCATCATGGGCGAGGATGTCGGCTATTTCGGCGGCGTGTTCCGCGCCACCGCCGGGCTTCAGGCAAAGCATGGCAAGAACCGCGTCTTCGATACCCCGATCAGCGAATGCGGCATCATCGGCGCTGCAGTGGGGATGGGGGCCTATGGGCTGCGCCCGGTGCCCGAAATTCAGTTTGCCGATTACATCTACCCCGGCCTCGACCAGCTGATCTCGGAAGCCGCGCGCCTGCGCTACCGTTCGGCGGGGGATTACATCGCGCCGCTCACCGTGCGCTCGCCCTTCGGCGGGGGCATCTTCGGCGGGCAGACGCACAGCCAGAGCCCCGAGGCGCTGTTCACCCACGTGGCAGGCCTCAAGACCGTGATCCCGGCGACCCCGCATGATGCCAAGGGCCTGTTGATATCGGCCATCGAAGACAATGATCCGGTGATCTTCTTCGAGCCCAAGCGCATCTACAACGGACCGTTCACCGGCTTCTACGACAAGCCGGTCGAACCGTGGAAGAAGCACCCCGATTCTGTGGTGCCCGAAGGCTACTACAAGGTCCCGCTCGGCAAGGCGCGTACCGTGCGCGAGGGCGAACAGCTGACCGTGCTGGTCTATGGCACGATGGTGCACGTTGCGGAGGCGGTCTGCATCGCCAAGGGTGTGGATGCCGAAATCCTCGACCTGCGCACTTTGGTGCCGCTCGACATCAAGGCGATCGAAGCTTCGGTCGAGAAGACCGGGCGCTGCCTGATCGTCCACGAGGCGACCCGCACCAGCGGCTTCGGCGCGGAATTGTCCGCGCTCGTCACCGAACGCTGCTTCTACCACCTCGAAGCGCCGGTCGAACGCGTCACTGGCTTCGACACGCCCTATCCCCACAGCCTCGAATGGGCCTATTTCCCCGGCCCGGTCCGCATCGGCGAGGCCATCGACAAGCTTCTGAAGGACTGACCCCCAAGATGGCCAAGTTCACATTCAATATGCCCGACGTGGGCGAAGGCGTTGCCGAGGCGGAAGTCGTCGAGTGGCACATCAAGGTCGGTGACCGCGTGGAGGAGGACCAGCACCTCGTCGACGTGATGACCGACAAGGCGACGATCGACATCGAGAGCCCCGTGACCGGCATCGTCACCGCACTCGCGGGCGAGGTGGGCGACACCATCGCCATCGGCGCGATGCTGCTGGTGATCGAGGTTGAGGGCGAGGCCTCGGAAGAAGAGGCCGAAGCCGCAGCCGAGCAGATCGAGGACGAGATGTCCGATGCCGATGGTGCCGATGATGCTGTTGCCGAGCGGATCGAGGCCGAGAACCCCGATGCGAGCGATGCCGATGATGCGATTGCGCTCGCCCAAACCGCCGTTCGCCCTGAGCCTGTCGAAGGGCCGTCCTTCACTTCCGAAGGCGAGAACGGTGCTTCGACAAGCTCAGCACGAGCGGACGTAAAGGTACTCGCCTCCCCAGCCGTGCGCCAACGGGCGCGCGATCTCGGCATCGACCTTGCTCAGGTCAAGCCCGCCGCAGATGGCCGTCTGCGCCATGCCGACCTCGACGCCTTCCTCGCCTATAACGCTGGCAGCGGTTTTGGCGTGGCAGGCCGTTCGCGCGGCGATGAGGTCATCAAGGTCATCGGCTTGCGCAAGCGCATCGCCCAGAACATGGCGGCCGCCAAGCGCCACATCCCGCACTTCACCTATGTCGAAGAGTGCGACGTCACCGATCTCGAAGAACTGCGTGCGCAATTGAATGCGGCGCGGGGGGATCGGCCCAAGCTCACCTTGCTGCCGCTGCTGATCACCGCGATCTGCAAGACTGTCCCGGCCTTCCCGATGATCAACGCGCGCTATGATGACGAGGCGAACGTGGTGACGCGCCACGGCTCGATCCACCTCGGCATGGCAGCGCAGACCGATAGCGGCCTGATGGTACCGGTGATTCGCGATGCCCAAGGCATGAACCTGTGGCAGCTCGCACGCGAGATCGGGCGCTTGGCGGAAGCCGCGCGTACCGGCAAGGCGACGTCGGAGGAGCTTTCCGGCTCGACTTTGACGATCACCTCGCTCGGCCCGCTAGGCGGGGTGGCGACCACGCCGGTCATCAACCGGCCGGAAGTTGCGATCATCGGCCCCAACCGCATCGTCGAGCGTCCGATGTTCGTCAGCGACGGCATGGGGGGCGAGCGCATTGCCAAGCGCAAGCTGATGAACATCTCGATCTCCTGCGATCACCGCGTGGTCGACGGCCACGATGCGGCGAGCTTCGTGCAAGGGGTGAAGCGGCTGATCGAGACGCCCGCGCTGCTGCTGGTGGACTGACGAAAATATTGCGCCAAGGGCGGCGAGAGGGGCGTTGACAGCCCGAACCGCCGGACGTAATGGCGCTGCTCCACGAGCGGGACGGCATCCCCGGAACGCTCGAAAGGACAAGATGCGCGGGTGTAGCTCAGTTGGTTAGAGCGCCGGCCTGTCACGCCGGAGGTCGCGGGTTCAAGTCCCGTCACTCGCGCCACTTGTTCTTCAGGATTGCCGAAATGGCATTGAAACAGGCGGGCGTCAGTCCGCCTTTTCTTTTGCCTGGCCACCTTGTGGCGGAATGCTCCAGCTTCCCGTTTCCATCCACACCAGAAAGCGCTTGAGCGGCAGCAGCCAGATCAGGCCGAGGATGATGTAGACCACGGTCTGCGCCCCGCCAGACCAGCGCCCTATAACGTCCGGCGCATAACGCGCGATGATGATGCCATAGACCATCAGCGCGATGAACAGGCTGACGATACCGAAGGGAATTCGCCAGGTCGGGGTCTCGCGCATCACAGGGTTCCGTAAATCCGGGTGGGGGTGACGACCGCATCGAGGGCGACGTCGTGGGGTTCGGTCGGCAGGGCCTCGCAAAGTTGCGCATCCCACGCCATCCCAACGGCAAGCGTGGGGGGATGTTCCGCGAGCCAGCGATCATAATGCCCGCCGCCCTGTCCGAGCCGCGCGCCGTCGGCGGTGAAGCCCACCAGCGGGACGAACAGCACCTCGGGCACTTCCGGCGCGGCGTCAGCAGCAGGCTGGAGCATGCCGAAGGGGCCGACCTCAAGATCGTCCTGCGCGTAGGGATCGCTGTGGTGGCGGAAGGTCATGGGAGCATCGCGGTCTGCGAAGAAGGGCAGGGCGATGGCGTGCCCTGCATCGCGGAAGAAGCGCGCATAGGCGGCCGCAGGGGCCTCCCACGGGCCAGCGTGGTAGAGGCCGATCACAGCCTCGTGCGGGATCCGCGCCAGCAGCGGCGCAGGCGGGCGGTGGAACAGCAGCCCGCGGATCGTATCGGGCAACGCTTCCACATGCGCTTTGCGGGCCGCGCGCAGGGTTTGGCGGAGTTCGGATTTGGTAGGCACGCGCTACGGCCCCTCAGCTCAAAGGAGTGATCGGCCCAAAGGGCCGCAAGGCCGACCGGCCGCCCGCAGCGACGCGGCCTTCAGGCCGTGTGAGCGAGGAAATCGCACGCCGGACGGCGTGCGAAAAAGAAAAACGTAGCGGAACCACCATGGGTCGTTTGCACTCGAAATCCTCTGACGCGTTTTACGTCAGGTGGGCGCCGTATGCCCAAGTCTTCCGGACGAACCGGCAGGCAAGGGCAGGGACAGCTCCCATTTGGATTACTTATAGCCTCAGGGATGTTCAACGGCTCGTACCGGGCAGTCCCGCCGACAACCTATCTAGGCGTTTGCGGCCGCCTCTTCAAGCGCCGCTGCATTGGCCTCGGCCCGGGCCGCGAGGGCCTCGAGCCGTTCGGCCACCGCTTCGGTGAGAGAATCCTCCGGTGCGGGGCTGCCGAACAGGTCGGATTGCGGTGTGGGAGCCGTGGGCGGCGCAATGGGAGAGGGGCGTTCGGCCGCCTCGCGGGCTGCCTCCAGATCAGCTTCCAGCGCGGCGATGGCATTGCGCAGGGCTTCGACCACCTCGGGATCGACGGTTTCGGCTGCAGGCGCAGGCACCGGCTCGTGTGTTTCGGCAAGTTGCTTTCTCGCCTGATCAAGCTCGTCCGCCATGAACAATGCGGCGAACAGCAGGTTCTGCGCCTCCAGCGGTGCGCGCGCGCTGCCGAGCTGCGCATATTTCTCCGCGATCATCGCGCCCAGCGCGCGGATATGCGCTTCCTGCCCGTCCGCACAGGCGACGGTGTAGCTCTTGGGGCCGATGCTGAGCGTGACGGTGCTCATTCTAATCTTCCAACTGGATCAGAAGTTCGTCGAGTTCGCGAAGACTTTCCGCGACTTGCTCGCGCAGCTTCTCGTGGACATTGACGAGTTCGACCACCTTGGCCGACCCGCTCCCCGCCTTGCCGTCCGCGCCAAGGCCTGCCGCGCGCGCGGCGTCAATGCGCGCCATCGCGGTCTCGATACGGGCCAGCGCGGATGCGATACGGTCGGCGGTCATGGTGGCTAGGAGATACCAAGAGAACGCATGGGGCGCAAAGGCTTGGGCGGGGCTGTTGATAAGTGACCGGCGCATCCTCGCAAAAGGAATGCTTTGCGCAAGGTTGACCTCCCCCCTGCGCTCGGCAATGGCACGGCGCACTGCGACAGGGGTCGAATCGCCGGGACGGGCGCTGTCGCCGCAGCAGGAGATTTTCGTGCCGATGAGCATCGACGCCGCCCGCCTCCAACCGATGGCCAATGCCATCCGTGCCCTCTCGATGGACGCGGTGGAGGCCGCCAATTCGGGCCACCCCGGCATGCCGATGGGCATGGCCGATGTGGCGACGGTGCTGTTCACCGGCCACCTCAAGTTCGATCCCGCCGCGCCCGATTGGGCCGACCGCGACCGCTTCGTGCTCAGCGCGGGCCACGGCTCGATGCTGATCTACAGCCTGCTACACCTCACCGGCTATGCCGCGCCGACGATCGACGACATCCGCAATTTCCGGAAGCTGGGCAGTCCGTGTGCGGGCCACCCCGAAAACTTCATGCTCGACGGTGTCGAGTGCACCACAGGCCCGCTGGGGCAGGGCCTCGCGATGGCGGTGGGCATGGCGATGGCCGAGCGGCACCTCAACGCCGTGTTCGGCGACGAGTTGGTCGATCACCGCACGTGGGTGATCGCGGGCGACGGGTGCCTGATGGAGGGCATCAACCACGAGGCGATCGGGCTGGCCGGGCATCTCGGTCTCGGGCGGATGAACGTGCTGTGGGACGATAACCGCATCACCATCGACGGCGCGACCGATCTGTCGACTTCGGAAGACATCAAGGCGCGCTATGTCGCGACCGGATGGCATGTGACCGAGTGCGACGGGCACGACTTCGCCGATATCGAGCGTGCTTTGGCCGAGGCCAAGGCCGATCCCCGCCCGTCGCTGGTCGCCTGCCGCACCATCATCGGCAAGGGCGCACCCAACAAGCAGGGCACCAGCGCCACCCACGGCGCTGCGCTGGGCGGGGCGGAAGTCGCTGCGGCGCGCGAGACGCTGGGCTGGACGTCCGAACCCTTCGTGATCCCGTCAGAAATCCTCGCCGATTGGCACAGCGCCGCCGAGCCGGGCCGCGCCGCGCATGGCGCATGGGCAGGACGCCTTGCAGCTTCGGCACACAAGGCCGAGTTCGGGCGGCGCATGGCAGGCGAATTGCCGGAAGGCTTCAGCCTCGACGCGCACATCGCCGGTCTGTTCGCCGCCCCGCAGAAGATCGCCACCCGCAAGGCTTCGGAAATCGCGCTGGGTGCGATCAATCCGATGCTGGCCGATACCATCGGCGGCAGCGCCGACCTTACGGGGTCGAACAACACGCTGGCGGGCGGGATCGGCACCTTCAACCGCGACAACTACGCGGGCCGTTATGTCTATTACGGCATCCGCGAATTTGGCATGGCGGCGGCGATGAACGGGATGGCGCTGCACGGCGGCGTGATCCCCTATGGCGGCACCTTCCTCGTCTTCACCGACTACGCGCGCGGGGCGATTCGCCTCTCGGCGCTCCAGCATTGCCGTGTGATCTACGTGATGACGCATGACAGCATCGGCCTTGGCGAGGACGGGCCGACGCACCAGCCGGTCGAGCACCTCGCCTCGCTGCGCGCCATGCCGAACCTGCTCGTCATGCGCCCCGCCGATGCAGTCGAGACTGCCGAGTGCTGGGAGATTGCGCTGCGTCAGAACGACCGCCCGACGGTGCTGGCCCTGACCCGGCAGAACCTGCCGCAGCTGCGGCTTGCAGCGTCCGAAAACCTCTCGGCCACAGGCGGCTACCGCATCAAGGCTGCGACAGGGGCGCGCAAGGTCGTGATCCTCGCCAGCGGTTCGGAAGTCGAAATCGCGATGGCCTGCGCCGACCAGCTCGAAGCGGTAGGCGTTGGTGTGGATGTCGTCTCGATGGTCTGCACCGAATTGTTCGACGAACAGGACGCCGCCTACCGCGCCGACCTGCTGCCGGCTGACGCGCTGATCGTCTCGATTGAGGCGGCGAGCACCTTTGGCTGGCAACGCTATACCGGCACCCACGGGCTCAACATCGGCATCGACACCTTCGGCGCATCGGCCCCGATTGCTGATCTCTATGCCCATTTCGGCCTGACCGTCGAAGCCATCGTTCCGCAAATCCAGAACAAACTGAACGCTTAAGCAGGAGTACCTCTCATGGCCACCAAAGTTGCCATCAACGGCTTCGGCCGCATCGGCCGTCTCGTCGCCCGCGCCATTCTTGAGCGCACCGACCACGATCTCGAGCTCGTCTCGATCAACGACCTCGCCGATGCCAAGGCCAACGCGCTGCTGTTTGCCTTCGACTCGGTCCACGGCCGCTTCAACGGCGACGTGACGGCCGATGGCGATGCGATCATCGTCAATGGCAAGCGCATTGCGGTCACCAAGGAGCGCGATCCCGCCAACCTGCCGCACGGCGAAATGGGCATCGACATCGTGCTCGAATGCACCGGCTTCTTCCAGTCTGACGAAGCGAGCCGTCCGCACCTCGCCGCCGGGGCCAAGCGCGTGTTGATTTCCGCGCCTGCGACGGGCGTAACCAAGACCATCGTTTACGGCGTGAACCACGAAACGCTGACCGCCGAGGACGTGATCATCTCCAACGCGAGCTGCACCACCAACTGCCTCGCGCCGGTCGCCAAGGTGCTGAACGACGCGATCGGGATCGAGCGCGGCTTCATGACCACGATCCACTCCTACACCAACGATCAGCGCATGCTCGACCAGATCCACTCGGATATGCGCCGCGCGCGGGCCGGGGCGGTCAATATGATCCCCACCACCACCGGCGCCGCGCGCGCGGTGGGCCTGGTGCTGCCGGAACTGAAGGGCAAGCTCGACGGATCGTCGGTGCGCGTGCCGACCCCGAACGTGTCGCTGATTGATCTGGTGTTCACCCCGTCGCGCGACACCTCGGTCGAGGAAATCAACGCCGCGCTGAAGGCTGCTGCCGAGGGCCCGATGAAGGGCGTGCTCGACTTCACCGACCAGCCGCTCGTCTCCTCGGACTTCAACCACTATCCGGCGTCTTCGACGGTCGACAGCCTCGAAACCAGCGTCATGGAAGGCAAGCTTGCCCGCGTGGTCAGCTGGTACGACAACGAGTGGGGCTTCTCCAACCGGATGATCGACACCGCCGGGGTGATGGCGAAGTTTTTGTAAGCCCTCCACTTCCGAACGGAAACCTTGGTTCATGAGCTTCAAGACCCTCGACGATCTGCCCGCTGACCTGACCGGCGATGTCGCGCTTGTGCGCGTCGATCTCAACCTTCCCATGAAGGACGGCGCGGCGACCGATGTGACGCGGGTCGAGGCGGTCAAACCGACGATCCTCGAACTCGCGGGGCGCGGGGCCAAGGTGCTGCTGCTTGCGCATTTCGGGCGCCCGGGCGGGCAGCGGTCCTCGATGCTCTCGACCAGCATGGTGGTGGGCGATGTGTCCCGCGTGCTGGGCGAGGAGGTGATGTTCATCCCCGAGATCACCGGGCCTGTCGTGGCACAGTCGGTCGGCATCCTGCGCGCGGGCGACATCGGCCTGCTAGATAACACCCGCTTCTGGCCGGGCGAGGAAGCGAACGATCCCAACCTTGCGCAGGCGATTGCCGCGAACGGCACGCTGTACGTCAATGACGCCTTCAGCGCCGCGCACCGCGCACACGCGTCCACGGAAGGCCTGACGAACTTCCTGCCGTCCTATGCGGGCCGCTCGATGGAAGCGGAACTGAAGGCCTTGGACGCAGCGTTAGGCAACCCGGAAGCGCCCGTTGCAGCCGTGGTCGGCGGCGCCAAGGTTTCGACCAAGCTCGCCGTGCTTGAGCATCTGGTGGGCAAGGTCCAGCACCTCATCATCGGCGGGGGCATGGCCAACACTTTCCTCGCCGCGCGCGGGGTGAATGTCGGCAAGTCATTGTGCGAGCATGATCTGGCCGAGACCGTCACCCGCATCATGGACGAGGCCGAGCGGACGGGCTGCACCGTGCACCTGCCCTACGACGTGGTGGTCGCGAAGGAATTCGCCGCCAACCCGGCGAGCTTGCGGACCTGCAACGTCCACGAAGTCGCCGCCGACGAGATGATCCTCGACCTCGGCCCGATGGCGGTCGAAGCGCTGGCCGATGTGCTCAAGACCTGCCGCACGCTGGTCTGGAACGGGCCGTTGGGTGCCTTCGAGACCGAGCCTTTCGATGCTGCGACCGTGGCGCTGGCCCGCACTGCGGCAGCGCTGACGCTTGAAGGTTCGCTGATCAGCGTGGCGGGCGGCGGGGATACCGTCGCGGCGCTCGCACAGGCCGGTGTTTCGGGCGATTTCACATACATTTCAACCGCTGGCGGCGCGTTCCTCGAATGGATGGAAGGCCGCGTCCTCCCCGGCGTGGCGGCGCTCGAGCGCTGAGATGGCTGCGTCCTCTGCCGAGATCGAGGCGCTTGCGCTCAGCCTGATGCGCGCCTGGGTGGCGGGCGATGCCAAGGCGTTGAAGAAGATGATCGCGCGCGATGCGATGATGATGGTCGGCTCGCTGCCGCCGCAACTGCTCGACCGTCCGAGCTTCCTTGCCGCTGCCGAGCGCGGTTTCGCCTGCACCAAATTCGCCTTCCGAGAGGTGTTTGTGCGGGTCCGCGGCAAAAGCGCGTGGTTCGTCGCCGGAGCAGAGCTTGAACTCGCGTTCGGCGCCAAGGTGTGGTCGGGATCCTTCCTTGTCACCGACCAGTGGCGCAAGGGCGCGTTTGGCGGGTGGAAGCTGGCTGATCGCAGCCTAGCACGCCTCGATTCGGATGACAGGTTCGCCGCAGCGGTCGCCAAACTGCAATTGTGGAACACGTGATGAGCGAAATGGTCGAGACGAGCTACGGGACGCTTTCCGTCATGGAGGACGGGGAGTTTGCCGGGTGGCGGTACTGGCAGGGCGATCCTTACGAAACGCGCTCCGGCCCGTTCTACCACCGCCGTGAGGACGACGGCTCCTACACCAGCGCCTTCCGCGCCGAAGATCGCCACATGAACGGCGGCGGCTTCATGCATGGCGGCTGCATGATGACCTTTGCCGACTTCGCGCTGTTCGCCATCGCGACGGACGTGCTGAACGGCGATCATGCGGTAACGCTGAACCTGTCGGGCGATTTCCTCGGCTCGGTCGCGTGCGGCGCGCTGGTCGAGGCGCGCGGCGAGGTTACGCGCGGTGGCGGCAAGACGATCTTCGTGCGCGGCATGGTGACCGGCGACGGGCAGCCAGCGCTGAGCTTTTCGGGGATCATCCGCAGGCTTTCGCGGCGCTGATTGGCCCCTGCGCCTTCGCGGTTGCAGCATAGCGGGCGGTTGGCTAAGGCGCCTCCAAAGGGCGTGTGCATACCTATGCATCCGCCAAAAACCTCATGTTTTGTGCCTCAGGAGAACCCCGCCATGAACACCCAGGAAATGACGACCCGTATCGCCACCGGCCAGGGGTTCATTGCGGCGCTGGACCAGTCGGGGGGCTCCACGCCCAAGGCGCTGCGCGGCTACGGGGTGGACGACAGCGAATGGTCGGGCGACGAGGCGATGTTCGCCCAGATCCACGCGATGCGCGCCCGCGTCATCACCTCGCCCTGCTTTTCGAGCGGCAAGGTGATCGGCGCGATCCTGTTCGAGCGGACGATGGACGGCGATGTTGACGGCAAGACCACCACCGATGCGCTGAAGGCGCGCGGTATCGTCCCCTTCATCAAGGTCGACGAGGGGCTGGCTGACGAGGCGAACGGCGTGCAGTTGATGAAGCCGATGGTGAAGCTGGACGCATTGCTGGCGAAGTCCGTGGCGGCGGGGATGTTCGGCACCAAGATGCGCTCGGTTATCAAGGCCGCGAATCCCGCCGGTATCGCCGCCGTGGTCGCGCAGCAGTTCGAAGTGGGCGCGCAGATCATTGCAGCGGGCCTGATGCCGATCATCGAGCCCGAATACGACATCACCGCCGACGACCGCGCCGAGGGCGAGGCGATCCTGCTCGCCGAGATGATCAAGCACCTCGATGTGCTGCCCGAAGGTCAGCAGGTAATGCTCAAGCTCTCGATCCCCGCGACGGCCGGGCTTTACACGCCGCTGGTGCAACACCCCAAGGTGCTGCGCATGGTGGCGCTGTCGGGCGGGTTCTCGACCGACGACGCCTGCGCGCGCCTGTCCGCCAACCCCGGCATGATCGCGAGCTTCAGCCGCGGGCTCCTGCAGGACCTGCGCAAGGGCCAGTCGGACGATGAGTTCAACACGGTCCTCGGCAAGGCGATCGACCAGATCGCTTCGGCGAGCGTCTGAGGGTCAACGCGCTTCAAACGTGAAGCGGTAGGCGTCCTTCGGCGTTTCCTTGCCTTCGCCCGCCATGCGCCCCGGCTCGCCCGAGGTGAGGGCGAGGGCGGTGCCGTGCGTGGCATAGGGTTCGCCGAGGGTGAGGTCGGCGGTTTCGCGCCAGCCTTGCCCCTCGATCCGCGTCTTCACGACCAGCCGCCCGGCCCAGACGCAGCGCGCGTTGATCGGGCAGCGGCTGTCCTCGACCACGGCCTGCGGGGTGACCACCATTGTGCCGACCGCGACCCGCTGGCCGAGCGCGGCGGCGCTCCCCTGCGGCAGGGAAACGCTTGCGACACCCCCTGCGTCGGGGATGGTCGTGCAGGCGCCCAGCGCGGTGAGCAGGGCGAGCGGGGTGAGGATGCAGAGTAACTGTTTCATGACCCGCTTAGGCCCCCCAGCGCCTGAGTGACGCCTGAACGTGCGGCTGAACAGGTGACAGCATCGTCACAAGTCACTAGCGGGAGCCGCCATGACCAAAACGCAACTCTATCTCATCTCCCCGCTCGAAGTGGACGGCGATTTCCCTGCGCGGCTTGAACGCGCGCTCGCAGCCGGCGCCCGGCGCCACGGCGACCTTGTCACCGCCTTCCAGTTCCGGGTGAAGGGGATCGACAGCCACGAAGCCGCGCTCCTCGCCGAGCCTCTGCAAGCGATCTGCGCCGCGCATGACGTGGCCTTCATCGTCAACGATTCGGTGAGCCTCGCCAAGCGCCTCAAGGCCGACGGGGTGCACTTGGGGCAGGACGACGGCTCGCCGCGCGAGGCCCGCGAGGAACTGGGCCGCGAGGCGCAGATCGGTGTCACCTGTCACGCCAGTCGCCACATGGCGATGGAAGCGGGCGAGGCGGGGGCGGACTACGTCGCGTTCGGCGCGTTCTACCCCTCGACCACTAAGCACAAAGCCCCGGACGCCGAGGTGCCCGATCTTGAACTGCTGCAATGGTGGAGCTCGATCTTCGAGATCCCCTGCGTCGCCATCGGCGGGATCACGCCAGACAACTGCAAGCCGTTGATCGACGCAGGCGCAGACTTCCTCGCGGTGTCGGGCGCGGTGTGGAACGGCGACGAGGTCGAGGCGATCGAAGCCTTCGCCAAGGCCATGCGGGGGTGAAACGCCGGCTCGTCTGGCTGGCGGCGGCGGTGACCCTTTGGCTGGGCGCGGTCGCAACATGGATCGCCATCGGCCCCGAAGTCACAGGCACAGAGCGCGGCGCAACCGCCATCGTGCTCGGCGCGGCGGTGGTGGGCGACGTTCCCTCGCCGGTGTTTGCCGCGCGGCTAGATCATGCGGTTACGCTCTACCGCGAGCGGCGCGCGGCGCGCATCCTTGTGACCGGAGGCCGCTCGCCCGAGGACAGGCTCTCAGAGGCCGATACGGGTGCCCTCTACCTGCAAGCGCGCGGCATTCCCGAACCCGCGATCCTGCGCGAGGACCGCTCGCGCACCACGCGCCAGAATCTCGACAATGCCGCCGCCATGCTGGGCGATGCGCGAAAACAGCCGGTGCTGATCGTTTCCGACCCGCTGCACATGCGCCGCGCGATGGGGATGGCCGCGGCAGCGGGCCTGAACGCGCAGCCTTCGCCGACGCCGTCATCCCGCTACAAAAGTCTCGCAACCCAGCTCCCGTTCCTCGCCCGCGAAGTGTGGTTCATCCACCTCCACTGGCTGCTGGGGGTTTGAGCCTAGGGCGCGATGTTCACCCGCGTGCAGATCAGCTTGCTCGGGGTCCCGTCGGGGTTGAGCTTCTGCACGGTGCTCTCGCCCAGCACGCGGAATCGCTGGTCCTTCTTGGGGCCGCGGGTGAAGACCAGTTCGGTGCCGCGCAGCAGGTAGATGCCTGAGCCTTTCGGGCTGTTGTAGCTCGACGCGGTGCCGATCCCGAAGTCCTCCTCGGGCACTTCGATATAGGCCTTGCCCCCCGCATCGCCCGGCAGTGCGCACTGCCAGTCGCCGTGGTCGAGGATGCCGAGCATCCCCCCGGCGGGCGCAGCGGCGCGGGGTTGCGGGCGCGACGCGTCCCGATCCTGCCCGTGCGCGCGGCTCGGCAGATAAGCGGCAGCGCCGGCGGCGCCGACAATCAAGAGAAACACGTAGCGGGTCTTCATGGCTGCCCCATAACAGTCGCCGGGCAGCGAGGCCAAGTGTTTCGCACTGCATTGCGGCAGGGTTTCCCCACCGCTTGCCCGGATCGGCAGGCTCGGCTATGGGCGCGCATCATTTCGGGGCATGTGCCGTTGCGGCGGCGCGCTCCCAACGCTCTTTCCACCCCCCGAACTCAAACTGTAAGAAGGCCCACAGCCCCATGAAGATCAGCGGCGTCGATATCCGCCCCGGCAATATCATCGAATATGAAAAGGGCATCTGGAAGGTCGCCAAGATCCAGCACACCCAGCCGGGTAAGGGCGGGGCCTATATGCAGGTCGAAATGAAGAACCTGCAGGATGGCCGCAAGACCAACGTGCGCTTCCGCAGCGCCGACACGATCGAACGCGTGCGGCTCGACACCAAGGAATTCCAGTTCCTCTATGCCGAGGGCGATGATCTGGTGTTCATGGACAACGACACCTACGAACAGATCACGCTGCCCGGCGACCTGCTGGGTGACGCCCGCCCGTTCCTTCAGGACGGGATGCAGGTGAACCTGGAACTGTGGGACGAAAAGCCGATCTCGGTCGAACTGCCCTCGCAGATCGAAGCGATGATCGTCGAGGCTGACGCGGTGGTGAAGGGGCAGACCGCCTCGTCCAGCTACAAGCCCGCGATCCTCGACAACGGCGTGCGGATCATGGTGCCGCCGCATATCGGTGCGGGTACGCGCATCGTCGTCGATGTGTACGAGCAAGCCTACGTCGGCAAGGCGAACTAAGCCCACCCCCACTCCGTTTGTGTCGAGCGAACCACCCGTTCGTGTCGAGCGAAGTCGAGATACCCAAGCGCCGTGACTGAGCCTCTCGACTTCGCTCGAGGTGAACGGCAGCAGAGAGTTTTGTAATGGCAGCTATTTCCGGCCTCATTCGCGTCATGGAACGCGCCGCGCGCAAGGCGGGCGGGCGTTTGCGTCGCGACTTCGGCGAAGTCGAACACCTGCAGGTCAGCCGCAAGGGCCCCGCTGATTTCGTCAGCAAGGCGGACATCCGCGCTGAACGCACGCTCTATGACGAACTGCTCGCCGCCCGTCCGGGCTGGGGCTTTGTCATGGAAGAAGCGGGCGTGATCGAGGGCGATCCCGGCATGCCGCGCTGGATCGTCGATCCGCTCGACGGCACCAGCAACTTCCTGCACGGCATCCCGCACTTCGCCATCTCTATCGCCGCGCAGGAGCCCAAGCTTGATGGCAGCGGTTGGGGCGATGTCGTCGCAGGCGTGGTCTATCAGCCGATCACCGACCAGACGTTCTGGGCCGAAAAGTCGCGCGGCGCATGGCTTCAGGATGCGCGCCTGCGCGTCTCGGCCCGCTCGCGTCTGGCCGATGCGCTGGTGGCGACCGGCGTGCCGTTCTTCGGCCACGGTGATTTTTCCGAATGGAGCCGGATCTTCGGCGCGATCGGCCCGGAAGTGGCGGGCATCCGCCGGTTTGGCGCAGCCTCGCTCGATCTGGCCTATGTGGCGCAAGGGCGCTTCGACGGCTTCTGGGAAAGCGGTCTGAGCGAATGGGACACGGCGGCCGGCTGCCTGCTGGTGCGCGAGGCCGGCGGCTTCGTCAGCGACTATCGCGGGCGGTCTGAACCGATCCACGCCGCGCAGGTGCTGGCGGCGAATGACGGGCTGCACTCCAAGCTTCACAAGCTGCTGGCAGGCGCGCTGCGTTAGGCCACGCCGTGTCATCCCTGCGCAGGCGGGGAGCTGCTGCTATCATTCTTTCGTCATCCCCGCGCAGGCGGGGATCCAGCCACGCGCTCGTGCGGCATCAAGGCCGGATGGGCCCCTGCCTTCGCAGGGGCGACGGAAAAGGGTGCGGTTTTGGACCCCTTGCAGAGCGTTCCAGACACCCTCCAGATCGTTTTAGACCCCCTCTAGACCCCTGTTAGACCCCCTTTAGACCCCTTCCAAAACGATATTTCGGGCATGTTTCACGTGAAACATTGGCGTTGGAGGGGCAATCGGGATTGAAGCTTGGGTCAAGCCAAGCTAACAGCCCGCATCTCCGCTCCGGGCGCCCCTGTGGTGGAATTGGTAGACGCGCTCGACTCAAAATCGAGTTTCGAAAGAAGTGCCAGTTCGAGTTTGGCCAGGGGCACCACACTGTTTGCCGGAGCCCGTTTCATCAGGCTCCGCCTTGTGCCATGATCTGTCTCCAACAGGGAGACTGACCGGATGCGAAACACCCTTCTTCTCGGCGCTGCGAGCGTGCTGGGCCTCGCCGCAGTGCCGGCGCAGGCGGACGAACTGCGCGATGCCGTGGCGGCGGACATGCCGCAGCTGGTCGAGCTCTACAAAGACCTCCACGCCCACCCCGAGCTGTCTTTTCAAGAGGTTGAGACCTCAAAGAAGCTGGCCGCACGCGCCCGTGCGCTGGGTTTCGAGGTGACCGAGGGTGTGGGCAAGACCGGCGTTGTGGCGGTGCTGAAGAACGGTGAGGGGCCGACAGTGCTGCTGCGCGCCGACATGGACGGCCTGCCGGTGATCGAGCAGACGGGGCTGCCCTACGCCTCCAAGGTGCGCGCCGTGGCGCCAAACGGGACCGAGACCGGGGTGATGCACGCCTGTGGGCACGATACCCACATGACCAGTTGGATCGGTACGGCGCAGCTCCTCTCCAAACGGCGGTCAGAGTGGTCGGGCACGCTGGTGATGATCCTCCAGCCCGCCGAGGAAATCGGGCAGGGCGCCAAGGCGATGTTGGACGACGGGCTCTACACCCGCTTCCCCAAGCCCGACTATGTGCTGGCCTTCCACGACGCAGCGCAGTTCCCGGCGGGACAGATCGGCTACACCAAGGGCTTCGCGCTCGCCAATGTCGATTCGGTGGACATCGTGGTGCCGGGGGTCGGCGGACACGGCGCCTATCCGCACACCACGAAGGACCCGATCGTGATCGCCTCCAGCATTGTCATGCGATTGCAGACGCTTGTGAGCCGCGAGCTTAATCCCACGGATTCCGCCGTGGTCACCGTCGGCAGCTTTCAGGCGGGTGCCAAGCACAACATCATCCCCGACGAAGCGCGGCTCCAGCTCACCGTCAGGAGCTATAGCGACGCGACGAGGAAGCAACTCCTCGACGGGATCGCCCGCGTCGCCAAGGGCGAAGCGATCGCTGCGGGGATGCCCGAGGACAAGATGCCAAAGGTGAGCGTTGCCGATCCCTACACGCCTGCGACATACAACACGCCCGAAATGACCGACAAGGTCGCAGCCGGCCTGAAGGCGCGCTTCGGGGACCGGGTGCAAGAAACGCCGAGCGTGATGGGGGGCGAGGATTTCAGCCAGTTCTACCGCGCCGACAAGGCGAATGTGCAGTCGGTGATCTTCTGGGTCGGCGGCGTTCCCGCTGCGCAGTGGGAAAAAGCGCAAAAGGGCGAAATCCAACTGCCCTCGCTGCATTCGCCCTTCTGGGCTCCTGACGCCCCCGTGGTGATAGCTACCGCGACCGAGGCGATGACCTCGGCAACGCTGGGGCTAATGCCAAAGGGTTGACCCCAAAAAGGCGGCCGCCGGAGCGCGCTCCTCGCGGGGCGCATTCCGACGGCCGTTTCTCCTCCCCAGGAGAACTGTGAAACAGGGGTTATCCTACGAAGGGGCGTAGGTGCCGAGCCGGTGGTGCAAAGCGTTGATCTTGGCGAGTTCCTCACGGTCCTCGGTGTTGCGCGCGTGGCTTTCGAGCGCGCGGCGCAGCAGCTTCATGTCGGCAGTCGAGAGCAGCGCGCGGGCGCGGGCAGGCTCGGTCTTCGGGGTGTCGGTATCGGTCATGTCACTCTCCGCTCGGTCATTGCCCGCGAGTCCTTAGGCGGTTCGGGGGCATCCCGGAAGGCCGGATTATCCAGTCCTCCCGGGATTCTCTCCCACCCTTGAAGGCTGCCGTTAGGCGGCCTCGAACTGGTTCATCGTGTTGTGCGCGCCGCCCGCCTTAAGAGCGGCTTCACCGGCGAAGTATTCCTTGTGATCGTCACCGATGTCGGAGCCCGACATGTTCTGGTGCTTCACGCAGGCAATACCCTGACGGATTTCCTCGCGCTGCACGTTCTTCACGTAGCCGAGCATCCCGGCCTCGCCGAAATACTCTCGGGCGAGGTTGTCGGTGCTGAGCGCTGCCGTGTGGTACGTCGGCAGGGTGATGAGGTGGTGGAAGATACCGGCCCGCGCTGCGCCATCGCGCTGGAAAGTCCGGATCTTCTCGTCGGCTTCGGCGCCGAGTTCGGTGCCGTCATAGTCGACGCTCATCAGCTTGGCACGGTCATAGGCCGACACATCCTTGCCCGCTTCGGCCCAGGCGTCGAACACCTGCTGACGGAAGTTCAGCGTCCAGTTGAAGCTGGGCGAGTTGTTGTAAACGAGCTTCGCGTTGGGCACGACTTCGCGGATGCGGTCGACCATTTCGGCGATCTGTTCGACGTGCGGCTTCTCGGTCTCGATCCACAGCAGGTCAGCGCCATTCTGCAAGCTCGTGATGCAGTCGAGAACCACGCGGTCAATGCCCGTGCCAGCACGGAACTGGAAGAGGTTCGATGGCAGACGCTTGGGCGCGAGAAGCTTGCCGTCGCGGCTGATGAACACCTGACCATTGGTAATGTTGGTCGGATCGACTTCATCGGCATCGAGGAAGCTGTTGTACTGGTCACCCAGATCGCCTGCTTCCTTGGAGAAAGCGATCTGCTTGGTGAGGCCGGCGCCCAGCGAGTCGGTGCGGGCGACGATGATGCCGTCTTCGACGCCCATCTCGAGAAATGCCATGCGGCAGGCGCGGATCTTCTGGAGGAAATCCTCGTGCGGCACAGTGACCTTGCCATCCTGGTGGCCGCACTGCTTTTCGTCCGAGACCTGGTTCTCGATCTGCAGCGCGCAGGCGCCCGCTTCGATCATTTTCTTGGCGAGGAGGTAGGTCGCCTCGGCATTGCCGAAGCCTGCGTCGATATCGGCGATGATCGGCACCACGTGGGTTTCGTAGTTGTCGATCGCGTTCTCGAGGCGCTTGGCCTCGACCGCGTCACCCGACTTGTGAGCAGCGTCCAAAGCGCGGAACATCATACCGAGTTCGCGGGCGTCGGCCTGCTTGAGGAAGGTGTAGAGCTCCGCGATCAGCGCGGGCACCGAAGTCTTCTCATGCATCGACTGGTCGGGCAGGGGGCCGAACTCGCTGCGCAGCGCGGCGACCATCCAGCCCGACAGGTAGAGGTAACGCTGCTTGGTGGTGCCAAAGTGCTTCTTGATCGCGATCAGCTTCTGCTGTGCGATGAAGCCGTGCCAGCAGCCTAGCGACTGGGTGTATTGCGCAGGGTTCGCGTCATAGGCGGCCATGTCGGCGCGCATGATCTTGGCGGTGTACTTGGCAATGTCGAGGCCAGTCGAAAAACGGTTCTGGATCGCCATGCGCGCGGCGCTTTCGGGATCGATCGCGGCCCAGCTCGGCCCATTGGCTGCAACAATGTCGCGCATCCGGGTGATGGTGTTCTGGTAAGTCATGTGCGTCTCCTGTCCATCCTGGGGAGTGGCTGGGCCGTCTCGGGCGCTTGCCGCTGGATGTAGAGCCTTTGCCGTGTTGCGGCGCAGCATAACAGGGAAACTTACAGAAATTCGTGTCGCTATGCGGACAACTGGCGGAAAACTTGTGTCAATCGGTAAAGTAATTTACAAAGTGGTATGGTCGACACCAACCTCCTCGCCGGACCCGCGCTGCGCCGCTTGCGCAAGCGGGAGGGCTTGACCCAAGCGGCAATGGCGAGCCTTCTCGGAATCTCGCCCTCCTATCTCAACCTTATCGAGCGCAACCAGCGCCCGCTCTCCGCCCGGGTTCTGGTGCAAGTGATCGAACGCTTCGACTTCGATCCGCGCAGCTTGCGCGAAGACGATGCGATTGGCGGGCTTGACGGGATGGTGCGGCGGCTGTCCGACAAGCGCTTCAGCGATCTCGGCATCGACCGTGAGGAGGTGCAGGAGTTGCTGGCTGCCGCGCCGCAGGTCGCCGCCGCTTTCGCGCGGCTTTACGACACCGCAGGGGGCGAGCGCTCCGTGGTCGAGGACGCTGCTGCCGCCGTGCGTCGCGCAGTGGAGCGCTGGCAAAACCACTTCGCCGATCTCGACCATGCCGCGGAAGCGCTTGCAGATGAGCTGCGCCTCTCGCGTGGGGAGATCAGCGCGGCTCTATCCGAGCGGCTGCGCGAGAAACACCAGCTTTCCGTGCGCATCTTGCCCGCCGAAGTCATGCCGGGGCAAGTCCACCGGCTCGATCTTCATGCGCGCCAGTTGCAGCTGTCCGAAATGCTCCCCGGCGCGGCGCGGCGTTTTCAGATCGCGCGGCAGGTGGGGATGCTCGAGATGCGCGAAGGCATCGAGCTCCTCGTCGCCGGCGCAAACCTCGCCAGCTCCGAGGCACGCGATGCCTTGCGCGAGCACATCACCGATTACCTCGCCGGAGCACTGCTGCTGCCCTATCGCCGCTTCCTGCGTGCCTGCGAGGCGACCGGATACGATCTTGCCGTACTGCAGCGCCGTTTCGCGGTGAGCTTTGACCAGGTCGCCCAGCGCCTGACCACCTTGGGGCGGGTGGGCGAACGAGGCCTGCCTTTCTTCATGGCGGTTATTGATCGGGCAGGACGGATGTCGCAATTCACCGCCGGGGGGAGCGGGGCGCTCTATCCATTGGAGGGTGCGCGCTGGCCGGCATGGGTGCCCTATGCCGCCTTCGAGCGGCCCGGAACGGTGCTCACTCAAGCCGCCACTTTCGGCGAGGGCGAGGCGGCGGTGCGCCACTGGTTCACCATCACTCGTACA
Source organism: uncultured Alphaproteobacteria bacterium (assembly GCA_963765775.1). Taxonomy (GTDB): domain Bacteria; phylum Pseudomonadota; class Alphaproteobacteria; order Sphingomonadales; family Sphingomonadaceae; genus Erythrobacter. The sequence goes on from CAVXXQ010000002.1 coordinate 237,413, forward strand.
GTAGATGGCGACGGAGTGATGTGCGCCGGTCGCCGCGCAGTGGTGCTCGGGATCGAGGCGCGCTTCGCGGGCGAACTTGCCCACGCGCGCGGCGTTTCGCTCGACCGGGCGGATGCAGTGCCGCTTGGCACACCCTGCCTGAGGTGCGGAAGGGCGGAGTGCCTCACTCCCGCGCCGAGCAGGCTCGCAGGCGTTCCCCGGCGCGGCCGACCTGCATCGTGAGGGCTGCGTTAACCCTCGCACACCGCACAAATGCTCGGGTCTGTGGCGGCGTGTAAATTTTACCGACACTTAATGTCTAGGCCTTAGAAGCGTGAGCCAGCACCAGAGGCCAGCCCGCGCAATGATCCGCCTTTTCAAGCATTATATCCCGCATGCCGTGCTGCTGCTCGGTCTGCTCGATCTCGGCTTGCTCGTGGTAGCAAGCGAAGTAGCGTGGCAGTGGCGCACGCATCAGATCGGGGTGGATACCGGCACATTCTCCGAACGCGCCATGGCGCTAATGGGCACGGCTTCGGTGATCTGGCTGGCGATGATCGCGGTCGGAGTATACGGCCCGAATGCACTGCGAAGCTTGCGATTTGCCGGCGCGCGGGTGCTAGTTGCCATCAGCCTCGGTATCATCGCGCTCGCGGTCATCGACTTCGCCATCCCGAGCGACATGTTCTGGCGTTCGACCCTGCTCTACACGATGGGCCTCGCGATCCTTGTGCTGGTGGCTGACCGGTTGCTGCTTAACTCCTTCCTCGGCTCGTCGGCCTTCCGCCGCCGGGTGATGGTGCTGGGGGCGGGCGACCGGGCACAGCGGCTGCGCGAGCTTGGCGATAAACCGGAAACCGGCTTCGCCGTCGTCTCCTATATCGCCATGAGCGATGACCCGCGACGCGTCGAGGAGGCAATTCCGCGCAGCGCGATCCACGATCTCGGCCGCTTCGTGGAGAACCTTGGCGTCTCAGAAGTGGTGCTCGCTCTGCAGGAGCGCCGCAACGCGCTGCCTTTGAAGGATCTGCTGCGCATCAAGACCAAAGGTGTCCACGTCAACGACTTCTCGAGCTTCATCGAGCGCGAGACGGGCCGTGTCGATTTGGACACGATCAACCCGAGCTGGCTAATCTTCTCCGACGGATTTTCCAGCAGTCGGATGTTCTCGAGCGCTTCTAAACGCATCTTCGACATTACCGCCAGCCTCATCCTGCTCGCGCTGACGTTCCCGCTCATCATCCTGTTCGCGCTTTTGGTGAAGCTCGACAGCAAAGGCCCCGCGTTCTTCCGCCAAACGCGCGTCGGTCTTTACGGCGAGCCTTTCACGCTCATCAAGCTGCGCTCGATGCGTACTGATGCCGAGAAGGACGGGGCGAAGTGGGCCGAACAGAACGACCCCCGCGTCACCCGCCTCGGGCGGTTCATCCGCAAGGTGCGGATCGATGAGCTACCCCAGACCTGGAGCGTGCTGAAGGGCGAGATGAGCTTCGTTGGCCCGCGCCCCGAAGTGCCTTCCTTCGTCGACAGCCTGGAGGAGGAGATCCCCTTCTATGGCGAACGGCACATGGTGAAGCCGGGCATCACCGGTTGGGCGCAGATCAATTACCCCTATGGCGCCTCGGTCGAGGACAGCCGCTGCAAGCTCGAATATGATCTTTACTACGCCAAGAACTATACGCCCTTCCTCGACTTCGTGATCCTGCTGCAGACGCTGCGCGTGATCCTCTGGCCCGAGGGCGCACGGTGATTTGGCCGAGCACCCTGATTGCGCTGGCGCATATTTTCGCATGGGTCACCGGCGCTGTGCTGAGCGCAGGTGCGTTCATGTGGCTTTGGCGGCATGGCGAGCGATCGCGGCCCGACCGGGTCGGGCTGATGGTCGCCTCTGCCGCGAGCGCGGTGTGGTGCTCGCTTGCCGCGGCCCTTGGCCCAGAGCACGATTTGGTCACCATCGCGGCGATGACGCGCAACCTAGCGCTGATTGCGACGATCTTCAGCCTGTTCGCCGCTGACGGGCGCAGTGCCAGCCTCAAGCCAGTCCGCCCGGTGATCCTCGCGCTGGTGCTTGTGCAACTGCTCCAGCCCGTCGTGCTGTTCATCGGCAACCAGATCGCCGGCGTGCCTGAGGCTGAAAGCGCGGCCCGCGCCGCCGGCCTGATGATCGACATGCTCGTGGCGATCGGCGCGCTGATGCTGCTGCACAATCTCTATGCCGGGGCGGCCAATGCGCTGCGCCCGGTGCTGCGCTGGACCGGCATGGCGCTGGCCGGGATCTTTGCCTACGATCTCAACCTTCATACTCTGTCCTATCTGGGTGGCGAAACCCCGGCGGCCCTGCGCGGTCTTCGCGGGCTGTTTGCAGGGGCGATGGCAGTACTTTTCGCGCTCGGCATGAATGCGGCCGGGCCGCGGGTGCAATTTAGCCCCAGCCGAGCGGTCGCATTCCGCACGCTATCGCTTCTACTGATCGGCGCCTATATCGCTGGCCTCGTGCTTGTGACCAAGGCACTGGCGCTGATCGGCGGCGATGCAGCGCGCGCCGGGCAAGCGGTGTTCGCTGTGATCGGAATCGTCGCCGCCGCCTTTGCGCTGCCGTCCCCGCGCCTGCGGGGCTGGCTGCGGGTGACCGCGACCAAGCACCTCTTCCAGCACCGTTACGACTACCGGGAGGAGTGGCTGCGCTTCACCCGCACTATCGGCCACGGGGGGACTGGCAGCGCCAGCCTTGAGGAGCGCGCAGTGAAGGCGCTTGCCGACATCACCGAGAGCCCGGCAGGCCTGCTGCTCATGCCCAACGAAGAAGCCCGGCTCGAACTCACCGCCCGTTGGAACTGGTCGACCATTGCCGTGCCCGCTGTGGCCGGCGAATTCGTGCTCTCGGGGCTGATGGAGCAGCACAATCTCATCCTCGCGCTCGACGAAGCGCGGGCTGGGGTCGACCATCACGGCGAGGCTGCTCACGTGCCGGAATGGCTGATGGAAGCCGAGGATGCCTGGGCACTGGTGCCGCTAACCCACTTCGACCGACTCGTTGGCGTGATCGTGCTCGCCCGTCCGCGTAACCCGCGCCAACTCGACTGGGAGGATTTCGATCTCTTGCGTGTCGCCGGCCAGCAGCTCGCCAGCTACCTTGCCGAACAGGCGGGTCAGCAGGCGCTGATGGATGCGAGCCGCTTTGACGAATTCAACCGACGCATGGCCTTCGTGATGCATGACATCAAGAACCTCGTCAGCCAGCTCTCGCTGCTCGCCGCCAATGCCGAAAAGCACGCTGACAACCCGGCCTTCCGCGCCGATATGCTGGTGACCTTGCGCAATTCGGCCGACAAGCTCTCGGCTCTGTTGGCACGCCTCGGGCGCTATGGTTCGGGGCAAGTCTCGGCGCTCGGCCCGATCGACCTTGTAGAGCTGGCCCGTTCCATCGCGGCCCGCTTCAAGGGCACGCATCAGGTGTCGCTGACCCGAGAGACGCCGGTTCGGGTAATGGGCGACCGCGAGGCGCTCGAACAGGCGCTGATCCACCTTGTGCAGAACGCCATCGATGCGAGCGATGCGGCCATGCCAGTGTTCCTCGATGTTACGGCGGAAGGCCTCCACGGCACTATCGAGGTGGTCGACGCGGGCAAGGGCATGAGCCCCGAATTCGTGCGAACCGGCCTCTTCAAGCCTTTCGTGTCGTCCAAGTATGGCGGCTTCGGCATTGGTGCCTTCGAGGCACGCGAGCTGGTGCGAGCGATGGGCGGGCGTATCGCGGTCGAGAGCCGTGAAGGGCTCGGCACGCGCTTTTCCGTTGTGCTGCCGCTCGCCGAGGCGGCGCTGCTGCTCGGTGGGCAGCGGGCAGACGAACAATCCTCACAGGAGGTCGCGTGATGGCAGCTGACAGAAAACCGGTCCTGCTGGTTATCGAGGACGATCCCGGCCTCCAGGCGCAGCTCAAGTGGGCTTACGACGACTTCGAGGTGGTGATCGCGGGTGATCGTGATAGCGCGATTGCAGCGCTGAGGTCCGAAGCGCCTGCGGTTGTGACGCTTGATCTTGGCCTGCCGCCAGATCCTGACGGCACCACCGAGGGCTTTGCCGTGCTCGACGCGATTATGGCCTTGAAGCCCGATACCAAGGTGATCGTCGCCAGCGGTCACGGTGCGCGCGAGAGTGCGCTGGCGGCGATCGCACGGGGTGCTTACGACTTTTACCAGAAGCCGATCGACATCGAGGCGCTGGGACTGATCGTGCGCCGCGCCTTCGCCTTGCGCGCGATAGAAGAAGAGAATCGCCGACTTGTGGCGAGCAGCGGGGCCGACAAGACCGTGCTCGGCCGCCTGATCACCGGCGCACCCGAAATGGTCAAGGTCGCGCGCACCATCGAACGCGTCGCGCGCACCTCGGTTTCGGTCATGCTGCTCGGCGCGAGCGGGACGGGCAAGGAACTGCTGGCAAAGGGCCTCCACGAAGCGAGCGACCGCGCCAGCGGCCCGTTCATCGCGATCAACTGCGCGGCGATCCCCGAAACCCTCCTCGAAAGCGAGTTGTTCGGCCATGAGAAGGGCGCCTTTACGGGGGCGGTAAAGACCACCGAGGGCAAAATCGAGAGTGCCGATGGGGGCACCCTGTTCCTTGATGAGGTCGGCGACATTCCCCTGCCTTTGCAAGTGAAGCTGCTGCGGTTCCTGCAGGAGCGCACCATCGAACGCGTCGGCGGGCGGCGGGCGATCCCGGTCAACACACGGATCGTATGCGCAACGCATCAGGATCTCGAGAGCATGATCCAGCAGGCGGCGTTCCGCGAGGATTTGTTCTATCGTCTTGCCGAGATCGTTATCCGCATCCCGGGCCTTGCCGAGCGGCACGGCGATCCGGTCCTGCTCGCCAAGGCCTTCCTGAAGCGCTTCGCCGCAGAGATGAACCCAGCCGTAGCCGGCTTCGCGCCCGATGCGCTCGCCGTGATCGATGCGCATGACTGGCCGGGCAACGTCCGCGAGCTCGAGAACCGGGTGAAGCGCGCAGTGATCATGGCAGACGGCAAGCTGGTGAATGCAGACGACCTCGACCTCGGCGCGGCTCAGGATGAGGGCACCGACGTGCTCAACCTGAAGTCGGCGCGCGAAGCGGCCGACCGTAAGGTGATCCGCCACGCGCTTTCCCGCAGCGAGGGTAACATCTCGAGCACCGCCAAGCTGCTGGGGATCAGCCGCCCGACGCTCTATGACCTGATCAAGCAGTATGACTTGCAGACTTAGATCGCTTGCTGCGCTTGCGGGGCTGGCACTGGGTCTGACGGGCTGTTCGGGCGGCACCGACCTTCCGAGGCACGGCGGCAGCGTGGCGGCGAGCCCGGCGGTCGCCAAGCTGATTACCGAGGCCGATGTGTCGATGCGAAATGGGAAGCTGGCCGAAGCAGCCCGCACGCTCGATACCGCGCGCAGCCTAGCACCCGAGAACCCCGACCTCTGGCTTGCTATCGCCCGGATGCGTCTGCGCGGCGGCGAGCACCTCACCGCGCTTGAAGCGGCCGACCGCGCTCTCGCGCTCGGACCAGATCACGGCCCCGCGCTGCTGCTGCGCGCGCTGATGATGCGCGACGCCCACGGCGCAGCCGATGCGCTGCCATGGTTCGAGGCTGCGATCGAGGCCGACGGTGAGAACCCCGACATCTGGGCCGAGTATGCAGCAACGCTCGGAGATGGCGGACAAGCGCGCGCGATGCTGACGGCCGTGCGGAAACTTTGGGTACTCGCGCCTGACGATCCGCGCGTACCGTTCCTTCAGGCGGTGCTCGCGGCGCGGGGCGGCGAGGATGCGCTTGCCCGCAGCCTGCTTGCACGTAGCGGCATGGTGGCGCGCGGCGTGCCGGCGGCGTTGGTGCTCGACGCGGTGATCAGTCTGAGGGAAGGCAATGCGGAAAGCGCCGAGCTGACGCTCGAAGGCCTCGCCGCCCGCCAGCCCGCCAATGTCCGCGTCAGCGAACTCCACGCATACGCACTACTTGCGGGCGGCCATGCCGATGAGGTCGTCAGGCGGTTCGGCATGGAGGCGGAGCTCCCCGAAGCTTCGCTTTATCTAGTGATGCTCGTAGCCCGCGCGCATGAACGGCGCGGTGAGCGTGCGGCAGCGGCCTCGCTGCTGGCGCGCGCCTATGGCGCAATGCGGACCGGCCCTAGCATGCTCGTCGCCCGCGATGGCCTGCCGGCTCCTACTGCCGAGGTGCGGCGCGACCTTTTGGCGGGCAATCGCACGGGCGCACGCGACCGCGCCGCAATGCTGCGAAAACAATTCCCCGCATCCGCTGATGTCGCGAGCCTTGGCGCAGATGCTTTGCTCGGCAGCGGCGATTTGCAAGCGGCGATTGCGGCCTATTCGCTCGCCTCCGAGGCACGCCGACCTTGGCCGCTCGCCCGTAAGACGGTGTGGGCCTTTGCCCGCTCTGCCAACCGAGAGGCGGCGGACCTGCTGCTGGTCCGCCAAGTAGCGGGAGAACCTGAGACCGCGAGCGCGCTTATCGCGTTGGCGCAAAGGCTGGCGGAGCGAGGTGACTGGGCGCGAGCCGCACTGCTCGCCGATCACGCGGCGGCACTCGGCGCGGGGCATGATCCGGAACTGCTCGGTCTGCGGCTGAGTGCGGCGCAGGCGCTCGGTAAGCCCGAGGAGGCAGCTCGCTTCGCCGCGCTGCTTGCCGAGGTGCGCCCCCGCGTCCTTGCGTCGCGCTAGTCTCGACAACCGCGCACGGGCAGGGCACGGGGTGCGCCCGATGTCCGCTCCTTCGCGCTTCCCCTTTCTCAAGGACCCGATGATTGCCGTGCTGGTGATTGCGACGGCGCTCGCGCTGCTCCTACCAGCGGCCGGAGAAGTGCGCGCCACCGCGACCACGGTCTCGAACACCGGCATCTTCGTCCTCTTCCTCGTAAACGGCATGCGCATCCGCCGCAGCGAGATCGCGCGCGGGCTTGCAAACTGGCGCTATTTCGGGCCGCTGATGCTGTTCGTGTTTGGCGGAATGGCGCTAGCGGGCCTGGGCTTTTCAAAGGTGGCAAGTCCTCTACTGCCGCCGCTGGTGGCAATCGGCTTTGTCTATCTCGGCTGCCTGCCTTCAACCGTGCAGTCGGCGACCTCATACACCAGCCTCGCGCAGGGCAATGTAGGGCTATCTGTGGTGGGCGCTGCGCTGATCAACATCGTCGGCGTCTTCATCAGTGCGCCGCTCTTCGCGCTGCTCGGCGGAGGCGGGGCGGGCGATATCGGCAGTGAGGCGATCCTGCGTATCGGCCTGATCCTCATCTTGCCCTTCGTGATCGGACAAATCGTGCAGGACAGAGTGATCGACAGGATAGCGGCACACCGCGAGCAGATCGCATGGCTTGACCGGGCGGTTATCGGCATCGCTGTCTACGTCGCCTTCTCGGGCGCAGTGGAGCAGGGGCTGGCAACAATGTTCGCCGCAGCTGACTGGGCGATCCTGATCGCGCTGGTGCTTGCGATGCTAGGAGCCGCTCTGGGGAGCGCGTGGGGGATCGCTCGCCTACTTGGCCTGCCGCGCCCGGACCGGATCGCATTCCTGTTCGCCGGATCGCAAAAGAGCGTGGCCACCGGCGCACCGCTTGCCGCAATCCTGTTTGGACCAGCGAGTGCGGGCTTTGTGATTGCGCCGCTGCTGCTTTATCACCTTGCCCAGCTGGTGCTCGCCGCGCCGCTGGCGTTGCGCTTGGCGAAGGACGGGGCTTAGGCCTTGGGTTGGTAGGTCTGATCCTCGGTGGGGAATGCGCGGCTGCGCACTTCCTCGGCATAGCGCGCCACCGTGCGATCGATCACCCCGGCGATATCCTCGTAACGCTTCACGAAGCGCGGCACCCGCTCGAACATGCCGAGCATGTCATCGGTGACGAGCACCTGCCCGTCGCACTGGGCCGAGGCACCAATGCCGATGGTAGGACAGGCAACCGCCTTGGTGGCGGCGATCGCGATGGGCTCGACCACGCCCTCGATAACGATGGCAAAGGCCCCGGCTTCATCGAGCGCCTTGGCGTCGGAGACGATCTTCTGGGCCTCGGCGTCAGAGCGCCCGCGCGCGCCATAGCCGCCGAGCACGTTGACGGCCTGCGGAGTGAGCCCGACATGACCCATCACCGGAATGCCGCGCTGGTTCAGGAAAGCGACGGTCGGTGCCATCGCCTCCCCGCCTTCAAGCTTCACTGCTGCCGCGCCGGTCTGCTTGAGCAGATAGGCCGCGCTCTCGAAGGCCTGCTGCGGCGAGGCTTCGTAGGAACCGAAAGGCATGTCGATCACCACCACCGAATGGTAGCTGCCACGCACCACCGCCGCACCGTGGTTGGCCATCATCTCGAGCGTCACCGGTACTGTCGAGGGCAGGCCGTAGATAACCTGGCCGAGCGAGTTCCCCACCAGCAGCAGGTCGCAATGGGCGTCGAGTATCTGCGCCTGGCGCGCGGTGTAGGCGGTTAGCATTACCAGCGGCTCACCGGTGACGCCGTCGGTCTTGCGGCCGCGGATCGCTGGCACGGTAAGCCGCCGCATTGGTTGCGGGGTCGGGTTGGCGCGACTTGTGCTGGTGTCGAGCTGGAAGGTTGTGGACATGGTCGCAAGCTCTAGCGGCTGCGCGCGCCGGGGGAAACCCCGCGCTTTCGGCTTGTGTTGCCGCAATGTTGCGCTAGCGTTGCGGCCAGTCGATCGCGCGGGGGATCTGCCTGCGATCAATGGGAGACCTATTCAGATGTTTCTTGACCGGATCAAGCCGCACGCCGAGCAGGCGTGCAGGGGGGACTGCTAATGGCGACTGCACCCAGAGGAACCGTTTTACAGCGGATGTTCGCGCGCAAGTCGATCAAGCAAGTCCAGCGTGAGACCCAGACCAGCGAGCTGAAGCGCACGCTCGGCAAGTGGAACCTGCTGCTGCTCGGTGTGGGTTGCATCATCGGGGCGGGCATTTTTGTGCGAACCGGCAGCGCCGCGGCGCTCCATGCGGGGCCAGCTGTTATGCTGTCCTTCGTAGTCGCCGGGATTGTCTGCGCTTTCGCCGGGCTTTGCTATGCAGAACTCAGCTCGACACTACCGGTGTCGGGCTCGGCCTATACCTACAGCTACACGACGCTGGGCGAGTTCGTCGCTTGGATCATGGGGGCCCTGCTGCTGCTTGAATATGGCTTGGCAGCGTCTGTGGTTGCGGTCGGTTGGGGTGGCTATGTGGTTAGTCTGCTTGCCGACTTTGGCCTGGTCATCCCGCCGCAATTTACCGGCCCTGCTGGCGTGACGCTGATGCAGGATGGCGCGCCTGTGGTTGTCGATGGCCAGACAGTAACGACAATCTTCAATCTGCCGGCCTTCCTGATCTGTATCGCGCTGTCGGGCCTGCTCATGCTGGGCGTATCGGAATCGGCCAAGGTCAACAATGTGATCGTGGCCATCAAGGTCAGCGTGCTGGTTGCCTTTATCGCGGTTGGCGGGCTGATAGTCCTTTCCAATCTGGGCGAATTGATGGCCACCAACTGGGTCCCGTTCATTCCCGAATATGACCCGGCTGCCAATAATGGCGAAGGTGCGTTCGGGGTCGACGGGATAATGCGGGCCGCCTCGATCGTATTCTTCGCCTATATCGGGTTCGAAGCGGTGTCGACCGCCGGACAGGAAGCCAAGGACCCGGCCAAGGACATGCCGTTCGGCATTCTGGGCTCGCTGATTGTCTGCACGGTGATCTACATGCTTGTCGCTGCGATCATGACGCTGCTGGTGCCCTATGGCACGCTCAATGTTCCCGATCCGGTCGCGGTGGTCGTCGACAATTTCGGCCCGCAGTGGGGCTGGCTTGCGAAGATCATCAAGATTGGCGCGATCATCGGTCTGACCTCGGTGGTGCTGGTGTTGATGTATGCGCAGACCCGCATCTTCTACACGATGGCGCGTGACGGCTTGCTGCCCAAGGTGTTCAGCAAAGTGCACCCTAAGTATCAGACCCCCTATGTGAACACTGCTCTGGTTGGTGTCATTACGGCTGTGGCTGCGGGCTTCTTCGACATTAACGTGTTGGGGGACATGACTTCGGTCGGTACTCTGGCGGCGTTCGCTATCGTCTGCCTGTCGGTGATCTACCTGCGCCGCAATGCGCCGGAACTCCCGCGCGGCTTCAAGGTGCCTCTGTATCCGGTCACGCCGGTGCTGGGCATTCTGTCGTGTGCCTATCTCATCTACACCGTGCCGCCGAGCGTTTTGATCTTCTTTGCCTGGTTCATGGCCGGGATGATCGCACTTTATTTCCTTTACGGTCTTTCGCATTCCAATCTCCAGCACGGCGAATGGCAGGACGATGCGCCGGACATGGGCGAGTTCCCGGGGCCGGTCGTCGACGACTGACCTGAACCATTGAGATTGTGCTTCGAGGGGCGCGGGAAGCGGATCACCGCTTCCCGCGCCCTTTGCATTGCCACCGCCCCAAAGTTGGAACATAATGCGAACAAATGAGTTGTCCGCTTATGCCCTTGCAGCTTTCAAAAGCCTCGCCCGCCCGTGTTCTGGCCCGCGCGCTTGCCGTGCATGAGCCCGAAACACGCTGGCGCCCAGGCTTAGCCGCGCAACCGTTCCACTCCGAGATCTTCGCGCCCACGACCGAAGCGAGCGGGGCGGGGCTGGCATTGGCGTTGGCGCGTGACGCCTTGACGTCATCGCTTGAGGGCGGCGCAGCCGCAGACACACGTCAGGTGCTGTGGGTGCAGGACCGCAAGGCAATCCAGCTTGGCGGGCGGCCCTGCCTCGCCGGACTCCCGCCCGACTGGCGTCACCGGCTGATCCATGTCGCAGCCAGCACGCCGGAGGATGCGCTCTTCGCGTTGGAAGAAGGCGTGCGCTGCCGTGACCTCGCCTGCGTGATCGGCGAGATCGCGGGCAATCCGCGCGCGCTCTCCTTCACCGCCTCGCGCCGCCTCAGCCTCGCAGCCGAGCGGCACGGGGTGCGATTGTGGCTGGTGCGATTGGATGCCGAGCCCGACCTTTCCTCGGCGCGGATGCGCTGGCGGGTAGCGGCCGCGCCTTCGCCGCCGCCGCGCTGGAACGCCGCCGCCCCGGGCACCGCCACCTGGCACGCCGAACTGTTCCGCGCGCGGGCCCACGCGCCGGGCGAATGGATGTTGAGCGATGACAACGCAGCCCTCGCCATCCGCCGCGATCCCGATACTGAGCGGTTTGCCACGCCGGATTTTGTCCGTCTGGCTTCCCCGACTGTCGGTCGATCGCTGGCGGCTCGCGTTCGCGCCTGACAAGCGCGCCGCTACCGATGCTGCGCCCACCGCGCTGATCCTCGAGACCGCGCACGGCCCTCGCATCACCGCCGCCAATGACGCAGGGCTCGCGGCAGGCGCGCGGGCGGGAATGCTGCTCGCCGATGCGCGCGCGCTGTGCCCCGATCTCGCCGCCGTTTCAGGCGATCCGGCGGGAGATCTGGCGCTGCTCGAGAAGCTCGCCCTGTGGGCGCAGCGCTGGGGGCCGTGGAGCGCGATGGACCCGCCCGATGGCCTGTTGGTCGATGTCACCGGCGTTGCTCACCTGCTGGGCGGCGAGGCGCGGCTGCTCGCCGATGTCGCATCCGCCTTTGCCGCGCGCGGGCTGACGGCACGCGCGGCGCTCGCCCCTACGGCCGGGGCGGCCTGGGCGCTTGCCCGCTACGCGCGGCCGGGTGCGATCCTTGATGCGGGCGACGATCCGCTGCGCCAGCTCGGCGAGCTGCCGGTCGCGGCGCTGCGGCTCGATGCCGACGTGCTGACCGTGCTGCGCCGCCTCGGGATCAAGCGCCTCGGAGAGCTGGCGGGGATGACCGGGGCAGGGGAGGGTGACGCCGCGCGCGAGGCGGCTGCGCGCGATGCCCTGCGCCGCCGCTTCCGCAACCACCGCTCGCCCGCCGCCAATCCGCTGCTGCGGCTTGATCAGCTGCTGGGCAAAATGCCCGAGCCGCTGCTGCCGGTGATCGCCCGTCCGATGCCGATGGTCCAGCGCCGGCTTGTCGAGCCGCTGCGGCACCGTGCCCTGCTCGACCGGGTGACCCAGGACCTCGCCGATGATATGGTGCGCGCGCTCGAGGGCCGGGGGGAGGGCGCGCGGCGGCTCGAACTTGCGCTGTGGCGGGTCGATGGAGAGGTGCTCGTGCGGCGGATCGAGCTTGCCGCTGCCACCCGCGAGGCCAGCCATATCATGCGGCTGTTCGCGGCGCGGCTCGACGATGTGGATGCCGGCTTCGGGATCGAGACGGTGCAGCTGCGCGCCAGCTGGAGCGAGCCGCTGGCGCTGTCGCAAGCCGATCTCGACGCTGCGGCCGAAAGCCACGGCACAGCGCTCGCCGCCTGCATCGACCGTCTGACGGTGCGATTGGGCACCAAGGCTGTCACTCGCCCGGTGCTGCGCGCCAGTCACCTGCCCGAGCGAGCGCAGGTCTGGCAGCCGCCGCTTGATCCGCTGCCGCCCTCGCAAGGGCTTCTCGCCTTCCACGCCCGCCCATTGAAGCTGCTCGACAGGCCTGAGCCGATCGCGGTGCTCTATGCCTCGCCTGACGGCCTGCCCCAGCGCTTTCGCTGGCGCGGGGCAGTGCGCGAGGTTGCGCGGGTCGAGGGGCCGGAGCGGATCGCGCCCGAATGGTGGCGTGAACGTTCTACGGCGCGGCTACGCGACTATTACCGGATCGAGGATGCGGCTGGGGCGCGCTATTGGATTTACCGCCGCGGCATCGCCGGGGACGGGCGGGGCGGTGTGCCCGAATGGTTCCTGCAGGGCCTCTACGCCTGACAGATATTCGCACGGCATCCGGTCAACTTTCATTTACCGTTTTGTGCGATGCTCTGTCTCATGAACCTCGATTCGATCTCACGATCCTCGGATCGGCGGCCGATGAGCCTGACGGTTAAGAGCCGGGTTCGTTCGCGTGTGGTGTTCGTCGACCTGATCGACATCTCCGAAGGCGGGTGCAAAATCCGTGCGAAGGCCGGCTTTGCCGATGTGGGCGACCGGGTGACCATGAAGGTGAACGGCATCAACGCCCCGCTCGGCGTGATCGCCTGGGTCGAAGGCGGGCTGGCCGGAGTGGCCTTCGATGGGACGATGCACCCAGCGGTGCTCGATTTCCTGTGCGACGGCGGCGGCGCCGTTCCCGACGCCCTGCGGCTCCGGCGCCTCATCTGAGCGCGTTTGCAACCTTTGCATTAGGCAGAAAGGATTGCAGGAACATATAAGGAACAAGAAACAGTTCCAAGGTTCCTATGGTACAACCGACGCTCCCCAAGCCCACCTTACGCCAAAGGCTCGAAATCCTCGCGGATGCGGCCAAGTACGACGCCTCCTGCGCGTCGTCCGGCACGGCGAAGAAGAATTCGCTTGGCGGTAAAGGCATCGGCTCGACCGAGGGCATGGGCATCTGCCACGCCTATGCGCCGGACGGCCGCTGCATCTCGCTGCTCAAGATCCTGCTGACCAACTACTGCATCTTCGACTGCCACTACTGCATCAACCGCAAGAGCTCGAATGTGGCGCGCGCGCGTTTCACTCCGCAGGAAGTGGTGGACCTCACGCTCAATTTCTATCGCCGCAATTATATCGAGGGGCTCTTCCTGTCCTCGGGCATCGTGCGCAGCGCCAATCACACGATGGAGCAGCTGGTCGAGGTCGCTCGCATCCTGCGCGAGGAGCATGATTTTCGCGGCTACATCCACCTGAAAACCATTCCCGAGGCCGATGCGGAGATCATCCATGAAGCCGGGCTCTATGCCGACCGCGTCTCGATCAATGTCGAGCTGCCGACCACCAGCGGCCTGACCCGGCTCGCCCCCGACAAGAACGAGGCCCAGATCGAGGGGGCGATGGGCCGCACCAAAGCGCGCATCATCCAGGCCAAGGACGAGCGCAAGCGTTTCCGTCATGCACCCCGCTTCGCGCCGGCGGGCCAGTCGACCCAGATGATCGTCGGCGCGGACGATGCCAATGATACCGCGATCATTGCCAAGGCGAGCCGTCTCTATGACAATTTCGGCCTCAGGCGCGTCTATTACAGCGCTTTCTCGCCGATCCCCGATGCCAGCGCGGTGCTGCCGCTGAAGCGCCCGCCGCTGCTGCGCGAGCACCGGCTTTACCAGTCCGACTGGTTGATGCGCTTCTACGGTTTTGCCCCGCAGGAGGTGGCCGACGCTGCCGAGGCGGACGGCAACCTGCCGCTCGATGTCGACCCCAAGCTCGCGTGGGCGCTGAAGTTCCGCGAAAGCTTCCCGGTCGACGTAAATCGCGCGCCGAGGGAGATGCTGTTGCGGGTGCCGGGGCTGGGGACCAAGGCGGTGGCGCGGATACTGACTGTGCGGCGGCACCGGAACCTGCGCCTCGATGATGTGGCGCGGCTTACCGCCTCGATCGCCAAGGTGCGGCCCTTCATCTGCACTGTCGACTGGCGTCCGACTTACCTGACCGACCGCGCCGACCTGCGCGGGCTGCTTGCGCCGAAGTCGGAACAGCTGGAGCTGTTCTGATGACTGCCCAAAGGCGCTCGGGGCAGCACGTTTCGATAGGCTCGCATTACGCCGTCCACCTCCCCGCGCCGGACGATTTCGACTTCTGGCGCGAGCGGGCGCGGGGGCTGATCCAGTGCGACGTGCCGCCCGACCGGGTCTCGTGGATCGAGCCGGGCGGCACTGGCGACCTGTTTGCCTCGGAAGGCCGCTCGCGTAGTGACAAGCGCCTGCCCGCGGCGCGCCCCGATACTCCGCCGGTGCGCGCCAGCCAGCGCTTCCTGACGATCGCCCGCAGCGTTGCATTGCATTCCGACCCGGCGCGTTTCGGGCTGCTGTATCAGGTGCTGTGGCGGCTTCAGCGCTATCCCCGCCTCATGGAGGACAAGGCCGACGTGCAGGTCCTCCGCCTCGAGGAGCTTGCCAAGTCGGTGCGGCGCGATGCGCACAAGATGCACGCCTTCGTCCGCTTCCGCGAGGTTGCCGAAGACAACGGCACGCCGCACTTCATCGCCTGGTTCGAGCCCGATCACCACATCGTGCGCGCCGAGGCGAGTTTCTTCATGCGCCGTTTCGCCAATATGCGCTGGTCGATCCTTACCCCGCGCGGCAGCGTCCACTGGGACGGCGAGACGATGCACGAGGGCCCGCCCGCGCAGCGCTCGGACGCACCCGACGGTGATCCGGTCGAAGACCTGTGGCGCTCCTATTATGCCTCGATATTCAATCCCGCGCGGCTCAAAGTCGGCGCGATGCTGTCGGAGATGCCGAAGAAATATTGGAAGAATCTGCCCGAGGCCGAGCTGATCCCGCAGCTGATCGCCGGGGCGCAGGCGCGGGAGGCGCAGATGGTCTCGTCGGGCAGCCTCGACATGGGTGAGAGGCCCGCCACGCTGGAAGCGGTGGATCGTGCGATCCACGCGTGCCGCAACTGCCCGATCGGCGGGCTCGAAAACCGTGCGGTGATGGGCGAGGGGCCTTTGGGCGCGCCTCTGATGATCGTCGGCGAGCAGCCGGGCGATCAGGAGGATCAGGCCGGGCGGCCCTTTGTCGGCCCCGCGGGACAGCTGCTCGACACCTATCTGACCCGCGTCGGGATCGACCGCAGCAGCGCCTATGTCACCAACGCGGTGAAGCACTTCAAGTTCGTGTGGAAGGGCAAGCACCGCCTCCATCAGTCGCCGGGCGCCAAGGAAATCGACACCTGCCGCTGGTGGCTCGAGGCGGAGCGCAGCATCGTCCAGCCGCGCCTCGTGCTGGCGCTGGGGGCCAGCGCGGCGCGCGGTCTTCTCGGCAAGACGGTGAGCATCAGCAAGGCGCGTGGTCAGCCCCTCGCACTCGATGACGGCACCGAGCTGTGGGTGACCGCGCACCCCTCCTATCTGCTGCGGCTCGACGGCGAAGCGCGCGAGACGCAGGCGGCGCTGTTCGCGGCCGATCTGGCAGCGGTGAAGGCGCGGCTCGCGGAGCTGGCGGGCTGACATGCCTGAGGGTCCGCTCACTCCCGACAAGCGCACGCTCGATATCGACCCGGCCGACATCGCGCCGCCCGAGCGCGCGCCCTTCGTCGAGCTGGGGATGGCGAGCTGCTTCAGCTTTCTGCGCGGGGCTTCGGACGCGGTCGATCTGGTGCTCGCCGCCCATGCCCAAGGCTACGACGCGATTGCGATCGCCGACGTCAATTCGCTGGCTGGGGTGGTGCGCATCCACACCGAGGCACGGACGCTGAAGCTGCGTCCCGTGATCGGCTGCCGGATCGAGACGGTCGAGGGGCTGGCCTTCCTTGCCTACCCCGAGGACCGCGCCGCCTATGGCCGCTTGTGCCGATTGATCAGCGCGGGGCGAATGCGCACGCCCGAGGGCGAGTGGCAAGACAAGGGCGTGTGCCAGATCACGCTGGCCATGCTAGCGGAGCACAGTGAAGGCGTGCAGTTGATCCTGCTCCCGCCTGACGACCTCGACGACGACGTCACCATCGCGGTGCCGAGCAACGTCATCCCCTTTCCCCGTCCCGGCCATCGAGTCGGGACCCCGGATCAGGTCCGGGGCGGGGGAAGTATGGAACGCACCGCCAGCTTCGCTGACCTGCTCCCGCATATCGCAGAGCAATTTCCCACCTTGCGCCACATCGCCGCTAGCTACCTCTACCGCGGCGACGACATCGCCCGGATCGAGCGACTGAACGAACTTGCGCGGGCCAACGGCCTCGGCCTGCTGGCGACCAACGACGTCCACTACCACGCGCCCGAGCGCCGCGCCTTGCAGGACGTGATGACCGCGATCCGCCACAAGACCACCGTCGCCAAGGCCGGGCATCTGCTCCACCCGAATGCCGAGCGGCACCTCAAGAGCCCCGCGCAGATGCAGCGCCTTTTCGCCCGCTGGCCCGACGCGATCGCCGCCGCGCGCGCGGTGGCGGATGCTTGCCAATTCAGCCTCGACGAGTTGCGCTACGAATATCCCGAAGAGATTCACCCCGACGGGCAGACCCCGCAGCAATATCTCGAAGGCGAAGTCTGGACAGGAGCAGTGCGGCGCTATCCGGAGGGCGTGCCCGATACCGTCCGCGCTACGCTCGAACGCGAGCTTGCCCTCATCGCCAAGCTCGATCTCGCGCGCTACTTCCTCACCATCAAGGACATCGTCGATTTCGCGCGCGGGTCCGATCCGCCGATCCTGTGCCAGGGGCGGGGGAGCGCCGCCAACTCGGCAGTGTGCTACGTGCTCGGCATCACCTCGGTCGATCCGGCCAAGCACCAGCTGCTGTTCGACCGCTTCATCTCCGAGGAGCGCAAGGAGCCGCCCGACATCGACGTCGATTTCGAGCACGAGCGGCGCGAGGAGGTAATCCAGTACATCTACAAGAAATATGGCCGCCACCGCGCCGGGTTGTGCGCCACCGTCATCCACTACCGCCCGCGCATGGCGATCCGCGAGGTGGGCAAGGCGATGGGCCTCTCAGAAGACGTCACCAGCGCCTTGTCGCGCACCGTATGGGGCGGGTGGGGGCGCGAGATCAGCGAAAAGCACGCGGCGGAAACCGGCCTCGACGTAACCGATCCGCACCTGAGGCGCGTGCTGAAGCTCACCGAGCAGATGATCGGCATGCCGCGCCACCTTGGCCAGCATGTCGGCGGGTTCATCCTCACCGAAAGCCCGCTGATCGAGACCGTGCCGATCGGCAACGGCGCGATGCCCGAACGCAGTTTTATTGAGTGGGACAAGGACGACATCGAGGCGCTGGGCATCCTCAAGGTCGATGTGCTCGCATTGGGCATGCTGACCTGCATCCGCAAATGCCTCGATCTGCTGGGCGCGCATCATGGCCGCGACCTTACCCTCGCCACCGTCCCGCGCGAGGATCCTGAGACCTATGCGATGCTCAGGAAGGGCGATTCGCTCGGCGTCTTTCAGGTGGAAAGCCGCGCGCAGATGAACATGCTCCCGCGCCTGCGTCCCCGCGAGTTCTACGATCTCGTCATTCAGGTCGCGATTGTCCGGCCCGGGCCGATCCAGGGTGACATGGTGCATCCCTATCTCAAGCGCCGCAGAGGTGCAGAGCCGGTGCAGATCCCCGCGCCTTCGCCCGAACATGGCCCGCCTGACGAGCTCACCAGCATCCTCGGGCGCACCTTGGGCGTGCCAATCTTTCAGGAGCAGGCGATGAAAATCGCGCTGGATGCGGCGAAATTCTCCAGCCTTGAAGCCAACCGTTTGCGCAAGGCGATGGCGACCTTCCGCAGTCGCGGCATGGTCGACGAGCTTCAGGACATGATGGTCGAACGCATGGTCGCGCGCGGCTATGATCGCGACTTTGCGCAGCGTTGCTTCAACCAGATCAGGGGCTTCGGCGAATATGGCTTTCCGGAAAGCCACGCGGCGAGCTTTGCGCAGCTGGTCTATGTATCGAGCTGGCTCAAGTGCCACTACCCGGCGGCCTTCGCCTGCGGCTTGCTCAATTCGCAGCCGATGGGCTTCTACGCGCCCGCACAGATCGTCCGCGATGCGCGCGAGCATGGGGTCGAGGTGCGCCCCGTGGATGTGAACCACTCGGCTTGGGACTGCACGCTGGAGGGCGGCGCCCTGCGCCTCGGCCTGCGACAGATCGACGGGCTGCCCGAACACGTCGCCGCCACGCTGGTGAGCGCGCGCGAGGGGGGCGGGGCTTACCGCGATGTCGCCGACCTGCGCAATCGGGCGGGGCTCTCGCCTGCCCACATCGAGCGTCTTGCCAGCGCCGATGCCTTCACCTCGCTGGGCGTCTCGCGCCGACAGGCCCTCTGGGACGCACGCAGCCTTGTCGCCGTGCCCGACCTGCCGCTGTTCCGTGCCACAGGGGTGCGTGAAGAGGGGGCGGAGCGCGCCGACCTGCGCCTGCCGGTCATGCCGCTCTCCGAGGAAGTGGTGGCCGATTACCAGACCACCCGCCTCAGTCTGAAGGCGCATCCGATGGCCTTTCTGCGCGCCGACCTTGCCGCGCGCGGCTTCGTGCGGGCGAGTGATCTGCGGTCGCGAAAATTCCGCAGCATGGTGCAGGTCGCGGGCGTGGTTCTGATCCGCCAGCGGCCCGGGAGCGCCAAGGGGGTCACCTTCATCACGCTCGAGGACGAGACGGGGGTCGTCAATCTCGTGGTCTGGCCCGATCTCAAGGAGAAGCAGCGCAAGGTGGTGATGGGTGCGCGGCTGATGGAGGTGCGTGGGCGTGTCGAGTACGACGACGAGGTTATCCATGTGATCGCCCAGAACCTGACCGACGCGACGCAGCGCCTGCATGCGCTGTCGGACGATCTGCTCGACGCGCCGCTCGCCCGTGCCGACGAGGCAGGTCGCCTGATGCCGGACCGCGGCCCGCCGCTCCCGCGCGATATGATCGACGAGCTTGCGCCCCAGCCCAACGTCACCGGGCACCCGCGCGATCATCGCATCCTGCCTAAGTCACGCGATTTCCACTAGGGTAGCGGCATGAAACGCTCAGCCCCAAACCGACATTTCGCCGCCGCTCGCCGGGCGATTGCGGCGCTCGCCGTGTTGATCGCGGGCGTTGTGGGATGGCAGTGGCTGTTGGCGCACCCGCAGCACAACCCCTGGGCGCCGCTCGACCTGCGCGATCCCCCCGGATGGGCGACCCGCGCAAAGCTCGGGCAGCTGAAGGACGATGTGGCGGAATGCCGCGCGGTGCTCGCCCGCAGCGAGGTTGCCTTCACCGCCTTGCCCGCCACCGGCGAAGGCGCTTGCGCTCTGACCGACCGGACGCGCCTTGGCGACTTTCCGCTCGCTCCTGATACCCCAGCGGTGACGTGTCCGGTCGCTGCCGCGCTGGAAATCTGGCGGCGCGATTCGGTCACGCCTGCCGCTCGGACCATCCTCGGTAGCGAGGTCGTCCGGATCGAACACCTTGGCGCCTTCTCGTGCCGGCGGATGTATGGCGGCGCGGATGGGCCGTGGAGCGAGCATGCTACGGCCAACGCGATCGACATCGCCGGCTTCGTCCTGAAGGACGGACGGCGGATCAGCGTGCTCAAGGACTGGGAGGAAACCGGCGAAAAAGCCGCCTTCCTGCGGGCAGTTAGGACTGGCGCATGCGAAAGTTTCGCCACCGTGCTCTCGCCCGATTACAACGCAGCGCATGCCGATCACTTTCACCTCGACCAGGACGCGCGCTGGTCGGGGGTGTGCCGCTAGAGGGTCAGATCGCCTCGAGCGCGTAGCCGGCGGAGCGCACGGTGCGGATCGGGTCCTTGGCGCTGTCTACACCGATCGCCTTGCGCAGGCGGCGGATGTGGACGTCGACCGTGCGCAGTTCGATGTCGGAGCCGGTGCCCCATACCCCGTCGAGCAGCTGCCCGCGGCTGAACACCCGGCCCGGGCTTTCCATGAAGAATTTCAACAGCCTGTACTCGGTCGGCCCCAGCTGCAGCGCACGGCCGCGGCGTTGCACTTTGTGCGCGACCGGATCGAGCTTGAGGTCGCCGACCTCGATTGTCTCGCCAGCGAGAGCGGGGCGGATGCGGCGCATCACGGCTGCGACGCGGGCGAGTAACTCACGGGGCGAAAAGGGTTTTGTGAGGTAATCGTCAGCCCCTGTCTCCAGCCCGCGGACCCGGTCATCCTCGGCCTCGCGGGCGGTGAGCATGATGATCGGGACGTGGGCCGTTTCCTTGTCGCGGCGCAGACGGCGGCACACTTCGATGCCGCTGGTGCCTTCGATCATCCAGTCGAGAATGATCAGATCGGGCGTTTCTTCTGCCGCTAAAACAAGCGCTTCGTCGCCGTCACCGGTGCAGCGCACCGCGTAGCCTTCATTCTGGAAACGGTATTCGAGAAGCTCGGACAGCGCGGGATCGTCTTCGACCAGCAGAAGTTTGGCAGCGGACATTCAGGATGCCTCCTCAAGCCCCGCGAGGGCGGGTGCCCCAGTGCTATGTGTCACTTGAGCGACAGTTTGATGAAACGCCATAGCGCAAGTTTTCAACAGGGGCACGCAAAGCCATGTTCCACGTGAAACATCGACTTTGAGCCCCCGCTGGAGGGGGTCTAACAGGGGTCTAAAGGGGGTCTAAACGCGTTTAACAGGCCTCTAAACCTGTCTGGAGGCCCGCGAAAACGGCGCTGGATTCTCCAACCTCAGCGATCACCCTCGGGCGGATAGACGCCGGTCGCGGCAAAGTGCACCATCTCGGCCACGTTGGTCGCATGGTCGCCAATCCGCTCGATATTGCGCGCCACGAACAAGAGTTGCGCCGCGCTCGAAATGGTCGAAGGATTCTCGATCATATAGCTGATAAGGTTGCGGAAGATGCTGTTGTAGAACCCGTCCACCTTGGCGTCGGTGGCGATCACTTCGCGCGCGAGCTCCGGGTCGCGCGTCGCATAGGCGGTGAGCACGTCGTGCACCATCTCGCCCGCCACCTCACCCATCGTCGGCAGCAGGGTCAGCGGCTCAAAGCGGGCGCGGCCTTCGATCATGTTGGTGCGCTTGGCGATGTTCTTGGAATAGTCGCCGATGCGCTCCAGCACGCCGGCGATCTTAAGCGCGGCGATCACTTCGCGCAGGTCGTCGGCCATCGGCGCGCGCAGGGCGATGATCCGCACCGCCAGCTTGTCGACCTCCATTTCGAGCGCGTCGATGCGCTTGTCGCGCGCCACCACCTGCTCGGCCAGCGCCTCGTCGCCGCGCACCAGCGCGTCAAGCGATTCCGCGATGGCGACCTCGGCCAGCCCGCCCATTTCCGCGATCAAGCCGCGCAGCCGGGTGATGTCCTCGTCGAATGCCTTGACGGTGTGTTCAGCCATCAGCCGTACCTTCCGGTGATATAATCCTTGGTGCGTTCCTCGATCGGATTGGTGAAGATTTCCGACGTCGGGCCATATTCCACCATCTTGCCGAGGTGGAAGAAGGCGGTGCGCTGGCTCACACGGGCGGCCTGCTGCATCGAGTGGGTGACGATCACGATGGCATAGCGGCCGGACAGATCATCGATCAGTTCCTCGATCTTGGCGGTGGCGATCGGATCGAGCGCGGAGGCCGGTTCGTCCATCAGGATAACCTCGGGGTCAACCGCGATGGCGCGGGCGATGCAGAGGCGCTGCTGCTGGCCGCCCGAAAGCGCAGTGCCCGAATCGTCGAGCCGGTCCTTGACCTCGTCCCACAGGCCGGCGCGGGTGAGCGAGCGTTCGACCACCACGTCGAGATCGGCCTTCTTTTCGGCAAGGCCGTGAATCTTGGGGCCGTAAGCGACGTTCTCGTAGATTGATTTGGGGAAGGGGTTGGGCTTCTGGAACACCATCCCGACCCGCGCGCGCAGCTGGACCACATCCATGCGGTTGCCGTGGATGTCTTCGCCGTCGAGCTCGATCAGCCCGGTCACCTTGGCTGTGCCGATCGTGTCGTTCATGCGGTTGAAGCAGCGCAGGAAGGTCGATTTGCCGCAACCCGACGGGCCGATGAAGGCCGTGACGTAGTTCGGCGAGATGTCGATGGACACATCGTCAATCGCCTTCTTGTCGCCGTAGTAGACGCAGACGTCCCGCGCGCGAATCTTCGCGTTGTCGTCGGCCATGTTGGGATGAATTACAGTCACCAGCGTTTCTCGAATTTGTTACGGAGGTAGATGGCAAGGCCGTTCATGGCGAGCAGGAACACCAGCAGCACGATGATAGCCGCGCTGGTGCGCTCGACAAAGCCGCGGTCGATTTCGTCAGACCACAGGAAGATCTGCATCGGCAGCACCGTGGCGGGCGAGGTGAAGCCGTCAGGCGGGGTGGCGACAAAGGCGCGCATCCCGATCAGCAGCAGCGGCGCGGTTTCGCCCAGTGCGCGGGCCATGCCGATGATGGTGCCCGTCAGCATCCCCGGCAACGCCAGCGGCAGCACGTGGTGGAACACCACCTGCACCGGCGAGGCGCCGACTGCCAGCGCGCCGTCGCGGATAGATGGCGGCACGGCCTTGATCGCGTTGCGGCCGGTGATGACGATGACGGGCATGGTCATCAGCGCCAGCGTCATCCCCCCGATTAACGGGGCCGATCGCAGGTCCGGGAAGATCGCGAGGAAAATCGACAGCCCAAGCAGGCCGAAAATGATCGATGGCACAGCGGCAAGGTTGCTGATCGACACTTCGATGATGTCGGTCCAGCGGCCCCGGGGGGCGTATTCCTCAAGATAGAGCGCCGAGAGCACGCCGACCGGGAAGGCCAGCACCAGCGTGACCAGCATCGTCAGCATCGAGCCCTTGAGCGCGCCCCAGATGCCGACCGCTTGCGGGCTTGTCGCATCGGAACGGGCGAGGAAGCCCCAGTCCCAGTTGCGCGCCAGCTTGCCCTGGTCCGTCAATTTCTTGGCCAGCGCCTGCAATTCGGGCGAGCCTTCGCCCTGCAACGCGCCGGACAACGCCGAGGTGGTGGCGAGGTTGAAGGTCTTGCTGGACGTGATCAGCTCGGGATCATCGACCAGCGCCGCAGCGACATCGCGCCAGCCTTCGGGCGAAATTTCGCGCGCGGCGTCCTTGCCAAGTTGCTCTTCGGCGAAGAAGGTGACGATATCGGGCAGGCCCTGCATCTCGAGCGTCTGCACCGCCGAAGGCGCGGAGAGCGAGGTGGCATCGCCGCTGACGCCGCTTTTGGCAAAGTCGATGGTCACTTCAAGCTCGGCGCGCTGGAAGCCGCCGATGCCGTTGATCAGCATGTTGCCGAGCAGGAACACCAGCACCGCGACCGAGAAGGCGACCGCGCTAAGGCCCATGATGCGGAAGTTGCGCTCATCGCGGTAACGCTTGGCAAGCCGCTGCTCGAAGACCGGCGTGCGGGTCGGGCCGAGCGGCTGTGCGGCCGCATCGGTGGAGAGGGGATTACTGCTCATTCGTAGGCCTCCCGGAACCGCTTGACGACGCGCAGGGCAACGAAATTGAGCGCCAGCGTCACCATGAACAGCACGAAGCCCAGCGCAAAGGCGCTGAGCGTGGCTGGGTGATCGGTGCTCTGTTCGCCGGTCAACAGCTTGACGATCTGCACGGTGACAGTCGACATCGGCTCCAGCGGGTTGATGGTGAGGTTGGCGGCGGGCGATGCGGCCATGACCACGATCATCGTCTCGCCGATCGCGCGGCTGACCGCGAGCATGATCCCGGCGACGATCCCGGGCAGGGCTGCGGGAAACAGCACGCGTCGGATCGTCTCGGACTTGGTCGCGCCCATCGCGAGGCTGCCGTCACGCATGGCGGAAGGCACGGCGGTCATCGAATCGTCGGCCATCGACGAGACGAAGGGGATGATCATCACCCCCATCACGATCCCGGCGGCCAGCGCGCTCTCGGTCGAGGCGCCGCTGATGCCGAGGGCGACGGCTGCATCGCGGATCAGCGGGGCCAGCGTCAGCGCGGCGAAGTAGCCATAGACCACGGTGGGCACGCCCGCGAGCAGTTCAAGCAGCGGCTTGATCCAGGTGCGCACGCGGGGGTCGGCATATTGGGTGAGGTAGATCGCGCTCATCAGGCCCAGCGGGATCGCCACGATCATGGCGATGATCGCGCCGATGAAGATCGTGCCCCAGAACAAGGGCACCGCGCCGTAGCGGCTCGCATCGACGGCATCGGGGCTGCTCATCGTGTCAGGCCCCCACTTGGTGCCGAACAGGAAATCGATCGGTGAGACAATGCTGAAGAAGCGCACGGTCTCGAACACGAGGCTGCCGAAAATGCCGAGCGTGGTCAGGATCGCGACCAGCGAGGCGAGCAGCAGGATCATCATCACCGTCCGCTCGATCTTGGTGCGGGCGCCGAATTGGGGCTTGAGCCGCAGGAAGGCGAGCGCGCCGCCAGCCAGCGCGATCAGCACCGTGACGATGATGCCGATGGTGTTGTATCGCGCATAGGCGTCACGGAAGGGCGCGATCAGCGGCTCGGCCTCGTCATTGAAGACGCCGGGTGCCTGGTCCAGCGCAACCGCGCGGGCTTCGCCGATGAAGGCGTCGCGCTCAAATCCGAAGGCGGGCAGGCTGTCGGCGGCGGGCGAGGCCAACACCGATTGCATGGCCAGTTGCGGCGCGAGCACGCCCCACGCGACCACGAACAGCAGCACCGGGATCACCACCCATAGCGCGACGTACCACGCGTGGTAGATCGGGCGCGAGGCAGGACGCTGGCTCACGTCGCCGGTCTGGAAACTCCACGCCTTGGCGCGGCCAGCAAGCCAGCCGAGCAGGCCGAGGCCCAAGGCAATGAGGATCAGCGTGATCGGCGACATGGATGAGACCTGTGGTTTCCTGCAGGAATGAAAGTGGTGGTCATGCCGGCGTTTCCCTGTCCGGCGTGTCCCCGAGCCCCGGCATTTCTGCCATGACGCGCGGATGTGGAAGAAATAAGACAGCGTTATGACATTTGCCGCGATTCCGCTTGCTCCTGGGCGGTGTCGGCGGTTTCAGCCTCTGCCGCCGCATCCGAAGCCTCGGGCTCGGCGATCGGCAGCCGCACCACCACGCGGGTCCCCTCGCCGAGTTGGCTCGTGATGTCGAGCCGCCCACGGTGGCGTTCCACAATGTGTTTGACGATCGCAAGGCCGAGGCCCGTCCCCCCCGACGCGCGGCTGCGGCCGGGATCGGTGCGGTAGAAGCGCCGGGTGAGATGCGGGATCTGCTCGGGCGCGATGCCTTCGCCCTCGTCGGTGACCGCGATCCGCGCGAGGCCCCCCTCCGCCAGATCGAGCACCACCGTCACCGGCGTATCGGGCGCGCCATATTTCATGGCGTTGTCGACGAGGTTGCGCACCACCTGTTCAAGCTGTTGCAGATCGCCCAGAACCACCGGCTCGGCGGTGAGGTCGAGCGTCAGCCGTTCGAGCCGCTGCGGCCCTGCGGCATCGTGCGCGGCACGCTCGACCAGCGAGGCGAGGTCGATGCGGTCAGTCGGCAGATCATGCTTTTCCGCCTCGACCCGCGACAGGCTCATCAGGTCGCTGACCAGCGCGTGCATCCGCTGCGCCTCGCGCTCGATGATGCCGAGGAACTTGCGCGCGACCGGCGTTTCGATCTCGCCATCGCCTTCTTGCAGCGTCTCGACATAGCCGAGAATCGCGGCCAGCGGCGTGCGCAATTCGTGGCTGGCATTGGCGACGAAATCGGTATGCGCGCGGCTGATGTCCGCCTCGGCGGTCTGGTTGATGAATTCGAGCATCGCCAGACGATCATCGAGGCGCTGGCGATTGATCTGCCAGATGTCACCGCGCCGCACGAGACCGCGCACCATCGCCTCGCCCTGCCGGTTCTCGTTGACCAGCGAGATCGCCTCGGGCTGGCGCAGCGCGACGCGCGCGTCCTGCCCGATCACGTGCGGCCCCATCATCTTGCGCGCCGCGCGGTTGGCGATGGCGATGGTGTTGCGATCGGTGATGACCAGCGGGATCGAGGAATTCTCGATCAGCTCGCGGATCGATTCGACAGAAAGAGGTTGCTTCACCTTGGCCTTGGGCGGTTCAGGCGGACGCCCAGCGGCCACCAACAGCGATCCGACCCACACCGTCAACACCGACACGGCGATCACGACATCGGTGCCCAGCATCAGCAGCGCCGCAAAGGTCACCGCCGCGAGCAGGATGCCGGCGATGGGGATGTTCTGGCTGCTGCCCATGCCTATCGCCCTTACAGCCAAGCATCAGGCGAGGGAAGGGGGAGGCGCAGTGCACCTGAGCCATAGGCGCGCCCGAAACACGCAAGACACGAAAAAGGCGGCGAGGCCGAAGCCTGCCGCCTTGTTCAACCGACCTTAAAAGGTGGTGACCCCTACGGGAATCGAACCCGTGTTTCAGCCGTGAAAGGGCCGCGTCCTAACCGCTAGACGAAGGGGCCGTCGCGATTGCGAGAGCGCGCCTTTAGGGGGGCGTTTCGGGACGGTCAAGCCCCGTCTTGGCGCAGCCGTGGCAAATTGTGCAGACCTTCGCTCAATCGGCGAAAGCGGCGTCCTCGAGGTGCAGTTCTGCCGCCGGACGATGGCCCCAATCGTCGAGCTTGACCCGGCCTGCGAGGTGGAAGCGGCGGCCCTGATTGCGGTGGAGGAGGGTCTGGGCCATCTCGGTCTCGGCCGCGCGGAACGCGATTGCCTTGAAGCTCTTCCCGTCATTGCCGCTGGCGACAATCCGCAGGTGATCCTTGCCCACAATGTCCGCCTTGATAATCCGCACCGGCCCCACCGCGATGCGCGGTGCGGGCCAGCCGACGCCGTAGGGGCCACCTGCCTCCAACGTCTCGACCAGTTCAGGCGTAAGCCCGCCCGGAGCCAGCGCGAGATCGAGCAGCATCGCCGCGCCCTGCCGCGCACGCTCGACATCGCGGGCCAGGCGTTCGTCGAGGAAACCGGCGAAATCGGCGAGGCGCGCAGGATCGATTGTCAGGCCCGCCGCCATCGCATGGCCGCCGCCTGCGACCAGCAGGCCCGCTTCGCGCGCGGCGATGATCGCAGCGCCGAGATCGACCCCGCTGATCGAGCGGCCCGAGCCTTTGCCCTGTGTCTCGTCGAGCGCGATCACGACGGCGGGCTTGCCAGTCTTCTCCTTGATCCGCCCGGCGACGATGCCGATTACGCCGGGGTGCCAGCCGTGCCCGGCGATCACCTGCACCGCCATGTTGTGCTGTCCGGCAATCTGCGCCTCGGCCTGTTCCTGCACCATCGCTTCGATGGCGCGGCGCTCTTCGTTCAATTGCGAGAGCTGGATGGCGATGGCGCGGGCCTCCTCGGGGTCGGAGGTGGTGAGCAGCCGCACGCCCAGCGTGGATTCGCCGATCCTCCCGCCCGCATTGATCCGCGGGCCGAGCGCGAAACCGAGGTCGCTGCATTGCGGCGCGCGGGTGAGCCGGCTTGCGTCCATCAGCGCCGCCATCCCGATCCGCTCGCGCCGGGCGAGAACCTTGAGGCCCTGCGCCACAAAGGCGCGGTTGAGTCCGTGGAGCGCGGCAACATCAGCCACCGTGCCGAGCGCGACGAGATCGAGCAGGCCCATCAGGTCAGGCTCGGCGCGGCCCTGGGCGAACCAGCCTTTGGCGCGCAAAGTGCGCACCAGCGCCACGCCGAGCAGGAAGGCAACGCCGACCGCCGCCAGATGGCCGTGTGCGGCGCCCACGTCGCTCTCGTCCAAGCGGTTGGGGTTGACCAAAGCGGTCGCGGGAGGAAGATCGGGTGAGCACTTGTGGTGGTCGACGACGATCACGTCCACGCCCACGTCGCGCGCCATGCAAAGCGCCTCATGCGCCATCGCCCCGCAATCAACAGTGACAATCAGCTGCGATCCGTCCTCTGCGAGCTTGACGAGCGCCTCGCCCGAGGGGCCGTAGCCTTCGAGCAGGCGGTCGGGGATGTAGTAGCCTGCGCTCAGACCCAGTTGCCGCAGCAGCTCGACCAGCAGCGCCGCACTGGTCGCGCCGTCGACATCATAGTCACCGTAGATCGTCACGCGCTCGCCGGTCATCACGCTGTGCGCCAGACGGGTTGCAGCGGTGTCCATGTCGCGGAAGATCGAAGGATCGGGCAGGAAGCCGCGCAAGGTGGGTTGGGCGTGGCGGGCGAGATCATCCTCGGCGACGCCGCGCGTCAGCAGCAATTGGTCGAGGATCGAACGGTCGAGGCCCCCGATTTCGCCAACTGCGTCCTCGCCCAGCTCCATATTCCCCCCGCGCCAGCGCCATGCCTTGCCCGACAGCGAATTGGCAACGCCAAGCACCGGGGGAAAGGTCAGCGGAGAGAGGGGATGGGCGGCCATGCGGGCCTGATAGCCCAAAGGGTTGCAGGCGCACAGGCCTGCACGGTTGACAATCGACAGGCGCGCGGGCCAGCCTCGCCGCTATGTCCGAGCCGCGCCTCCTGATCCTGTGGCACAGCCGCACCGGCGCAAGCGCGGCGATGGCGCAGGCGGCGGCCGATGGGGCGGGCGATGCCGCATGGCTGGTCGCCGCGCACGAAGCCGAGCCGGAGATGCTGCTCAGCGCCGATGGCTACATCTTCTGCTGCCCCGAAAACCTCGGCACGATGAGCGGGGCGATGAAAGAGATGTTCGACCGCGCCTATTACCCCGTCCTCGGCCGGATCGAGGGGCGGGCCTATGCCACGCTGATCGCCGCCGGGTCAGACGGGGAGGGGGCGCAGCGCCAGATCGACCGTATCGCGACCGGGTTGCGGTTGAAGCGCGTTGCCGCGCCGCTGATTGTCAACCTCGCGGCGCAGACACCCGAAGCCATCACCGCGCCCAAGCAGGTGCCAGCCGCGCAAATTGCCGCCTGCCGCGCGCTTGGTGCGGCGATTGCGGAGGGCCTGCGCCTCGGCGTGTTCTAGAGATTGAACCATTACGGGAAGGTCGTCCCTTTGGGGACTCGACGCTGGCCGGCAAACAAGTCAAATATATCCCGTGGTTTTTTGCAATTCGGCCATTCTTCAGGGGGGCCTGGACGATTTCACAGTCGCAGCGTGCCCATGACGCCCAGCTGCGTCTGCTGTTTGCCAAGGGCACAAGGCCCGACCGTAATGCGGTCAGGGCTTTTGTGGCGGGGCGGCCGGCAGTCAGCGTCAGCCATGATCCTTTCCCGGACAACGCGCCCCACGCCGAAGCGCTGTGGCCTGCCCAGCAGCACTGGCTTGAGCTATTGTGCGACGGCCTCACTTTTGATCTTGCGGGTCTTGCTCCGGGGCCGGGGAGCCCCGTTCCGGACATGGCGCACCGTTTCGATTTGCCGGAACTGCCTGCCCCCGCCGATCATGAAGCGCTGACGCTGCGCCCCGGCCCGCATCTCGTCACCGGGCGCAATTCCATGCCGGTGATGCGCGCGCTGCTCGGTCTCGCCTGCGAGATGGTGCGCCACTTCGAGGATATCGTCGCAGTGAGCTGGAGCCCGGCCGGTACCGCGATCGGCCGCCGGTTCTTCGAATCCGTGACCAGCGCCTGGCTTGAGGGCGGGCCGTTCCCCGCGCTCGGCCTCACCGCCTTTGCCGAGACCGCCGACGGCGCGCTGGAAAGCACCGGGCTGGATTTCTGGATCGGGCAGGAACTCAGGATCGAGCCGCCGCTTGGCAGCGACCGCGTGGCGGCCACGCGCCTTGGCATCCGGCTCGTCAATCACCTCGTTCTGGCCGGCGGGCTTGAAGCGGACGACCGGATCATCGCGCCCGACGGCACGCCGCTGGTGCTGCGCGCGTCGCGCGGCCGGGCGTTTATCAGCGTGTGGCGCGAATAGTCATGCGGCACCGGGATCACCCTCACCACCGGACCAGCATCGCCTTTCGCGCGGTCAATGCGCGGGGTGAGGCGGGTCATGATCCCGGTCTCCAGCGCCATCACCTGTTGCCGTGCCAGCTCTTGTCGGAACGCTGCTTCGGGCCGATGTTCGCGGCGGTCGGACGCGACCGCGTCGGTTTCGATGATTTCCGCCACAACGGCTTGTTGCTCCCCGCCAACGAACAGGCCTCGCTGCGCACGGGAATGCCGCTCCATCGCGGTCCGCACCGGCGCTATAACGAGGTGGTCATCGGCCGCGTCGGCGCGATCGAAGCAAGTTGGACGGCGACCCGGCTGCGCGATAACGAGGCGGCGCTGGCCGAGGCGCTGCTCAGGCTCCACCTGCTGCAAGGTGCACTGCGGCGGCAATTGCTGGCCGAGCGCCGGCGGGTCGTGCTCAACCGCAAGGACCCGCTCGGCACCGGCTATGATTTCAGCGAGCTCGACGCGATGGCCGAGATCCTGTGGGCGGCGAAGTAGCGGTTACTCGGCAGCCTCTGCCATTGCGCCCCAAGAGCTGTAGGCCGAATTGGCAAGCAACTGCGCCTTGGCGGCGTGATATTCGCGCTCCATCCGGGC
Source organism: uncultured Alphaproteobacteria bacterium (assembly GCA_963765775.1). Classification (GTDB taxonomy): domain Bacteria; phylum Pseudomonadota; class Alphaproteobacteria; order Sphingomonadales; family Sphingomonadaceae; genus Erythrobacter. The sequence continues at coordinate 268,195 of CAVXXQ010000002.1, forward strand.
GACGAGATCCTCGACCGTGCCGACTTCCTTGATCGGCCCGATGCCCTGGCCCGAACCCCAGATGTCCTTCCACGCCTTGGCCTTGGTGTTGCCGCCGCTGCCGAAGTTCATGGCGCTGGGATCGCTGACCGGCAGATCGTCCGGGTCCATGCCCGCCGCCTCGATCGAGGAGCGCAGGTAGTTGCCATGCACCCCGGTGAAGAGGTTGGTGTAGACGATGCCTTCCGACGAGCCTTCGACGATGCCGTTCTTGTAGCCTTCGGTGGCATTGGCTTCCTTGGTGGCGATAAAGGCGCTGCCCGCATAGGCAAAGTCTGCGCGCAGGGCCTGGGCTGCAAGGATCGTGGCGCCGTGGCCGACCGCGCCTGACAGCGCCACTAGCCCGTCGAACCACTCACGGATTTCCTGCATCAATGCGAACGGCGACAGCGCGCCCGCGTGTCCGCCTGCACCGGCGGCGACGGGGATAAGCCCCGTCGCACCCTTTTCGATCGCCTTGCGGGCAAAGCGGTTGTTGATCACGTCATGCATCGTGACCCCGCCCCAGTTGCGCACCGCGGTGTAGATATCCTCACGCGCGCCCAGCGAGGTGATGACCATCGGCACCTGCCACTTGGCGCAGGTCGCCATGTCGGCATCGACGCGGTCGTTGGTCTTGTGGACGATCTGGTTGACCGCATAGGGCGCGGCCGGACGGTCAGGGTGGGCGCGGTTATGTGCGGCCAGTTCCTCGGTGATCTGGTGAAGCCATTCGTCGAGCTGCGACTGGGGCCGCGCGTTTAGCGCCGGGAAGCTGCCGATGATCCCCGCCTTGCACTGCGCGATCACCAGCTCGGGGCCCGAGACGATGAACAGCGGCGATCCGATCAGCGGCAGGCGCAGGCGATCGAACGGGGCGGGAAGGGGCATCGGTTTCTCCTCAAAACGTATTCGGCTTGAACGGGTGTCTCTAGCGCGGGTTCCTGATGTGCCAAGCGCGATTTTGCGAGTTTATGCGGGGTCAGCCTAGCAACGCTTCGAGACCATAGAACCGCGCCGCAGTGCCAGCGAACAGCGCCGCCTTTTCCTCGGCGCTCGCACCGTGGGCGAGGCGCTTGAAGGCGTTCCACAGCACCGGATATTCCGCGCCCCAGTAATCGACCGGGTAATTGCTTTCGAACATGGCACGGCTCGGGCCGAAGGCTTCGATGCAGGTTTCAATATAGGGCCGCCACAGCGCAGCGAGGGCTTCCGAACCGTGACCGGCGGCAGGGCCGTCTTCGGGCAGCGCGCAGAACGCCATGGCGAGGCCGCCAAGCTTCACCACCACATTTTCGCATTTGGCGAGTTCGTGGATGTTGCGGCGCCATTCGTCGAAGCGTTCGGGGAGGCGGCCCCTGTAGCTCGCGACACCGACGGGCGTGCCGCAATGGTCGAGGCAGATCGGCTGATCGGGGAAGGCGCGCGCAAGGTCGATCACATCGGGCAATTGCGGTTCGAGCACCCAGGCATCGAAGGTCAGCCCGCGCTTGCCCAGTTCGGCGAACCCGGAACGGAAGGTTGTATCGCGGTACAGGCCTTCGGGGTGATGGAACGGCGGGCCGAGCACCTCGGCATCAGCATCCCACGCGCCCGCATGGCGAATGCCCTTGAAGCGGCGCGGGGCTGCGGCGTGGAGCGCGTCGAGCACCGCGCCCGCCCCATCGCCCAGCATCAGGTTTGCATGGCCGATGATCCCCGCGCACGCGCGTCCCGGCCCATAAAGCCCGCTAGCCGCCTGCGCCGCGACACCGTTCACGAATTCGACCTCGCCCACGGGTTTCAGCGCATCGCCATAGGCGCCGTTGTAGAACGCCCCGCATTCCATGAAGACCGTGCCGATGATGTTGTGGCCGCTGGTCAGGTGGGCGTGCAGCTGATCGAAGGTGTAATGCGCATTGTCGACCAGCGCGGCGATGAAGTGGTGATGCGGCGTGGGGAACATGCCGACCATCGCCCTGAGATCCCACAGGTGGTGGTGAGGGTCGATGATCGGCAGATCGGGCTCGAGGATGGTTTCGGTCATGGCTCTCTCCGTTTTGCGTGGACCCGTTTAATCGGCGCTTTCGCCGCCGTCATTGGCGAAATTGAGGTTGCCGCCGGCCCGGACATCGCGCCCCGCTAAGGGGTTCTGCTTACAGGGTCGCGTTAATCTCCAATTAAGCTGGCATGAGCAAAAGTTGTGATGCTTTTCATGATTTTAAGTGGGAGATCGTGACAATGTATCTTGATAAGAGTTGGGCTGTGATGAGCGCAGCCGCGGTGCTTGCAACAGTTACTGCGGCAGCAAGCGCCGCTGCGTCAGAATGGGCGGTGAGCGAGGCGGAATTGCGGGAGCTTGCCTCCTCCTATTCGCGAGGGGACCTAGGTGCCGGGCAATGCGACTGGGTTCACCCCGTCACTGAAGGACCAAGCCGCATTCCCTGCGAAGCGGTACCCCTGCCGATCCTAACACAGCTCGCGCGCAACTCCCTCAACAAGCATGCCCAGCTCGAGCTTGGCAAGCGCTACGAGGAAGGGCGCGGTGTCCCGCAAGATCTTGATTTGGCGCGCCGCTATTACCGCATGGCTGCACGGGATCTGCGGCGGGGCGCGCCGATTTTTCAGGAAGGTCTTGCAAGCTCCTCTGTCTCGGGCATCGGCGGGCACACTATCTACAACAGGGTGCGTGCGGATGGCTTGACCGAGGCCCATGAGCGGCTGCGCGCCCTGTCGTCTGCTGACTGACATGCCGGAAGCCCGTTCCTTTGTCAGTGCAGCCGTGCTGGCGACGCTGGCGACAGGCTGCGCCGTTCCAAGCCAGTACATGGGCATCGACACCCGCACCCCGCCGGCGCTGGAGGAGAAGGTACGGGTTGAGGCGGCCCTTGCCAAGGGCCCGGCCGGGCCTTCGGGCTGCCCTTGGCTCGATGCTGCCGACAAGGTAACGACCATTGCCTGCGAGGCGCTGCCGCTTGCCAAGCTCGCGGCTTTTGCCAGCATGGACAGCAAGCCCGCGCTGCTCGAACTCGGCATCCGTTTCGAGGAAGGGCGCGGCGTTGCGCAGGACTGGAAACGGGCGGAGAAAGCCTATCGTCTGGCAGCGTGGACCAACACGATCGTAACCGGAACGCAGGTCGTGGGCGTAGCCGGGCAGCACGGACGATTCGAGCCGATCGTTGTGCCGGGAACGCCCGGGCTCGCCAGCGCCGATGAACGGCTCGTCCGGTTGCGCGCCCGAAGCAAAGCGCGCTGAACCTCAGGCCACCGCCCGCACATAAAGATGCCAGGTCGCATGGCCGAGCACCGGCAGCGCCACGAACAGGCCAAGAAAGCCGGGGAGCAAGGCGACGAACAGCAGCGCGGCAATGATCGCCGCCCAGCCGAGCATCACCGTGAAATTGCGCCGCACGACCTTCAGGCTGGCGATGATCGCGGTAAGGAAATCGACCTTGCGTTCGACCAGCAGCGGCAGGCTGATCACGGTCATGGCGTAGAAGGCGAGGGCCATGATCGCCCCAACGATGCTGCCCACGGCCAGCATGGTCAGGCCCGAAGGGTTGAGAAAGGCGGCGAGGACTTGGGCTGCGCCGGCTGACCCTACCCCGCTTTCGGCCATGAACACTGCGAAGATCGCGTGGGCGATGATCATCCAGAAGGAAAAGGCGACGAAGACGATGACCCCCATCGAGAGGATCTGGTCATCGCCGTGCCCCTTCAGCGCCCCGAGCACGGCGCGCCAGGTCAGCGGCTCGCCTGCTGCCCGCCTGCGGCTCGCCTCATAGAGGCCGACTGCCACGAACGGTGCAACCAGCGGGAAGCCCGCGATCGCGGGTATCAGCCAGGTGGGGTTGCCGCCGGTGAAGCTCGCCCAGCCCATCGCAAGACCTGCCAGCACATAGAACCCGCCGAACAGGAGACCGAAGCGGGGCATGGCAAGGAAGTCGTTCCACCCAGCGGCTAGGGCTGCGCGAAGGTCCGCCCAGGCAAGATCGCCCGCCACCTGCGGAGCCGCTGGCACAGGCGATACGCTGAAGCCCGGCTTCCCAATCTCCATTGCTCGCGCCTTTTTCCTTTGGCAGCCAAATCTGCGCCCAATCGCGGTGCCGCGCAAGGGTGTGGGCGGTCAGAGAGTTGCCGAGGTGACGGCTGCATTGGCGGCACTCAGCACCGCGCGCACGCTTGCAGTGGCGATGTCCTCGTCGATCCCGCAGCCCCAGATGGTGCGGCCATCGGCGGCGCGGCATTCGAGATAGGCCGCCGCGCGTGCGTCCGTGCCAGCGCCCAGCGCGTGCTCGCTATAGTCGACCACCTCGAGGTCGACCCCGAAGGCCTCGCGCAAGGTTCCCATGACGCTCGATATGAGGCCGTTGCCGCGGCCCGAGACGCTTTGCTCGGTGCCCTCGACCGCGATGGTACCCGCGAAGATCCGCGTGCCATCCGACGCGCGGCTTTCCTCGTAGCGCACAAGCTGGAAGTGCCGGGGGCTGATCTTGACGTAATAGGCGCGGCGGAAGGCGTCCCAGATGTCCGCAGCATTGAGCTCGCGGCCCAGTCCGTCGGCCATCGCCTGCACATGGCGCGAGAAATCCGCCTGCATCTTTTTGGGCAGCTTGAGGCCCTGATCCTTCTCCAGCACCCATGCGAACCCGCCCTTGCCGGACTGCGAATTGACGCGGATCACCGCTTCGTAGCTGCGGCCGAGATCGGCGGGGTCGATGGGCAGATACGGAACGCGCCATTGCTCGTCGTTCTGCGTCTCGCGCGCCTCGAAGCCCTTCTTGATCGCGTCCTGATGGCTGCCGCTGAACGCGGTGTAGACCAGCTCGCCGCCATAGGGGTGGCGCTGATGGACGGGCAGGTCGTTGCAATAGGTGACGGTCTCGATCACGCGGTCGATGTCTGAAAAGTCGAGCTGCGGGTCGATCCCTTGCGTGTAGAGGTTCAATGCCATCGTCACGAGGCAGCAATTTCCGGTGCGCTCGCCATTGCCGAACAGACAACCCTCGACGCGGTCTGCCCCCGCCATGAGGCCCAGCTCGGCCGCTGCAACGCCGGTACCGCGGTCGTTGTGGGTGTGGAGCGAGATGACCGCCGCCTCGCGGTTTGGCAGGTGGCGGATGAAATATTCGATCTGGTCGGCGTAGATATTGGGCGTCGCCGCCTCGACCGTGGCGGGCAGGTTGAGGATAATCGGGTGTTCGGGGGTGGGGGCGACCACCTCCATCACCGCCGCGCAGACCTCGATGCTGAAATCGAGTTCGGCGGTGGAGAAGGTCTCCGGCGAATACTGAAAGTGCCAGTCCGTGCCGGGATACTTCGCCGCCTCATCGCGCATCACCTTGGCGCCGGCGACGGCGATGGCCTTCACCTCCTCGCGGCTCATGCGGAACACAATGTCGCGCCAAGCAGGGCTGACCGCGTTGTAGAGGTGGACGATCGCCGCGCGCGCGCCTTCGAGGCTGGCAAAGCTGGTGCGGATCAAGTCCTCACGGCTCTGGGTGAGAACCTGGACGATCACGTCCTCGGGGATCGCGTCTGACTGTACGAGGCCGGAGATGAAGTCGAACTCGGTCGCCCCGGCACTTGGGAAGCCGACCTCGATTTCCTTCACGCCGATCTCGACCAGCAGGTCGAAGAAGCGGCGCTTTTTCACTGCGTCCATCGGATCGATAATCGATTGGTTGCCGTCGCGCAGATCGGTGGAGAGCCAGCGCGGGGCTTTCTCGATCAGGCGGCTAGGCCACTGGCGGTTCGGCAGGTCGATCTGGCCGAAGGGGCGATACTTGGCGGAAGGATGCTGGAGCATGGGCATGGGATGAGGCTCGTCGCGGTAAGGTCAGGGAAGGCTGCGGCGGTTACCCTTGGGTGCGGCGCCGCGCTGTTCCTCGCGCGCGGCTGCCTACGCCCAAGGGCGCATAAGTCGAAGCAGCGCAAGTCCGTTCCGCGTCATGGCGCAAACCTTTGCCGATTATTGCGCAAAGGCGCAAGCCGGGAATGCCCCTGAGAAGTTAGGCTGGCCTACCCGCCGTATTCACCCGCAACGCGCGTCGCGGATGATGTTCTGCCCATCAAGCATGATCGAGAGGCGCGGATTGGTGGGGTCGGGATTGACGTTGTCGGCGCTGCCGAGGGTCACGAACCGCAGATTGTTCGTCCGGCCGAGCGCCTTGGCAATCTCGGCGCGCGTGGTCTGATCGGCCAGCTTGCCGATGAAAGGGCCCATCAACGGCGCGCCGCAAACCTTGGCGGCAGGGTCGGTCTGCGTGCCCGGCACATAGGGTCCCGGGGCAGCGCCGGGAAGCGGGGCGGCGACTTTCGGTGCGACAGTGGCCTGCGCCGCAGGTGTCCCGGCCACGGGCGTCGCTTCGCCCTTGCCAATGCGTGCCGCAAAGCTCTCGGCATCATCGACCGGCTTTTGCGGCTCGCTGCCACAGGCCGTGAGCGCCAGAGCAAGCGCGGGGAGGGCAAAGGCAAAGGCACGTGCAGCGGTGGTCATGGTGTCCGGTCCCTGAAAGCTATCCCGACCGGCAAAGCGCGCTTTGCGTTACCGGTTTATGACAGCCGCGCGGATTAGTTGCGATGGCGCAGCCGGTCCGGCGTCAGCTGGTCGATGCGTGTGACGCCCATCAGACGCATGCCGCGCTCGATCTCGTCCTTGAGGATGCCCAGCGCGCGCTCGACCCCCTCCTGACCGGCAGCCGCCAGCGCGTAGAGATACAGTCGCCCGCCCGAAGCAGCGCTTGCGCCGGTGCACATGGCTTTCAGCACGTGCGTGCCGCGCCGCACGCCGCCATCGCAGATGATCTCGATCTGGCCGCCCACTGCCTCAACGATCTCGGGCAGCTGGTCGAAAGGCGCGCGGCTGCCGTCGAGCTGGCGGCCGCCGTGGTTGGAGATCATGATCGCATCGGCGCCGATCTCCACCGCCCGGCGCGCGTCGCCGGCGCTCATCACGCCCTTGAGCACGAATTTGCCGCCCCATTGCTGACGGATCCGCGCGGCGGTGTCCCAGTCCATCGAGGTGTCGAGCATGGTGTTGAAATACTCGGCGATGCTCACCGCCTTGCCGGTGCCCTCAGACACATGGGTGTCGAGGTTGGGGAGGCGGAATTTCTCGCGCAGCAGGTAATCGAGCGTCCAGCGCGGGCGGGTGGCGTAGCTCCACATGCTGGCAGGCGTGAAGCGCGGCGGGGTGGTGAAGCCGCTGCGCAGGCACCGCTCGCGCTTGCCCGAAACGATGGTGTCGACCGTCAGCGCCAAGGCGTCGAACTTCGCCGCCTGGCAGCGCTCAATCATGCTGGTGTTGAGGCCTGTGTCCTTGTGGACGTAGAGCTGGAACAGCTTCGGCCCGCTGGTGAGCGCGGCGACTTCTTCGATGCTGCGCGTGGCGAGGCTCGAAATGCCGAACCACAGGCCGAATGTCTCTGCCGCCTTCGCTACCGCCGTCTCGCCCTGCCAGTGGAAGGCGCGCTGCACTGCCGTGGGCGAGAGCATCAGCGGCAGGGCGGAGCGGCGGCCGAGGATCATGCAGGAGGTGTCGATCGTCTCGACGCCGGCGAGCACGTCGGGGACAAGATCGACGCTCTCGAACGCCGCCGTGTTGCGCGCCTTGGTCAGCTCGTCATCGGCCGCGCCGTCGATATAGTCGAATACCGGAAACGGCAGCCGCGCCTTCGCCAGCTTCCGGAAGTCGTCGATATTGTGGCAATCGGACAGGCGCATCGTGGATGCAGGCCTGCCCGATTGCTAGCTCCAAGTCGAGTGGCCGCTTACTGCTTTTCGAACGCGACGCTGATGTCGAGTTCGACCTCGTCGCTGACGAAGGGGATGCCATAGTTCACGCCGAAGTCCGACCGCTTGATGCTGGTTTCAGCCTCGAAGCCGATGGTCGCCTTCTTGTTGAAGGGGTTGGCGCCGGCTCCGGTAAACTCGGCCTCGAAAGTGACCGGCTTGGTGACGCCGTTGAGGGTGAAATTGCCGGTGATCGTCGCCTTTGTGGCGTCCTTCGCATCAACCTTCACCGCAGTCGAAACGAAGCGAGCAGGCGCGGGGGCTGGGCCGAAGAAATCGGGCGCCTTGCCGTCCTTGCCGGCGCGCAGCAGGTGATCGGTCAGCCCCTTGCTGGCGGTGGTGACATTGGCGACAGGGATCGTGACGTCGACCTTCGCGCCTGAAAGATTGGCCGGGTCGATCACCAGCGTACCTGCCACGTCGCCGAACAGGCCGTAGTAATCGTTGAAACCGAAGTGGTTGACCTCGAACGAGATCAACGAGTGGCCGGGATCCGCCGCATATGTCCCTGCGGTAACGCGCGAGGGATCCTTGGCGCCGGGTACTTCGGGCGCGCCCTGAGCGGTGAGTGCGGGGGCGAAGGCGGTCGTGCCTGCCGCAAGGGCAACAGCGAATGCGGCGGCAAAGGTCGTGCGGTTCATCGGGGTGGTCTCCTATTGGTGCAGGAGACCAATACCCGATGCGCCGCGATGGTTCCACCGCTCGCCGCAGCGGGCGAGCGGTGAAATTCTTTGGGCCTTAGTTCTTCGCCTTGTCGACCAGCTTGTTGGCGGCGATCCACGGCATCATGGCACGCAGCTTTTCGCCGGTCTGCTCGATCGGGTGCGCCTGAGCGGCCTTGCGCGCGGCCTTCAGCTCGGGCTGGCCGGCGCGGTTATCGAGCACGAAGTTCTTCACGAAGCGGCCCGACTGGATGTCGGCGAGCACGCGCTTCATCTCGGCCTTGGTCTCGGCGGTGATGATCCGCGGGCCGGTGGTGATGTCGCCGTATTCGGCAGTGTTTGAGATCGAATAGCGCATGTTGGCGATCCCGCCTTCATAGAGCAGGTCGACGATCAGCTTGGTTTCGTGGAGGCACTCGAAATAGGCCATTTCCGGCGCGTATCCGGCCTCGACCAGCGTTTCGAACCCGGCCTGAATGAGGTGGGTTATGCCGCCGCACAGCACGGCCTGCTCGCCGAACAGGTCGGTCTCGCATTCTTCGCGGAAGTTGGTCTCGATGATGCCGCTGCGTCCGCCGCCGACGGCGCTCGCATAGGCCAGCGCCACGTCATGCGCCGCGCCGCTCGCGTCCTGATGGATGGCGATGAGGCAGGGCACGCCGCCGCCCTTCACATATTCGCTGCGCACGGTGTGACCCGGGCCCTTGGGCGCGATCATGATCACGTCGATATCGGCAGGCGGTTCGATCAGGCCGAAGTGGATGTTGAGCCCGTGCGCGAAGGCAAGCGCCGAGCCCGGCTTCATGTGGCCCTTGATGTCGTTTTCCCAGATCGCGGCCTGATGCTCGTCGGGCGCGAGGATCATGATGAGATCGGCCCACTGCGCAGCTGCCGTGTTGGAGAGCACCGTGAACCCGGCAGCCTCGACCTTCTTTGCGGTGGCCGAACCTTCACGTAGGGCGATGGCGACTTCGGCAACGCCAGAATCGCGCAGGTTTTGCGCATGGGCGTGGCCTTGCGAGCCGTAGCCGACGATCGCGATCTTCTTGGGCTTGATCAGATTCAGATCGGCATCGGCGTCGTAGTAGACTTTCATCAGTGTTCTCTCTTGTGAATTGTATTTTTTGAAGAAAAAGGTTCAGGTGCCCTCGGCCCCGCGCATCATGCCGACCACGCCGGAACGCCCGACCTCGACCAGACCGAGACCGCGCATCAAGGTGACGAAGCTGTCGATCTTCTCGGGCGCGCCGGTGAGTTCGAAGACGAAGCTGGTGGTCGTGGTGTCGACCACGTGGGCGCGGAAGATTTCCGCCACGCGCAAGGCCTCGACCCGCTTGTCGCCGGTGCCGGTGACCTTGATCAGCGCCAGCTCGCGCTCGACATGCGGTCCGGCGGTGGTGAGGTCGGTGACCTTGTGCACCGGCACCAGCCGTTCGAGCTGCGCCTCGATCTGGTCGATCACCTGCGGGGGGCCGTTGGTGACGATGGTGATGCGGCTGACCGCGTGGTCTTCGGAGATGTCGGCCACGGTCAGGCTGTCGATGTTATAGCCGCGTGCGGTGAACAGGCCGGTGATCTTGGCGAGGATCCCCGGCTCGTTATCGACCATGACGGCGAGCACATGGCGCTCGGACGCGGCTTCGGCAATTTTCATCGGCATCGTTTGTGTCCTAGACCAGCGCCTTGGCTTCGTCGTCCATCGTCCCGTCGACCTTGTCGCCGTAGAGGATCATGTCGGTGTGCGCCGCGCCGCTCGGGATCATCGGCAGGCAGTTGGCGTCGGGCGCGACCATGCAGTCGACGATCACCGGGCCCTGATGATCGAGCATCCGCATGATGCCGTCATCCAGATCCTTTTCCTCGGTTATGCGGATGCCCTTCCAGCCATAGGCTTCGGCGAGCTTCACGAAATCGGGGAGGCTGTCGGAGTAGGAGTTCGAATAACGGCTCTCATAGGTCAGTTCCTGCCATTGGCGGACCATGCCCATGTATTCGTTGTTGAGGATGAACACCTTGACCGGCAGGCGGTACTGGCTCGCGGTGCCGAGCTCCTGAATGTTCATCTGGATCGACGCCTCGCCGGCAATGTCGATCACCAGCGCATCGGGATTTCCGAGCTGCGCGCCGATCGCCGCCGGCAGCCCGTAGCCCATCGTCCCCAATCCGCCTGAGGTGAGCCACTTGTTCGGATCCTCGAAGTGGAAATACTGCGCCGCCCACATCTGGTGCTGGCCGACTTCGGTGGTGATAATCGGGCTTTGCTTGTGGGTCAGGGCGTAGAGCCGCTCGACCGCCTTTTGCGGCATGATCATGCCCGGATTTTTGGGCGAGCGTTCGGGATAGGCGAGGCATTCGCGCGCGCGCCATCCGGCGATCCGCGCCTTCCATTCGCCGAGGTTGCGCGCTTGCCGTAAGCCCCAAGCCTCGATCAGCTGTGCGAGCACCGTGCCGCAATCGCCGACGATGCCGAGATCGACCGGTACGACCTTGTTGATCGAGGAGCGGTCGATATCGATGTGAATCTTGGTTGATCCGGGCGAGAAAGCGTCGAGGCGTCCGGTCACGCGGTCATCAAACCGCGCGCCGATGCAGACCATCACGTCGGCCTTGTTCATCGCCATGTTGGCCTCGAACGTGCCGTGCATCCCGAGCATCCCGAGCCAATCGGGGTGATTGCTGGGGAAGGCACCGAGGCCCATCAGCGTCGAGGTGACAGGCGCGCCGACCATGTCTTGGAACTGCCGAAGAAGCCGGCTCGCCTCGGGCCCGGAATTGATGATCCCGCCGCCGGTGTAGAAGATCGGGGCCTTCGCACTGGCGATCAGCTCAATCGCCTCGATGATCTGTTCGGGCGGAGCGACCGTCTGCGGCGCATAGCGGTTCGCGCCGGTGCGCATCGCGGTGCGGCGTTCGGACGGGACGGCGATCTGCACGTTCTTGGGAATGTCGATGACGACCGGGCCGGGCCTGCCGGTGGTAGCGATCAGGAAGGCTTCCTTGATCGTCGCCGCAAGATCGGCCGGGTCCTTCACGAGGTAGTTGTGCTTGGTGCAGTGGCGCGTAATGCCGATGGTGTCGGCTTCCTGGAACGCGTCGGTGCCGATCAGGCTGGTCGGGACCTGTCCGGTGATGACCACCAGCGGGATCGAATCCATCCATGCATCCGCAATGCCGGTGATGGCATTGGTCGCGCCCGGCCCGGAGGTGACGAGCACTACGCCGGGCTTGCCGGTGGAGCGGGCATAGCCTTCCGCCGCATGGGCCGCGCCTGCTTCGTGGCGGACGAGGATGTGACGGATGCGCTCATCCCCGAACAGCTCGTCATAAATGGGGAGCACCGCGCCGCCGGGATAGCCGAAGACGAACTCGACACCCTGTTCGATCAGGGCGTTCACAAGGATCGCCGCGCCGCTCATGGCGCTGGCGGAGTCCGGGTTTTGGGCTGGGTCCGGCTTGCCGGGCACGGGGCACTCCATCAGTCATTGTCACGAGGCCGTGCGGGCCGGGTGAGGGTTCAGAATAAAAAACCGGCCCGATGCAGGGGGATGCCATCGGACCGAGTGTCCGCGGCGCTAAGGATTACAATCTGACAAGTCAACACCTATTTGCGTAATAATGATGCAAAAGCAGCGTCAATGTCGATAGATTCGGATTCCCGCGTCGGATGTGCCCGCGACCAATCCGGCGGTGGTTGGCGGCGGAACCAGGTGAACTGGCGCTTGGCGTAGTTGCGGGTCGCCTGCTGTCCGGCGGCCACCAAGCGTTCGGCGTCGATCGCCCCAGCAAGATAGGCGGCAATCTCGGGGACGCCGATGGCGCGCATCACCGGCAGGTCGGGATCGAGTTCGCGGGCGAGCAGCGCCTCAACCTCGTCGATCGCGCCTGCTTCCAGCATTGCGTGGAAGCGCGCATCGCAGCGTTCGTAAACCCACGCACGCTCGGGCTCGATAATCAGGGCATGGAGATTGACCCCGTCCGCGATCCCGCCGGCCTTGGCGAGCTGCCAGTCGCCGAGCGTCACGCCGGTCGAACGCTTGACCTCAAGCGCGCGGGCAATGCGCTGGCGGTCACCGGGGTCCAGTTCAGCAGCGCGCTGCGGGTCTTCGATCTGGAGGAGCTTGTAAGCGTCCGCTTCGGACATTGCGCGCACGGCGGTGCGGATCGCGGGGTCGATTTCAGGTATCGGCGCGATGCCTTCGAGCAGCACCTTCAGGTACAGCCCTGTCCCGCCAACGAGGATCGGCACGTCGCCTGCCGCATGGACATCGGCGATCTCGGCACGCGCACGATTGGCCCAGGCGGCGGCGGAACAGGCTTCCGACCCGTCCCACGCACCGAACAGGCGGTGCTCGGTTCCCGCCATCTCGTCCTCGGTGGGGCGGGCGGACAGCACGGCGAGGTCGGCATAGACCTGCGCGCTGTCGGCGTTGATCACGACGGCGCGCCGTCCGTCTGCCGCAAGCCGCTGCGCCAACGCGATTGCAACCGCGCTCTTGCCGCTCGCGGTCGGCCCTGCAATGAGCGCGAGCGGTTGTTCAGGAGAAGTCAAAATGCTCATGGCCCGGCTGATAGCAGAGACGAGTGAATGTGAAACGCGTCTCGCGACATTGGCTGAAAGGTTGGCGAGGGAGAGGGCTCGGATCGTTTCCTCGGACCACTCTGGCGAGGTGCTCGAACTCCGCTTCGAAGGCGGCACGAGCGCAGGTGTTCTGGCGGCGATCGACGCGGTCTATGCGCCTGCCGACATGCTGGCGAGTGAAGGCGAAATCGCCATTCCGCGCGTGTTCGTCTCGGACATGGATTCGACCATGATCGGACAGGAATGCATCGACGAACTGGCCGATTACGCAGGCTTGAAGCCGCAGATTGCAGAAATTACAGAACGCGCGATGCAGGGCGAACTCGATTTCGAGGCGGCTCTGCGCGAGCGGGTGGCGCTGCTTGCCGGGCTCGATGAAAGCGCGATTCAGGCCTGCCTTGCCGAGCGGATCACCGCGACACCGGGCGCAGCGACGTTGGTGGCAACGCTTGCGGCAATGGGTGCGCGCACAGTGCTGGTGACGGGCGGTTTCCACCATTTCGCCGATCCGGTCGCGGAAATGTTCGGCTTCCACCGCGTCGTCGGCAACCGGCTTGCGGTCGAGGGCGGCAAGCTGACGGGCGGGCTCATAGGTCCGATCACCGACAGCGCGGTCAAGGCCGCGGTGCTTCGTGAGGAACTCGGCATGTTGGGCGAGGGCGCACGCAGTTTAGCGACGGGTGACGGGGCGAATGACATCCCGATGATCGAGGCGGCGACCTATGGGTTTGCCTACAAGGCCAAGCCCAAGGCGCGCGCAGTGGCCAATGGGCGTGTCGATGCGGGTGACCTGACGGCGGTGCTTACCCTACTCGGCATCCCGCGCGACGAGTGGCGGCACGGCTGATTTTGCGGGCTCGATGCCGGTTGTTGCAAAAAGGGTTGCGATCCACGTACCGAATCTGCTATTAACACTAGTGTAAGCAAGCTTGGGCTAGTGACGGCCCATAGCCAAGGACACTGTTCGCATGAACCGCACCGCCAGAGACGAATTCACTCAGTTGTTCGCCGCCGATGGCACGGTGCTGTTGCACCCCGATCGCCAGCCTGCGCGCTATCGCCCGCTGCGCGCGGTGCAGAGCTTCCAGAACCTGATGAAGGACAAGGAAGACACCTCGCAGGTCTTCAAGATCTTCGAATCGCTTCCCTCGAAGGATTTCATGCCGCGCGTGCGCGATCTTGCGCTGTCGGAACGCGGCGAGTTCCTGCGGGCCAGCGAACCGACCTTGCCCGAGATCCTCGACGATCATGCCACGCTGCGCCGCACGCCCAAGGGCTCGCTGGCTCATGCCTATTGCGATTTCATGGAAGCCGAGGGCTTGTCCGCGGCCGGCCTCGTTGCCGAATCCGTGCGGGCCGGGCGCCCGCGTTACCCCGACCTTGTCGAGTGGTACATCAACCGCTCGCGCGACACGCATGACCTGTTCCACATCGTCACCGGCTACGGTCGCGATGCCTTGGGCGAAGCCTGCGTGCTGCTGTTCACGCATGGCCAGCAGCCGAGCCAGGGCCACCTGCTGATCGGCTATGCCGGGGCGGCCAACATCAAGAAGATGGCCAAGGGCACCGCTGCGCCGGTTTTCGGCGCCGTCCGTCAGGCACATCGCACTGGCAAGGGCGCGCCCGCGCTGATTTCGCAGCCGATCCGCAAGCTGCTTGAACGCCAGCTCGACGACGTCCGCACCGCGTTGCACATCCCCGAACCGACCCAGTATCGCGAATGCCACCGCATCTGGAGCGCAGAAGGGATCGACCCCCACAACCTCCTCGCCAGCAAGACCGCCGAGCCCGAACTTCTCGCTGCTTAGAGAGCGTCAGAGCCAGCTGGCAATCTGCGTCAGCGGCTTCTTGCGCAGGGCATAGGCAGGGACCGACGCGTTCGCCGCCGGGTGTCCGGCCACGATAATCATCACCGGTTTTTCCCATTCGGGTCGCCCGCAGGTCCGGCGCAGGAAACCCATCGGCGAGGGTGTGTGGGTGAGCGTTGCCATCCCAGCCTCGTGGAGCGCTGCGATCAGCATCCCGCAGGCGATGCCGACGCTTTCACTGACGTAGTAGTTCTGCGTTTCGCCATCCTCTTCGATCCCCCCTTTGCGTTGGGCGAAAACGACAATCAGCCACGGCGCGGTTTCCAGAAATGGCTTGTCAGCGTCCGTGCCGAGCGGTCCAAGGGCCGCAAGCCATTCCGACCCCGCCTTTGGATCATCTCCACCTGCACCGTAGAAGCGCCGCTCCTCGGCCTCGGCGGCTTCGCGGATCGCGCGCTTGATATCGGGCGAGGCGACGACCGCGAAGTGCCAAGGCTGATGGTTGGCGCCGGAGGGCGCGCTACCCGCAGCGTCGATCGCCGCCTCAATCACCTCGCGCGGCACCGGTTCGTCGGAAAACCACCGGCAGGTGCGGCGTTCTCGTAGTTTGGCAGCCAGCGCACGGACGCGGGCGATTGCCTCGGCATCGGGGATGCGTTCAAGCGCGTAAGGTATGGCGTCATGTTCGTTCATCGGCGTTCGTGGAACCTCGGTCGACAAGGGGAATGGACTGTTAACTGACACTCATGTAAGTAGCGAATCGTGAACCCAATTCGCGACTCGCGCCAAGGACGTTACACGATGGCCATCACCGATCTTCCGCTCATTGCCGCCGAACGCCGCACATCGGGCTTTCGCCCGCTCAAGGTGCTGCATCACTTTGGTAAGCTGATCGAGGACAAGGAGGACACCGAGCAGGTGTTCCACATCATCGAGGCGACCAAGGGCCGGCGCAGCCTCGCGCAGGCGCTTGACTTCATTGCCTCGGACGAGGGCCAGCGCTTCCTGCGCGACGAGGTCGACATCCCCGCGATGCTTGATGACCATGCGCGCTGGGCCGATTGCGGGCCGAACACGGTGGCCGCGCACTACATCGCCTTCATGAAGCGCGAAGGCCTTTCGGCCGCCGGGCTGGTGGCGGAAAGCCACCGTTGGGCGCCGCCCGAAAACCTGCCGCAAGACCTGACGCAGTGGTACTTTGACCGGGTGCGCGACACGCATGACCTATTCCATGTGCTGACCGGCTATGGCCGTGATGCGCTGGGCGAGGTGAGCCTGCTGGGCTTCAGCTACCAGCAGAACCACAACAAGGGCATCCTGTTCATCGCCTACGCCGGGGCGCGCCAGATCAAGAAGGTGAGCGGCACCAAAGCGCCGATCTTTGCCGCGATCAAGGAAGGCCGCAGGCTTGGTCGCATGGCGGCGAAGATCTCGCATGAAGACATCGCGGCGCTGATGCGCGAGGACATCGGTGAAGCGCGCAAGCGGCTGAATATCGGCAAGCCCGAAGTCTACCGCCAGTGCCTCACGATCCTCGAGAGCGAAGGCACCGCCCGCGAGCAGTTGACGCTCGGCGGAGCAGGGGCGCAAGCCGCCTAAGTCCTCAACGCAATTCCTTGCGGATCACCAGTTTGAGGCCCGACCAGGTCTCGTCGATCGCGCAGACTTTTGTGTCGACCAGACCCATCGGCAGGCAGACCTCGCGGATCGTGTCCTCGGTGATGTCTGTGGGCATGCCCGAGGCCTTCTTGGGCCAGCTCACCCATATCTGACCGTCGGGCGCTATGCGCTGACGCAGGATCGTAAGGCGCTCCTCGAGCACCGTGCGCTCGGTCACGAAGATATGCGCGGCATCGACCCCCTCGGACGGATCGGCGACGAAGAACAGCTCAAGCGCATATTCGTCGATCTCGTCGATCACTTGGTCGGGCACGGCGTCGAACCACACCCGCATGCCGTCACGCAAAGTGAGCTTCTTGACGAGCGGCGTGGCGGAATAGCCCGAGGTCACCCCTCCATCCACTCCTGGAAGAACCGCTGGTTCGCCGCGCGCAACTCGCCAAGCGGGACGCCCAGCACGGCATCGCCGCCGACCGTGCCGATCCGCTGGAAGCCGATCTGCGCGGTTTCGTCATCGCGGGTGCCCTTGGCGAGCGCAGCGTTTAGCGCGGCCACGTCGGGAACGGTAACCAGATAGCGGCCCTGATCCTCACCGAACCACCACTGCGCGGCGGTATAGGCGGGGTTGCCCGCAAGGTCAGCATCGGCGCCAATGCCGCCCGCTAGCGCCATCTCCGCCAAAGCAACCGCTAGGCCGCCGTCGCTGAGGTCGTGGACCGCGTTGACGAGGCCGTCGGCGATCAGCTCGTGAATGATCGCGCCCGCATTACGCTCGACCGTGAGGTCGGTCGGCGGGGTGCGACCGGCTTCCATGCCCTTCACCACACGCAGCCACAGCGACTGGCCGAGGTGCGAGCGGGTCGGATCGGGCTTGGCCCAGAACTCCGGCCCGACGAGGTAGATCGCGTCGCCCGCCTGTTTGAAGTGCATGGTCATCATCTTCGACAGATCGTTGATGATGCCTACGCCGCCAATCGCCGGGGTGGGGAGGATCGCCGATCCGCCACCCGTCGCCTTGCTCTCGTTGTAAAGGCTGACGTTGCCGGAAACGATGGGGAAGTCCAAGGCACGGCAAGCGTCGCCCATGCCATCAAGCGCATGGACGATCTGCGCCATGATCTCGGGGCGCTGCGGGTTGGCGAAATTGAGGCAGTTGGTCACCGCCAGTGGCCGCGCCCCAACCGCGCACAGGTTGCGATAAGCCTCGGCGATGGCCTGCTTGCCGCCTTCATAGGGGTCGGCGAACACATAGCGCGGCGTGCAGTCGGTGGTGATAGCGAGCGCCTTGCCCGTTCCATGCACCCGCACCACGCCGGCATCGCCGCCGGTCTGGAGCGTGTCGGCACCGACCTGCGAATCGTACTGCTCGGAAATCCAGCGGCGCGAGGCGAGGTCGGGCGAGCCGATCATCGTAAGCAGGTCCGCGCCCACGTCGTCGGTCGAAGGCACTTCGGCCAGCGGCTTTACGCCCGCCCAGACCGCATATTCCTCCTTCGAGAGGTAGGGGCGGTCGTAGAGCGGCGCATCGTCGGCAAGCGGGTCGAGGGGGATGTCGCACACCACCTCGCCATTGAATTCGAGCACCATGTGGCCGGTATCGGTGACTTCGCCGATCACCGCGAAATCGAGCTCCCACTTGGTGAAGATCGCCTCGGCCATCGCTTCCTTGCCGGGCTGCAGCACCATGAGCATTCGCTCCTGGCTTTCGCTCAGCATCATCTCGTAGGGCGTCATGCCGGTTTCGCGGCAGGGCACCATGTTCATGTTGAGCCGGATACCCGCGCCGCCCTTGGAGGCCATCTCCACCGACGACGAGGTGAGGCCCGCTGCACCCATATCCTGAATGGCAACAATCGCGTCGGTCGCCATCAGTTCGAGGCAAGCCTCGATCAGCAGCTTTTCGGTGAAGGGATCGCCAACCTGCACGGTGGGGCGCTTGGCTTCGGCATCCTCGCCGAAGTCCGCGCTCGCCATGGTCGCACCGTGGATGCCGTCGCGGCCGGTCTTGCTCCCGACATAGACGATCGGATTGCCGAGGCCGGTCGCAGCCGAGTAGAAGATCTTGTCCTGATCGGCGACGCCCACGGTCATCGCGTTGACGAGGATGTTGCCGTCATAGGCCGGGTGGAAATTGGTCTCGCCCGCCACGGTCGGCACGCCGACGCAATTGCCGTAGCCGCCGATCCCCGCGACCACGCCTTGCACGAGGTGCTTCATCTTGGGGTGCTCAGGCCGCCCGAAACGCAGGGCATTGGCGTTGGCGATAGGCCTTGCGCCCATCGTGAACACATCGCGCAAGATGCCGCCCACACCCGTCGCCGCGCCCTGGTAGGGCTCGATATAGGAGGGGTGGTTGTGGCTCTCCATCTTGAAGATCGCCGCCTGATTGTCACCGATGTCGATCACGCCCGCGTTCTCGCCCGGGCCGCAGATCACCCACGGCGCCTCGGTAGGGAGCTTCTTGAGGTGAATGCGCGAGGATTTGTAGCTGCAATGCTCCGACCACATCACGGAAAAGATGCCGAGCTCGACAAGGTTCGGCTCGCGGCCCAGCGCGGTCAACACGCGCTGGTATTCCTCAGGCGAGAGGCCGTGCTGTTCGACGATTTCGGAGGTGATGGCGGACGTCTGGGTCATGGGCGGGAGCTCCTTGGCCCGCGCCCCCTAGATCACTGCGCGGACGAGGCCAAGCCGCCGCGTCTCTTGAACCAGCGATTCTCCCCGACCCAGACGGCAATCCCGGTCAGGACGGCGAAGGCGAACAGCGCCTGCAGGTAGAGGAGCGGCCCCGCGCTGTCCGGATGCGGGGCGAACCAGTTGACGATCTGGAACAGCAGCATCGTGCCCGCCAGCACCAGCGGTGGTCCCAAGGGCCCCCGCGTGCGGCGCATGAAATAGGCAAAGGCGCCAAAGGTCAGCGCAAGTTCGAGCGGGATGGCGACCCAAGGGTAGTTCCACAGCCCGAGCCCGAGTTTGGGCGGGGCGCCATTGAAGGTGAGGTCAGGGACGTGCACCAGCCAGTCGATGAACCAATGTGACAGCGCCACCGCGCCCGCGAGTGCCCCCAGCCTCAAGTCGCGCCGCCAGATCGCCACGATCCCTGCGAAGGCGGCGGCGATGATCGCAAGGCCGAACAGGCTGTGGGTGAAGGGCATGTCATAGAGGTCGAAAGGCACCATGACGCTGGCGTCAGGGTCAATGCGCATGTTCTCGACGCCCACCATCGCGAGACTGAAGAAGGCCCAATCGGCCAATTGCGCCGCCACGAACATAGCCCCCAGACGCGGCCGCTCAGGGCTCACAGCGGCAGCGACGAAGGCAGGCGCGAAGTGGCCGATGAACATGAGGGCGAGGGCCGCGCTATCCGGCGGCGGCAGCGGCAGGTGCGAAGCGCAGCACTGCCCAGGTGGCGATCGCGCTCGCCACGCCGGTCACGAAGGCACCCCACAGGATGTCGAGCACCGATATATGCGTCGCCCAGACCTTGAACACGGCCTGCGAGGTGAGGTCGAAGGTGGCGTAGCACAGCGCGCCCAGCAGGATCCCGTTGAGCATCGCGGCCTGCACCGTGCCAGCCTCAAGACCCGGGCGGATCGCGAACCAGGTGATCCCGGCGATATAGATGACGTAGAAGGCGAGGGCCGCGCCCCCGTTGAACTTTTCGGCCATCAGCTCGCCGATCACGGGCTTGTAGAGGTTGCCAGCCGCCCAGCGCAGCCACACCATATCGAGCGCCAGAAAGGACACGGCAGCGACGCCGTAGGCGATGATCCACTTCAACATCTGCTGATTACCCTTAAGCTTCTTGAACCGCCCGTCACGGCCAGCCTTGACCGCGCCCGCCCGCCCCGTCAATGCTCCGCGCCATGGACGAGGGCACTTCATCACCGGCTGCTACGGCGCCGGACATCGCGCAGCTGAGCTTCGAGCAGGCGCTCGCCGGGCTCGAGGGCATTGTGCAACAGCTTGAACGCGGCGACGTGCCGCTTGACCAGTCGATCGGGCTGTATGAGCGCGGCGAAGCGTTGCGGCTTGCTTGCCAGCAGCGGCTCGATGCGGCGCAGGCGCGGATCGAGCGGATCGTCACCGCTGCCGACGGCCGGGCAACCGGCACGCGGCCGTTCGACGCGGAAGGGTAAGGGCGATGCTGGCCGAAATGCAGGGCACCATGCTGGGCGAGGCGATCAGGAACATCCAGTCGGAGATCGATTCGGTCTTCGATGCGTTGCTCCCCATTCCCGGCGACACAAGCGCACGGCTTGTCGAGGCGATGCGCTATGCCGCGATCGGCGGCGGCAAGCGGGTGCGCCCGCTGTTGGTATGCAGCACCGCCAGCCTGTTCGGCGTGTCGCGCGATGCGGCGCTTCGGGCGGGAGCGGCGATCGAGGCGATCCACGTCTATTCGCTGATCCACGATGATCTGCCCTGCATGGACAATGACGACCTGCGTCATGGCAAGCCGACACTGCACAAGGCCTATAACGAGGCGACCGCGGTGCTGGCGGGCGATGCGCTCCACGCGCTCGCCTTCGAGATTCTCGCCGACGACGCCACCAGCGAAGACCCCTTCACACGCAGCGAGTTGATCCTGACCCTCGGGCAGGCGAGCGGCATGAGCGGCATGGCCGGCGGGCAGATGATGGACATGGTCGCCGACGAAGAGGGTGTGAAATACGACCTCCAGGCGATTACCCGTCTCCAGCAATTGAAGACCGGCGCGCTGCTTGCTGCCAGTGTCGAGATGGGCGCGATCCTCGGCAAGGTGCCGCCGCAGGGGCGGATGCACCTGCGTGCCTATGCCCGCGACATTGGCCTCGCTTTCCAGATCGCCGACGACCTGCTCGATGTCGAAGGTGATGTGGGCAAGGCCGGAAAGGCGCTGCGCAAGGACGACGAACAGGGCAAGCAGACCTTCGTGACCCTGATGGGCGTCGACAAGGCCCGCGAACAGGCCAGCGCGCTGGTCGATCAGGCCGTCCTGCGCCTCGCATCCTACGGGGCCGAGGCCGACATCCTGCGCGCGCTCGCCCGCTACATCGTCGAACGCGACCGCTAAGAGTTCGCGGATAGGGGAGGCTAAAACCATGATACGCCGCGTCGGGATTTACCCCGGAACCTTCGATCCGATCACGCTCGGCCATGCCGACATCATCCGCCGCGGATCGAAGCTGGTTGATCACCTGATTATCGGGGTGACCACAAATCCTTCCAAGAACCCGATGTTCTCGAACGAAGAACGCTTCCGCATGGTGGAACGCGAAGTCGCCAACATGGGGCTCGGCAATGTCGAAGTGGTGGGCTTCAACGCGCTGCTCGTGAAGTTCGCGCACAAGCAGGGCGCCAACGTCATCATCCGGGGTCTGCGCGCGGTGGCCGACTTCGAGTACGAATACCAGATGGCGGGCATGAACCAGCAGCTCGACGACGATATCGAGACCGTCTTCCTGATGGCCGACGTCTCGCTGCAGCCGATCGCCTCCAAGCTGGTCAAGGAAATTGCGATCTATGGCGGCGACATCGCCCGCTTCGTCAGCGAGCCGGTGTGCGAGGAAGTCACCGCCCGCGTGCGCGAACAGGGGCTGAAGGGCGATTATTGAAGCTGCGGGCTTGTCGGTGATTGCCTCGGCATCATTCATTGCAGTGTCAGGCAGGCGCAGCTAAACGCCCTCACATGATGACCACCAAGCTCGCGCCTGCCCTTGCCGCCCTGTTGCTGCTTACCGCCCCGCAGGCGGCTTTTGCCCAGCAAACAAAGGACGACACCCCGCCCGTGGCCTTTGGCGATGACGCCAAGCCTGCCGAGGAAGCTGTTCCGGCCGCGCCGCGCAGCTATGCGCCGATCAATTACGATCCGGCCGTCGATCCCGAAAACGTCTGGGTGCTCGACCTGTCGAACGGCCAGCGGGTCAAGATCCGGCTTCAGGCCGAGTGGGCGCCCGCCCATGCCGAGCGTATCAAGACGCTCACCCGCGCAGGCTTCTACAACGGGGTGGTGTTCCACCGTGTGATCGACGGCTTCATGGCGCAGGGCGGTGATCCGACCGGAACGGGGCAGGGCGGCTCAGAGCTTCCCGACCTCAAGGCCGAGTTCAACCCGATGCCGCACGTGCGCGGCACGCTCTCGATGGCGCGCGCTTCGGAAGATGACAGCGCCAACAGCCAGTTCTTCATCGTCTTCTACCCGCGCTTCAGCCTCGACAAGAAGTACACCAACTTCGGCCGCGTGATCGAGAACATGGAAGCGGTGGACGCGATCAACCGTGGTGAGCCGCCGGCGACCCCGACCTTTGTCGCTCAGGCCTCGATGGAGAGCGACAATCTGCCACCTCCTCCGCCGCCGGTTGCTAACGATGCGCCGATCTCGGCGGACATGTTGAGCGCACCGCTCTCCAAGTAAGGCTCTTCCACGCTGCGCGCCGACCAGCTAGGGGCGCGCGCGATGAAGGTTGACCTGTTCGATTTCGTTTTACCGCCCGAGCGCATCGCGCTGCGGCCGGTGCGTCCGCGTGATGCGGCGCGCATGCTCGTGGTGCGCGGGGCCGACGCGCCGTTTGACGACCTGGGCGTTCGCGATTTGCCGAGCCTCCTCAACCCCGGCGACGTGCTGGTGTTCAACGACACTCGCGTCATCCCCGCGCAGCTCGAAGGCCGCCGTGCCGGCGGTGAGGCGAAGATCGGCGCGACACTGCACAAGCGGATCGACCTGCGCCGCTGGCAGGCCTTCCTCAAGAACGCCAAGCGGGTGAAGGAGGGCGATCAGCTGGTCTTCGGCGGCGGGGTCACCGCTATCGCTGAGATGCGCCATGCCGACGGTTCGCTCACGCTGTTCTTCGAAGGCGATGAGCCCGTCGAGGTGCTGCTCGACCGCGCAGGCACGATGCCGCTGCCGCCTTATATCGCGTCGAAGCGCGGCATCGATGCGGCGGATCTCGAAGACTACCAAACGATGTTTGCGCGCGAGGAAGGCGCGGTTGCCGCGCCCACCGCGTCGCTGCATTTCACCCAGAGGCTCGTCGACGCGATCGACGCGGCGGGCATCGGAAGGGCAATGCTGACACTGCACGTCGGTGCGGGGACCTTCCTGCCTGTCAAGGCGGACGACACTGACGACCACCAGATGCACGCCGAGTTCGGGCGTATCTCGCAGGCCACCGCCGATCAGCTCAATGCAGCGCGCGCGAAAGGCGGCAGGATCATCGCGGTCGGCACCACCTCGCTCCGCCTGCTCGAGAGCGCCGTGGACGCCGACGGGGTGATCCAGTCCTTCGCAGGCGACACCGCGATCTTCATCACGCCGGGCTACAAGCTGAAGGCGGTCGATGGGCTCATGACCAACTTCCACTTGCCCAAATCGACGCTGATGATGCTGGTCAGCGCACTGATGGGCCGCGAGCGGATGATGGCGGCATACGAACACGCTATCACTCAGGAATATCGCTTCTATTCTTATGGCGACTCGAGCCTGCTGCTGAAGGAGTAAGATCTATGATCTGTAAGTTGATGTGCGCCCTTGGCGCGACTGCTTTGGTTCTGCCCGGCGCTGCTGCAGCGCAAGAAATCGCGTTTCCCAATGCCCAATCGAAGGCGCTCGGTGAATGCGTCGTGCTCTCCACAACCGGCCGGGATCGCCTGGTAATGATCCGCTGGATCGCGGTCGGCATCGGATCGGCGGAAAGCATGAAGGACGCGGTCACAGTCAACCCAGGTGCCAAAGAGGCCGCAGACCGGGGCATGGCAGCAATCTTTACCCGCCTGTTCACAGTGGACTGCCGCGACGAAGCGGCCCCTTTGCTCAAGGCGAAAGACAACACCGGTGTGCAGGCCGCATTCGGCCAGCTCGGGCGGATCGCGATGGGCGAACTGGTGAACGACCCGATTGTCGCACAGAGCCTTGGTTCCTTTGTCCAATATGCCGATCTCGAGGCGGTCGAAGCAATCACAAAGTAAAGCGCGGGGTGCTAGCCTTGCAAAGCCCGGCCCATCGGCCAAATGTGGAGGTATGACCACACCCTCCGGCGAACCGATTCTCGAAATTCGTGACTTGCGCAAAACCTATCGCGGCGGCGTCACCGCGCTGGGTGGCGTCGACCTCAGTGTTAATCGCGGCGAAATTTTCGCGCTGCTCGGCCCCAATGGCGCGGGTAAGACCACGCTGATCGGCGCGGTGTGCGGGTTGGTGCGGCCCACTGGGGGGACGATCACCGCCTTCGGGCAGGACCTGTCACGCGATTGGCGCAAGGCGCGCGCGCGGATCGGTCTGGTGCCGCAGGAACTTGCCACCGACATGTTCGAAACCGTGTCCCGCGCGGTCGCCTATTCTCGCGGTTTGTTCGGCAAGCCCAGCGATCCTGCGCGAATCGAGGAAATCCTGCGCAGCCTTTCGCTGTGGGACAAGCGTGACACGCAGATCCGCGCCCTCAGCGGCGGGATGAAGCGCCGCGTGCTGATCGCCAAGGCGCTCGCGCACGAACCCGAACTGCTGTTCCTCGACGAGCCCACGGCGGGCGTCGATGTCGAGCTGCGCAAGGGGATGTGGGAGCAGATCGCGGCCCTGAAGGAGCGCGGCGTGACGATCATCCTCACCACCCACTACATCGAGGAAGCCGAGGAAATGGCCGACCGCGTCGGTATTATTCAGGGCGGCCGCATCCTGATGGTCGACGAAAAGCGCGCGATGATGGAGCGGCTCGGAACCACTGAAGCGGTGATCGACCTCGCCGTCCCGCTCACCGAAGTGCCGCCCGCGCTCGCCAGCTTCGGCGTGGAGCTCACCGAGGGCGGGAAGCGGATGATCTATCGCGGCGGCAATGGCGAGGGCAAAGGCCGCACCGAGGTGGCGCAACTGGCGCAGGCTCTGACCCGCGCCGGGATCACCTTCACCAGCCTCGACATCCACGACAGCTCGCTTGAGGACATCTTCGTCAGCCTGCTTGGCCATTCGCAGGAGGTGGCGGCGTGATGCATTTCAATGTCCGCAGCGCCTACGCGATTTACCGCCGCGAGATGGGGCGCGCTTTCCGCACCGCCTTCCAGTCGATCCTCGCCCCGGTGCTGACCACGTCGCTCTATTTCGTCGTCTTCGGATCGGTGATCGGGGCGCGGATGGAGCCGGTCGGAGGGGTGCCTTACGGGGCCTTCATCATCCCCGGCCTGCTGATGCTGACCCTGCTGGGCGAGACCACCAGCAATGCCAGCTTCGGCATTTACATGCCGCGCTTCACCGGCACGATCTACGAATTGCTTTCGGCCCCCGTGGGCGTGGCCGAGACGCTCGTCGGGTTTGTCGGGGCGGCGGCGACCAAGGGGCTCATTCTGGCCGCGATCATCCTAGGCACCGCGCGGCTTTTCGTCGATTACGAGATTGCGTACCCGCTGCTCGCGGTGGTCTACATCATGCTGGTGGCGTCTAGCTTCGCCTTGTTCGGCTTCATTCTCGGCATATGGGCCGACAGTTTCGAAAAGCTCGGGGTCATTCCGATGCTGATCCTCACCCCGCTGACATTCCTGGGCGGCACCTTCTATTCGATCCGTGAACTGCCCGCGCCGTGGGACGTGGTCGCGCTCTCCAATCCGATCGCCTTCTTGGTAAGCGGGCTGCGCTACAGCTTCTACGGCGTGTCGGACGTGCCGATCGAGGTATCGCTGGGCCTGACGCTCGGCTTTCTCACGGTCTGCGTCACGGTGATCGCCGTGATTTTCCGCACTGGGTGGCGATTGCGCGAGTGATCGGGCTTTGCGACAGAAGGTGTTGGTCGGTCTGAATAGACCGGTGGGCGGACATTAACGACAACCTGTCCGTTCGTTCATTGCGCAGTCAGTACTCCAATCCTACCTCCACTGCATCGCCGCACCCCCTGCGGCAGATCAGAAAAAGGACAGGGAAATCATGAAGAAAATTATCTTCACCTCGCTCGCCGCTCTCGGCGCGGTCGCTCTCCCGGCCGCCGCTCAGGCGCAGTCGGCCACCACCCAGGGCCCCGAGCTCTATGTCGGCGCCTCTGCCGGTGTCCATGATCTCGGAATCGGCCTGCCGAACGATGACGGCGGGATTTACGGCGTCGTCGCCGGTGTCGACGTTCCCGTTGGCGAGACCTTCTTCGTCGGTGTGGAAGGCAACTACCACTTTGGCGATGGCGCGATCGACAGCGAGTACGGCGTTGCAGCCCGCGCTGGTGTGCGCGTTGGCGAGCGTAGCAAGGTCTTCGTTCGCGGCGGCTATCAGGAAGTCGAGTTCGACGTCCGTAACCTGCTCGGCGTGAACCCGCCTGCCGGCTTCGACAACACCGACGGCGACTACCTCGTCGGCGCCGGCGTCGAATTCGGTCTGGGTGACAGCCCGATCAGCTTCCGCGCCGGGATCGACACCATCGCCTTCAATTCGACCCGCGCGACCGCTGGCATTCTGTACAGCTTCTAAGGCTGAACTGACGGCATGAAAGAGGCCGGAGCAGCCCCCGCGCTGCTCCGGCCTTTTTGCTGCGCGCGAGCCGCCAAGCGTGACATCACGGGCGCACGGCGCTAGCGGGCGAGCGCCATGACTGCGCCCCGTTTCTCCTTCACACTCCACGCCACCGACGGAAAGGCGCGCACCGGCGTGATCGCCATGCAGCGCGGCGAGATACGCACGCCCGCCTTCATGCCCGTGGGCACCGCTGCGACCGTCAAGGCGATGAAGCCTGAGGCCGTGCGCGCGACGGGCGCCGACATCATCCTCGGCAACACCTACCACCTGATGCTGCGCCCCGGCGCCGAGCGGGTTGCACGGCTTGGCGGACTGCACCGTTTCATGAACTGGCAGCGGCCGATCCTCACCGATTCGGGCGGCTATCAGGTGATGAGCCTCTCCGACCTTCGCAAGCTCACCGAACAGGGCGTCGAGTTCCGTAGCCATCTTGATGGCTCCAAGCATATGATCACCCCCGAACGCTCGATGGAGATCCAGCGACTGCTCGGCTCGGACATCGTAATGGCCTTCGACGAGTGCCCGCGCGCAGACCGCCCGAGGGACGAGATTGCTTCCTCGATGGAGCTGTCGATGCGTTGGGCCAGGCGCAGCCGCGAGGGCTTCGATGCGGGCGAGGAACACGCTGGCCGCGCCGCGCTGTTCGGCATCCAGCAGGGCGCGCTCCACGAGGACCTGCGCCGCACCAGCGCGGACCAGCTGACCGACATCGGCTTTGATGGATATGCAGTCGGAGGACTGGCGGTGGGCGAGGGGCAGGAGGCGATGTTCGGCGTGCTCGACTATGCCCCCGACATGCTCCCGGTTGATCGCCCGCGCTATCTGATGGGCGTGGGCAAGCCTGACGACCTCGTCGGCGCGGTGGAGCGCGGGATCGACATGTTCGATTGCGTGTTGCCGACCCGCTCTGGCCGCAACGGGCAGGCGTTCACATGGAACGGTCCGCTCAACCTGCGCAATGCGCGCCATGCCGAGGACACCGGCCCGCTGGACGAGCGTTGCCATTGCCCGGTCTGCACCACCTACAGCCGCGCCTATATCCACCATCTGGTAAAGTCTGGCGAAATGCTGGGCGCGATGCTGGTGACCGAGCACAACCTCAGCTTCTATCAAGCGCTGATGCAGGGGATGCGCGAGGCCATCGCCGTCGGGCAATTCGCAAGCTTCGCCAGCAGCTTCCGCCGGGAATATCTGCACAAGGGGGCTTGAAGCGCGTTTGCTCCGCGCTAGTCTGCGGACTGTTGAAGACAGGGGAGCAATCATGATCTTGGCATCAAAGGCCGCGCGCGCTGCGCGACGTCTGCTGCTCGCAAGCAGCGTTCTAGCAGCTGGCAGCCTCGCCGTATCGGTAGCCGCGGAAACCGTGGCCGACGAAGCCGCGACGCGATTCGGTGCGCGCGAAAGCGTGATGGACATCAGCCTGTCCCCTTCGGGCGACAAGATCGCGTTCATTTCGCCCGGTCCCGACCATACCGAGATCCTCAGCATCATTGACCTTGCCGGGGATGCGGAGGTCTTCAAGCTGTTCGCGCAGACTGACATCACCACCGACCTCGATTGGTGCAGCTGGGCCGACGAGGCGCATATCGTGTGTCAGGCTTCGGCTATGGTTGAGGCGCCCGGCGGTGCGATCCTGCTGCCGATTGATCGCCTGTTTGTCGTCGACACGTTCAAGGGCGGGGGCATCCGCGAGTTGAGCCGCCGCGCATCGGGAAATGCATTGGGCTTCGCGCAGAGCGGCGGAAGCTTGCTGGCGCTCGACGTGGGGGGTGAGCAGGGCGAGGTGCTGATGTCGACCGAGCTGGTCGGCGAATTCAGCACCGGCACGCGCCTCGCCAACACGCAGGAAGGCTTGGGGGCGGAGCTTGTCAACGTCGTCACCGCCCGCCGCCGTCAGGTCGAAAAGGCCGATGAAGCTGCGGTGCGCTATGTCGCCGACGAGACCGGCAAACTGCGCCTCAAGGTGCGCGCGCCCGCTGATTCGTCGGGCACCCTGACGGGGCGATTCGAATATCTCTACCGCCCGGCGCAGGGCGGGGTATGGCGCTCGTTCGGCGACCTCAGCATCGATGGCACGCCGATTGGCGGCTTCGCGCCGGTTGCCGCCGACCTCGGTCGCAACAGCGCCTACGGCTTCGTCACGAAGGACGGTTATGATGCGCTCGCAACCTTCCCGCTCGATGGCACTGGAGCGGGCAAGGTGCTGCTGGCACGCAATGATGTCGACGTCGATGGCCTGATCCGGATCGGCCGCCAGCGCCGCACGGTCGGAGCGACCTATGCGACCGAGAAGCGCGAAATCGAATATTTCGATCCCGAACTGAAGAAACTCGCGGCCGGCCTCGCCAAAGCGCTACCCGATCAGCCGCTGATCAACATCGTCGGCGCCAGTACGGATGAAGGCAAGCTGCTGCTGGTCGCCGCGAGCGACACGCAGCCGGGCCAGGTCTACCTTTACGACAAGGCAGCCCGTGCGCTCGAACCGCTGCTGGCGGTGCGCGGCAATCTCGATGGCGTGGTGATGGGCAAGATGCGCCCCGTCTCCTACCCCTCAGCCGACGGCACCATGATCCCGGCCTACCTGACGCTTCCGCCGGGGTCCGACGGCAAGAACCTTCCCGCCATCGTTATGCCCCACGGCGGCCCCTCGGCGCGCGACGAGTGGGGCTTCGACTGGCTGGTGCAGTACTTCATTGCCAAGGGTTATGCCGTGCTTCAGCCCAATTACCGCGGCTCGGCGGGTTACGGCGAAAACTGGTACGGCAAGAACGGCTTCAAGGCGTGGGAAACGGCGATCGGCGACGTCAACGACGCGGGCCGCTGGCTGGTGAGCCAAGGCATCGCCAAGCCCGACAAACTCGCCATCGTCGGATGGTCCTATGGCGGCTATGCGGCTTTGCAGTCGCAGGTGCTCGACCCGACCCTGTTCAAGGCGGTGGCGGCGATCGCGCCGGTGACTGATCTCGGCTACCTCACCGCAGACGCGCAGGCCTACACCAACTCGCGGCTCGTCAGGGAGTTTGTGGGCACCGGCCCTCACATCGAAGCGGGCAGCCCGCGCCGCCAGGCCGCGCGCTTCGCCGCGCCCGTCGCACTGTTCCACGGCACGCGCGACCTCAACGTGACCGTGCGCCACTCACAG
This sequence comes from uncultured Alphaproteobacteria bacterium, assembly GCA_963765775.1. GTDB lineage: Bacteria > Pseudomonadota > Alphaproteobacteria > Sphingomonadales > Sphingomonadaceae > Erythrobacter. The sequence continues at coordinate 298,259 of CAVXXQ010000002.1, forward strand.
GACATGGCCAAGGCGCTGCAAGCGGCCGGCAAGAGCGTGATGTACCGCGAGTACAAGGATCTCCAGCACGGCCTCGACGATAGCACGGTGCGCGCGTCGATGCTCGCCGACATCGGCAAGTTTCTCGAGACGTCGATGGAGAGCAAGTGAGGGCAGCGGGAAGCCCCTCGACAAGCCCCGCATTCACCGCCTAGGGCGCGGGGCATGAGGCAACTTCCCCTGAACCCCGACAATTGCACCACCATGCCGGAAGTGCGCGCCGGTGTGGATGCGCTCGACCGCGAACTGGTGGCGCTGCTCGCCAAGCGGTTCGGCTACATGCGCGCTGCCGCCCGGATCAAACCGACCCGCGATGCGGTGCGCGACGAAGCACGCAAAGCCAGCGTGATCGCCGCCGCGGTCGCCGAGGCAGACGCGCACGGCATCCCCGGCGATGTGGTCGCGGATATCTGGGAGCGGCTCGTCGAAGGCTCGATCGCTTACGAGTTCACCGAATGGGACAAGGTGCGGGGCTAGGCCTTCTTGCGGCTAAGGAACGCTTCCATTCGCGGTGTCTCCTTGTGAGGTGACCGTGCGCGGACCGAGCCTGCCATGCGCTCGATCCGGGCCGTCCATTTGCCGAGGCTCTGCTCCACGCCTCCCTGCTTGACCGGGCCGAGCGCAAGGAAGCGCACCGGCTTGAACCCGACGAACCCCAGCACCTGCGCTTTCCAGCGGCGGACCACGGCGTTGCCATAGGCGAGCCACAGGAACAGCGGCGGCGTGTCCATCGTCATGATGACATCGGCCGAGCGGCCTTCGAGCAGCTTGTCCCAGAACTTGTCGTGATCGTGATAGGCAAAGGCGAAGCCGGGCAGCAGCACCCGGTCGACCAGCCCTTTGAGCTCGGCGGGCTCGGCGCCCCACCACATCGGGAAGGCGACCACCAAGTGATCGCAGGCATCGAGCGCCTCGGCGACCTTGTGCACATCAGGCTCCCAGTTGGTGCGCTGCTTATAGCCGTTACGCAGGACCGGATCGAAGGCGAGGTCGCGCACCGCGATGCGTGTCAGCTCGGCGTCAGCGGGCAGGGCGCCCGCGTACACATCCAGGAGATGCGTCGTCAGCCGCGCCTCACCGGGATGTCCGTCCAGCAGCAGCACCTTCATCACACGCCCCCCGTTTCGCCGGAGGATCGCAGGCCCGCGCACAAAAGAAAAGGGCGGCCCCGCAGGACCGCCCTTTTGCTTTGCCGATTGGCGGAAAGCCGGATCAGCGCGAGTAGAACTCGACCACCAGGTTCGGTTCCATCGTCACCGGGTAAGGCACTTCGTCGAGCTTCGGCGTGCGCGTGAAGGTGATCTTGTCGTTGCCGTCGGGCTGGACATAATCGGGAATGTCACGCTCGGCGAGGCCCTGGGCTTCGATCACGAGCGCCATTTCCTTGGCCTTGGCGCCCAGGCTGATGACATCGCCCACATTGATGCGGCGCGACGCGATGTTGCACTTCACGCCGTTCACATAGATGTGGCCGTGGCTGACGATCTGGCGGGCCGAGAAGATGGTCGGCGCGAACTTCGCGCGGTACACCACCATGTCGAGACGACGCTCGAGCAGGCCGATCAGGTTCTGGCTGGTGTCACCCTTCAGGCGCGAAGCTTCGGCATAGGTGCTCTTGAACTGCTTTTCGGTGACTTCGCCGTAATAGCCCTTGAGCTTCTGCTTGGCGCGCAACTGCAGGCCATAGTCGCTCATCTTGCCCTTGCGACGCTGACCGTGCTGGCCGGGGCCGTAGGCGCGCTTGTTCACCGGGGAATTGGGGCGACCCCAGATGTTTTCGCCCATCCGGCGGTCAAGCTTGTACTTGGCGCTTTTGCGCTTCGACATAGTCGTATCCTTCAATGTGCTGGCCCACCCCAATGGTGAGCGTTTAACCCGGCATCGCTCCATCAAGACATTTGTCCTGATGCGGCCACTGCTTCACCGGGGTGCAGGGCCCATTTGCGAAGGCGCGCGCATAGCAGGACTGGCGTCGCGGTCAACCCTGCGGGGGCAGGGGTCTGAAACGAATCGGGACCCGCCAGCCCTCAGCGGCCATCGGTTTCGCGCAGGTCACGACGATTGGCTGCGTCCCTCTCATCCCACTGCTGGCGGGTGAGGCAGACTTTGGGGGCACCCATCCGCGAGCTGGTCTTTACCTCGCGGCGGCAGATCAGCTTGTTGGAGGCTTCCTTTTTCACCACAGGCGCCGGAGAGGGCACCGGCTGCGGCTCGGCGCTCTGGGCAAGCAGCGGCATGGGAAGTGTGAGCGTGAGGGCGGCAAGAATCAGGGGAAGGCGCACAGCAGAAATCCTATTGATTACGGTACTTTCTCTCTAGCGTACTGAGCACGCCGCGCAAGGTGCGGACCTCGAGATGGTTCCAGCCGGGCTTGGTGAGGAGGCCGCGCAGGTTGCGGCGCGTCGCCTCGGCGCGGCCTTCGGGAAAGAAGTAGTCGAGCGGTTCGAGCAGCTTCTCGAAATGCTCCACCAGGCCCTCAAGTTCTTCCTGCGGGGCGGGGGGGAGAACCTCCTCGACGGTTGGCTGGACCAGACCTGCATCCGCACCCGCCATTTCCCGGCCCAGCCGCGCCCATTCGTACGACACGAGGACCACCGCTTGCGCGAGGTTTAGCGAACCGAATTCGGGGTTGATCGGGATCGTCAGGATATTGCGGGCCAGCGCCACGTCCTCGGTCTCCAACCCCGAGCGTTCGGGGCCGAACAGGACCGCGTGACGGCCTGCCTGTGTGTGGACCAACCGCCCGGCCTCGCCCGCGTCAATCACCGGCTTTGTGACGCCGCGCTTCCGCACCGTGGTGGCATGGACATGGGCACAATCGAAAACCGCTTCGGCAGTGGTTGCGTAGACCTTGGCCTGTTCGAGCACAATGTCCGCGCCGGCCGCCGCAGGGCCTGCCGAGGGATTGGGCCAACCATCGCGCGGCGACACAAGGCGCATTTCGGTCAGCCCGAAATTCAGCATCGCGCGCGCCGCCTTGCCGATATTCTCGCCCAATTGCGGGCGCACGAGAACGATCACCGGCTTGTTGAGGTCAGCCATGTTCTGGTTAGTCCTTAGCGGCTTGCTGGACGGTGTGAGCAAATTCTTCGAAGTCGCGCGCCTCCGAGAAATCACGATAAACGCTGGCGAAGCGGATATAGGCGACCGAGTCGATCTGCCGCAGACCCTCCATCACCAGCTCGCCGATATGCGAGGAAGGCACTTCGGCCTCGCCCGAGGTTTCCACCTGCCGCTGAATGCCGGAAATGAGCTGGTCGAGCCGCTCCTGATCGATCCCGCGCTTGCGCGAGGCGAGGGCTACCGATTGCTCGAGTTTCGAACGCTCGAAGGGCTCGCGCCGGTCGCCAGATTTTACCACCACAACCTCGCGCAGCTGCACGCGTTCAAAGGTTGTAAAGCGCGCCCCGCAGGACGAACACTGGCGACGCCGCCGGATCGAGGCATTGTCCTCGGTCGGGCGGCTGTCTTTTACTTGCGTATCATCATGGGCACAGAAGGGGCAACGCATTCAGGAGGTTACTTCTTGATCCTCTGGTAGAGCGCGAAGCCGGCTCCCACGAGCAACCCGACCGGCAACGAAACCACTGGCAGAATCCAGCCCGCCACCGCGCCAATCGCCGCCCCGGTCAGCACCGGCGCGGTCGAGGGGTGGTTGACCCCTTCCTTCGCCATGCCGGTCACTTCGGTCTTCACGTCTTCAACCCAGTCCTGACGTCCGTTTGGTTCGTTCATGCCAAAGGTTCCTTACATTCCGGGATAGACGGGGAAGGCAGCGCAAAGGGCGCTCACCCGCTGGCGGACGCTTTCTTCGATCTGCGCGTCGCCCTCGAGGCCATTTTTGGCAAGTCCGTCAACCACTTCGGCGATGAGCTTGCCGACCGTGCGGAACTCCTCGGGGCCGAAGCCGCGGGTGGTGCCGGCGGGCGTGCCGAGGCGGACGCCGCTGGTCACGAAGGGCGAGCGGGTGTCGAAGGGAATGCCGTTCTTGTTGCAGGTGAGCCAGGCGCGATCGAGGCCCTTCTCGGCATCCTTGCCGGTCACGTTCTTGGCGGTGAGGTCGACCAGCATCGAGTGGTTGTCGGTGCCGCCCGACACGATGCGCAGACCGTGTTCCTCGAGGCTCGCGGCGAGTGCGCGGGCGTTCTCGACGATGCGGTGCGCGTAGGTCTTGAACTCTGGACGCAGCGCCTCGCGGAAAGCGACCGCCTTGGCGGCGACGATGTGCATCAGCGGGCCGCCCTGAAGGCCGGGGAAGACCGCCATGTTCAAGGGCTTGGTGTACTTCTCGTCGTTCCACAGGATGATGCCCGAGCGCGGACCGCGCAGGGACTTGTGGGTGGTCGAGGTGACGATGTCGCAATGCGGGAACGGCGAGGGGTGCGCGCCGCCCGCGACGAGGCCCGAGATATGGCTCATGTCGCACAGCAGCACCGCGCCCACTTCGTCCGCGATCGCGCGGAAGGCGGGGAAGTCCCACAGCCGCGAATAGGCGGTGCCGCCGCAGATGATGATCTTGGGCTTGTGCTCGCGCGCCTTGGCGGCGACTTCTTCGAGATCGACCTGCTCGGTCTCGCGGTTTACGCCGTAGGACACGACATTGAACCACTTCCCGCTCATGTTGACCGGCGAGCCGTGGGTGAGGTGACCGCCCGAATTGAGGTCGAGCCCCATGAAGGTGTCGCCCGGACTGAGCAGGGCGAGGAACACCGCCTGGTTCATCTGCGAGCCCGAATTGGGCTGGACGTTGGCGAAGGCGCAGCCGAACAGCTCCTTGGCGCGCTCGATCGCGAGGGTCTCGACCACATCGGCATATTCGCAGCCGCCGTAATAGCGCTTGCCCGGATAGCCCTCGGCATACTTGTTGGTGAAGACCGAGCCGGCCGCTTCCAGCACTGCGCGGCTTGCGATGTTCTCGGATGCGATCAGTTCGATCTTGTCGCGCTGGCGGGCGAGTTCCTTGCCGATGGCGGCAGCGATCTCGGGATCGGCATGGGCGAGGTCATCATGCCAGAAGCCGTCCATCGGGTTCTGGGTGCGGGCGGCGAAATCGATCGGAGCTGTGCTCATTGATGGGTCTCGATGTGGTCAGGCTGGAACGGGGGCTTGCCAAGCTTGCCGACGCGGCGCTGGTGGCGCCCGGCCGGGTCGCCGGCATCGGCGAATTCGGAGTCGAGAAATGTCGCAACGCAGGACTTGGCCATTTCGATCCCGATCAACCGCGCGCCAAGCGCAATGCAGTTCGCGTCATTGTGCTCACGGGCGAGCGCGGCCGAAAGCGGCTCGCTGACCAAGGCGCAGCGCACCTGCGGGTGACGGTTGACGCTGATCGAAATGCCGATGCCGGAGCCGCACAGGGCGATGCCGAATTCGACCGTCCCTTCGGCGATGATTTCGGCGAGGCGGTAGCCGTAATCGGGGTAATCGACGCTCTGCCCGGGCTCAGGTCCGAGGTCAGCGACCTCGTGGCCTTCCTCGACCAGCCACTCGGCAAGGTCGGTCTTGAGCTCGATGGCGGCGTGATCGGAGGCGATGGCGATGCGCATGGTGGTGCCATAGTCGCATGGGCGGAGATTCTCCACCCTTGGCCGAGGCTTTTTCGACGGGCGGCTCAACCAAAGGGCGCGAAGACAGAATGCGGCAGTTAATCTTGTCGTTTGCGAGGGTGTTAGGGGGGCTAGCGTCCTACAATCCACTCCGGTCCATCATTCAGATGGCGTGGATCAAACCGGTCCGGAAAGGCATGGGATAATGCTGTAACCCCACCTGCTACTTTGGCCGGATTGATGCTGAAATTGCCGCGTTCCGTTTCGACCAGAACGTCGCCGCGCCACCATCGCGGACGGAGCCTGGTCACCAGGTCGCGAGGAATGCGCTGTCCGCCAATCTCCAATGCTTCGTCATCCAGCGCGAACATCAAAGGTCGGAATGAGAATTTTAGCAACGGGACGAGGACTTGAAGCCCGAACCAAAGGCCAGCCCAACCTTAGGATAGATTATCCATCGCGGCAAAGATTGGCGGCCTTCGGTTGCACTCCAGTCGATCGTCCCGGTTGTAATGAGTTCATGCAAACTCATCGTCGGTAATACAGCCAGAACACTGCTGACCAAAAGCGTAAGCACTATTGTCCGAGCGCGAACCCGGAACTCTCGCCTTCCACTTAGCCGAGTGCCGCCTTCCGCCATCCCGCAGCCCTACTGATCCAGGAACGACCGCATCTTCCGCGACCGGCTCGGATGCTTCAGCTTCCGCAGCGCCTTCGCTTCGATCTGGCGGATACGTTCGCGGGTCACCGAGAACTGCTGGCCGACTTCTTCGAGCGTGTGGTCGGTGTTCATCCCGATGCCGAAGCGCATGCGCAGCACGCGCTCTTCACGCGGGGTGAGGGACGCCAGCACGCGGGTGACGGTTTCCTTGAGGTTGGCCTGAATTGCGGCATCGACCGGGATGATCGCGTTCTTGTCCTCGATGAAATCGCCCAGGTGGCTGTCTTCCTCGTCGCCGATCGGCGTTTCGAGGGAGATCGGCTCCTTTGCAATTTTCATCACCTTGCGCACCTTCTCCAAAGGCATGGAGAGGCGCTGCGCCATTTCCTCAGGGGTCGGCTCGCGGCCTTCCTCGTGGAGGAACTGGCGGCTCGTGCGCACCAGCTTGTTGATCGTCTCGATCATGTGCACCGGAATACGGATGGTGCGCGCCTGATCGGCGATGGAGCGGGTGATCGCCTGACGGATCCACCACGTTGCATAGGTGCTGAACTTGTAGCCACGGCGGTATTCGAACTTGTCGACCGCCTTCATCAGGCCGATGTTGCCTTCCTGAATTAGATCAAGGAATTGCAGCCCACGGTTCGTATACTTCTTGGCGATGGAAATCACCAGGCGCAGGTTCGCCTCGACCATTTCCTTCTTGGCGATGCGCGCCTCGCGCTCGCCCTTTTGCACCATGTTGACGATGCGGCGGAACTCGGGGAGGCTCATGCCGGTCTGCGCGGCGATGTCGGCGATTTCCGAACGGATGCGCTCGATCGCGTCTTCCTCACGCTCGGCGAAGGCGGCCCACTTCTTGTCCTTCTTGGCGCGCAATTTGATCCACGCGTCGTCCATCTCGTTGCCGACATAGGAATTGAGGAAGTCGATCCGCTTGACCTTGTGACGCTCGGCAAGGCGCAGCATCTGGCCGCCCAGCGTGGTGAGGCGGCGGTTGAAGGCGTAGAGATTGTCGACCAGAAATTCGATCTTGGTCGCGTGGAACTGAACGCTCTCGACCTCGGCGGTGAGGTCTTCGCGCAGCTGCTCGTACTTCGATTCCTTCGCGTTCGGGAAGGCATTGCCAAGCGCCAGCGTGTCGACGCGTTCGCCCTGAAGCTTCTCGAAAGCGTTGAACAGCGTGGTGATGCGCGCAAAGGTTTCGAGCGCCTCGGGCTTCAGCTGGGCTTCCATCTGAGCAAGGGAGAGGGTGTTGTCCTCCTCCTCTTCCTCTTCGCGCTTGGGGCGGCCTTCGCCGTCCTCATCCTCGTCCGCGTCCGCTTCGGGCTCGTCGGCGACCTCGTCGTCCTCGCGGATCGTAGGGCCGGCGGTGGCTTCGGAGATTTCGTCGTCGTCGTCATCCTCGGCGCCTTCGGCCATCTTCTCGGCCGGGGGTTCCTTGGAGAGCATCGCGTCGAGATCGAGGATCTCGCGCAGCTGCATGTCGCCGTTGTTGAGCGCCTCGGACCACTGGATGATCGCGTGGAAGGTGATCGGGCTTTCGCACAGCCCCATGATCATCATGTCGCGGCCAGCCTCGATGCGCTTGGCGATGGCGATTTCGCCTTCGCGGCTGAGGAGCTCCACCGCGCCCATTTCGCGCAGGTACATCCGCACCGGATCGTCGGTGCGCTCGCCCGTCGCGAGCTTGCGGTTGGCGGCGCGGGCGTCCTTGGCGGGGCCCTTTTTCTCGTCGTCTTCCTCGTCCTCGTCGTCGGCAACGACATCATCGGTGTCGTTCTCGCTATCGCCGTCCTCGCCCTCGGCTTCGGCGTCCTCGTCATTTTCGACGATCTGCACGCCCATTTCGGACAGAGCGGTCTGGATGTCCTCGATCTGATCGGGACTCATTTCGCCTGACGGCAGCGCCTCGTTCAGCTCGTCATAGGTGACGTAGCCGCGCTTCTTCGCCTTGCTGATCAGCTTCTTGATCGACGAATCGTTGAGATCGATCAGCGGAGCGTCTTCCTTCTCGGGCATATTTCCGTATCGTTCCATCATCCGGTGGTCCGCCGCCCTTGCAATGGCGAGCCGGCCACCCGTTAATTCCATATCCGCCCGATCAGGCGGTATCGTCGCCCGTGCTCACTGGTGCCGCCTTGCGACGTCCAAAAGCCTTGAGGCGTTCTTCGACTGCCATGAGCTGTGTACGCAAACGCGTCTGTTCGGCAAATGATCCTTCAGGATCGCCGTCGAAACGCGCAATCGTGGCCGCAAGCGCAGCCTCAAGCGCTGGCCGTTCGACCAGCAGCGACACAGCTTCAGCCAGTTCCTCGCACGCAGCGTCGGGATCGTTGCCTTCGTCAATGAAGGCGTAGCGGATATCTGCCGACGGGGCGGGTTGGCCTTGCAAGGTGCATATGGCGGTTGGGCGCTGCGAATCAAGCGTTTCTGCAAGTTCGAGGAGCGATTCGATCAGCGGGGCGGCCTGGCGGTCGAGCCGGGCGAGCGCGGAGAGCGCTTCGGTATGCCGTCCGATCTGCCCCGGAAAGCGCGCCAGACCCGCCAGCACAGCGGCGAGCAGGCCCTGCCGCTGCCCCCCGGCCATCATCTGCGAAAGCTGCACCCGCGCGGCTTCCGTCAGCATCGGCGGCGGCATCGGAGCGCCTTTCCACGGCCCGCGCTGGGGCCCGCGCTGAAGCGACCGCTGGGCCTGTTGTGCAGGGCGCGGCGCACGGGGCGGATAGGCAAAGGCGGAGAACCGGTCGCCAAGCTCACGGCGGTAGAGGCTCTTGATCTCGGGGTCGCCGATCGTCTCGACATGCGCCATCAGCCGCGCCTTTAATCCCGCCTTGGCCTCGGGCGTGACGAGCGGCTGCGCATCGCGTTCAAACTCCCACAGCGTGTCGACGAGGTTCTGGGGGCTGGCGAGAATATTCTCCATCGCCGCCTTGCCTTGCGCCTTGATCAGATCGTCGGGATCGAGCCCCGCGGGCAGCCGCACGATCCCCAGCGAGCGCATCGGGGCGAGCATCGGCAGCGCCCGCACGATCGCCCGCATCGCCGCGCGCTGGCCTGCCGCATCGCCATCGAAGCACAGCACCGGCACCTCGACCATGCGCCACAGCAGTTCGAGCTGCATTTCGGTCAGCGCCGTGCCGAGCGGGGCGAGCACATCCGCGACGCCAGCATTGGCGAGCGCGATGACGTCCATATAGCCTTCGACCACCACCACGCGCCCGCTCTGGCGCGCGGCAGGCGCTGCGCGGTGCAGGTTGTAAAGCGTGCGGCCCTTGTCGAAGAGGTCGGTGTCGGGGGAGTTGAGATACTTCGCCACCCCCTCACGCTTGTCGAGAATGCGTCCGCCGAACGCGATCACCCGACCGCGCGCGTCCTGAATGGGGAGCATGACGCGGCCCCGGAAGCGGTCGTATCGCTCGCCAGCCTCGTTGGCGGCGCGCATCCCGGCGCCTTCGAGCATGTCCTCGCCGAATGCGCTCAATGCCTTTGGCAATGCCTGACGCTCATCGGGCGCCCAGCCAAAGCCGAATTCGTTGCAAACTGCAGGCGAGAAACCACGCCGCTGGAGATAGTCGCGCGCTGCCGCTCCGGATGGGCCGACGAGGCTGTCGACGAAGAACTTCTGCGCCGCCTCGGTCACGTCGATCAGGCTGGCGCGTTGTTCGGCGCGTTTGGCCATGACCGGGTCGGGGGCGGGGACTTCCATCCCGGCCATCGCTGCCAGCTCCTTGACTGCGTCCATGAATTGCAGACCCTGCTGGTCCACCATCCACCCGATCGCATCGCCATGCGCGCCGCACCCGAAGCAGTGATAAAACTGCTTCTGGTCGTTGACGTAGAAGCTCGGCGTTTTCTCCTCGTGGAACGGGCAGCACCCCTTCCACTCGCGCCCCGCGCGGGTCAGCTTCACCGACCGCTGGACAAGCGTCGAGAGCGTGATCCGCGCACGCAGCTCGTCCTTCCATTGCGGGGTGATTGACATGCTAGACTACTGCTCTTTCACTCCGTTCGTGTCGAGCGAAGTCGAGACACCTATCGGTGGATCACCTGTGGATCGTTCAGACGGCGGTTTGGCGAAGTGGGACAGCGCTTGCCAGTCCGAACGGGCCAGCGCCTCCTTCTTGGCGCGGGACCACTTTTTCACGGTGAGTTCGCTGGCCAATGCCTCGTGGCGGGTCGGGAAGTCCTGTGCCCACAGAAGTGTTATGGGCTGCCGTTTCGATGTGAATTCACAATAACCGCCATGCTGGTGCTCGGCCATCCGCCGTTCCAAATCATCGGTGTGGCCAGTGTAATATTTGCCGTCGGAACAGCGCAGTATGTAGAACCAGAAAGCCATATGAGTAGCATAACCGTTCGCCTTGAGCGAAGTCGAGAGATTACCGAGAAGGTGTCTCGACTACGCTCGACACGAACGGTTTTTGATTTTTTTTACGAAAGCGCAGCCTTCACCAGCGTGCTCGCCAGCTTGCCATCCAGCACCGCGCCGTGGCGGGCCTTCAGCTCGGCCATCACCGTGCCCATGTCCTTCATGCTCGACGCGCCGGTCTCGGCCTTGATCGCCTCGATGGCGGCGGCGGTTTCGGCCTCGCTCAGCATCTGCGGCAGGAATTCCTCGATCACGGCCAATTCCGCGCGCTCCACCGCGGCGAGTTCCGCACGGCCGCCGGCATCATACATCTCGATCGATTCGCGGCGCTGCTTAGCCATCTTCTGGAGCACGCTCACCACCAACTCGTCATCGGGGATGGACTTGGCGCTCATCCGCTCTTCGATGTCGCGGTCCTTGATCTTGGCGCTGATCTGGCGGAGCGCGGCGGTGCGGTCCTTCTCGCCGGCCTTCATCGACGTGATGGTGGCAGCCTTGATATCGTCACGGATCATCGGTGTTTCCTGTGGATTGAACTGGTGCGCGCGCCCCTAACGCAAATCAGGCGCCAAGCCTAGGTTGACGCGAGGGGCCGCCGAGCCTAGCGCACGAAACTTAGCAACATCGCTGGCTTTACACGCAACGGAGCGCCCCAATGGCCGACCCCGCATCCACTCGCGCGCAACCTTCGGGCGCGACGGGAGTCCTCGTTCTGGCTGACGGAACGGTCGTCTGGGGACGTGGCTTCGGAGCGGTTGGCGCGTCAGTGGGCGAAGTGTGCTTCAACACCGCCATGACCGGCTATCAGGAGGTGATGACCGATCCCTCCTACGCCGCGCAGATCGTCACCTTCACCTTCCCGCATATCGGCAATGTCGGCGCGAATGGCGAGGACGTCGAGAGCAAGGTTGAGGGCGCCGTTGGGTGCATCGTGCGCGAAGATGTGACCGAGCCGTCGAGCTTCCGCTCTATCGAGAAGTTCGCCGACTGGATGGTGAGGAACGGCAAGATCGGCCTCGCCGGCGTCGACACCCGCGCGCTCACCCGCCGCATCCGCCAGAGCGGCGCGCCCAACGCGGTGATCGCCCATGCGCCGGACGGCAAGTTCGAGATCGACGCGCTGGTGAAGCGTGCGGCCGAGTGGCCGGGGCTGGAGGGCATGGACCTCGCCATCCGCGTCACCCGCGACAAGCACGAAGGCTGGGAGGGCGGCTACTGGACGCTCGGCAAGGGCTATGGGCGGGCGCCTTGGGGCAAAAAACCAGACCCGTTCGTGTCGAGCGAAGTCGAGACACCAGCACACGGCCTCTCGACTACGCTCGAGGCGAACGGAGGTGGAGCACTCCCCCACGTCGTCGCCATCGACTACGGGTCGAAGGACAACATCTTCCGCAATCTGGTGAAGGCCGGCGCGCGGGTGACGGTGGTGCCGGCCAAGACCAGCTTCGACGAGGTGATGGCGCTCAAGCCCAACGGCGTGTTCCTCTCCAACGGCCCGGGCGATCCGGCGGCGACGGGCGAATATGCGGTGCCGGTGATCAAGGCGCTGCTGGATGCCGACATGCCGATATTCGGCATATGCCTCGGCCACCAGATGCTCGCCATCGCGGCGGGCGCGAAGACGATCAAGATGCACCAAGGCCACCGCGGCGCAAACCACCCCGTCCAGCGCGTGGGTGAGGGCTGGGGGGAGACGTCTGGGCTGGTCGAGATCACCTCAATGAACCACGGCTTCGCGGTGGACGTCGCGACCCTGCCGGAGAATGTCGAGCAGACGCATGTGAGCCTGTTCGACGGGACGAATTGCGGGATTTCGATCCGCGGGAAGAAGGCCTTCGCGGTGCAGTATCACCCCGAGGCGAGTCCGGGGCCGCAGGATAGCTTCTACCTGTTCGAGAAGTTTGTGGGGGGGCTGGGAGACTAAGAAATGGCAGTCGTAAAACAGTTCTCGGTCGAAGACCAAAACTCTCGGATCGGCCATACGGAATGCTCTGGAGTAATCAGGAAAATCGAGGTGGACGGGGAGAAGTTCATCCAGATCGACACCTACGGTTCCAAGGATCGCGAATTCCAGAATAAACTGTCTCAATCGCTTCGCCTCACTGAGGGCGCTTTCAACCAACTTATGAAGCTAGGCGAAGAGCACTTCTAATGCCCAAAAGAACCGACATCTCCTCGATCCTCGTCATTGGCGCTGGTCCGATCATCATCGGTCAGGCGTGCGAGTTCGATTACTCCGGCACGCAGGCGATCAAGGCGTTGAAGGAGGAGGGCTACCGCGTCGTCCTCGTCAACTCGAACCCGGCGACGATCATGACCGATCCCGAGTTCGCCGATGCGACCTATATCGAGCCGATCACGCCCGATATCGTCGCCAAGATCATCGCCAAAGAACGCCCCGATGCGCTGCTCCCCACGATGGGCGGGCAGACCGCGCTGAACTGCGCGCTGGCGCTGGATGCCGATGGCACGCTCGCGAAATACGGCGTCGAGATGATCGGCGCGAAAGCCGACGCCATCGACAAGGCCGAAAACCGCCAGCGGTTCCGCGATGCGATGACTTCGATCGGGCTGGAAAGCGCCCGCTCGGGCGTGGCCAACACGCTTGAGGAAGCCCGCGTCATCCTCGAGCGTACCGGCCTGCCTTCGATCATCCGCCCCAGCTTCACGCTCGGCGGCACGGGCGGCGGGATCGCTTACAACAAGGCGGAATTCGACCAGATCGTGCGCGAAGGCCTCGACGCGTCCCCCACCACCGAAGTCCTGATCGAGGAATCGCTCCTCGGGTGGAAGGAGTTCGAGATGGAGGTGGTGCGCGACCGCAAGGACAACGCGATCATCATCTGCGCGATCGAGAACGTCGATCCGATGGGCGTCCACACCGGCAACTCCATCACCGTCGCCCCGGCGCTGACGCTGACCGACAAGGAATACCAGATCATGCGCAACGCGAGCATCGCTTGCCTGCGCGAGATCGGGGTGGAGACGGGCGGTTCCAACGTTCAGTTCGCGGTGAACCCTGCCGATGGCCGCCTGATCGTGATCGAGATGAACCCGCGCGTCAGCCGCTCCTCGGCGCTGGCATCCAAGGCGACCGGCTTCCCTATCGCCCGCGTCGCGGCCAAGCTGGCGGTCGGCTACACGCTGGACGAGCTCACCAACGAGATCACGGGCGCGACGCCGGCGAGCTTCGAGCCGACCATCGATTACGTCGTCACCAAGATCCCGCGCTTCGCCTTCGAGAAGTTCAAGGGCGCGGCCAATGACCTGTCGACCGCGATGAAGAGCGTCGGCGAAGTCATGGCCATCGGCCGCAATTTCCAGGAATCGATGCAGAAGGCCCTCCGCGGCCTTGAAACCGGCCTCGACGGGTTCAACCGCGTCATTGAGCTTGAGGGCGCGGGCAAGGAGGTCATCACCGCCGCGCTCTCCCGCCGCACACCCGACCGGCTGCTCAAGGTTGCGCAGGCGTTCCGTGAAGGCATGAGCGTCGAGGAAGTCGCCGCAGTCACCTTCTACGACCCGTGGTTCCTGCGCCAGATCGAGGGCATCATCGATGCCGAGGGCGCCATCCAGAAGGACGGCCTGCCGCGCGACGCCGCTGGCCTGCGCCGGTTGAAGGCAATGGGCTTCTCCGACAGGCGCCTCGCCACCCTTGCAGTGCGTTCCGTCGGCGTGGCGGGCGGCATGGGCGAGACCCAGGCCAAGCGTTCGGGCCTGCTCCACGATGCGCTCGTCGCGATGGCAGGTGCGACCAGCGCCGCGGAAGTGCGCGCCCTGCGTCACAAGCTCGGCGTGTTCCCCGTCTTCAAGCGCATCGACAGCTGCGCCGCCGAGTTCGAGGCGATCACGCCTTACATGTATTCGACCTACGAGGCCCCGAGCTTCGGTGAACCCGAATGCGAAGCCGCCCCCAGCGACCGCAAGAAGATCGTCATCCTCGGCGGCGGGCCGAACCGCATCGGGCAGGGCATCGAATTCGACTATTGCTGCGTCCACGCCTGCTTCGCGCTTGCCGAGCAGGGCTACGAGACGATCATGATCAACTGCAACCCCGAGACGGTCTCGACCGATTACGACACCTCGGACCGCCTCTATTTCGAGCCGCTGACCGACGAGGACGTGCTCGAAATCCTGCGGGTCGAACAGCAGAATGGCGAGCTGGTCGGCGTGATCGTCCAGTTCGGGGGGCAGACACCGTTGAAGCTGGCGCAGGCGCTGGAGGATGCGGGCATCCCGATCCTCGGCACGTCGCCCGACATGATCGACCTTGCCGAAGACCGCGAACGCTTCGCCAAGCTGGTCAACAAGCTGAAATTGAAGCAGCCCGAAAACGGCATCGCCCGCAGCCGTGACGAGGCGGCTGCCGTGGCCGCGCGCATCGGTTATCCCGTCTTGCTGCGTCCTTCCTACGTGCTGGGCGGCCGCGCGATGGAGATCGTCGACAGCGAAGCGCAACTCGACAATTACATCGCCACGGCGGTGAACGTCTCGGGGGACTCCCCGGTGCTGATCGACCAGTACCTACGCGATGCAATCGAGTGCGATGTCGATGCGCTGTGCGATGGCACCGAAGTGCGCGTTGCGGGCGTGATGCAGCATATCGAGGAAGCGGGCGTTCACTCCGGCGATTCTGCCTGCACGCTGCCGCCCTATTCGCTCAGCCCCGAAATCATCGCCGAGATGGAGCGTCAGGCCGAGCTGCTGGCCTTTGCATTGGGCGTTGTTGGCCTCATGAACATCCAGTTCGCGGTCAAGGACGATCAGGTCTATCTCATCGAGGTGAACCCGCGTGCGAGCCGCACCGTGCCCTTCGTCGCCAAGGCGATCGGGCAACAGGTCGCCAAGATCGCCGCGCGGGTGATGGCGGGCGAGCCGCTCAGCAACTTCCCGCCGTTCAAGCGCGACCTGCCTTACATGGCGGTGAAAGAGGCGGTGTTCCCCTTCGCACGCTTCCCCGGCGCCGATCCGGTGCTCAGCCCCGAGATGAAGTCGACCGGCGAGGTCATGGGCATTGATACCAGCTTCGAGGCCGCCTTCCTCAAGTCGCAGATTGGCGCAGGCATGGTGCCTCCGCAATCGGGCACCGTGTTCGTATCGGTCAAGAACACCGACAAGCCGGTGATCGTCGCAGGGGTGAAGCGCCTGATCGAACACGGCTTCCGCGTCATCGCCACCGGGGGTACACAGACCTACCTCGCCGAACAGGGCCTGGCCGTGGAGCGGGTCAACAAGGTCGCCGAAGGCCAACCGCATATCGTCGACCGGATTATCGACGGCGATATTGCGCTGATCTTCAACACCACCGAAGGCTGGCAGTCGCTTTCGGACAGCAAATCCATCCGTCAGGCGGCGCTTGCGGGCAAGGTGCCCTACTACACCACGGCGGCCGGATCGGTCGCTGCGGCGGCAGCGATTTCGGCGATCCGGCCGGACCAGCTTGAAGTCCGCTCGTTGCAGGACTATTATGGGGACTGATTGCATTCCCGCCTGAATTTGGCTCCCCGACATTGAAAGTGCCTGACGCCGTGCTGATCGGACGGCGAGAGGCTCTTTCTTCCGCAGACGGACCAGGCGCCGGGAACCCAGAGAGAAAGACAATAAAGATGGCGACGGTTGAAAAGGTCCCGATGCTTGCCGAGGGTTACGAGCGGCTGACCGCCGACCTCAAGGTACTGCGCGAGGAACGCCCGAGGATCGTCGAAGCGATCGAGGAAGCGCGCGCCCACGGCGACCTTTCGGAAAACGCCGAATACCACGCCGCCAAGGAGCGGCAGGGCCAGGTCGAAGCCATGATCGGCGATATCGAGCACATGGTCAGCCGCGCCCAGATCATCGATCCGACCATGCTGTCGGGCGACAAGATCGTATTCGGCGCGACCGTGACCCTGCTTGACGAGAACGACAAGCCGATCCGCTACCAGATCGTCGGCGTGACCGAAGCGGACGCGAACAAGGGCCGCATCAGCTACAACTCGCCGCTCGCGCGCGCGCTGATCGGCAAGCAGGTCGGCGACGATATCGAAGTGACGGTGCCTGCGGGCGAGCGGTCGTACCACGTCGACAAGATCGAGTTCATCTGAACGGGGCTGGGGCGCGCGCGATGGCAGTTGTTCCGGTAAGGCCGATTGCCGAGCGCAAGCTTGCAGCGCACTTCCTCGCAGCGGGCGCGGTCAGCATGGCCGATGCTATCGCTTACGATCCCTCCGGCACGTCATCGCAGCGCGCGTTCGAGCGGCTGAAAGGTGCTGACATCCTCAGAACCGACGGCAGGGGCAAGTGGTGGCTCGACGAAGAGCGTTGGGGTGAACGGCGCGGCAAGCGCCGCACGCGGGTCATCTTTGCGATGCTGGCGGTGGCGGCTGCGGGGGCGTTTGCGGCGCTGCGGTAGGCGATTTCAGACCCCCTCCAGCGCGTTCCAGACTTGCTCCAGCGCGGTTTAGAACCCCTCTAGACCCCTGTTAGACCCCCTTTAGATCCCCTCCAAAACGGTGTTTCACGTGAAACACGGCCGTGCGGTGTCAATCCTCGGGGGTCAGCAGCTTGTGGATGTGAACCACCACGTATTTCATCTCCGCATCATCAACCGTGCGCTGCGCCTGCGCGCGCCACGCATCGGCCGCAGCATCATAGGAGCTGTAGACACCGACAACATGAATGCTCTCCGGGTCCTGGAACTCGATCCCGCGCGGATCCTTGACGCGGCCGCCCATCACGAGGTGGAGCCGCTGGGTGGGGGTGGTTTCTGACATGTGCTAAATCCCGGGAGTCAAGAAGGCGCGGAGGAAGGTTGCGCGACCCCTTAGCGCGTGACGCGCCGAGGGCAACCTTGCTCTTGTCCGTAGGGTCAGCCCTTGGTCTTGCGCCTGAGATCGCGCACGACGCCTACAGCGGCATCGACGGTCTTGCGGGCGATGGCACGGGTGGTGTCTGCCGCCGACCCGGCCGCTTCCGACGCATTGGCCGACAGCTTCTTGGCCTGCACCCCCGCAGCATCGCCAAGCTCGGCCGCCTTGTCCTGACCGGCACGGGCGGTTTCGAGAACCTCGTCGAGAGCAGTCATCAGATAGGCCATCGCGGCCTCTGCGAACATCTCGCCCATGCGCGATCCCTTGCGGGCGGTGGGACCACTCATGCTCGCCTTAGCGCTCGAGGCGGCACCCGAAATCGCGTCGCTGGCGCCGTGCAGCGCCCGCCCTGCAACCCGGCGGCCGGGGCGAGTAAGCAGGCCGATCACGAGGCCCAGCGCCACCGCGCCGCCGATCACCGTCAGCGGGTTGGCGCGGGTGTAATCGACTGCGGAATTGGCTGCCTCGCGCGCCTGATCGGCAAGCGTGCGATCTGCATTGCGGCGCTCGGCCGCTTCGATCTTGGCACGCAGCGCGTCGCGCTTGTCGGTGACGGGAAGGGGGATGGGATTGTTCATGCGGGGTCTCCATCGGATGCCGCTGCTGGGGGTGCGGCTTCGGGGTTTGGTTCGTCGTCACTATCGCTGCTGTCGGAGCGAAGTTCCTCAAACCATGTGAAAATCGGCTCACGCGCGAACCACAAGATGATCGCGCCGATCAGCAGGGCGAGCACGCCCTTCTTGTCCTCGGCCTGCGCCCCGGCCTGAGCGAGCACGTCGCGCGCGCCGGTCTTGATGCGGGAGGAGATCGTCGAGGTCACGCCCGAAGAGACGCGGCTTGCGATGCCCTCCTCCTCGAGGCTGCCTTGCAACCGGGCGATATCCTCGGCGAGCACGGCGCGGGCCTTGTCACGCAGGTCGCGGTCCTCAACGAAGCGGGCGGGGAGCCGGGTCACGCGCCGTCCCCCGATCCGAACATCGCGCCCAGTGTCTTGCCTTCGGACACAGCGCCCATCACCAGCAGCACGACGCCCGCCAGAAGCACCCCGACCACGATCGCGATCGCGCCCCAGATCGTCACAAGCGGGGCGAGCGCGATCACCGCGCCAACCGCAAGCGCGATCAGCGACAGGTTGAGCAGCACCAGCGCCAGCACCAGATAGACCACCGCGCGGGCCGCGCTCTTAGCGGCGAGGCCTGCACGGGTCTGCTGAAAGACGATCTCTGCCGCGGCATAAGTGCGCGCGTCCTCGACCAGATCGGTGAGGTCGTCCTTCAGCGAGGTGAAGGTCGAGCTATCGCCCTCAGCAGAAGTGTCCGGCTCGGGCGGGGGAGCGGACGCGGGAATATCCGCGTCCGGCAACCGCGGCGAGCCGGGCTCGGTGTCAAGCATGGCGGGTCCTCAGTGCCGGATCAGCGCCGACGGCCGCCGAATATCCTCGCGAGGAAAAAGCCGACCACCGCCGCCACGCCGACTGCGACACCCGGGCTCTTGCGGACCGCTTCGCGCGCGTTTTCGCCAAGTTCCTCGACGCTCTTGGCTTCGAGCTTGGCGGAGGTTTCCGCGAGTGTGCGCGAAGCCTTGCGGGCGTAATCGCCATATTGCTCGCCGAGCTTCTCGTCGATCTGCGTGGCGGTGTCGCCCACGACCTTGCCGAGCGAGGCGATGGCATCGCTGGTGACTTTCTTGCCTTCGACCGCAAGTTCGCCGGCCTTGCCGAGCGCCTGATCGCCATAGGTCTTGGCTTCGGCCACGAGGTCACTGCCCTTGCCCTTGGCCTGATCGCCGACCGTGGTGAGGCGGGTTTCAGCCTCGGTGCGCAGCGCGGCAGCGCCGGCCTTGGCTTCTTCCAGCGCAGCGTTGAAGCGGCTCTTGGCTTCGGCGACAGGCGCCGAAACGGGAGTGGTAGCAGCCGCTGCAACAGCGGCGGTCTTGCGCGAGGCGGCCTTGGCCGGGCTTTCGCTATTTGCGGCGCCGGATCCCTTCACAGGCTTTGCGGGCTTATTCTTGGGGGTGGGGGTAACTGCCATCAAACTGCTCCTTGTCATTCGGCGTTCTTCTGCGGCGTTGACCAGCCCGACGTATCGCCCGCGCCATGCGCTTGCACGACGGCAACCTCGCGCATAGGGACGTCAGGCGTACGATCGGTGCTGGTTTCTTCAAGCCAGAATCATGCCGTCCCCATTACCATAGCGACGACGTGTCCTAACAATCTAAACCACTTTACAGCCGGAGCCAAACATGACCGCCATCATCGACCTGCACGGGCGCGAAATCCTCGACAGCCGCGGCAATCCGACCGTCGAAGTCGACGTTCTGCTCGACGACGGTAGCTTTGGCCGCGCGGCGGTGCCTTCGGGGGCATCGACCGGCGCGCATGAGGCGATGGAACTGCGCGACGGCGATGCGACGCGCTATCTCGGCAAGGGCGTGCTCAAGGCGGTCGAGGCGGTCAACACCGAGATCCGCGAGCTGCTGATCGACAATTTCGACGCCGAGGACCAGCGCGATATCGACTTGTCGCTGATCGCGCTCGATGGCACCGCGAACAAGGCGCGGCTCGGCGCCAATGCGATCCTCGGCACCTCGCTGGCGATCGCCAAGGCGGCGGCCAATGCGCGCGGGTTGCCGCTTTATTCCTATCTCGGCGGCGTGTCGGCGCACATGCTCCCGGTGCCGATGATGAACATCATCAATGGCGGCGAACATGCCGATAACCCGATCGACATCCAGGAATTCATGATCATGCCGGTCGGCGCCGATAGCCTCGTCGAGGCCGTGCGCTGGGGAGCTGAGGTGTTCCACACCTTGAAGAAGGGCCTTGCGCAGAAGGGCCTCGCCACCAGCGTCGGCGACGAGGGCGGCTTTGCACCAGACCTCGCCAGCACCCGCGCCGCGCTCGACTTCATCATGGAAAGCGTCACCAAGGCCGGTTTTACCCCGGGCGAGGACATCGTGTTGGCGCTTGACTGCGCGGCGACCGAGTTCTTCAAGGACGGCAAGTACGAAATCTCGGGCGAAAGCCTCAGCCTCAGCCCGCACGAAATGTCCGATTACCTCGCCAAGCTGTGCGCCGAATATCCGATCCGCTCGATCGAGGACGGCATGAGCGAGGACGATTTCGAGGGCTGGGCCGCGCTTACCTCCCAGCTTGGCGACAAGGTTCAGCTGGTCGGCGACGACCTGTTCGTCACCAATCCGGCTCGCCTCAAGGACGGGATCGGACGCGGGCTCGCCAACTCGCTGCTGGTCAAGGTCAACCAGATCGGCACGCTGACCGAGACGCTGGCCGCGGTCGATATGGCGCACCGCGCGCGCTACACCTGCGTGATGAGCCACCGTTCGGGCGAGACCGAGGACGCGACCATCGCCGATCTGGCGGTGGCGACGAATTGCGGACAGATCAAGACAGGTTCGCTGGCCCGTTCGGACCGGCTCGCCAAGTACAATCAGCTGATCCGCATCGAGGAAGAACTGGGCGAGAGCGCTGCCTATGCCGGGAAGGCCTGCTTCGGCGCGCGCGCTTAGAGCGCTTCCTTAAATCCCGGCTTCGACAACCGTCTCGAAGAAGCGTTCCATTGCCGCGTGCCCGGTCGCAGTCAGCCTGACCATCACGCGGCGGTGGTCGTCGGTGTCGTTCTCGCGCACGACAAGACCTTCATCCGCCAGCACGCCGAGCCATCGCAGCCCGGTGGTGGCTGGCGCGGCCGAGCCGATGCACGCGCTCGAGACCGAGACGCTCTTGCCTTCGCCCTCGGCGATGAACAGGTCTAGCAGAATATCCCACGCGGGTTCGCCGAACAGGTCGGGATTGCCAAAGATCGCTGCCCGCTTGCGCCGCAGTGCATACGTTTTGCGGGCGAGGGCGAGGGCGCCGCGCGTGGAGCGGGGCGGACGCATGTGGCTGGGGCTCTCCGTGTTAGCGGCAGTCGGCACACCTTCAGCGGCGCCGCGCAATCGGGCCGCGATCGCCATCAACTCGTCAGCCAACGGATGAAACAGCGAGTCTGCATCGGGAGAGCCCGCGCTTTGCGCATATTCTCCGGCCCCGTGTGTCATCTTACCCTATCTATTGCCCCGGAGAGAGACGGCGCGTGCAGCGGTAAGCTCACTCCAACGGTGAATTTAGGGCATTCAGGTCTCCCTGGCTTTACGGGGAAATACGCAGTGCCCTCTTTTCACGAGAGAAACCATATGGAGGCGGCGTCAGGGCAGAGCATGATCGAGACGCAGCTGCTGGATCGCGGCATCGCAATGCGCCGCAGCGATATGCGCGCCGATGCGGTCTAGCGCGGCGAGTTGTTCTTCCAACGCTGCAAGAATGGTCAGTACGCCGGAATTGTCCAGCGCGGTCGGGTCAGGGTTGTACACGATCGATTTCCAATAAGGCGTGATCAGCTCGCTACCTGCACCCGGCGACCCTCGACAGCAGAAGCAGGTTAGCTATCGCGTTAATGCCTTATGGAAATCTACAGAGGGAAAATACGTAGTGGGCGCTGCGCCCCGCAACGGGACGCGCAAGGTGGCTGGGCTTACCGCCCGAAGCGTTCCTGCAGCGCCAGCAGTGCGAGCGCTGCCTTGGCCGCCTCGCCGCCCTTGTCCTTCTGTGCTGGATCAGCGCGGACCATCGCCTGCGCTTCGTTCTCGACCGTGAGGATGCCGTTGCCGATGGCGATGCCGTCCATAGTCAAAGCCATGATCGCGCGTGCACTTTCTCCGGCGACGATTTCGAAGTGGTACGTCTCGCCCCGGATTACCACGCCGATGGCAACATAGGCGTCGTAGCGATCGGCTTCCGCTGCAAGCGCGATGGCGCCGGGGATCTCGAGCGCGCCCGGTACCGTCAGCAGCTCGACCTTGTGGCCTTGCGCCTCAAGCGCGGCGCGGGCACCTGTGACCAGCATGTCGTTGAGGTGGGCGTAGAAGCGCGCTTCGACGATGAGGATGTCGGCCATGAGCGAATTACTCCGGAATGGGATGGAAGTCGGTGATGGTAAGGCCGTAACCCTCGATCGCAACATAGTCAGGGCGGCTGTTGGAAAGCAGTACCATCTCCGATACGCCGAGATCGACGAGGATTTGGGAGCCGATGCCGATGTTGCGCATCTCTTCACTTTGCTGCCACGCACCGGTCCCGACGCGTCCCGTGAGGATCACGATCACGCCCGAGCCGTGTTCGCCGATCGCCTGCATGGCGCGCTGGAGGGTGCGCTTACGAGGGCCGGGTGCGCCTAGCACGTCGTCGAACACCGAGATTGGGTGGACGCGGGCGAGGGTAGGTTCGCCGGGAATCACGTGGCCCTTCAGGAGCACATAGGCCTCGCTGCCTGCAACGCGATCGCGGTAGGTGATCATCCGCCACTGGCCGCCGTAATCGGAGTTGAAGGCGCGCTCGCTCAGGCGCTCGACAAGGTGATCGTTGCGCATCCGGTAGGCGATGAGATCGCGGATCGTGCCGATCTTGAGATCATGCTTACGGGCAAAGGTGATGAGATCGTCAAGCCGGGCCATCGTCCCGTCCTCGTTCATGATCTCGCAGATCACGCCCGACGGGTTCAGACCGGCGAGGCGCGAAATATCCACCGCTGCCTCGGTATGCCCAGCGCGCACCAGCGTGCCGCCGTCGCGCGCCATCAGCGGAAAGACGTGGCCGGGCGTGACGAGATCGTCAACGCCCTTGGCTGCGTCGATCGCGACTGAAATGGTCCGCGCGCGGTCGGCGGCCGAGATGCCGGTGGTGACGCCTTCCTTCGCCTCGATCGAGATGGTGAAGGCGGTCTGCATCGATTCCTTGTTGTTGCGGCTCATCGGCTGCAATCCGAGGGTATCGACGCGGTCCTTGGTGAGTGCGAGGCAAATCAACCCGCGACCATACCTGGCCATGAAGTTGATCGCCTGGGGCGTCGCCATCTGCGCGGGAATGATGAGATCGCCCTCGTTCTCGCGGTCCTCGTCATCGACAAGGATGTACATCCGCCCGTTGCGCGCTTCGTCGATGATTTCCTCGATCGTGGCGAGCACCGGCCTGTCAGCATTGGCGGCGAGGAAGGCATCGAGCTTTGTGAGAGTCTCAGCGGTGGGGTTCCAGCTATCCTCAGTGCAGTCGCGCAGGGTGTTGGCATGAAGCCCGGACGCCCTTGCAAGGCCGGCGCGGGTCATGACACCGGATGTGACGAGCTCGCGAACGTGTGTGATGAGAGATGTGTTCATGCGTGCACAATATCACATCGACGTGTGCTGGCAAGGCTAAGCTTATGCACGAAACGGGTGTTGCCGCAAGTACAAGTCGAACAAGCTCAACAATGGGCAATAGTCTATGTGCGGCGTCGCCACATCGTTACGCTGGAATAAGGGAGAATGGTGGACGCACTTGGGCTCGAACCAAGGACCCGCTGATTAAGAGCGGAGCTTTGTGCCCTTTTCGTTCCTTTCCAATACTACGCCAAACTACGCTCAAGGGCTTGAAACGGTTGGAATAAATCCGCCGTGGATTACCCTTCGCTACGCCATCGTAATCCCGACATCTGATTACGTGGCGATTACGTGGACGAGCGCCAGATCATGCCGAATCAGTCAATCACATTGCGAACAATCCAGTCAGTCACACCGGACCCGCACCGCGACATTTACGTGTGGGACCCCCGGCTAAAGGGCTTCGGACTTCGCATCACGCCAAGAGGAGCGCAGTCCTTTGTGTTCCAGTATCGGGTCGACGGCGGTCCTGCCCGACGCAAGACAATTGGGCCTGTCGGCAGTCCCTGGACGCCTGCCACGGCGCGCAAGGAAGCCGAGCGCCTGCTCGTCCAGGTCTATCAGGGGATCGATCCTGTCGAAGCCAAGCGTGAAGCGAAGCGGAAAAAGGAGACGCTGAACTTTCGGACCTACAGCGAAAAGTTCGTAGAACTCTATCTCAAGCCGAACTGGCGGGGGACGTGGGGCTCGGCGAATTGCACGATCAACAACGTATTTATTCCCCGCTGGGGCAACCGGCCCGTCCACGAGATCACCCGCGCCGATATCGTGAAGGTGCTGGACGAGTATTCCGATCGCCCGGCGCGGCGCAAGGAGATCCACTCGCTCCTGCGCAAGCTCTTCAACTGGGCGACCGACCGGCAGGATATCGAAGTTTCCCCGCTGGCAGGGATGAAGGCGCCAAAGGCTGTCCCGTCGCGCCGCCGGGTGCTGAGCGACGAGGAGATTGTCGCGTTGTGGAGGGCGACCGAGAATTCCGGGTGGCCGTGGGGGCCTTTTGTGCGGATGCTGATCCTGACGATGCAACGGCGTCAGGAAGTTGCCGAGATGGACTGGTCCGAAATCGACCTGACTGCGCGCCGATGGACCTTGCCGGCCGATCGGGCGAAGAATGATCAGGAACACGTCATACCGTTGACCAGCCTCGCGCTCGCAGAGCTCCATCTGCTGGGTCCGAAGCGGAAGGGCCTTGTGTTCACCACGACCGGCACCACCCCCGTCTCGGGCTTCTTCAAGGGGCGCGCGGCGCTCCACAAGGACATGATTGCGTACATGAAGGCGAAGCAGATCGAGGACGGAGAAGACCCCGACCAGGTCGAGGTTCCAAACTGGCGGCTGCACGATATCCGCCGAACCGGCGCAACCCATCTCCAGTCGCTGAGAGTTCCTGTCGAGGTGACCGAAAGCGTGCTCAACCACATCAGCGGAACAAGGGCAGGCGTTGCGGGGATCTATAACCGCTACAAGTATGACGATGAGAAGCGGACGGCACTGGATGCGTGGGACGCGAAGCTGCGGTCCCTCTTGTCGACATAGGCCACTGCGAGGCGTGGTCAGATTCCAGACCATGGCTTGCTGCTCCTCCTTGCCCGCGACGACCGCAGCGGAGCAGCTCAGCAGTGCAACAAAAGCGCGAGCGTAAATAGCGTTGACATTTGTCAACACATCAAGGATAAGGAGGTCGGTTGAATGGCTAGGCCACGCCACCCGAACAAGGAGATTGAAGCGGCTGTTGCTCATGCAGAAACGCTGGGCTGGCGGGTCGTTCCGATCAGTGGCCACGCCTGGGGCCGGCTTTATTGCCGCTGGGCTGACCGGGACGGTTGCATGGTCTCGGTGTGGAGCACGCCGCGCAGTGCAGAGAACCATGCCAAGGCTATACGACGGGATGTGGCGCGGTGCCCGCACGGGCAAGCGGAGTGAGTGAGATGAAGACGCATGAGTTTACCATTGTCGCCTCCGGCCTCGATCCCGAGGCGGACGGCTACGAAGACCGCTTCTTCGAGGCCGGTTGCGACGACGCGACGCTTTCGTTCCAGAAGGGCGTGATCATCGCCGAGTTCGCCCGTGAAGCTGTGTCATTTTCCAAAGCCGTTGCAACCGCTTACGACGACATGCTCAAAACAGGCGCCAAGATCGAACGGCTCGAACCTGATTATCTGGTGAGCCTCAGTGATATCGCGGAACGCTCGGGGCTAACCCGGCAGGCAATCTCGCTCTACACCAAGGCGGAACGTGGCTCAGGCTTCCCCAATCCGGTCGCTCGCGTCACCTCGAACAGCCCGCTATGGGACTGGCTCGAGGTGACCCAATGGCTCCACATCCTTTCGAAAATCGACCGCGAAGCGGTAGTCGAGGCGCGGGTCATCAAGGAAGCCAATCGCTTCCTCGAGTTGCATAACGGAAAGCCTGATGATTTTGCGAAGACGCTCGCGTTGCTCGAAGCGGCGTGAAGCTTACCGGATGGCAGTGTAACTAAGTCTTTGATCAAACCGAACCCAGCAGTATGGTCCACCCAGTGACACAGCGCCTCTTTCTCTATCTCGCGGCATTTCTGGTCGCGCTGCTGCCCGTCGAGGCAACGTATGCAGCGAACGGTTGTGCCCTCATGGCAGAGATGAACGCGGACGAAGGCGACTGCGGCGACTGCATGGATGATGAGCGTCAGCAATGTCAGAGCTATTGTCTGGCCTTGTGCCAGACGCTGCCAGCAGCGCGCATTTCGCCGCTAGAAGCCCGCGATCTTTCGTCACTCACCTTTCTCCCGCTTCTCGCCAATTCTCCGCCTTCGCCAATCGGAGGGCCGGAACCGCCGCCTCCCCGAATTCTCCGCTGATCCATTCAATTCAAAATCAACGGAGATACCATCATGAAAAAGTACATTCTCACCGCAGCCGTGCTGCTTGGTTCCAGCTCGGCGGCATTTGCCGCTGCGCCTGATCAGGTTGCATCGCTGGCCATGTCCTGCTGCGACCTCGTGCTCGCTTGCTGTGATGCGGCCATGAGCTGCTGCCCGTAAGGGAATGACCAGAGCATGAGGGCGGGCGTCCGGTCTCTGACCGGGCGCCCTCCTTTTTTATGGATCGCTTCCGCTCGAGCGTGTGCGCGGCAAAGGTCCTGTCAAGACTTGTCAATTATGGGAACGGAAGCTTTGTTATCAAAGAGATTCACCGCATGGTATTACTAGGCGCCTGTTAAATTGGGCTGCGGCGCGTCTCATTGCTGGAAATTGGCTCCCATCACGCTGATCGTCCCGGCCCCAAAAGGATCAACCCGGCCCCGGCGAGGCAAATTGAGGCTCCGATGACATCCCAGCGGTCGGGCCGTGCACCTTCCACCGTCCAGAGCCATATCAGCGAAGCGGCGATGTAAACACCGCCATAGGCTGCGTAAGCGCGCCCCGCGACGGGCGTATCAACCAACGTAAGAAACCACGCGAATAAGGCTAAGGAAACCATGCCCGGAAACACCCACCACACCGGTTTGTCGAGGCGCAGCCATGCCCAGAAGGCGAAGCAGCCCGCGATCTCCGCAAACGCGGCAAGGGCATAAATGATTGCCGTTGGCAGGTTGGGTATCGTCATAGCTTCAATCCAAATTTCGGGCCGGCCCAGACCATTGACGCATAGAGCGCCATTGTCAGAACGCACCCCGCAAGCAGCGCGGGCCAGAATCCGACACCACGCTTGAGTAGGGCAGGGATGACGAGAAACATTGGGAGACTCGGAAGCACATACCAGAACGTCGCGGCGGAATGCTCGGCCAGGCGCGCCACGTCTTGCGTGTCGCGCCAAATCCAGATCATGCCCAAGACCGAAATCAGCGGCAAGGAGGCAATAAGCGCGCCAGTACCGGGATTGCGCCGCGCCGTTTCTGAAACGATCACGATGATGATGGCAGATACCACGGCTTTGATGAGTAGATAATACATCAAGCTGTGTCCTTTCCGCGCGGGGCCAGCGTTTCGATAATCTTGCAATCGGCCACCGTCCCGTGACGGCAGGAACCGATGATCCGATCAAGCTCGCCGCGCAGCGCGGTCAGATCGGCAACCTTGCGATCGATTTCGGTGAGATGGATCCGCGCTATGCCGTCAACTGCATCGCAGGATTGGGCCTTGTCATCCGACAGTGTAAGCAGTTCGCGCACCGCTTCGAGCGTGAAACCGAGATCGCGGGCGCGGCGGATGAACGACAGGCGCGCGAGATGATCATGGCCATAGGCACGGTAATTGGCACTTGTCCGTGCGGGTGGCGGCAACAGCCCGATCTTTTCATAATAGCGCACCGTCTCGACCTTGGTCGCCGTGGCGCTCGCGAGCTCGCCGATCTTCATTGCCACTCCTCCGGGCTTGACCCTGTAGTTGCTACAGGGTGTAGATAGAGTGCCGACTCGGGATTTGTCGAGAAGGCAAGATGATGGCTGATGATTGCTGCAAGGCCGCGTGCGGAACGACGGCAACGCTGAATGACCCGCGCTGGCGCAGGGCTTTGTGGATCGCGCTCGGCATCAACGCCGGCATGTTCGCTGTCGAGATGGCGGCAGGTGCCGCTGCTGACAGCCGCGCGCTGCAGGCGGACGCACTCGATTTTCTGGGTGATGCTGCCAATTACGCGATCAGCCTGCTGGTTGCCGGGATGGCGCTAGCATGGCGCGCGCGGGCTGCCCTTGCCAAGGGGCTTACTCTCATCGGCCTGAGCGGTTGGGTCATGATCACAGCAGTGTTGGCGGCATTGGGCGGAGCTGCACCGAAACCTGAACTGATGGGGATCATCGGCGCGCTCGCGCTCGCAGCCAATGCTGGCGTTGCCATCATGCTCTACCGCTTTCGTACGGGTGACGCGAACATGCGATCAGTCTGGATCTGCTCGCGCAATGACGCGATCGGCAATATTGCCGTGATGGCTGCTGCGCTCGGCGTGTTCGGCACCGGGACAGCCTGGCCCGACATTATTGTTGCTGCGCTCCTGGCGGTGCTCGGGATCAGCGGCGGCATTCAGATCGTCCAGCAGGCACGGCTTGAATTGCGGAGCGTGGCGGCATGAAAGTTTCCCATTCGACACATATCGCGCTCAAGCCGGAAACTGTCTGGGCAGAAGTGCAGATGGCGGGCTTGCTGAAGCATATGCTTGGCGCTGGTGCGCTTATTAATGATAAATAAAAGAATATGTATAAAAATAAAAAAGAAAATAAAAAAATGAAAAAAAAATTTGTGAAGAATGAAAAAAAGATTGCAAACGCGGCAAGGGCATAAATGATTGCCGTTGGCAGTTGGGTATCGTATAGCTTCAATCAAAATTTCGGGCAGGCACAGACATTGACGCATAGAGCGCATTGTCAGAACGCACACTGCAAGCAGCGCGGGCCAGAATCCGACACCACGCTTGAGTAGGGCAGGGATGACGAGAAACATTGGGAGACTCGGAAGCACATACCAGAACGTCGCGGCGGAATGCTCGGCCAGGCGCGCCACGTCTTGCGTGTCGCGCCAAATCCAGATCATGCCCAAGACCGAAATCAGCGGCAAGGAGGCAATAAGCGCGCCAGTACCGGGATTGCGCCGCGCCGTTTCTGAAACGATCACGATGATGATGGCAGATACCACGGCTTTGATGAGTAGATAATACATCAAGCTGTGTCCTTTCCGCGCGGGGCCAGCGTTTCGATAATCTTGCAATCGGCCACCGTCCCGTGACGGCAGGAACCGATGATCCGATCAAGCTCGCCGCGCAGCGCGGTCAGATCGGCAACCTTGCGATCGATTTCGGTGAGATGGATCCGCGCTATGCCGTCAACTGCATCGCAGGATTGGGCCTTGTCATCCGACAGTGTAAGCAGTTCGCGCACCGCTTCGAGCGTGAAACCGAGATCGCGGGCGCGGCGGATGAACGACAGGCGCGCCAGATGATCATTGCCATAGGCACGGTAATTGGCACTTGTCCGTGCGGGTGGCGGCAACAGCCCGATCTTTTCATAATAGCGCACCGTCTCGACCTTGGTCGCCGTGGCGCTCGCGAGCTCGCCAATCTTCATTGCCACTCCTCCGGGCTTGACCCTGTAGTTGCTACAGGGTGTAGATAGAGTGCCAACTCGGGATTTGTCGAGGAGGCAAGATGATGGCTGATGATTGCTGCAAGGCCGCGTGCGGAACGACGGCAACGCTGAATGACCCGCGCTGGCGCAGGGCTTTGTGGATCGCCCTCGGCGTCAACGCCGGCATGTTCGCTGTCGAGATGGCGGCAGGTGCCGCTGCTGACAGCCGTGCGTTGCAGGCGGACGCACTCGATTTTCTGGGTGATGCTGCCAATTACGCGATCAGCCTGCTGGTTGCCGGGATGGCGCTAGCATGGCGCGCGCGGGCTGCCCTTGCCAAGGGGCTTACTCTCATCGGCCTGAGCGGTTGGGTCATGATCACAGCAGTGTTGGCGGCATTGGGCGGAGCTGCACCGAAACCTGAACTGATGGGGATCATCGGCGCGCTCGCGCTCGCAGCCAATGCTGGCGTTGCCATCATGCTCTACCGCTTTCGTACGGGTGACGCGAACATGCGATCAGTCTGGATCTGCTCGCGCAATGACGCGATCGGCAATATTGCCGTGATGGCTGCTGCGCTCGGCGTGTTCGGCACCGGGACAGCCTGGCCCGACATTATTGTTGCTGCGCTCCTGGCGGTGCTCGGGATCAGCGGCGGCATTCAGATCGTCCAGCAGGCACGGCTTGAATTGCGGAGCGTGGCGGCATGAAAGTTTCCCATTCGACACATATCGCGCTCAAGCCGGAAACTGTCTGGGCAGAAGTGCAGATGGCGGGCTTGCTGAAGCATATCGCTTGGCCGCTGGTGCGCTTCATCCCGGTCGATGACGCGGCATTTGTCCGGTTTCAGCCCGGCGGGCGCTACGAGGTCAAGCTCCGGCTGTTCGGCATGATTCCCTTCGGGACCCAGTGGATTGCAACCTCGCTGCATGAAGCGGAGGACAGTGAATGGCCCAAGCGACTGCGTGATAATGGGCACAGTGCCCTTATTCCCAAGTGGGATCATTGGATCACTGTCACGCCTGAACCGAATGGGGGGACGCGCTACAGCGACGAGGTCGAAGTTTCGGCCGGAGCCATGACCCCGTTAATCTGGGCGTTCGCGCACATCTTCTATTGGCACCGGCAGCGACGCTGGCGGGGGCTTGCCAATAGCCTTGCCGCGCGGCGGGTCATCGCGGCCGAAATGGCGGCGTACCATTCAGCCGTAGAAGAGGGCGACGATGGTCGGGCACGGCACCATCTGGAGCGGGTGCATATCGTGTCGCAGCCCTATCTTGGCCCTCATCTTGCCAGCCATGGCGCTATGTTGCGGTTTTCTATCCGGCGGGGTGATGCGCGCGAGGCGCTGGGCCAGATCTTCCGGCTTATTCTGGCCCCGCTGGGCGCCCTGACGGGCCGTTTGCCGATTGGCAATACTGGTCGATCTACTGTGAGCGCATTTGCGCCGATGCCGATACCTGTCGATTTGGCGGAAGCGCTGCGTCAGCAGGATATGATCTTATGATCATCGCCCCTAAGATAAACTGCATAAATTCAGCCATTCACTATGCCACCTCGCTGGAGACAGGTGAATTATGGCCCGGCGGTTGGGGTGATCCCGTTTATGACTTCTCAGCGCTCTAATCTCTTGCACGACCGTACCGTCAGAGTTAGGGCCCTATGGTGCTGTGCATAAAATCCCCTCG